>LVZN01000005.1 GCA_001695645.1 Erysipelotrichaceae bacterium MTC7 | reverse complement strand
CTCATCTTTTTTGATTGTGTAGCCACACGATATTTTATAGTTCAATATTTTCGAACCACACGTTATTTTATATTACCATTAATGTTTAAAGTGTCGTACACCAGTAAATACCATCGCTACACCAGCTTCATCACAGGCATCAATACTTAATTGATCCTTGATTGAACCTCCTGGTTGAATCATTGCCGTAACTCCTGCAGCAATTGCATTTTCTACTGTGTCTGGCATCGGGAAGAATGCATCACTTGCAAGTACACTACCTTTCGCCTTTTCACCTGCTTGTTCAATGGCAATTTTTGCAGCGCCAACACGGTTCATTTGACCAGCACCTACACCAATGGTCATATCATCTTTTGCAAGAACGATTGCATTGCTTTTCACGTGTTTTACAACCTTCCATGCAAACAACAATTGTTTCATTTCTGCATCTGTTGGTTTGCGTTTGGTTGGAATGGTAAGTTCCATATCTTCAATATGCAATAAATCCATATCTTGCACCAACAACCCGTCGTTAACATTTGTTACTTTTGTCGTTTGTGCAACATTTAAGTTTGTATCCAACACCATCAAACGGATGTTCTTTTTTGCACTTAAGATTTCAAAGGCTTCTTTATCATACGAAGGAGCAATGATAATCTCTAAGAAAATCTTGCTTAGTTTTTCTGCAACTGCAACGCTTACTTCACGGTTGAAAGAAACAATCCCTCCAAAAATAGAGGTTGGATCTGCTTCATATGCTTTGTCCCACGCTTCTTCAATTGTTGTTCCTACACCAACTCCACATGGGTTCATGTGCTTCATACCAACTGCACATGGTTCACTAAACTCTTTTAACACTTCAATACATGCATTGGCATCTTGAATGTTGTTGTAAGATAGTTCTTTTCCATGTAGTTGTTTTGCACGAGCAATCGAATACTGAGGATTCATACCCTTATAAAATGCAGCTTCTTGGTGCGGGTTTTCTCCATAACGAAGATCTTGCACTTTTTCATAGGTCATCGTAAATGTTTCAGGATATTTTTCTCCTGTTTTCTTTGTTAGGTAATCGGCGATAATCGTGTCATAACTTGCCGTATGACGGAATACTTTAGCCGCAAGGTATTCACGTGTCACTGGACATGTTTCGTTGTTTTCTTTCAATTCTTTAATGACATTGTCATAGTCACTTGGATCGACAATCACAGGGATGTACTTATAGTTTTTTGCCCCACTACGAAGCATGCTTGGTCCACCAATGTCGATATTTTCAATAATTTCTTCGTGTGTTACTCCATCTTTTTGTAACGTTTGTTTAAACGGATATAAGTTCACACAAACAAGATCGATGTACTCGATGTTGTTTTCTTGTAAGGCTTTTACATGTTCGGGATTGTCTCTAACACATAAAAGTGCACCGTGTACATTCGGGTGTAACGTTTTGACACGTCCATCCATAATTTCAGGAAAACTTGTTACATCACTGATGGAAATTGTCGCAATACCTGCTTCATCCAACGTTTTCTTAGTTCCCCCAGTTGAAATAATCTCGAAACCTAAATCGATAAGATTTTGGGCAAACGCGATGATTCCTGTTTTATCTGAAACACTAATTAGAGCTCTTTTCATGTGCTACCTCCTTGCATACGCTATCTAAAATTCTTGGAAACATATCATATTCCATTTTATGAACTTCTTCTTCTAAGTTTTCTAAACTCCAAGCTGGATCAATATCAATTCGTTCTTGGTGAATAATTGGTCCAGTATCAACACCATCGTCCACAAAGTGAATGGTTACACCTGTGGCTTTTACTTTTGCATCATAGGCATCTTGAATACTGTGAGCTCCAGGAAATTCTGGTAAATATGCAGGATGCAAATTGATGATTCCATTTGGATAGTTTTCTAATAGTACCTTACCAATGAATCGCATATATCCAGCAAGGGCTATTAACGTAATATCATACGCTTGTAAGTACGTTAGTATTTGTGTTTCATAGTCCTCTTTGCTTGCAAAAGCTTTTGGATTAACAAATACATATGGAATCCCTAGCTTGTTTGCTCGCGTAATGGCATAGGCATTTTCTTTATCAACAACAAGCAGTTTGATATCTGCATGTTTATATGTTGCTTTGACTAAATTTTCAAAGTTTGAACCACTACCAGAAGCAAATATCGCTACGTTTACCACGTTAACTCCACTTCTCCTGATGTAGTCACTTCACCAATGACATAACCTGGTTCATTGATTTCAGCTAAAGCAGCAAGTACCGTTTGCACATCATCTGCCTCTACTGCTAAAACAAATCCAATTCCCATATTGAAAACGTTGTACATTTCTTTATTTTCGATTTGTCCTTTTTCTTGCAACAAGTCAAAGATTTTTGGACGTGGGAACGACGTTGTATCAATACGAACACCCAAGCCTTCTTTCAACATACGTGGTACGTTTTCATAAAACCCACCACCTGTAATGTGTGACATTCCTTTAATATCTACTTTTTCAAGTAAATGTTTGATGGTTTTTACATACAGTTTTGTTGGTGTAAGCAAGACTTCACCAAGAGGTTGATCAAATCCTTCATAGGTTGTGTGTAAATCCAAGTTTGCATCTTTTAGTAAAATTTTACGAATTAATGAAAATCCATTGGAATGACATCCTGATGAAGGCAGTCCAATCAACGTTTGTCCCGCTGCAATTTTACTACCATCAAGTAGCTTACTTTTTTCAACGACACCGACACAGAATCCAGCAATGTCGTAATGTCCATCTTGGTACATATCTGGCATTTCTGCTGTTTCACCACCAATTAATGCACATTCACTTTCCACGCATCCATCACTAACCCCTTTAACAAGTTGTTCAATTTGGGCAGGGTGATTTTTGCCAACAGCTAGGTAATCAAGGAAGTAAATTGGCATGGCTCCTTGCACAAGTACATCATTGACACACATAGCAACCGCATCGATTCCTACGGTGTCATGTTTATCATATGCAAAAGCAACCATGAGTTTCGTTCCTACTCCATCGGTACCAGAAACCAATACTGGTTCTTTTAAGTTGTATACACTTAAGTCAAACATTCCACCAAACGATCCTAAAGCTGTATAAGCACCTTTAATCTTTGTACGTTCCACATGATTTTTGATGCGTCTTACCGATTCGTAACCAGCTTCTAAATCAACACCTGCTTCTCTATACTTATCACTCATTTGCCATTTCCTCCTTTAGTTGCTCACCTAAGTTGTATAAATCGGTTGGATATTTCCCATTGAAACATGCAACACATAAATCTTCTGTTCCAAAAGCTTCCATCATCGATGGAATCTCAAGAAATTTTAATGAATCCGCTTCGATAAATTCACATACAGCACTCGCGTCCATTTTTGCAGAAATCAACTCTCCACGACTTGATGTATCCACACCATAGAAACACGGATGCGTAATGGCTGGTGAGCCAATGCGCACATGAACTTCTTTTGCTCCTGCTTCTTTAAGCAATTGAATGATTCTGCGAGAGGTTGTACCACGTACAATACTGTCATCAATCAACATGATGCTTTTACCCTTCACAATATCACGTACCGCACTTAACTTCATACGCACACCACGTTCTCTTTGTTTTTGTGTCGGTTGAATAAACGTACGTCCAACGTAACGATTTTTGATCAATCCAAGTTCGTAAGGCAATCCGCTTTCTTCAGCATATCCAATCGCTGCTGATAATGACGAGTCAGGAACGCCAACGACGATGTCTGCATGAATTCCATCTTGTTCTTTATCAATTTTCGCAAGCATTCTTCCTGAAAGACGACGTGCGGTATGCACGTTGATCCCTTCAATGGAAGAATCTGGACGTGAGAAATAAATGTATTCCATCGCGCACATTTTCTTTTGCGTCTTGTCGGTATATTGAATTTTTTTGATACCATCGTAATCAAACTTAATGATTTGTCCTGGTTCAATATCAAATTCATCTTTTCCATTCACAATATCAAAAGCGCAAGATTCACTACTTACCACCCATCCATCATCAACTCTAGCGACACTCATTGGACGCAATCCATTTTTATCACGCACCGCATACATACAATTTTCGCGCATCACACAGAAGGCAAATGCACCTTCTAAATACTGCACCGCTTTCAAAATCTTTTCTTCAAACGTTCCTTCGCGTTCACGTTGAATCAAGTGTCCAATAACCTCTGTATCACTTGTTCCTTGGAAAATACTACCCGCATTTTCCATTTCCTCTTTTAATTCTTTCGCATTTACAATGTTCCCATTATGGCTAATCGCAAAGTGACCTTTGTGACTTCTAACCATAATCGGTTGTACATTTTCAATCTCATTTCCGCCAGCCGTCGAGTAGCGCACGTGTCCAACCGCATGCACTCCTTTTAGCTGTTTTAGCGTTTGTGAATTAAAGGTATCTGTCAATAACCCTTTACCTTTAATACACTTAATTTCCTTTTTATTACTTGTTGCAATCCCGCTTGCTTCTTGCCCACGGTGTTGCAATGCGTGTAACCCAAAGTACGTTAAGGCTGCAGCATCTTTCACATTAAACACACCAAAGACTCCGCACTCTTCATTGATTTTCCCATTTAAAAAATACTGCTTTTCATCTAACATATTAGTCCTCTTTTTTCTCTAATCTTGAGAAGATTTCCTCATAAGCTTCTTCAACATTTCCCATATCACGACGGAAACGGTCTTTATCTAGTTTTTCACCAGTGTTCTTATCCCATAGGCGGCAAGTATCTGGACTGATTTCATCAGCAAGTAGAATTTCTCCATCTTTGGTACGTCCAAATTCAATTTTAAAATCGACCAATTGAATGCCCATTTCTGCCCACATTTGCAACATTAATTCATTGATTTTTGCAGTTTGTGCATAAATGTTATCCAACTCTTCACGGGTTGCTAAACCAAAAGCAATTGCGTGATAGTCGTTAATTAGTGGATCCCCTAAATTGTCATCTTTCCAACAGATCTCCATAATTGGCATTTGGATGGTTGTTCCTTCTGCCATTTTGTAACGAGCTGCCGCACTTCCAGCAACGATGTTACGAACAATTACCTCTAAAGGTACAATGTCCACTTTCTTACAAAGGGAATCACGGTCATTTAATTCTTCAATTAAATGTGTTTTCACTCCGTGTTTCATCAAGTAACGATAAATCATATTTGAAATCTTGTTATTGAGAACCCCTTTGTTTTCAATGGTTCCCTTTTTTGCTCCGTTACCTGCAGTTGCATCATCCTTGTAGTGAATGATAACCATATCTTCATCTGTTGTACGATAAATTTGTTTTGCTTTACCTTCGTAGATCATTTCTAATTTTTCCATGTTGTTTGCCCACCTTTTCTTTTATTTTTTGAAGTAATCGACACCGTTTTTAAAGATGTCTTGAAGTTTGTCTCCATAAATGTTTTTAAAGAGACCATCTTCGTAGCGTTCGCTATGTCCCATTTTTCCGAAGATTCTTCCATCCCGACTTGTTATACCTTCAATTGCATACGTTGATCCATTGATGTTATACACACCTGACATCGTTGGTCTTCCTCGTAAATCGGCATATTGGGTAGCAACTTGACCATTTTCAAATAGTTCTTGTGCTTCTTTTTCACTAACCACAAACTTACCTTCACCATGTGACATGGCAATTTTGTGTGTATCTTCAACTTGGAAACCTTTTAACCAAGGTGACATCGTTGAACTTACACGTGTCGTTGCGATATGTGATACGTGTCGGTTGATATCGTTTCTAAATAACGTTGGTGAACTTTCATCTAGTTTTGCGATATCTCCATAAGGTAGTAAACCTGATTTAATCAAGGCTTGGAATCCATTACAGATTCCCAAGATTAAACCATCGTTTGCCAATAAGGTTTGTACTGCATCATTCACCTTATCATTCATCAGTACGTTGGCAATGAACTTACCACTTCCATCGGGTTCATCCCCACTTGAAAATCCCCCTGGAATCATTAAGATTTGTGCATTGGCAATCTTGGTTGCTAAGGTATCAATGCTTTGTTTTGTTGCTTCAACACTGATGTTGTTGAAGACGTATATCTCTGCATCAGCCCCTGCTTTTTCAAAGGCTTTTTTACAATCGTATTCACAATTATTTCCCGGGAAAACTGGGATAATAACTTTTGGCTTATCCACAGAACGATTTGCTTTTACAACCGTTTCATCTACGTAATCCAATTTCTTTACGTATTCAGCACTTTCATGTACCGTTGTTGGATAGATTTCTTTGTAGCGCGCTTCCCATAAATCAATCGCTTCATCAATTTTAAACGTTTCATCGTTGATGTTGATTTTTAATTCTTCGCTTGTTTGACCCAACAAGATGAAGTTTTCATCTTCGATTTCTGTTGTACTTTCAACCACAAAACTACCAATGTTTGCCACAAATAGATTTTCATCACTTGTTACTTGGATTCCAACTTTGTTTCCAAAGCTCATTTTACATAAAGCTTCAGCAACTCCACCATAGCCAACTGCATTAGCTGCCACAATTGTTTTTTCATCCATCTTCGTTTTTACCAAGGTAAAGATTTTTTTCAATTGATTATAGTTTGGTGAACCGTCACGGTTCGCTTTGTGTTTTACGTAGTATAAGAAGTGTTTTTCTTCTTTCAATTCATTTGAAACGATCGCATCTACATGTTCCGTCGTTACGGCAAAGGTAATTAATGTTGGCGGAACGGTTAAATCTTTGTATGTCCCACTCATTGAATCCTTACCACCGATGGAAGGTGTTTCAAATGCCATTTGTGCTTCAATCAATCCAAGTAATGCTTGGGTTGGTTTCCCCCATTTTTTTGGATCGTTCCCAAGGCGTTCAAAATACTCTTGGTTTGACAATCTTGCATGTTCATAACTTGCTCCTACTGCAACAAGTTTTGCCAGTGCTTCTACCACACTGTATGCAGCTCCAAGATATGGAGAATATTTTGCAATGCTTGGTTGATACCCATAGCTCATTACGCTCGCCGTGTTGGTATGACCAAACACAGATACTTTTTGCACACTTGCTTGGCTTTCTGTCATTTGGTATTTTCCACCAAAAGGCATAAGCACTGTACTTGCTCCGATGGTTGCATCAAACATTTCAACAAGTCCACGTTGACTTGCAACATTAGGATCTTGCAATACACTTGCAACCGTGTTGTGTTTTGGTGTAAATGGATTTTCTTCTGTTGTTGTATAGTCTTCAATAACAACATCTTGTTTTTGACGTACACCGTTAGTATCTAAGAAACGACGATCGATATCGACGATCGTTTCTCCTTTAAAATTCATCATCAAACGGTTATCGTCACTAATTTCAGCAACGATGTACGTTTGTAAGTTTTCTTGATATGCATACGTCTTAAAAGCTTCGTATGCTTCTGGTTCAATTACACAAGCCATACGTTCTTGTGATTCACTAATTGCTAATTCCGTTCCATTTAGCCCAGCGTACTTTGTTGGTACCTTATCCAGGTTAATGTGAATTCCATCTGCAAGTTCACCAATGGCTACACTTACTCCACCAGCTCCAAAGTCATTGGCTTTTTTAATCAAACGTGTACAGTCTGGATTTCTAAACAAGCGTTGTAATTTACGTTCAATTGGTGCATTTCCTTTTTGTACTTCACTGCTACTTTTCGTTAATGAAGTTTCCGTGTGTTCTTTACTTGAACCAGTTGCTCCACCGATACCATCACGTCCTGTTTCACCACCAAGCAAGACGACAATATCACCAGCTTGTGGTTGTAAACGCATGACATTTTCTTTTGGTGCAGCTCCCACAACTGCTCCTACTTCCATACGTTTTGCAACATATCCTTCATCAAAGATTTCTTTGACGTATGTTGTTGCTAAACCAATTTGATTTCCATAACTTGAATATCCATTGGCAGCACCCTTAGAAATTACACGTTGTGGAAGCTTGTTTGGTAAAGTATCCGCAATTGGCTTGTTGATATCACCAGCTCCGGTAATACGCATCGCTTGGTAAACATAACTTCTTCCTGATAGTGGGTCACGAATGGCACCACCAATACATGTACTAGCTCCCCCAAATGGTTCAATCTCCGTTGGGTGATTGTGTGTTTCATTTTTAAACATCAATAAATATGGTTCTTCTTTACCGTTTACATCCACTGTGATTTCAATCGAACAAGCGTTGATTTCATCACTGACTTCAAGGTCATCAAGTAAACCATTTTGACGCATATATTTACCAGCAACCGTTGCCATGTTCATCAATGTAATTGGTTTGTCTTTTTTATTCGCTTTTTTATGAAGGTCTAAGAACCCTTCATATGCTTCTTGGATACGTTCTTGGAAGGTTCCTTCTTCAAATACTATATTTGTTAATACCGTTTCAAATGTCGTATGACGACAGTGGTCTGACCAGTACGTATCAAGTACTTTAATTTCTGTAATCGTTGGGTTACGATCTTCTTTTTGGAAGTATTCTTGAATGAATAGCAAGTCAGCATCGCTCATTGCCAATCCTTCTTGTGCACGGTAGTTTTTAATTGTTTGTTCATCCCACTCGATAAAACCATCAAGTGTAAGTACCGGTTCCACAGTCACATCTTCATCGTTTTCAAGAATTGTTAAATCCTTTTCACGCATTTCAACCGGGTTGATTAAGTAATGTTTAATTGCCGCAATTTCATCGTCACTAGGTGTTCCCTCTAAGATGACCAAGCGACCACTTTTAACGATGACATCACTTTTATTGTTTAGTAACATTAAACAAGCTTGCGCACTATCCGCACGTTGATCAAACTGTCCTGGTAAGCTTTCATATGCAATGTAGGTTTTTCCAGTCGTATCAACACTTTCATAAACTTCATCCGTTACGATTTCACTTAATACTTTGGTTTGTAGTAGTTCAATATCTTGTGCATCTGCATCAAAGATGTCATAGATGTTGTAGAGTTGCACACCTTGTACAGATGTAATTTGTAAGTTGTGATTGATATCACTACAAATGGATGTTGCTTCTACATTAAACTTCGCTTTTTTTCTAACAAATAGTCGCTTTTTCATTTAGTTGCCCTCGTATGTTTCTACATCACTGCCAGCAAGGACAGTTTTTGCCATATCTAATTTAAATTCATCAAGTTTGATTGCCATTGCTTCATCATCAATACCAATCATTTGTGCAGCTAGAATCGCTGCGTTTGCCGCACCTGCTTTTCCAATCGCGACAGTTGCAACAGGAATTCCTTTTGGCATTTGTACCGTTGAAAGCAAGGAATCCATACCACCTAACGCACTGGTTTGCATAGGCACACCAATTACTGGCAAGGTAGTTACTCCAGCGATGACTCCAGCAAGATGGGCAGCCCCACCAGCAGCAGCAATAACGACTTTCACACCACGCGTACGTAGTGCTTTTGCATAGTTGTGAGCTTCACTTGGTGTTCGGTGTGCACTAAGAATACGCACCTCATAGCCGATTCCAAATTCTTTTAATTGGTCCATACAATTCTGCATGACTTCTAAATCACTTTTACTTCCCATAACAATACTTACTTGAATCATCTTTCTTACCTCCAGAAAATAAAAAAACCGTGGTTAATAAAACTATCTACCACGTTATGAAAAAAATTTACGATTTCTTGTGAAATTTGTATTCATAACCATCATTTGCATGCTGTTACCTCCCCACAAGTTAGAGCGCAAATCAATAAAAAAAGTACGTATACAAACTTCATTCCTTGTAGTCTCACAAACAACGGCGTGAGGTAGAAACTTGTTGACCTTATCTCAACGATTATACAAGTACTTTCTTACATTCCTATAATACACAAAAAGCGATACCTTGTAAATACGATACCGCTTAAAATTTCAAGCATAAAATTAATGTTCTAAAAACACTAGATCAGTTCGAGTTTTGCGAATGCTTGATACAATCCATCTTCATCATGACGACTCGAAACAAAATCACTAACCTCTTTCAGTTTTGGATCTGCGTTGCCAACAGCAACACCAACATTGCAGTAGACAAACATCTCAATATCATTTTTTCCATCACCAATGGCAATCGTTTCTTTTTGACTTACGCCAAGGTGTGCTAAGACTTGATCAATTGCCGTTGCTTTGTTTACCCCTTTGATTACCAGTTCACCACTGTTTTTACCAAAGGCAGGAACCGTACACGCTAACACTTCAAAAACATCTTCGAAACGGTTTTCTACATCCTGCAGTGGATGATTTACATTGTCCAAAAAACATATTTTATTAATTGATGCATAGTCGATTGCCTTACTAAATGGTTGCAACGCTTTGACAAACGGAGCCTCCAACCCTTTTTCAAGATTATCTGGACACATCAGTTTTGCTAAATGCAATTGCAGTTCGTGAGAGCCAAACAACCCTTCATTACTTTCGATATAGTATAAGATTCCACGTTCTTCAAAATACGCTTGCACAGCTCTGACATCAGCTTCTTGCATTTGTTTGTGAAACAAATTTTCTTGATTCACATCTGCAAAGCCACCACCAGCGCCAATAATTCCATCAAAGCCCACCGCTAAAATATTATCAAAGATTTCTGGTTTGGAACGCCCTGTACACAAAAACAACTTATGACCATTTTTTCTTGCTTGCTTACAAGCGAATTGTGCACTTTCTGGTACCGTATGACCATCATCTAAACACAAGGTTCCATCCACATCAATAAACACAACTTTACGTTTCATTTTTCCCTCCATTTATTTCTACATTGCTGCTATAAATTCGTTTATTTACGACAAATCCATTGGGGTTGGCAAACTCGTTATTTAAATACTCATAGTAACTACCTGGCGTAATAATTCCATACAATTTAATCAAGTCAATACCCGTGGCACCAAGTAAGCGATCCACAAATCGAACACAGTTATCACCAACCACAAAAAACGTGTGGAAGCGACCACTACGAACCTTATAAAAGTTTGTTGGTACGTGATAATTTAGACGACTCGCATAGAAATCTTGCAAGCCCACATAAAACGGTGGAACCCACTTAATGGTGTTATCCATTAGTTGATCCACTAAGGTTCCCATCGCCTGTAGTTGATTTTCATTTAACTTCAAACCAAAGCCAACCAATGTTTTTTTACTATCCGCAATCACAAAGGGTAGATAGCCTTCTTTCTCCGTGGTGAAAATTACTCCATCACCGATGAGTTCAAACATACGCCAACTACCTGGGTCGTAATTCCCATAAGAAATCACACGATCTTTATATGCCAAATCAACATGGCCTACACGACCAAACCCTTCTTCACTCATATGGACAAGAACTTCCACATCCGTATGTTCCTCACTTTTGCGCTCTTCATAACTTAGGATTGTTTCTGTATGAACATCACTCGGTTGTAGTGCTTTATTAATTTCACCTAAGACAAACGTTGGAATCAGAAATTCAATAAAAGTTGGCAGGGTGATACGAATCTTGCGCTTGAAATCATTTTTCTTTTGAATCGATAAAGCCAAGCGAATCCCATCGTGTAACAGCCAAAACCCATATAGTATGAAAAACACCGCAATGATGTTAACAACAACACTGACATACAGCATCGGTGAAAACAACAGGAAAACACCAAACACGAAATACGCGATACCAACAATCAATTCCTTGTATTGTCCATGTGCATGGTTTTTTCTCAGGATGTAGAAATTGACAAACCGAATGGTCGCATTCAATAATGCATACAAACCACAAACAATTCCAAAAAGCCACACTGGCATACCAGGATATCGAATAATGAGAAAGCCAATGGCAAAATCAATGCAAATTCGCACAAAAGAAGTCGCACTTTTGATACCTCTTATTTTACTAAGTATAAGTCCAAGCAGTTTACTTGATCCCATAAACAAGAACACAATACCAAACACATAAAAAAAGGTGCGCAAGGTTAGCATACCGGTATTTAAGATAATTAAGCCAAGGATAAAAACTGCAAGTCCAGTTATGGTTTGTTGCATTGCGTTAATGGGTTTGGTTTTCATAGTAGTATTATACTATGGATTACTTGAGAAACAAGTATGTGAAAATATGCATAGCTATGGATTTTTATCATGTTTGTACTATAATGTTGAGTGAAGGATGTGAAAACTTATGTTACCAGAAATTACTGAGTTTCTTGCAGAAATGGAAGAAGGTACTTTGGAGAGTCTAATGAGTCGTCATAGCGCAGAACGACTTACACCCAATATGGATATAAACGAAATTGCAATCCAACTAAATCATGGATCCATGTTATTCACTTTAGACATGTTGTGTTTGTATCACACATGGCTAACCAATAAGCTGGAACAAGACCAGCTAAATCAAAAAAAGTAGGGTTTCCTGCTTTTTTATTTGCATTTTTAAAAATTATGCTATAATGATTTTGTAATCTTCAGGGCAAGGTGCGTTAGTTTACTAACAATTCCTGACCGGCGGTAAACCCCGCGAGCCGAAAGGCTGAACTGGTGCAATTCCAGTGGCGACAGTATAGTCTGGATGAAAGAAGAGCATTCTTTTCATATGAAATCACGCCCTGTGTTACTCACAGGTTTTTTTATGGAAAAGGAGATTATGAAATGAATAAAAAACTAGAGACACTCATTAAAGTTAGTGTCCTTGCAGCAATTGCTGCGGTGGTGATGTTATTTGAAATATCACTTGTCCCACTGGTTCCACCTTTCTACAAAGTGGACTTCAGTGAAGTTATCGTCTTACTTGGAGGATTTGCCTTAGGGCCTGGACCAGCCATAATGATTGAAGCATTAAAGAACTTTATCAACTTTCTACTCGATGGGTCAACAACCATGGGAATTGGTGAAGTTGCAAACTTTCTAATGGGATGTGCACTCGTGGTTCCTGCAAGTTACCTCTACCACAAAAACAAGACAAAAAAACAAGCGTTCATCGGTATGGTAGTTGGAATTGTAAGTTTGTGTGTTGTTGCGATGGTATTAAATTACTTTGTGTTACTACCAGCTTACGCATATTTCTTCAAGATGCCAATCGAAGCATTTTTAAGTCAAGCAAGTATTCCGGTGACAAATTTATTTATGTTTATCCTTGTGGCAGTATTACCGTTTAATTTAATCAAAGGAACTGCAACTTGTCTTGTCGTATTCCTAGTTTACAAAAAAGTAACACCAATTTTAAAGGGCAGCAAATAGCTGCCTTTTTTTATACAACAGTATGCTATCTACGCATGGACCATCAGTTTCGTAAACTAAAAAAAGAAGTAAACACTTACTCCTTTTCTTCGTCCCTAGCTTGTATGTAGGCAATGATAGCATCCGCAGCACCTTCAATGCCAACTTTACTTGTATTGACCATCAAATCATAATTGTTTAGTTTACCCCATACTTCGTTAGTAAAGTAGTTGTAATAGTTGGATCTTCGTACATCCATATCGTGCATTGTTTGTTCAATCGTTTCAGGATCGTCTTTATACACCTCAATTGCCCGTTGCTTTTTATCTTCTAAATCCGCACGTATAAAAACACGGACCACATCGGGATTGTCTCTTAACACGTATCCGGAACACCTTCCCAAGATAACACAACTTTCTTTTGCGACTTGTAAAATGATATCCCGTTGATTGGTATAGACACGTTCATGTAAAGCAATTTCACTTAAAACACCACTCGGTCCCAAAAATTTAACACCACCTAGGTTAAAATAGTAATTCGCTTTTTCGACGTCTTTTTCAACTTGGTCATGAATGCTTTTATTCATGTCACTTTCCTTACTCATATGAAAGAGCATTTCTTTATCGTACACCGGAATCGCTAGTTTTTTTCCCAGTGTTTGGGCAAGTAAGATTCCACCACTTCCATATTCACGAGAAATGGTAATGAGTATTTTTCTAGACATAATACCTCCTTAACGAATGAAGTTTGTTTTCACCTTTTTTTCATATTCTGGAAATGGCAATCCTTTTTCCATTCCCGCTTCAATGCACTTTAACATCCATGCCATATTTTTTGCTAGTGACCGCATGGTTTGTAGACCTTCCAAATCTTTTTCAACATCTGCAGGTGTTGAGCCATGTACGACGTTCCAATATTGCGAAGCCATAACTGGCATATTATTTATTAGAAAATACTTTTGGATATGATCCAATGCGGTAATTGCACCAGCTCTTCGACAAGAGGCAACTGCAGCTCCTGGCTTTTGCGCAAGTTTATCACCAGCTGAATAAAACAAACGATTGAGAAATGCGGTTAACGGTCCTGATGCATCTGCATAATAGGTTGGGCTACCAAAGACAAATCCATCTGCAGTTTCTGCTAACTTGGCAAAGTTGTTGACAATATCATCTTGAAAACAACGTCCTTTCTCTTTACAAATCCCACATGACGTACACCCCATGATTGGTGTTGTTCCGATATGCAAGATTTCGGTTTCAATCCCTTCGGCTTGTAACTGCTTTTCCACTTCAAGCAATGCACGATGTGTACACCCTGCTGGACGTGGACTTCCGTTCATTAATAAGACTTTCATGTGATCCCCCTTATCTTCATCTATGTTTATTATACGATAAATCACAGCTAAAGGGATACCTAATAATCACTTGCCAAAAAAAAGACACCGAAGTGTCTATTTTACTTATTTATTATCGTAGTTGAAACGTTGTAACATTTCACTTACTGGACGTCCATCTTCAATTTGTTGGATGGTGTATCCTAGTAATTCAGCTAAACTAATCACACGCATTTTTGGCATGTTTTTCGCATTTTCTGTTTGTTCAATTGAGTTTGTACAGATGAACTCAACAATTCTTGAATTGTTGATACGTTCAATTGCTGGATCACTTAAGACTGCATGTGCACAAGCTGTATACACTTCAGTAGCTCCATTGTCATATAACATATCAATACCAGCCATTAATGTTCCTGCTGTATCTACAATATCATCAACAACGATTGCTTTTTTACCCTTAACATCCCCAATTAGATTCATTGCTTCAGCAACGTTTGGTTTTGGACGACGTTTATCAATAATGGCAAGTGGGCAGTTTAACGCATTTGCTACTTTACGTGCACGAGTCGTTCCACCATGGTCAGGTGAAACAACGACAACATCATCTGCGTTAGTTCCAAATTTATCAACAAAGTAGTTTGATAAAATACACATTACACTTAAATCATCAACTGGGATATTGAAGAACCCTTGAATTTGGGCAGCGTGTAATTCTGTAGTTACAACACGTGTTGCACCTGCTGCTTGTAATAAATCAGCGACAAGTTTAGCGGTAATTGGTTGGCGTGGCTGTGCTTTACGATCTTGTCGAGCATATCCATAATATGGTGTCATAACCGTTATGCTTTTCGCACTTGCACGTTTACATGCATCAATAAAAATCAATACTTCCATAATTGCGCTTGATACTGGGTTACATGTTGATTGTACAATGAAGACATCTTTTCCACGAACGGTTTCTCCTAGTTGCACAAGAATTTCTCCATCCGCAAAGTGTTTTACCTCACAGTTACCAAGATCCATCCCAATGACTTCACACATTTCCTTTGCCAAGTTTACACTTGTAGTTAGGGCAAAAACTACAGCTTTTTCCTTATCCATGATTTTCTCCTTCTTTATTTGTTTTTATATTCATTACCTTTTTCAGGTTTGTTTTCTTGAAATGGTCGAGCAATCGCCATAGCTCCATCTTCCACATCTTTATTGATGGTACTTCCTGCAGCTAATAATGCATTTTTTCCAATGGTTACCGGTGCAATTAAGTTCACGTTACTTCCAACAAAAGCTCCATCACCGACAACCGTACGGAATTTATTTTTTCCGTCATAGTTTACAGTGACAACACCACAACCAAAATTCACTTTTTCACCAACATCACTGTCACCTAGGTAGGTTAAGTGTGCACACTTACTTCCTAGACCGAAATTTGTATTTTTCATTTCCACAAAGTTTCCAATACGAGCGTCACCTTTGATATGGGTGTGATTTCGTAAATGTGACATTGGTCCAACAACACTATTCTCGCCAACAATACTATCCACAATCTTACTTGAATCAATGGTTACACCGTTTTCAATTGTCGCATGGGATAGAAATGAGTTTGGTAAAATGGTTACATTTTCTCCAATCACAGTACCTTTTTCAATCCAAACATTTGGATAAATCGTACTTCCTAAGCCAATGGTGCAATCTTCATCGATATACGTATTGTTGATATCCATCACAAAGACCCCTTGTTTTAAAAGATTTTCATTTTTTAAAACCCAAGCTTCTTTGCGTTCTAACATTTGATCTGTACAATCCATAAAAACTCCTTCTTGCTTACGCATCCTATCATATCAAAAAAAAGTCAAGAGTTCATCCTTTCCCATAAAAAAAGTACATTTTCTCAAATGTACTTTCGTTTTAACAGCTTACGCTTTTCCTTCAGAACCGAATTCTTTAACTTTATTAAGAACTTCTGTTTTGATTGCATCGCATCCTGGAGCTAATAATTTACGAGGGTCATATCCTTTACCTTCTAAATCTTTTCCAGCTTCGATGTATTTACGAGTAGCAGCAGCAAATACCAATTGTAATTCTGTATTTACGTTAATTTTTGATACTCCTAAAGAGATTGCTTTTTTAATTTGGTCAGTTGGAATTCCTGAACCACCGTGTAATACTAATGGTTTTCCGCTTGTTACATCTTGGATTTGTCCAAGAACTTCGAAGTTTAATCCAGCCCAGTTTTCAGGGTATTTTCCGTGGATGTTTCCGATTCCAGCAGCTAACATGTCAACACCTAAGTCAGCGATAACTTTACATTCTTGAGGGTCTGCAACTTCACCTGAACCTACAACACCATCTTCTTCTCCACCGATTGCTCCAACTTCACATTCAACAGATACACCTTTGCTGTGGCAAAGTTCGATGATTTCTTTTGATTTTTCTAAGTTTTCTTCGAATGGGTAGTGAGATCCATCAAACATAATTGATGAGAATCCAGCTTCTAAAGCAGCTTTTGCCCCTTCGTATGAACCGTGGTCTAAGTGTAATGCAACTGGAACTGTAATTCCTAATGATTCAACCATTGCTTCAACCATTGCAACTACTGTTTTGTAACCAGTCATGTATTTTCCAGCACCTTCAGATACTCCAAGGATTACTGGTGATTTTGCTTCTTCACAAGCTAATAAAATCATTTTAGTCCATTCTAAGTTGTTAATGTTAAATTGACCAACTGCGTAATGTCCTGCATGTGCTTTTTCAAGCATTTCTTTTGCTGATACTAATGCCATTTTATAATTCCTCCTGTTTCAGTATCTCTATAATACTCCATTTTCTTTTAAAAGTGAAGCATGTTATTGAGAAAGTTTTCACAACCTAACTCTTATTTTTAAGGGTTTTTTGTGTATTTCTTAGATTAACTCTTTGCTATCTTTGTATGGTTTATCAAAAGCCGTTGCAACCCCTTCAAAGGTAATGTGTCCTTGGTAGGTATTGATTGCACTTTTCATCACTGGATCTTGAATTAAACTTTCCATAGATTCATTTGCAATACGTAATCCATAAGCAAGTGTTGCATTGGTTAAGGCAATCGTTGATGTTCTTGGAACTGCTCCTGGCATGTTTCCAACACAGTAATGCACAACACCATCTACGACATAGGTTGGATCGTCATGGTATGTCGCTTTTGTACTTTCAGCACATCCACCTTGATCAACTGCAACATCAACAATGACGCTACCTGGTTGCATATTTGCTAAATATGATTTTTTAATTAGTTTTGGTGCTGCAGCTCCAGGAATTAAAACCGCGCCAATAACCAAGTCTGCTTGTCGACATTGTTCTTCAATTTCATGATCTGTGGAATATAGCGTTTGGATGCTGTTTCCAAAGATATCATCCAACTGTGCCAAGCGGCGAATACTTTTATCTAAAATGACAACGTCTGCACCAAATCCAACTGCAACTTTTGCGGCGTGGGTTCCAACAACACCACCACCAATGATCACTATTTTTCCTTTTTGGACGCCTGGTACACCACTTAGCAATACACCGCGTCCACCGCTATGTACTTCTAATGATTTTGCACCTTCTTGTAGGGCAAGTCGACCAGCTACTTCACTCATTGGTTTTAATAATGGCAATTCTCCTTGATCGCTTAATGTTTCATAGGCAAATGCAATTACTTTCTTCTTTGTCAATTCATCAGTTAATTCTTCATTTGCCGCTAAGTGCAAATATGTATAAAGGATAAGTCCTTCACGGAAATAGCCATATTCACTTGCAAGTGGTTCTTTAACTTTGACCATCATGTCGACAGTTTCCCATACTTCACTTGCTTTCGTAACGATTGTTGCTCCCGCTTCGTGGTAGGCTTCATCCATAAATCCACTACCAACTCCAGCACCTTCTTCGATGTAAACCTCGTGTCCAGCTTGCACATAAGCCTGCACACTTGCTGGTGTGAGTCCTACACGATATTCATGTTTCTTAATTTCTCTAACACATCCGATTTTCATTCTTTCACCTCATAATTCTTCCTTAAATTATATGCCAATTCCTTATGAAGGTAAATGCAGATACAAAAAAAGAACAAATCGCAAGCATCATTTTTGATGCCCACGACTTGTTCTATCGATACATCATAGAGGTTATGAAGCGTTATTTGCAACATTCT
Organism: Erysipelotrichaceae bacterium MTC7; assembly: GCA_001695645.1. Taxonomy (GTDB): domain Bacteria; phylum Bacillota_I; class Bacilli_A; order Erysipelotrichales; family Erysipelotrichaceae; genus Breznakia. The sequence continues at coordinate 56,219 of LVZN01000005.1, read as the reverse complement.
TTTATGATAAAATAGCCTCCACGATGTTTTTGTTGATTGCTGTAATTATCTACAGTAATCATCCACACCACGAACCATATACATGGCCAAACCTTCTCTTACGCAAGGAATATATCCATCGCGCTATTTCATCTTAACTTAGCAAGTACCTTTTGCCCAGTCATATGCCTAGATAAGAAAAGACGTAAGAAAAGCCAAGGAATTTCCTTGGCTTATAACTTAAAATAATCCCGTAATATTTCCATCCTCGTCAATATCCATGCGATTTGCTGCTGGAACTTTTGGAAGTCCAGGCATCGTCATGACACTTCCTGTTAAGGCAACGATGAACCCTGCTCCTAACGATGGTCGTAGTTCACGGATGGTGATGGTGAAATCTTTTGGTGCTCCACAGATTTTTGCATCGTCCGTTAAACTTGATGGAACTTTTGCCATACAAATTGCCAGTTTGTCCCAACCTTGTTCAGTGAACATTGCAATTTGTGCTTTTGCTTCATCTGTATAGTGCACACCACTTGCTCCATAGCATGTTTGGGCAATGGTCAAGATTTTATCTTCAATTGAAGCATCCAAATCATAAAGTGGTTTGTATGTGTTTTCTTGTTCCACTAAATCGACCAACTGATTGGCTAGATCAACTGCACCAGCTCCACCTTTTGCCCACACTTGTGAAAGTGACATTGGGTGATTGTGTTGTTTACACCATGTTTGAAGTGCTTCGACTTCTGCTGGTGTATCTGTAGCGAATTCGTTGATTGCAACTACATATGGCAAACCAAAAGCTTGAATGGTTTCAATATGTTTTTCCAGGTTGCAGCATCCTTCCAACATCGCTTCGACGTTTTCTGTTTGCAAGTCTTCATAAGCAACATTTCCATGTTGTTTCAAAGCGCGAATGGTTGCAACAATCACAACTGCACTTGGTTGCAAGTTTGCTTCACGACATTTGATATCCAAGAATTTTTCTGCCCCTAGATCTGCACCAAAACCTGCTTCAGTGATAACATAATCAGCTAATTTCAAACACGTTCTTGTTGCTAAAACACTATTACATCCGTGTGCAATATTCGCAAACGGCCCCCCATGAATTAAGACTGGGTTGTTTTCTAATGTTTGTACAAGGTTTGGTTTGATGGCATCTTTCATCACCATCGCACATGCTCCAGCAATTCCCAAATCACTAACATAAATTGGTTTCCCCGCTACACTATACGCAACTAAAATTTTACCAATACGTGTTTTTAAATCCATTAAAGAATCAGCCAAACATAACACTGCCATAATTTCACTGGCAACCGTAATGGTAAAACCATCATGACGTTCTACCCCATTTGCTTTTGGTCCAAGCCCAACTTCTACTTGACGTAAAACACGGTCATTCATATCTAAGACACGTTTAAAGACCACACGATCCTTGTCAATTTCTAATGCATTCCCTTGGTGTAAATGATTATCCAAGCATGCACTAATTAAGTTGTTGCATGTTGTGATGGCATGCATATCACCAGTAAAGTGAAGGTTGATATCTTCCATTGGTACAACTTGGGCATAACCACCCCCAGCGGCTCCACCTTTAATTCCAAATACTGGACCTAAACTAGGTTCACGTAAAGCAACCATCGCCTTTTTACCGATTTGATTGAAGGCATCAACCAAGCCAACAGTTGTCGTGCTTTTCCCCTCACCAGCACGTGTTGGGTTAATTGCAGTCACCAAAATCAACTTCCCATCTGGTTTGTGCTCCGCTTGCTTTAATACATCAAGCGATACTTTTGCTTTTACATTTCCATACAATTCCAAATCTTCTTGTGCAATTCCAGCTTTTTTTGCAATTTCTACAATCGGCTGGAGTTTTGCTTCCTGTGCTATCTCTAAGTCTGTCTTATACATATTCGCCACTCCTTATTTATCCATTTTATTGTAGTACATTTTGTGACATGACACAATTCTATATCCGAAAAGATGATGAAATATGCAATGTAATCATAGACAAACACTTAAATCTTTTGTATACTATGCGCAGGGAATGAAATCTCCCTCGATTACATTATCGAAACCGCGCAAGCTAATGATTTCTGCATTTTTTATGCAGTTCATTAGCTTTTTTTTGGAGGTATAACATGTTAACAAGTTTTGCATATATGTTTTTATTAGGAATTATATTTAGTGCGATTTGTAAGAAATTACATTTACCAAGTTTAATTGGAATGATGGCAACAGGAATGTTATTGGGTCCATATGTACTCAATTGTATTGATGGACAGATTTTAGAAATGTCGGATGACTTACGTCAGATTGCATTAATTATCATTTTAACGCGTGCCGGATTATCACTAAACTTACAAGAGTTGAAGTCGGTTGGACGATCAGCAATTTTGATGTGTTTTGTCCCTGCATGTTTTGAGATCATTGGAGTAATGCTAATTGCACCGCCACTACTTCATATATCTTTACTTGATGCTGCAATTCTTGGAAGTGTATTAGCTGCAGTATCTCCTGCGGTTATTGTTCCACGAATGATTCAAATCATGAATAATGGATATGGAACAAAACAAGGAATTCCACAGATGGTATTAGCAGGGGCTTCTGTTGATGATGTATTTGTCATTGTAATCTTTACTGCATGTACAACTTTAGCAACTGGAAACCATGTTGATGCTACAAGTTTTATCAATGTGCCAATCTCCATTCTTTTAGGTATTGCAGTTGGTTTTCTTGTAGGATACTTGCTTACTAAACTATTTCAAATACTACATCTGCGCGACACAATTAAAATTGTGATCTTAATGAGTACTGCATTTTTACTACTTCAAATACAAGATCAATTTCCTAACATCCCATTTTCTGCTTTGTTGGCAATTATGAGTATGGCAATTGCAACTAACCAATTCTACAGTACATTGGCAAGTCGATTGCAATTTCGCTATGACCATTTATGGGTAGTCGCTGAATTTGTTTTATTTATTTTAGTTGGCGCTTCTATCAACATCTCGTATATTCAAACGATTGGTGTACTAGCAATTCTACTTTTACTATTTGGACTACTCTTTCGAATGGTAGGTGTCCTTATCTGTTTAGTAAAAAGCAAACTCAATCGCAAAGAACGCATCTTTACCATGATTGCCTATACACCCAAAGCAACCGTGCAAGCTGCCTTAGGTCCCATCCCATTAAGTATGGGACTTGCATGCGGAGATTTAGTGCTTGCTGTTTCCATTCTTGCCATTTTACTTACTGCACCACTTGGTGCATTTGCCATTGATTCACTTTATAAAAAACTGCTACAACATTAAGCTTTCACTTCAATTGACAGCATGTCATTGTTGCTACATACTACAAGTAGTCAAACATATCACACCAAACATCTACCACTGCTTGTGTGTAGGTGTTTTTTAAAGGAGACTCGTTATGAATTCATCACACACCCGTATAAAACACACACTGCTGTTACTTCTACTTAGCATGATTATTGGTATTAGTGTCAGCATAATCGATACCATTTTTGGTAGGGTATTATTACGTATTAGTGACTTTCGAGTGGAACACTTTATCTATTTCATACCCTTTTTAGCATTTGTTGGGACAATCTTTACTTACATCTATCAACGATATGGTTCATCTGCAACAAAAGGAATGACGCTTGTCTTTGAGACCGCTGATGAAAAGACAAATGAAACATACATTCCTTTACGTATGATTCCCTTTTCAATTTTAGGTACTTGGCTTACTCACTTATTTGGTGGGAGTGCTGGACGTGAAGGTGTTGCCGTTCAACTTGGTGCAACCTTGTCCAATCGTCTAGGAAACATTTTCCACTTAGATAATGATCGTAAAACATTTATCGTTATTGGGATTGCTGCTGGGTTTGCCGGATTATTTGAAACTCCAATTGCTGCTACCTTTTTCGCCACAGAAGTTCTTATTGTCGGTAAGTTATACTACAAAGCAATTCCCTTTGCCTTGGTTGCAGCTTTTAGTGCAAGCGCAATGTCATCATATCTAGGTTTAGAGAAGTTTAGTTTTGCACTACAAGATCAAGTTCCATTCTCACCTATGCTTATTGTGAAACTCATTGCAATTGGTATCTTATTTGGTCTAGTTGGAATAGTCTTTGCAAAACTGCTGCAACTATCAAAAACCTTTTTTGCCAAATATTTTCCTAACCCAATCATCCGTATCATCATTGGCGGAATCTTTATCTCTATTGCCTCTATCCTTTTATATAGTGGACGTTATTCAGGGTTAGGGACAAACCTTATTAACGATAGTTTTCAGGGACATGCGATTTATGACTATGATTGGATAATCAAAATCGGACTTACCGTTATTACCATTGGGGTTGGTTTTCTTGGTGGTGAAGTGACTCCTTTATTTGCTACTGGCGCAAGTTTTGGTATTGTGCTATCTTCTATTTTCCAATTGCCGTTTACATTTGTAGCAGCTTTAGGTTATGCAAGTGTCTTTGGGAGTGCAACGCGTACATTTCTTGCTCCATCCTTTATTGGTGTAGAAGTCTTTGGATTTAGTTATCTACCCTATTTCTTACTTGTATGTGCTGTTGCCTATCTAGTGAATCAAAAGTATACGATCTATAGCGCACAAAAGTATCATGCTTCATAATAAAAAACATGCATATCCATTTTTATGGACATGCATGTTTTTTATTTGTCTGATATGAGTTGTTTTACATAATCATTTGCTGGTGCTTGTTGAATGGCTTCTGGTGTATCATATTGCGCGATTTCTCCATGTTCCAAAACAATGACCTTAGTTCCTAATTTCAATGCTTCACGAATGTCATGCGTAACAAAAACAATTGTCACACCTGTTTGTTCATGAATTCTTTTGATTTCATCTTGCAACATATGACGGGTAATATCATCTACTGCTCCAAAAGGTTCATCCATCAGTAAAATTTCTGGACTGGCAGCTAGTGCACGAGCAATTCCTACACGTTGTTGCTGTCCACCAGATAACTCATCAGGATAGCGATCTAGTAAATCTCTTTCTAATCCAACTACTTGAATCCATTTCTCAACGGCCTTTCTTGTACGTTGCTTATCTTTCTTATTTAATAAATTAGGTACATAGGCAATGTTATCTTCAACATCCATATGTGGAAATAATCCACTTCCTTGAATTGCATAGCCGATATTACGTCGCAAGCAAATCAAATCTTCTGAAGCGATATCTTTTCCTTCCACATATACATTTCCTGCATCTAATGGAATCAGTCCATTGATCATTTTTAAGATGGTGGTTTTTCCACTCCCACTAGAGCCAATAAGTGTCACAAATTCTCCCTTTTCAATTTTTAAATTCAAATCAGGAATGACTACATGGTCTCCATAGGACTTTCTTGCATGTTTAAATTCAATAATCGTATTCAAGAAAACCACCTCCTATTCCTTTAGTAGACCAAGTTCATCTAGGAACTCTTTTGCTACTTGTTTTGGTTCTTTTTTATTTACTTCTACTTCATAATTCAAACGAGCCATTGTTGAATCACTAATCTTGTTTTCCAGTTGATCCAAAATTTCTTTGAGTTCTGGATATTTCGTTAATGTTTCATTACGCACAACGTTATATGCCATATATGAAGGGAAGAAGTTTTTATCATCTTCTAGTACAACAATTCGATCATCATTTAATTGACCATCTGTTGTAAATACGACAATGACATCTACATCACCTTGTTGGATACTTTGATATTTTAAGCCAATATCCAAATCCACGGTTTCTTTAAAATTGAAAGCATATGCACTTTGTAGTGCCTCATATCCATCTTCACGTTCATAGAAATCATACTCCGCACCAAATGTTAATTGTGGTGTGTATTTGGCAAGATCACTATACGTTTTGATGTTGTATGCTTGAGCGATATCTTTAGCAACAGCAATTCCATAGGTATTGTTGAATCCATAGCCAGAAACCCAAGAGAAATCATATGCCTCTTTGTATTTGTCTTGTAGTTCTTTAAACATCGACTCATGGTAAATACTCTTTTCTTTTAGTACTGCATTCCATCCTGTACCTGTGTATTCTGGATATATATCAAATTCACCCTTTTCCATTGCTGGTTGAATATTGCTTGTTCCTCCACCAACACCCTCAGTGATTTCTACAGTAAGATCACTTTCTTGTTCGATTATCATTTTCAATGCCTCCCCAATGATCATTTGTTCAGTCATTGGTTTTGTTGCTAGGTGAATAACTTTATCAGTTTTTCCAAATAAATTACTAAACAACATTGCAAACACTAATAAAACAACAATCGCTGCACTTGCAATTTCTACGAACACTTTTCGTTTTGCATTTGGTCGACGTGCAGTTAGTGCTTTTTCCAAACGACCAAAGATAAAATCCATAAAAAATGCTAATAAGGCAATTAGTAAGCTTCCTGCAAAAGTCATAACTGCATTATTGGTTGTAATTCCTCGATAAATAGCAACCCCTAATCCACCAGCTCCAATAAATGAAGCAATACCCGTTAAGGCAATCGTCATGACAACCATGTTGCGGAATCCTGACATGATGGTTGGTAGTGCTAATGGCAATTTAATTTTCCATAATATCTGCATCTTTGTACTACCCATCCCTTTGGCAGCTTCGATAATTGCAGGATTAATATTGGTAATTCCTGTATGGGTGTTTCGAACCATTGGTAATAATGCATATACAACAAGGGCAATAATAACTGTTGTATTTCCAATGCCTGAAAAAGGAATCAAAAAACCCAGTAGTGAAATTGAAGGTATTGTGTATATAAAATTGACAATTCCAATCACTAAATTACTACTTTTTTGGTGCTCACTAATCCATATTCCTAATAGCAATCCAAGAATGGTTGCAATCAATATGGCAATCAGAGATATTTGTAAATGTTGAAACACTAAGTTCAAGAAAAAATCAGCGCGATCATGAAGAAGCGTCAACACATCTATTATAAAATCCATGTACCCTTTCCTCCTATTGTTTATTTAATCATATATGATTTGAAAGTATTTTACTTGTCAAATGCTCATTATAAAAAGGTGTCTACGCACTTGTACACACCTTGATTTTCTCTAATACAGTTTCTATTTCACAATAAATAAATCTTTTTATCTTTGTACGCGTCCAGAACCATCGCCCGACGCTAATGTTTTTACTTCTTCAACACTCACCAAGTTAAAGTCACCTTGAATTGAGTGTTTTAGTGCACTTGCAGCAACCGCAAATTCAATCGTATCTTGTTCACTATACTTGTTAAGTAATGCGTAGATTAATCCACCACCAAAACTATCACCGCCACCAACACGGTCAGTAATGCGTAAGCCATACTTTTTAGAAAAATATGCTTTACCATTTGTATACAGCATGGCTGACCAACGATTATCGGATGCGCTTATAGATTCTCTTAACGTTATAGCAACGTGACTGAAATTGAAACGTGTTTGTAATTGTTTTGCTAGTACCAATGCTGAAGATACATCCTTAACTTCACAAATAGGAACTTCACCTAATGCACAAATACATCCAAGACCTCCATCATTAGTTCCTGTACCGCCAAGGCCAATAACTATGTGCTTGGCTCCTTTATCCACTAACCTCGAAATCATTAACCCCAATCCGTATGTTGTTTCAATAATGGATTCCTGTCTTCTTTTTTTATAAGAGTTAATCCACAAGTGTATGCGGATTCGATGATTGCAGTTTTTGATTTTTCTATCCATCCATATCTAGCTTCGATTGGTTTTCCAGCTAACTCAAACGTGTACATACTTTCTATTCTGCCTTGTAGAGTAGGAGGAATAGAATCCAACATTCCTTCTCCACCATCAGACATAAGAATGAGTATTGGTAAATAATCGTTTCCAAACACTCGATCAAAACCCCGTTTTGCTGCTAAACATGCATGATGTGCAGACATGCTTTCTTTAAAAGAATCACATGCAAATACGATCTTCATCATTTCTTATCACACACCATAATCACATCATCAATGCTCACATTTTTGTCAGTTTCTAATCTTTTGCTTATTTTACTTTCGCTCATTAAAATAACCATAGTTGTCACATCAATTTGCTTTTGCTTCAGAAAGTTTGCATCTCCTTCCATGAGTTGCATTCCGCGTACTACTTCATCACCTTCATTCACAAGAACATTCATGCCCTCGCCATTTAGAGCAACTGTATCTAAACCAAAGTGAATTAATAATTCTATACCATCGTTCGTCGTAATTCCAATTGCATGTTTTGTCTTTGCAACCATCGAAACTTTTCCATTTAACGGAGCAAAGATTTTCAATTCATCAGGTTCAATTGCGAAACCATCGCCCATCATCTTGGATGCAAACACTTCATCCTTTACATTTTCTAATGCTACATATTTACCATTCATTGGTGAATACACATTTTGACTTTTCTCTTTTTTGAATAATTTAAACATAACTTTCCTCTTTTCTTAAAATAATATAAATATGTATAGTGGTATACTCACCACTGAAATAAGCGTAGTTAATGATATGCATATAGTTGATATTCGCATATCTATGTTGTATTCCATTCCTAGCATTAGCGCCAATGAACCCGACGGCAACATGAAAGAAAACATTAGCAACTCTTTCATGAACGTACTCACATCTAAATACTGAACTAGTAGATATCCAAGTAACGGAAAAAGTAAAAGTTTAAGGAAAAGCAATTTACACAACGAAATTTTCTCATTACTTGTAATAGAAGAACTGAAATTTATATTCACACCTACTATAATCATACTTAGCGGTACTGTTGCATCGCCCAGCAAATCAAATACTCCTGTCAAAACATTTGGAAGTTGAATACTTGTAAAAAAACATACCAAACCTACAAACGATGCAAATACACCAGGAGATAAAAATAGTTTTACATAACTCTTCATGTCTTTTTTTATTGAATCTTTACTGAGTAAATATACTCCATACGTATATATAAGAAGATTGAACGGTAAATGCATCACAGTAAACACAAATACTGCATATTCACCATACATGACCCTTAAGAGTGGATAACCAATAAATGCAATGTTCGAGAAAATCAACATCACTTGGTAAATTGAACTTTGTTTGTCTTCTTTAAAAAACAAACGAATTACAATTTTTGCAATAACAATGAAAGTGACATATAGAAAAACTCCAAGTATTAAGCAAATGATCATATCAGAATTATCAAGCGTATTCGGATTTGTAGATGATGCAAGAACCATCGCTGGCGTGAGTATATTTGCAACAATGTATGAAATAGGTTTTGCACTTTGTTCGTTTAATACATGTTTTCTTCTTAAGTACACTCCAACTAATATAAGTGCGAATAATTGAAGCATTGTTTTTAATAAAACACCGAAATCCATTTTTTCTCCTTTCATTTTGAGTATGGTATAATTTGTACGAGGTAACATATGAACGATATTAGATCTATTCCTGTAGACAACTTAAATAAAAGTGAATTGAAAATTTTAGATTACATATATACACATGTTGATGATGTACATTCAATGAGCGTGCAAGAGTTTGCAAATACAGTCAACTTTTCACCGTCATCTATCATTCGTTTTTGTAAGAAAATTGGTTTTTCAGGATTTGCTGAACTCAAATTTTCATTGAAAGCTCCAAACGAAAGAAGTGAGCCACCTGTCGTTGAAAATACAAATATTAATCTCATTCTATCAGATTTGTCTTACGATATTGACGGAACAATGAGAGTTCTAAATGAAGGCGATATAGCCAAGGCTGTAGATTTATTAACTACAACACAAAGCATCCATTTATTTGATAGTAGCGGTCTAACTGGAGTCATTGTTGATTATGTTGAAAAGTACCTGTTTACCATTGGTCGACAAAATGTTTATAAATATGATGCTGAACATCAACTAAAACACGTCGTAGAAAAACTTAACCAGAATGACTTGTTATTGATGATAAGTGCGAGTGGAAATTTTGGACCTGCTTTTGAAATTGTTAAAACTGCTAAATTTCATAATGTCAAAGTTTTATCAATTACACCTTTTCAAAAAAACAATATTGCAGCTTTATCTGATGTTAGCCTTCGTTTTTTTACATATCAAAGAAAAAACATTAATACTGACTTTACATCAAGATTACCCATCTTCTATGTAGTAAACGATTTACTGCAAACCTATGTAGCTTCACTGCAAGAATCGGAGGTACATCATGATACAAATAATTGAAAAAGCATATACATTACAACTAACAGAAAGCGAACGTGAACTTTTAACATATTTACATGAAAACATTGAAAGCATCCCTTATATGAGTGCTCAAAAAATAAGTGAAAACTCATTCGTCTCTAGTGCGACTATGACACGCTTTTGTATTAAACTTGGTTTCTCTGGTTTTCATGATTTGAAATACCAAATCAAGCAACAACTGTTACAAGCTGAAGGAAATGCAAATAAATCAAATATCATCACCCTGTTTAATAAAACAACGGAAGATGTAGATGTCCATTCTCTAGAGAAAATTCTTTCTTTAATCAAATGTGATAGTTCTTTATATATCCACGGGAGTGGTCTTAACTATATTTGTGCTAAATATTTGCATGTTAACCTTACAACAGCTGATCGCCCATGTATCTTAATAGGAGATCGCCATGTCTTATATAGTTTAAGTGAGTCAATGAAAGAAGGCACTCTCTTCATTATCTTTAGCGGTGATTCTTCGTATGACAGATACAAGAAACTAGCTGAGAAAATACATCATATGAAAGGTACTCTGATTCTAATAACAACAAAGAAAGATTCACGATTAGCTTCATATTGTGATGCTGTCTACTGTGTAAAAGAAGATAATTTCATGTTTCATGATAAGGATATTAACCCACGTATTGGGATGCTAACTATCACCCAAATCATTATTGAGATGTATAGTTCTGCATACATGCTAAATAATAAGTAAGAGCAACTTTCGTTGCTCTTTTTTTACCTTACTGCCATTGCTGATTTCACAGCATTTGCAACCTTTTCTACTTTTGGTCCATATACAACTTGAATATGTGTTTCCGAAGGCTTAATAATTCCTGCAGATCCTGTTTTTCTTAGTAATTTTTCGTCAACTTTTGACATATCAACTACGTCTACTCTTAATCGAGAAATACAATTGTTCACAGTTTTTATATTTTCATATCCACCTAAACCTTCTATTACCATAAGTCCAATTGGATCTCCTAGTGCTTTTTCTTCACCTTCTAAATACTCTCCTTCAACTACCTCTTCTTCCTCTACATCAATAGACAAAGATTTTTTTGTCAGATACCATTTGAAAGTAAAGTAGTAGATTGGCATATAGAACAGTCCAACAATTACAATCCAATACCAGTTGGAACCTGGTTGTAAAACACCCCAGATAAAGAAATCAATGACTCCTCCTCCAGTATTTCCTACAATAACACCTAATACAGACATAAGCATGAATGATATACCACCCATAACTGCATGGAATAAGAATAATGGTGGAGCAATAAACATAAATGCAAATTCAACTGGCTCAGTAATTCCAGAAATCACACAAGCTGCAACTCCAGCAAGAAGCAAAGCTTTAACTCTTGCTTTTTTCTCTTGTGGTGACGTTTTATAAATTGCAAGTGCCGCTGCTGGTAATCCAAACATCATAAACGGCATTTTTCCTTGTCCTAAAAATTGAGTGAAAGGACGCATAGTTTCGATTGGAACTTTATCAAAGAATTGTAAGAATATATTTAAACATCCCTCAACTCCTTCATATATTCCACCTACAGCAGTTGTTCTAAATACACCATTTAATACATGGTGAAGACCAGTAGGTATTAATAGTCGTTCTAAGAAACCGAAGATAAATACCCCAAATGCTCCTGCTTCTCCAATTGCAGTACCCAGTGCATTAATCCCCATTGAAACTGGTTCCCACACAATTGGCATAACTTGTCCAAGTAGTGCAGCGACTAATATTACGATAATTGAAACAAATCGTTTTCCCCCGTAAAATGCAATCGCAACAGGGAAGACAATTTTATGAAACCTATTATGTAAAGCAGCTACGACTACACCTATTAGGATTCCCGCAACAGCTCCCATATCTACAGTTTCTACTCCTAAGATAGCTGAGATTTTCATTGCGCTAAAATCCATAATTCCTGAACTTATCATTACACTTGAACTTACTAAGAATGTATAATAACCGATAAATCCAGCAAATGCTGCGATCTCTTTATCTTCTTTTGCCATTCCAAATGCAATTGAAATTGAAAATAAAACTGGAATTAGAGTAAACACTACACCAGAAACTTTGTTTAGCATAGTTATGATATAACTTACTCCACCATTTGCTAGAAATGGTAATACTTCAATAACTTGTGGTTTTAACAACGCAGCAGTTAATCCAAGAACAATCCCACAAGCAGCTAACGCTGCAATAGGCATCATCAAACTACGGCCAAGCGCTGATAAAAAATCCATAATTCTTCTTTTCATCTTTAGACCCCTTTTATATTTTGTTTGGTTATTTCAAATCTGGCCACATTCCTTTGTTTGCTTCAATTAATGCATCAAGAATCTTTCTTGCTTTTTTACCATCATTGATCATACGATTCAAAGTGAATGCCTCTAATGCTTTTTGATATGAGTTTTCGAAATATGCATCAACAATTAGTTTTTCACATGATACTTGGTTTACTAACAACCCAAGGTTAAACTGCGGAATATTTCCTACTCGCATCGGTCTAGGACCGTTTGCTCCAAGTTCACATACTACTTCAACCATAGCATCATCTTGCATGTTATTAATCGCTCCGTTGTTCTCTACAATTAAAATGTGGCGGTTATTTTTGTTATACGCAATAGCTTCAGCAACATTAATCATCATTTCTGCATGTGCATCGCTAATATCATCAAATTTATCACCCAGTGTTCCTGCGGCAATTACTTCTTTACACTCAGTGAATACTCGTTTTTCACGACCTGCCATTACTTCGTCAGCACGTGTGAAATCTGGATTTAAGTGTGAAGCTTTATATTCTGGATATAAGTAGTATTGGTTATACGTATTTGGTAAAAATTCCGGATAATCTTTCATCAATGTTTCTACCATTCCATATGTATCTAACCATGATGGATCACGTTGTTCTGCATCCTGTGGCAAGAATCCATTTTTACTAATTAAATCTTTAATTTTGGGCAATAAATCTTCTCCTGTATTTATGTCGTAAATATTTGTAAACCACCCATAGTGATTTAAACCGAAGTATATTGGATCTAATGTTTCCCAATCAACTCCTAGCAATCTACTACATGAACGAACTACGTTTTCTGGTTGATCACAAATATTTAAGATTCTTTTATCTTTAGGAAATTCTCTACGTAATGCTTCCGCTACAATCGCTGCGGGATTAGAGTAATTTAAGATCCATGCTGCAGGTGCAAATTCTCTAATATCATGTACTGCTTTGATCATATCAACTACTGAGCGAAGACCATAAGCCATTCCTCCTGCTCCACACGTTTCTTGACCAACCATTCCCATAGATAATGGAATATGTTCATCTTTAGCACGCATTGGTAAACCACCTGCACGCATTTGCATAAATACAAAATCCATTCCTTCATACGCTTCTTTAACATCTGTTGTATATACAAATTCTAATTCTGGAAATTTTTCATTAAATAAAATCTCTCCAAATTTACCTATAATGTCTTGACGTTCTTTGTCGATATCGAATAATACTAATTTCTTTAGCGGGAACTGTTCTCGCATTCTCACAAATGACTTTAAGAATCCCAAAGTAAATGTACTTCCTCCACCAACAATACATACGCTAAATTTTCTCATAATTACTAATCCTTTCTCTGATTTATTCAACGGCCTTTTGAATACAATTGCAATATAGCACTTACACAGAAAAATGAAAACACTTTAATAAGTTCTTGATTGTAAACCCTTACAACTGAAATTATTTACAAAAACGGAATTTTTTTCATAAAGAAAAAGGGATTAAAAATATCCCTTTACCAGTTATTTAATATATCCACCTTTCATTGGTGATACTGCATTTTCCGTATACGTCTTCAGTACTCCATGCGTATACTTAGTTGCTCGCTTTTGCCAACGTTTCTTTCTTTGTTCCAAGATAGAATCCACTTCATGCAAGGTACATTCATTACCATTTACACCAATTATGTTCAACGAGCGATTAAGTATGTCAATTTCAACAATATCATCATCTTCAATTAGCGCTATTGGTCCTCCATCAACCGCTTCTGGCGAAACATGGCCAATCGCTGGACCTTTGCTTGCTCCAGAAAATCTTCCATCCGTAATTAATGCAATTGTAGTTGCTAAAGTTGGATCAGAGGAAATCGCTTCGGTTGTATAAAACATCTCTGGCATACCGCTTCCTTTTGGTCCTTCATAGCGAATAATGACTGCATCTCCTGGGTGAATATCTCTTGTAATTATGGCATCAATTGCTTCCTCTTCAGAGTTGAAACACGAGCACGTAATTTTGCTTGGAACATCTCTTTAGGAACTGCTGAATGTTTAACAACTGCCCCTTCAGGCGCTAGATTACCTTTTAAAATCGCAATGGTTCCATTCACCCCAATTGGATTATCGACACTATGTATGACATCACTTGAATTAAGTTTCCATTTCTCAAGATATGCTTCTGTCTTTTCATAAAAGCCATTACGTTTACACTCTTCTAAATTTTCTTTAAGCGTCTTCCCTGTAACAGTTTTAACATCTAAGTGTAAAAACTCTTTAATTTCTTCCATAATACGAGGAACCCCTCCAGCATAGTAGAAAAACTGCGTTGGCCATTTACCTGCTGGGCGAATATCTAACAAATATTTTGCATTCTTGTGCATTTGATCAAACATTTCTGCATCAAATTCAATACCAAATTCATTTGCAATCGCAGGAATATGTAAAAGACTATTTGTCGAACCCGATATTGCAGCATGAACCATAACCGCATTTTCGAAACTTTCTTTAGTAACTATGTCACTAGGTTTCCATCCCAACTTTACAAGTTTCAATACTTGTTCTCCAGCTAGCTTTGAAATTTCTACCAAATCTTCGGATGTCGCAGGCATCAAGGCACTTCCTGGCAACATCAAACCTAAAGCTTCGGCCATAATTTGCATTGTTGATGCTGTGCCCATAAACGAACAAGCTCCACATGATGGACAAGCATGTTGTTTATAGTACGTCAATTGCTGCTCACTGATTTCACCACGTTTACACATTGCACTATATGCGCCAATTTGTTCCAAGGTAAGTAAATCTGGACCTGCATCCATCACCCCTCCGGTTACCACAATACTTGGAATATTCACTCTACCAATCCCCATCAAAATCGCTGGCATGCTTTTATCACAACTTGCAATAAAAACTCCACCATCAAAGGTAGTAGCATTCACATGAATTTCTATCATATTTGCAATCATATCACGACTTACTAATGAATAATTAATTCCATCATGACCTTGTGCCATTCCATCACAAATATCTGTGGCGTAATATTTCGCGGCTTTTCCACCACTTTTATTCACCGACAACTCTGCACATCGAACAAGTTCATTTAAATGCGCACTTCCAGGATGACTATCACCATATGTACTTTCAATAATAATCTGCGGCTTTTCTAAATCTTCACTACTCCATCCCATCCCCATTCGTAATGGATCCATTTCTGGAGCAATTTTTCTAATTTCTTGACTTTTTAATGACATTTTCTTTCCTCAACTTTCTGTTAAGGATTTGTAATTTATGAGATATAAGAAATTTATCATAAAGATTTAAGTTTTTCATCAATTAATTCACATTAAAAACGGCACCCACATAGATACCGTTTTTATTTTACTTATTTGTCGATCGCTTCTTGATTGTCAGACATCAGTCCAACACGTTTGTAGATTTCATCTACATTTTTAAGTTGATACATTGGATCAAAACAGTCATCAATTTCAGCTTGTGTAAGTGTTTCACGAACTTTTGGATCAGCTTCCATTAATTCCTTAAATGGGATTTTATTTTCCCATGATTTAATCGCGTTTGGTTGTACAGTGTCATATGCTTGTTCGCGTGACCAACCTTTTTCAATTAATTTCAACATAAAGCGTTGTGAGAAAATCACGCCATATGTCTTTCCAATATTTTCTAACATGTTATCTTCAAACACCGTTAAGTTTGCAAGGATGTTTGTAAAACGACGTAACATGTAATCTAATAATTCTGTAGCATCTGGTGCAATGATACGTTCCACACTTGAGTGTGAAATATCGCGTTCATGCCATAAAGGTACATCTTCGTATGCACTTAACATATACCCACGTAACACTCTTGAACATCCGACAATATTTTCTGAACCAATTGGGTTACGCTTGTGTGGCATTGCACTACTTCCTTTTTGACCTTTACGGAAGTATTCTTCTGCTTCACGTACTTCTGTACGTTGTAGATGACGAATCTCTGTCGCCATTTTTTCTAAACTACTACCAATTAAGGCAAGTGTCGCAAAGTATTCTGCATGACGGTCTCTTTGCAGTGTTTGTGTTGAAATCTTTGCTGAATCAATACCCAATTTATCACAAACATAGTCTTGGACAAATGGTGGCGTATTGGCAAATGTTCCAACCGCACCAGAAATTTTTCCACATTCTACACCTTTAGCAGCTTCTTCAAAACGTTTAAAATTACGTTTCATTTCTTCAAACCAAAGTAAGAATTTTAAACCAAAACTTGTGATTTCTGCATGTACCCCATGCGTTCTTCCCATCATCGGTGTATTTTTGTAGCGAAGGGCTTGGACTTTTAACACGTCCATAAATTCGCCTAAATCTTTATACAGAATCGCATTCACTTGTTTGTATAAATATCCATATGCAGTATCCACAACATCAGTACTCGTCAGTCCGTAGTGGACCCATTTCTTTTCTTCACCTAAAGTTTCACTTACAGCACGTGTAAATGCAACCACATCGTGACGCGTTTCTTTTTCAATCTCATAAATACGGTCAATGTCAAAAGAAGCATTGTCCCATAGTTTTTGTACATCTGCTTTTGGAATTTCTCCCATTTCACTCCAAGCTTCACAAGCAAGGATTTCGACTTTTAAGTACGCATCAAATTTGTTTTGTTCACTCCAAATTTCACGCATTTCCGGTTTCGAATAACGATCTAACATAATTTACGCATTTCCTTTCATATCTTTTTTTCCAATATCTGAGCGATAGAACAGTTTATCACATTTGATTTTCTTCACATCTGCATACGCTTTATCATACGCTTCTTCAAGTGTACTTCCTACACCAACAACGATCAATACACGACCACCATCAGTCACGAAGTTTCCATCTTTATATGCACTTCCCATGTGATATACCAAACCTTCGACTTCATCCAGTCCAGTAATAATAGCTCCTTTTGTTGATGAGGCAGGATAGTTTTCACTAGCCATAACCACACCAAGAGTTACCATGTCATCCCATTCTAAATCCATCACTTTTTGATCCATGATATTGGTAATTACTTCAATGAAGTCACTACGTAATCTTGGCAATATAACTTCCGCTTCCGGGTCTCCAAAGCGAGCGTTAAATTCAATCGTTTTGATGCCATCATCTGTTAGCATCAATCCCCCATATAAAAATCCAGTAAACGGTACGCCTTCTTCTTTCATACCTTTTGCCATTGGAATCATAATTTCTTGCATTGCTTGTGCAACGATCTCAGGTGTAATTTTCCGTACAGGTGAATAAATACCCATTCCACCAGTATTTGGACCTTCATCATTATCATATGCACGTTTATGATCTTGCGAGATTTCCATTGGAATCACAACGTCACCACAAACAAAACTCATGAGTGAGAACTCAAATCCTTCCAAACATTCTTCAATAACCACTTGGTTATCAGGAATATCAAAGGCAATATCGAGTGCTTCAAGAGCCATATCCATCGTTGTGGCAACCGTCACACCTTTTCCTGCTTTTAAACCATCCTCTTTAATCACAATTGGTACACCTTGTTGGTGCACATAAGCAACCGCTTCATCTTTAGTTGTAAATGTTTGGTAAGCAGCAGTTGGAACCTCATATTTCTTCATCAATTTTTTTGCGAAGTCTTTACTTGCTTCCACTTGTGCTGCCGCTTGATTTGGTCCAAAGATTTTCAAACCTTCCGCTTGAAATGCATCAACAATCCCTGCTGCAAGCGCATCTTCTGGACCAACAATGGTTAGTCCAATTTCATTTGCTTTGGCAAATGAAATCAACCCTGCAAAATCATCTTGTGCAATTTCTACTTGTGTTGCCACATTACGCATCCCATAACTTCCTGGAGCTACGAACACCTCATCCACTAAACGCGAACGATGTGCTGCATCCGCAATCGCATGCTCTCTTCCACCTTTTCCAATGACTAGTACTTTCATTATCATTCTCCTTGTCGGTTCTATTTTACTTGATTTATTTCATAAGCACAATATAAGACGAAACAAATCATCATCTACTTTTATTTTTACATCGCCACCATTCATTTCATTATCAACCATACTTTTCATCATACATTTCAACGAAAATTATTGAAAAAATAAGGCAATGAATTGTCATTTTTTTAATTCCCTTGTAAACTTAGTTATAGGAACAAAGTAGAATATAAAGGAAGTAGAAAGATTATGATTGAAATATGTTTATGCGAAGATAACCAAAGGACAAGAGACAAGGAAATCGCGTATCTTGAAAGTTTTGAGAAAAAACACGATGTGATGCTGCAAGTATCCCAATTTAAAAGTGGTAAGGAGTTACTCTTCTTTTTAGAGGATCACTTAAACTCTGTTGATATTTTTATCTTAGATATTTATTTACCAGATATGGACGGTATTGAAGTAGCGAAAAAAATAAGAACGATGGGCTCAACTGCACAAATCATTTTTGTGACTTCTTCAAAGGACCATGTCTTTGAAGCTTTTGATGCAATGCCACTACACTACATCACCAAAGATACTTTTCACAACGGAAAAATTGAAGATGTGCTACTTAAAGCAATTTCCTTAAGCCAAGCACGCACACCTCAATTCGTCTACAAAAAACGGGGGGACGAGTATTTGGTTGATACAGATGATATCTATTCATTTGAAATCAATGGGCGTGTAACGATTATGGATACTGTTAATGGGGTGGATGATTTCTATGGTAAGATGCAAGATCTTGAAATTGCTTTGCCAATGGATGATTTTTTGCGAGTGCATCGCTCTTTCATCATCAACATGAAACACGTGGTTCGCTTTTCATCTTCCGTTATTTTATTGCGTAACGGTAAGGAGATACCTGTTGGCAAATCCTATCATACATCCAGTCGCGCAATTTTCACCGACTACTTGGAAAAAAGAGGAAAGTCATGAGCAATCAACATTTACTCATCTTAACTTCGCTTTGGACACTGTATTGTTTATTCGCATTTTATTGCATGAGTAAAAACTTCTCTCAAAAACTAAATACGCCATTATCTATCGCGATCATTCTTATTATTTATCCACTTACACTTTTATTTGAATTTGAATTTCGCTATCCCATCCAAATGCTTATTTCATTTATGGTGATCTTTTGTTTGATCTACGTACTTATCAAAGTGCCTTTATGGATTCATCTTTTTTATACATCGATGTATGTCCTTATTTTTGTATTTACGCAATGTGTCATATCTTCTTTGAATGCCATTACAAATGGACTTTCATTTTATGCAATCTACTATACAAATGTTGGGGATAACTCACTTTTCTTTTTGAGTAGTCCTTTCATTAGTTTTTTATTCTACGGCTTTATCAACCAATTGTTGGTAAAATTCAATATTTTTAAAATGTCACATTACAAAAGGTTGAGAGAGATTCTTACTACGGTACTTCTTGTTTACGGTATATTAATGATCGCTTCAACTGCTATTTACCAAGTTGACAACAATGATATTTTTATTCCCATCTATCACCTTGTGTTGTCACTGTTGTTATTTGCAAGTTATATTTGGATCTTCTTATATCAATACAATACAATTTCAAGTCTTGAGAAAGCGCGATCAAATCGTCGCTTGCTTCACCTTGTAAATACCCAAAAATCTCATTACCAAAAAAGTACCGATTACATTCGCTCACTAAGAAAAGTGAAGCATGATTATCATTGGTTACTTTATGAACTCACGGAAAACCAGGATGCTCTATCACATCATGATTTGATTACAAGATTGCAAGAACAGTATCAGGCAATTGATGACAACTACCATCAATATGCAAATAATCTACTTGTTGATTCCATAATCTCTGAGGTATCCCAAACTTGTCAACAGCATGATATTGATTTTCGTTGTACCTTACACGTTCCAAACGATTTAACCATCAATGAAGATGAATTCTGCTTTCTCATCACCACATATGTAAACATGTGTATCGATAAGATTATGACAACCAAAGAAGTCAAAAAACATTTATATATCCACGATACAAATAATGAAAACTGGTATTTGCTGAACTTTACCTTTACTGCCAATGACGTGACACCCAGTGAAGATCTTATCACGCGTCCAGATTTCATGTTAGCAAAAGAATTGATTGAAGCGCATGGTGGTTATATACAAGCAGATCACAACCAGCAAACACAAACGCTAAACGCAAATTTAGTTTTGCCAAAAACACTAAAGAACCCAACATCATCATGACGCTGGGTTCTTTTTAATTAAAATTTTGCATATGGATCTTGCCATAGCACGATGGTTCCTGTCGCAAGCGTTTGCTTTACATCAATGATGCGCTGATTGCTTGACCCTTTAAATTGCAGTTTGTAATCGAATAAATCTTGTTCAAATCGTCCATCCACAAGAACATCAAGTTCTTGCAATAACGCTCGTTTATCTTCATCTGCCAGTAACTGTTCAAATGTATACCCGCTGTATGCCCAAATGTTGAACCCCGGTTTTTGAACACCCTTGACAAGTTTAACTAGTGCGCTAGCTTGTTCAAATGGTTCTCCACCTGAGAGTGTCAGCCCTTGTTGTAATTTATTATCATTGATTTTGTCGATTAACATATCAACATTAAATCGATTACCGGCTTGGTAATCCCAAGTTTCGGGGTTGTGACATCCTGGACAGCCATGTGGACAACCTTGACTCCAAAGCACGACGCGTAATCCTGGTCCATCAACAATGCTATCAAATTGCAGTGGAGCAGCAAGACGAATTTGCTTAGACATCGTGTTTAACGCGATCTTTTTCCTCTGCTTTTTTCCCATCATTGAAACGGTCAAGTGTTCCTACTAAATATCCAGTAATGCGTCGAATCCGATCAAACTTTATTGAACTCGTGCTTTCGTCACGTCCACATTTTGGACAGATATGACCATCAATCACACCAGAGAAACCACAAACGGTATCTCTATCAACTGGGTGGTTGATACTTCCATATCCGACACCGCTTTCTTTCATATAACGAACCACACGCTCAAATGCATCGAGGTTCTTGGCTGGATCTCCATCAAGTTCCACATACGCGATGTGTCCAGCGTTTGTTAGTTCATGATATGGAGCTTCAATTGCGATTTTTTCTTGTGCACTGATTGGGTAGTACACTGGTACGTGGTTTGAGTTTGTATAGTAATCACGGTCTGTTACACCACGAATCGTTCCGTATTTTTTACGGTCAATTCGTGTGAAACGTCCCGATAAACCTTCAGCAGGCGTTGCGATAACCCCAAAGTTTTGTCCATATTTTTGACAAGCTTCATCACATTTTGTGCGCATGTAACGAATGATGTCCAATCCAAGTTCTTGTGCTTCTGCACTTTCCCCATGGTGTTCCCCAATTAAAGCAACAAGACATTCTGCCAAACCGATAAATCCGATTGACAATGTTCCTTGTTTTACCATTTCTTCTAACGTATCGTTCCAGTCCAATTTTTCTGAATCAATCCAAACACCTTGTCCCATCAAGAATGGGAAGTTCTTCACGCGCTTGTTTCCTTGAATAATTGCTCTTTCTAACAATTGAGAGATGACTGTTTCAAGTTCTTCATCTAGTTCTTGGAAGAATGCACTACGATCAAAGAATCCTTTTTCACCAACAACTCCATGTTTAATCCCTAAACGAGGCAAGTTAATTGTCGTAAATGAGTTATTTCCTCTTCCCACCGGTGTGTTTTCACCATTCACATTGCTAATCACACGTGTCCGACATCCCATGGTTGCAATCTCACTTTTGAAATCGTTAGGGTTGTAGTACTGCAAGTTGAACGGTGCATCAACAAACACGAAGTTTGGAAATAAACGTTTTGCGCTAACACGAATCGCTAATTGGAATAAATCGTAGTTTGGATCACCAGGGTTGTAGTTCACCCCTTCTTTCACTTTAAAGATAAGAATCGGGAAAATTGGTGTTTCGCCATTACCTAAACCAGCTTCTTGTGCAAGCAACAAGTTTTTCATTAAGATACGTCCTTCCACAGATGTATCGGTTCCAAAGTTAATACTTGAGAAAGGGACTTGTGCACCAGCTCTTGAATGCATCGTATTTAAGTTGTGAATAAATCCTTCCATTGCTTGGTACGTTGCTTTATCCGTTTCTTCACGCGCTTCATTGTATGTATACGTTAAAATTTTCTCTACCATTGCATCATCGATTGCAAACGTTGTCTTTAAGTAACTACGCAATGTATCTGCATAATCGTAATCCATATCTAAGGTCGGCGTTTTTTTCGTTTCTTTTTCAATATCCAACAAATCATCTTTGATCTCTTTTTCATTGTTTAATAATAGCTTAACTGCAATTTGCAGGTTGTGGTTGTAGCGTTTTCTAAACGTTTTTGCCACGCCTTTCGCTAAGTAATAATCAAAGGCCGGAATGCTTTGCCCTCCATGTTGGTCATTTTGGTTACTTTGAACAGCAATGGCAGCTAGTGCTGCATAACTTGAGATATCTTGTGGTTCACGTAAGAATCCATGTCCTGTAGAAAATCCACCATGGAATAATTTGTCTAAATCAATTTGGCAACAAGTTAACGTTCCCATGTTCATAAAATCTAAATCGTGAATATGAATATCTCCTGCTTCATGCATTCTTGCATATTTTGGATTGATTACTTGTGATAAACAAAACTCTTTGCTGACGGCACTACCATATTGCAGCATGGTTCCCATCGCTGTATTTCCATCAATATTTGCATTGTCACGTTTCATATCACTATCTTGTGCATCACTGAACGTGATTTCTTCAATTGATTTCATCAAACGCGTACGCAAGTTACGGATTCTTGAACGTTCAGAACGATAAATGATATAGGCTTCACTTGTTCTTGTATGATTGGTTTCAATCAATACGCGAACAACCGCATCTTGCACCTGTTCAACTGTTGGTGTGGTGTTGTGATACACACTGTTTAAGTATCCTGTTACTTGATCGGTTAAACGCTCTGCTTGTTCATAATCTGCCTCTGTACCATCTTCCTTGGCTACAGCACTTGCAGCTAAATAAATCGCTCTTGTTATTTTTTCAGGCACAAAAGCAATGACTCTTCCATCCCGTTTTTGAATATTCTCAATCATGTTACTACCTCCCTTTTAAAGTTTCGCTGTACTCATATTATATTACAGATATGTTTCATTTTCCCTTGAAAAACATCTTTTTTATTTCATAAAAATGTAATTTTTTTAACTTCTTTCATAAACTAAAAAAAGCAACCTTAGTGATTGCTTAGTATAAGTTGCGTACGCGATCTAAATAACTGTATTTTCTATAGCGAACAAATTTCACGCGTTTATTACTCATCTTACATTCAATGCGAGATACGTTGTCCAAGGATAAGTTTTTATGATCGTAACATATATATGCATTTTCAAAGTTATCCCCTACGAATGTCACTTTTCGTGTTTCTTGCAGTAAGTAAGGTACGCGTAACGAACGGTGCTTTCCATCTTGAATTCCTGCAATTTCAGTTAGTTGCAATACCCGAATCCCATTATCAATTACAGCGCCATCTAGTGAACGATTGTATGCAGTAGAACCCGCTTGGGTGCTTAAACACATGCCATTACCTTTAAATGTTTCAAAAAACTCATCATCAATATAAATGTCGAGTATTTGTGTTCGTAAGATATTCTCTACACGTATTTCATTTAATGCATACACAGTGTAGTCATTTACATTTGCTTCAATCAAATAGGAACTGAAAACTTCATAGACATTGTCTTCAATAATATCTTGAATGCAGCGATCGACTTCATTTTCTGTATAATCTGTAAAGAAACCGAGTGTGCCAGTATGAATGGCAACAAACTCAATTGCTTCTAGTTGGTGTAAAAAATGGTGCACTGCACTTAGAATGGTTCCATCACCACCCACACAAACTACAAGATCCGGTTCTTGGTCATCAACGATAAAATTATGTTGAAGTAACTCCTCCACAATTTTAGTTTTGATGTTTTGTGATTTCGCATCATTTTTTACATACACTGAAAATCTTCTCATTGCCTTATCCTTCCTTACTTTGCTTTTCAAATCGCGAACCAATCACGATCCTTACCACTTCTATCATACCACAAGCAAGTGCAAAGATATGTACAATTACATCCCTTTTACTGTTGTAAGGAAGATAATATGGTATGATATTTGTATGAAAACACATATTGAGAAAGAATACAAAATTCTTGTAAGTAAAGAGCAGTTTGATCAATTGATCACAAACTATCCTGAGATTGACTTCATCACGCAAACGAATTACTACTATGATAATGAATCTTATGAAATCATGAAACAAAAAGGAGCGATGCGAATTCGTGAAAGTGCTGGAACCAAACTCTTCACCCTTAAGGAAATCAAGGATGATAATTTAATTGAGTACGAGCAAATCGTTGAACAAGTCGATCCAGCCGTTTTTGATGATGCCCAAATCAAAAAGGTGTTGGCAAAATTCCATCTTGAAGGCCCATTTGTGCAAGTTGCAAGTTTAACTACAAAACGAGCGATGTTTATTGGTGATGGCTACGAACTTTGTTTTGATATCAATACCTATGGTGACAAAACCGACTATGAAATTGAATATGAATATACACATGAACATGATGGACTCACCAACTTCAACTCCATCTTGGCCAAAGTTGGTTTGATCTATAAGCAAAATGCACCAGCTAAAATTGTTCGTGCTTTACAACACAAAGGACTTGATTTTTTAATTCAAAAATGATAAATTAAGTATGCGCTTTTCAATAGTTATAAGATATAGGTCTTATAATCTTGGAAGGCTGACATACATGCGGGTGTAGTTTAATGGTAGAACTTCAGCCTTCCAAGCTGACTACGTGAGTTCGATTCTCATCACCCGCTCCATTTATAAAAATAGCACCAACAGGATTCTGCGGGTGCTTTTCTTTTGTATCGTAGTCAGCAGGATTGTGGGTTTCCTACATTCGAATACGTTCATATTATTACACTTACACATAATGAAAGCACCTACCTCAGTAGATGCTCTTTTTTGATTAGAATGTTTCTGCTGCATCAACTGCACGTTGCACCGATGTTGCAATTGCGTTTGTTAATGCCTGGCCTTGCAATACATTTGTGTTTTCACACGCGATTGTTTCTATGTTTTGAATACCCATAAAACCAAAGACTGTACGCAAGTAGCGTTCTCCCATTTCAATAGCAGCCATTTGTGGTGATGTATAGTCACCTCCGCGTGCTACAACGTAAACCGCTTTTTTATTTTCCAATAAACCAATCGGTCCATGTTCTGTATACTTAAATGAAATTCCTACATACATGACGTAATCAATATATGCTTTTAAAATTGCTGGAATTGATAAATTCCAAAGTGGGGCAGCAATGATATATTTATCAGCGGCAGCAAATTGCTTTGCACGCTCCTTAATATCAAAATCTTTTCCACCAAACATTTGGTTAATATCATCACCCGTTAGAAAGCGCATTTCTTCTTCGTATAAGTCCAACGTTGTAATTTCATCCTCTGGGTGATTTTTCTTGTACGCTTCAACAAATGCCTCAGACATTTGAAACGTGATTGAGTTTTCTACCGTTTTCGGGTTTGCTTTAATATACAATACTTTTGCCATAATAACTATCTCCTTTTTCCTTATGTTTTACTAAATATCTCTATACTATATCTTTACCATAGAAATGAAAAAGAAGCGCGCAAAGTGCTCATTAAAAAAAAATAACCCGAAGGTTATCTTTTTATTCTGATCGAAATGCATCATTTTGCTTAGTTGCTTTTGCATATGGTCTTGCTGTATCAATAAATAGGTATTTGATATAGCGTATAATTACATAGGCTACAATCGTACACGCCCAAACGGTTTCAACCAATGACACAGTTTTCAACCAATCCAGCTGTAATAAGGTTGCCGCTTTTCCACTAGCCACTGCACTAATAACAAATGGGAAGGTCATTGCTGCATACGATGGAAAGAATTCCAATTTTAACAGTTTTGGCATTTGTGCCATAATGAATAACCACATAGCTGTTGCAAGTACAATTAAGAAGTACACCACCCATAATTGTGGGTTTGTTTCACAACTTAAGTATCCAGCTAACGTCAGTGATGCGGGAGCCGCATAAATACAAATCAATGGTTTTTCTCCATCAATTTTTACTTCACGTGTCATGTATCGATACGTTACATAAGGAATTAATAATAGGTATGTCACAAATCCAAACCAGAAGATGATAACACCTAAGTCTTGCATTCCAAATGCAGGTGCCGTAACACTTGCAACAACAATTCCTACGATTGGTACGAAATATGTCGCAAACACTTTATCCCAAACTGGGTGAATAACAAATGAAATTGTGAAGTAAATCATTAAGCCAATATGCAAAATGATAGATGCTAACCACAGATAAAAGGCAGATCCTCCAAACCATGTATTGAAGTAGGTACACATTACCATGAGTCCCATGGTAAACGTGGTTGATACACTAGCAATTATTGGGTTTTTTAGATCTTCATGAATCATCTTTGGATACATGATGAATTTGATAGCGCATAAAATAAGTAAACAAAACCCAATAACACCACAAATGGTTTGTAAGCTCGTGCTGTATGGTTGCAACAAATTACCCAGTGATGCTGTAGCTAGCATAACCCCAGCTAAAGGTACCGGTACTTTTTGAATGATTGTTTTAAGCATGAATAACACCTCTTTCAGACATAACAAACGCATGATACCACAGCATCATGCGTTTTTGAAATAAGACCTTCTTATAGCAATCAAACATTATGTAATAGTTATGAAACAACTTTAAGCAGTAACGCCCCTGGTTTTACCGGTTGCACTTGCATAAAGTACGCTCGCAAATACGAATTGATAATATCATACAACTCTTGCACATCGTGTGCTTCTCCATTTTGTCTTAGTTCTACAAACTCTGCTCCACACGCACCAACGCTATGTAAGGAATATGCAATACCTTTCTCTTTCAAGATATTATTGATCTCTAATATTTTACTAACATCCACAATCTTTGCCATATACTTCTCCTAAATCTGGAAAGTAGACTTTACTTTCCTTTTTCACATCTCCTTCAACCAGTGATTTTACAATCACACTACGTTGACTTAACTCTGCAACTTCGCCACTCTCCGTAAGTACCCAAATGTTGGAACCACTTTCTTTAGCATATGGTGAGTATGGTGATTGTGACATCGTATCCATCTCACAGTAATAGGTTGGATCATAACCTGCAGCTTTCACGCGATTGACCATATTGTCATAATCTTGCTCAGTGGTGATATTTTCATATTCAAAAAGGCGACGGTTCAGCAAACGTCTTGCTAGATCTGCAACAATCTCATCTTCAGATTTCGTTAATCTTGCAATTCCATAAAATGCCGCATTCTCATCTAAATCAAAGTAATCACAAATCGTTGGTTCATTCCCTAAGAACGGGACAAACATCTGTAGTTCTTCAATCATTGTATCGCCCTTATTGTATAGGTAACACATTCGTTTAAATAGGTTGCTTAAGACAATCTCATACGAGCGACAGACCGGATGATAATACACCTGCCAATACATATGGTAGCGTGCCATAATGTAATTTTCAACACTATGAATTCCACTTTCCTTGACGACAAGTTTATCATCTTTCACGCGAATGGTACGTAAGATACGCTCTAAATCAAAGGCTCCATAACTCGTTCCCGTAAAATAGGCATCACGCAGCAAATAATCCATGCGATCTGCATCCAATTGTCCAGAAACAATTTGGTTTAAAATCGGATTTTTATGTTGATAGTGGATAACACTTGCTACCTCACTAGCTAATTCATCATCATAGGTGCATAAAATCCGATTGACATCGCTATGACCAATGATGATGTCATACGAGAACTGTTCATGAGGAATGGGACAAATATGCTCAAAGGCATGGGAAAATGGAAGGTGTCCAATATCGTGTAATAAAGCTGCAATCATGACAACGACTTTTTCGCGTTCTGTGAGTTTCATTTGTAGATCATGAACTTCTTGAACCATACGTCGCACGATTTCATACACTCCTAAAGAGTGGGAAAACCGTGAATGCTCCGCATTGTGGTACACTTGAAAATCTCCTCCAAGCTGTCGGATTCTTCGTAACCGTTGAAATTCTTTACTGTCGATCAATTCCCAAATGATTTGCAAATCAACATGAATGTAACCATGGATCACATCACGCAAAACCTTTGTTTCTCTTGTTTTTTCTAGCATATTTGGACCTCTTTATAGTAAGAGTATAACACGGAACGTAATATTTTGTGATATGATGATACTATAAGAAACGTGAAAAAGGAGCTAGAAATTATGAAAATCGCAACCATTGGTAGAGGAATGATCGTTGACCGCTTTATCAAAGCCATTTCGATGAATGACGGAGTGGACCTTGTTGCTGTCTATTCAAGAAAACTTGATGACGCAAAAGCATACGCTGAAAAATACGAAGTTTCAGCATATTATGATTCGATTGAAAAAATGCTAGAAGATGACAACATTGATACAGTATATGTGGCTAGTCCAAACGCACTGCACTACGCACAAAGTCTACAAGCATTGAACGCAAACAAAAATGTCATTTGTGAAAAACCGTTTACAAGTACATTGGCCGAAACTGAACATTTAATTGAGGTCGCTAAAGCCAAAAACCTATTTTTATTTGAAGCGATTACTACGATTCATTTACCTAATTATGCAACAGTGAAAGCTGAACTGCCTAAACTTGGTCATATGAAAATTGCAACTTTGAACTTCTCTCAATACTCATCTCGCTATGATGCATATAAAAAAGAAGAAGTTACCAACGCCTTTAACCCAGCATTCTCTGGTGGAGCCTTAATGGATATCAACATTTACAACATTCATTTTGTAATGGGCTTATTTGGAAAACCAAAAAGCTTTAAATACTATCCAAACATTGGCTTTAATGGAATCGATACGAGTGGTACCTTGGTTATGCAATACGATACTTTTGTAGCAAACCTCATTGGATGTAAGGATTGTAGCAGTGATTACTTCACCTACCTACAAGGAGATGAAGGTGGATTGAAGGTTAGTGGAGGAAGCACTGGTGTTTGCCCAGTCGTAGAAAAAGTACCACTAAAAGGTGATCAAATCGATGTTGCAAATCCAGAAAACACAACAAACCGTATCGGTGTGGAACAACACTTCCACATGGCATATGAAGTTGAAACTTTCCAAAAAATAGTTGAAAACAACGACTATGAAGCATGTTGGAAACTACTTGACCACAGTCGTGATGTTATGGATGTACTCTATCATGCAAGAATAGAAGCAGGTATTACGTTCCCTGCAGATAAGTAAGAAAAAAAGTATTTGCCTAGGCAAATACTTTTTCATTTTCTCCAAGATAGAACGTTGGCAATACAAACGCTTCATCATCACTAGCATCTGTTGAATCTTCTGTTTTGATTTCCGGAATGGTAAAATCTTTGACTTCATTATAGTCGTAGCAAATCATTGTAAACTCTGCTGCATCTATATTAATTTCCGCCTCTTCTGTTCCTATTGATTTTATCATCGCTTCTTTCATCGCTGATTTCATATCAACTGTAACAGATGCAAGACGGTTATCATCTGCATAGAATTGGTAGGTTACTGGGAATGTCATTCCCTTATAGTCCTCAATTCCAACCATTTGTTCACCCGTACCTAAGATTTGTATCATGTCTGCTAATGTCTCATATTCAATTTCACCAACAACTTTGTTGGTTTTTTTACCTTTTACTTTATCTCCATCCATCCCTCGCAACATTTTCATCTCACGAAGGGTTTTAATAGATTCCTTTTGGATGGTTGCATCTGGTAACTGTTCCACCGTTTGTGTTCTCCAAACATCAGATGAACCATCATTTGTAGCTAATACATAAGCATCTCCGTCACTGTATCCATACATATCAAGTGCAACTTTTTGTTGGTTTCCCATAAAGTTGATATCCATGTTTCCTTGGGAATGCATTTTATTCGCATCAACAAGAACATCGATGGCAAAATCCATCTTCAATGCCATTTCCAACGTTTGTTCTTGGTAAGAGGCATTTAAGTTCATCGTGTAATTTACATCCGTTTTATATGAACTCGCTTGTTCTGCTTTTCCTACCAAATCAAGTGTTTCTAACGCTTTGTCTTTTGCACTTGAACCACATCCTGTTAGCATTACCAACCCTAAAGTAGCAACTGCAGTTATTTTTTTCAGTTTATTCATCTTGTCTCCTTATAATCATTTTCACTTAACACGTACAGTACAATATCATGCACATTACCCATGGTATCTTTTGCACCTTGTACGAGCATTCCCTCTTTTTTAAACCCTAGCTTTTCAATTACACGTCGACTTCGATCATTGGTTGCGTAGTGATTGATACTAACATATGGTTCATGTTCTTCAAAAAATAGTTGATCCAAGATGATTCTTGAAGCTTCTACTACATAACCATGACCCCAATATGCTTTTCCAATCCAATAACCAATGGTTTTCATAAAAGCGGTTCGATGTAAATCTTTTTGGATTCCCACACATCCAATAAGCACATCTCCCTCTTTCAAGAAAATTCCAAAGTTGTTATCGTTAATCAAAATCGTATCTAATACTTCTTCTGTTTCTTCAATTGATGCATGTGGTTTCCATCCTGCATGAATCCCAACATCTGGATCACTTGCCAAAACAAACAATTCCTTTGCATCATCTAGTGTAAGTTTTCTAAGGTACAGCCGTTCGCTTTGCATTAAATTGAGCATAAGCGTGCAAGTACCTTTTCTTTTCCTAATAAAGTAACTGTTTGTGTTAAATCCGGTCCATGTTCTTGTGCAGTAATCGCAACACGTAATCCCATAAATAATGGTTTTCCTTTAATACCTGTGGCTTTTTGTGTCGCTTTAAGTGCAACTTTTACATTTTCTGCACTCCAGTCTTCAATGGCTTCAAGTTCACTAGCAAAACCTTTAACAACAACTGGTGTAGTTTCCCAAGACATAACTTCTTTTCCTTGTTCATCAAGTGTGTAATCATCTTTAAAGAATAGACTTACCAACTCAACAATTTCTTTTCCATATGACATTTGATCATGATATAAACCAATCAAATCATGAATCCAAGCATCACTTTTTTCACTTAAATCATATGCTTCTAGCAAGTACGGCTTACACATTGTGACAACCTCATCCAAATCTTTTGCTTTCATGTAACGGTTATTGATCCATGTTAGTTTGTTTTTATCAAACATACTTGGACTTTTACTTAATCGTTTTTCATCAAAGATTTTAATTAACTCTTCTTTTGAGAAGATTTCTTCTTCACCTTCTGGTGACCAACCTAGCAATGCTAAGAAGTTAAACATCGCCTCAGGCAAATATCCTTCTTCTTCGTATTGTGATACGAATTGCATCACGTTTTGATCTCGTTTACTTAGTTTCTTGTGATTTTCATTTACGATAATTGTCATGTGTCCATAACGTGGTGGTTCCCATCCTAACATATCATACAACATCAATTGTTTTGGTGTGTTTGAAATATGTTCTTCTCCACGGAACACATTCGTTATTTCCATACGGTGGTCATCCACAACAACTGCAAAGTTATATGTTGGAATTCCATTGCTTTTTACGATCACCCAATCACCGATATCTTTCGATTCAAAACTCACTTCACCACGAATCATATCATCAAAGGTATAGGTTTTTCCTTCGGGTACTTTTAAACGAATCGTATATGGACGTCCTTCTTCTTCGTAAGCTTTAATTGCTTCTTCACTTAGATTGCGACAGTGTCCATTGTACATAGGAGCAAGTCCTGCTGCTTCTTGACGTTCTTTTTCTTCTGCCAATTCTTCTGGCGTACAGTAACATCTGTATGCATGTCCTTTTTCAATTAGTTCTTCAACAATTTTATCGTAAATATCAAGTGCTTCCATTTGACGATATGGTCCATATTTTTCTTGTGGTTGGAATGGGCTTTCATCAGGCACAATGCCTAACCATGCAAGATTTTTAAGCTGTGATTCTTCTCCACCCTCAATATTTCTTGCGATATCTGTATCTTCCAAACGGAAGATGAAATCTCCATCATAATGTTTTGCATATAGGTAGTTAAACAATGCAGTTCTTGCATTTCCAATATGTAAATGTCCTGTTGGACTAGGCGCATAGCGCACGCGTACTCTACTCATTTTCGTTTCTCCTTTGTAATAATACGACTGCTTGGGCAAGAACTCCTTCTTGTCTTCCCACAAAGCCGACTTTTTCACCTCTTGTTGCTTTCACATTCACTTGATTTGTATCACAGTGAAGGACACGAGCAAGATTTTCTTTCATCTGTGCATTATAAGGTGCCATTTTGGGTGTTTCTATCATAATTAAACTATCCACATTGCCAATCTTATAACCTTCACGTTCCATGATTTGCACAACTTCAGCAAGAATCTCAAGCGAATTGCGATTTTCATTCTCTTGGGCTGTGTCGCTGAAATGGGTACCAAGATCACGCTTAGCAAGTGCTCCTAGTATCGCTTCTGCAATTGCGTGAACAAGTGCATCACCATCCGAATGTGCATCAACAGCAAAGGGTGCATCAATTTTCACTCCACCAAGCGTAAGATACTCGCCTTCAATAAAGCGGTGAACATCACTTGATTGTCCAATTCTATACATCGCAACCCTCCTTTTTACAAGCATAACTATTATAGCACGCAAAAGGTAAGCCTTAAAGGAAAATCAAGTGTACTTCTTTTTCCTTAACATTTCCTTAAAATCATCCTTTTTTTAGTAAACATACAAAAGAGGAGAGCTTGTTCTCTCCTCCTTTTGACATGATGTTTACTTATGTATCTTGTTACTTATCATGCTTCATTTTTTCTATTTTTTCTTACTTTGTATGTTCCTACAACTGCACTAACAGCTAACAGTAATAATGTTAAGTATGCAATCGCATTATTTACATCACCTGTAGCAATCGCTGGAAGTCCAAGGATTGTAGTTTCTGGTGCTTTTGATGGTGCATTACTTATGTAAATAACATGGAATACATTTTCCCCATCAGCAACAATTTCTAAAGATTCTTTATCGATAGATTTGAACATTAGTCCAGTTGTTAGGAAACGCTCAGTATCAATATCTTTAGCATCAATTTGTGTTCCTTCATCAAACAATTCACTGCTTTCGTATTGATTGATGAACTTTTCACTAGTAGTTGATGTTCCAATTTCATCTAACCAGAACATTACCTTATAAGTTGCTTTACCAACTGGTGCTGGCATATAGATAATGTTGAATGCTCCGGTTGGATCTTCGCTAACAACCACTGTCGTTTCGCCAATAAATGCTCCTCCTAGATATTTCACTGGACGATATTTGTCCATCATATTAGCAGTGATTACATCCGCTGCATTTACAGACTCGCCAACTTTATACGTAGCAATAATGTCCTCACCCAAATATCCATCATTATCGAAAGTATCGTGATAGTAACGCACTACAACTGGTGCTGTTTTTCTTGTGTAGTATACATGGAATACTACACCATCATTCGTTACATTAGCTACAGTTTCTGGCGTGCTATCAGTTGTATATAAGCCATTCAAGTTACCTGCATCAATATGTTCTTGAGTTAAATTAGCTGACCCAGTAACATACACAGCTGGTAAGTCTTGTCTTGACTTAGCTGTTCCATCATCATAGTGATATTCGACTGCTACTGGTGCCATTTTCAATTTGTAATATACATGGAATACTACTTGTCCAAGTTCACTAGTTCCTGTGTTTGGAATAGTTAGCTTGTCTCCAAGTGCTGGATTTGTGAGATCCGTATTTAACTCATGTGTTTGTGCTTTTGTATTTGTAACCGTCTCAGTTATAACTCCTCCAATCGGATCACTTACTTCTTGCACGACACGCACTACTGTACCAGCATTCAACAACCCACTGACTTTCATTGGTTCATCTGAGTAACTACCATCTAATTCTTGGTAATGTTCTTGAATTGCATACGTTCCTTGCACACGTTTATAACGAATACTCGCTACACTTAGTGCTGAGTCATCGCCTTCTTCAGGTCGAATTGCTGTCAACGTTGTTGCACCTTCTCCATCCGTTGTGATTGTATCAACATAGTAATATCCAGCAAATGTATGTTGTTTAGTATTCAAGTCAATTGATTGATCATAACCTAATTGCCCTGTTTCCGATGTGCTTCCAGGAATCGCAGTGGCATTTTCTTCACCATCTGTTATATCAACATAGTTAATCACATAAGGTGCCTCATCTTTATATTTGTGAGGAACATAATATACATCTACTACGTTGGCATTATCATCGGCTTGGATATTGAATGTGCTTGCAGTTGAAGACACACCACCAATTTTATGGTCGCGATAAACAAAATTTGGAGCACTTGAATCACCAAGGAACTCATGACCTGCTGTTTCAATCATGACAGGCGCATTCAACTCTTTGTATACGTCCTCACCTAAGCCAGGTTGTGTTAAAGCAATTTCATCTTCGTTTCCATCGACGATATGATGGTTAATGATATATTTTTGTTTTTCTCGTACAAAAACAAATTCTTCTTCAACTACGTTGTTCTCTATAATTGGTGTAATTGTTGTAGTCGAAACAGGATTTTGTTGGTTGTGTTTCCAGTATCCAATCACAACTCCATTATTATCTGTTGCATCAATATCAGCTAACAATTCGCTTTCATTTTCAAAATGACTCGCATCAAATGCAATGTTCTTCGTCTGATTATCGAGTGATTGTCCAGTAATAAACTTAGTGGTAGATTGAACATCCGGTCTCGATGGTGTTTTTATGCCATCACTTTCAACAAATGTACGACGCAAAATATAGCCTTGTTCCGGATATGCATAAACAGCCGGATTCCCTTCATTTTCTTCATCAATAGCAGCTTTAATGACAACTTCATCGTCATTTGAACCAGATGCACTTTCTCCATAGACAAATTTTACTTGACCATTGGAATGATCATTAATTGCATACCAACCTGGTTCTAAAACTTTTGATTCATCCAATGTAACTGTAAATGTTGTTGTCGCTGTAACATAGCCATCTTTATCTGCTTCACCACCAGTCATTGGAATCTTAACAGCCGTACCATCTGCTGTTTTTGTTATGTACTCATTTTTGACACTACTTACTGTAAAATATGAAGGAATCATATCATGAATCATGCCTTCAATTGATGTCACTTCTTCATTTATTGCGCGCACAATTGACTGAATTACCGTTTTAATATTATCAATGCTGCCTGCCCAATATAACGGTTTGTTATCCTTTAGTGTTGCATATGACTTCAAATTGCTTTCTGCAGTCCCGTTAACCTCTACATCATATCCTAAAGTATATACCGTAGCATTTTTCTTCACAATGCTTGATGCAGTAACTGCCTCATTATGTGCTATAGTCGCTGCATCGGGATCATTACTCAATCTTGGTTCACCATCTCCTAATAGGAACACAATATTTTGTTCATCCTCAGTAAACTTGTTTGTCACATTCGAAAGTGCAGTATTTGCTTTATCAAATCCGTCTTTGATGTTTGTCCAACCATTTGCTTTTCCAAATAATTCACTATCAAAAGAGTAATTCCCATTTTCATATATCAAATCTGTGCTGTTTGAAGCTTCACCATTTTCTTGGTATATTGGGGATTCTGTTTTTATTGTAGCGCCATTGTCAAATGTAACAAACTGAATTGATACATCTTTTCCGTATGTTTTTATCAAATTGTCAACCAGTGAGTTTACACCCGCTTTTGCATTATCCCACTTTGCTTTAGTAATGACTTCCTTTGTATATCCATCGTTTTTATTTTTGTTATTTCTGCAATCATTTAGATTATACTGTTTACAATACTTTACTTCATT
Source organism: Erysipelotrichaceae bacterium MTC7 (assembly GCA_001695645.1). Classification (GTDB taxonomy): domain Bacteria; phylum Bacillota_I; class Bacilli_A; order Erysipelotrichales; family Erysipelotrichaceae; genus Breznakia. Next base: position 19,786 of record LVZN01000005.1, on the reverse strand, counting down.
TTTCATACTTCCACTTTTATCAAAAACAATAACTACATTGATTTGCTTCTCTGTTAATTTTACAATGTTTTTTGTTTTTGTGGTAAACGTTATTTCGAATTTACCATTTTCTAGTTTAGTAATTTTTTTTGTTGCTGTTACATTTCCATCTTCTGAAAAATTTGTAAACTCAAGTTCTCCGCTTACAGGAGTTCCACGGTCTTTCTCCCCATAGATAGCTGTTGAGTTTAATTGCCCAAGATCCCCTTTTACTGGCCGTTCTGTATTTGCCCTAGCATTTTGTGTAGTTCCTACAAAAACCACTCCAATCAAAAGCACAAATGTTAATAAACCTATCAATATCTTCCTGGTGCTTTCCTTTACTTTCATATTCTTTCCTCCTTAACACACAGGTACTTGGAATACAAAAAAGCAGTCCAAGTACTACACTAATGAACTGCATTAATAAAGATAAGAAATATTGGGTCCACAAAAGGATATCCCTGTTGATATCTATTGGTAAAATCACTTCAGTTCAAGTGATTAAAGCCTGGGATAGTCTTCCTTCTATACCCGCCAATAATTGTAATTTCCCTATTAACGCACACACACATGAATATTTTTAATATTCTATATTTTTATCATAAAGCATGTTTCTACTTTAGTAAAGCGATACCCTTGACTTACCATATAAATTTATCATTATATCGTTTGTTCCATACTAATATTTATATTTATATTTAATTATTTTCAATAGGTATTGTGTTTTTGCAGAAAAAAACAGTTCATAATGCACAATTACGAACTGTCTGAGTAAGGATACATGGTGTCATATCGCCACATTCTTGTAGAGGTTTTTCAATTTCTTTTGTGTTCATGTAAACCTTTTTACTATCGAAATTGCCCTCCGAGAAAAATGAATCTCCATTAACACACACACACAAATGAATACTTTATGATATCCACACTTTTATCATAAAAGAGTCAACTTTACTTGTAAAGCGATTTTATTTGCCATCTATATAAATTAACCATACTGCTTTAATGTTATTCCTCTTATTATATGGTTATAATCATATAATAGTTAATCAATATCTATATATTTTTTTCTTTACGCCATTTTATATAAGAAACAGCAGCAACATGAGCGTTACTGCTGAAGAATAATTATAGAGCTTTCAATTCTAATCCTTGTTATCGTTTTTGTCCTTTCGCTTTTACAAGAACAAGAATACTTACAGACATGGCACTGATTAAAAGCAAGTAGAACAATACATCTACCGTGTCATATGTGGCAATACTTGGTAAACCTACAATTTCTTGCTTTGGTTCTACTTTTGGTTCGTCTTTCACTTCTGGATCAGGTGCAATCGCTGGTAAGTCTCTTCGATATACGACATGGAAAACATTGTTATCTAGTATCTCAATATCAATCGTTAGTTTCTCTGCACTAACACGATCCAATACAAAATACTGATCTTTATTTAGGAATAAATTCTTTAGTTCATCATTTAGTTCAACTTCATCACCATTCATATAAATTTCTTCACTACGATGTGTTCCAAGATAGTTTTCATGATCTATGCCTGTACCTATTGCATCTTTCCAGTAATGAACGATATAACCAGTTGTTGGAATGACGTATTCTTCGATTGGAACAATGTACGTAATGTCGTTATTATAAACACCAAATGAACTCCAGTTATGCAAATCATCTGTCTTTTCGCCAGTTGCTTCAAGTCGAAACATCACGTGTCTTCCAAATTGTTCATTTTCTTTGATTTCTAGCTTAATAACACTTTCCTTTTCTTTCCGATCAATCGTAATCGCATTTTCGCGTTCACTATTCACAATGCGTGGTGTGTTGTAATGTGAGTAATATGATTGATTTACATCATAGAACGTAAATTCCGTTACCATATCAGGAAAATATAATACTGTATCTGCATTTCCCTCAATTCTTGCGCCCATGTGATTGAATACATAATCCTTTAAATCAACATCAACAACGGTTGTTCCCTCTTCCACCATGATTGGTTTGGCTATACGATACTGGTTTGCAAACTGTCCACCTGTACCTAACCCAAGGATTGGCGAAAAATCTGCAATTTGATTGAACGCAAGAGTGAATTGCGTTAGATTTGGAGATACTATATTTTCAGCGCCATTTATATGTGTGATTTGATTGGTTGCAAATGCAAGGATCCGCACATTTGGCAGTGTGTAGACTTCTTCAGGTATTTCTGTCAGTCGATTAAATGCAAATGATAACTGATCCAACTGAGTTAATGCCCCAATACCAGCAGGCACTTCACTAATGTAGTTACCAAGTAATATCAGGGTCTTTAGCTGCAGTAATGGTAACACGTTATCTACGCCTTCTGTAATTTGGTTGTATCCAAAGTTTAACGTTGTTAAGTTCGTTAAACAAGACACTACATCTGGAACTTCTTTTAATCCACTACTGTAAACAGTCAAGCTTATCAATGATTTATTTAAACGTGATAGTTCCATTGGTAGCGATGTCAGCCGACTATCAGATGGCGTTTTCGACTGACTTATTCGAAACGTTTGAAGATTCTCAAAGTTATGGATTCCTTCAAGTGACTGTACATGATAATTTGAACTTTCATCCACACTGTCTGCAGTTATATTCATATTTTTATAATTTGAAATCTTTGTTAGATCCTGTTCGGTAAGTATATACGTCTCGGGTGTTTGATCTACAGCACTACCACCCAACACATTCTTTATTACAAACCTTGCAAACGCAATGTCGGGAATATGCTCAGATAGCTTATCACCAACTTTCATTGACATTCCATTGTCTGTTGATTCACAAATCACAGGGGTTGCTGCTTTTACGTTAGTTGCATGATTCATGAATCCTACAAACACGGTAAGCATCAATGACAATACCATAAATATTTTAATTTTTTTCATAGGGTTCTCCTTACACATGTGTACAAGAACAAAAAAACAGTCCATGTACCACACAAATGAACTGCATTAAAAGTATTCAATTATTACCCCGTAAGTATTCTCTAATAATTAAACGACTTACTTCACACCCACACTGAAGTTTAAGATGAATTCCCATACATCTATTCATCTTAATTAATGCACGCAAATCAAACATTAATTACATCCAATGCCACACTTTCATAGTAATGCATTTTGCACATTATGTAAAGGCTTTCGGACAAATGTTTAAGCGTAAAAAAACAAGTATTATTCCTTGAGAAAGGAAGATACTTGTTCTGTAATTTCTTCATATATAGCTGGTTGACTAATATCAAACCAGTGCACCTGCATTTGATTGTTAAACCATGTATATTGTCGCTTCGCAAAGTTTCTTGTATTTTTTTGGATGGATGATATAACTTGTTCAGCAGTTGCTGTGCCTTCCATATAGGGTTGCCACTCTTTGTAGCCAATTCCCCGCATGCTTTGTAGATCGAAGGTTTTTCTGTCTTTTACAATCGTTTGAATTTCATCAAGTAATCCTGTATCCATCATCTTCAGGACACGTTTGTCAATTCGTTCATAAAGTTTGGCACGTTCCAATGTTAAACCGATGATGTTTGCATCGTACAAAAGTTCATGGTTTTGTTTATCAATGCGTTCGCTTTTCTTTGTACCTGCATGGTGCATAAGTAAAGCACGTTTTACTCTTCGTGCGTTGTTAGGATGTAATACGTTGGCACTTTTTGGATCAACTTCAACTAACATCTCAAACAATTGTTGGGAATCAAGTGTGTCTAGATACTTGCTATACGCTTGATCAACTTGTTCATCTTCAAATACATAGTCATACAGTGCTGCCTTAATATATAAACCAGTTCCACCACAAATGATGGGCAATTTACCTTTTTTGGCAATCTGATCAATGTAGATTCTTGCTTGGTCTTGAAAGACTTTCACATTGTAATCATCCGTATAGTCATAACAGTCCACAAGGTAGTGTGGTATTCCTTCCATTTCATTTGGCGTAATTTTTGCACTACCGATGCTTAGCTGTTTATATACTTGATAGGCATCACCACTAATGATTTCCCCATTAAATTGCTTAGCAAGCGCAACTGCCATCTTACTTTTACCAACTCCAGTTGGCCCAATGACAACCAATACTTTTTGTTTATTCATCTTATTTCACCCGTAAAAAACTTTTCTCTAAATCTTTAAGCGTGTATTTTAAGAAGGTTGGTCGTCCATGGGGACAATGGAACGGTTGCTCACAATGCTCCAAGTCGGTAATCACTTGTTGCATCTCAGCTAAACTTAAGGAGCGATTAAATCGAATCGACGAATGACAAGCCATTGTGGCTAGTGTATGCTTTCGCAGTTCTTCAATATCCACTTCTTCATTTTTAATATAAAAGTCCACCATATCCTGTAAGAATGCTTGCTCATTTGTATGTACAAGCCAAATTGGCAAACTACGTACAACAAAACTGTTGTCGCCAAACACTTCAAATTGAATACCTAGAGGTTCTAGCGTGTGATTGAGTTGATCCACACTACTCACTGCTTGTAAGTTTGACGTGAGGGTGATAGGTACCAAAAGATCTTGTTGGTCTTTAATTCCTGCTTGTACTTTTTGTTTAATTACTTCAAAATTGTAACGCTCTTGTGCAGCGTGTTGGTCAATGATATACAAACCATCGTCACCTTCTGCAAGAATATAGGCTTTGTGCAATTGCGCAAGTGCACGCATCTTTGGCAAAGACGGATTACTTACTTTCGCCGGTTCAACCTTTTGTGAAACTTGAACACTTGGTTTTACAATCCCATCTTTCTCAACTGTAACTGAACCAGCAACTTCAGGTACAGGTGTTTGCTGTACTACCTCTTGGTATCTGACTGTAGGTTCTGCAACTTGTATTTCTGGTTCTGTTTGTTGCTTGTAGATGACAGAAGGTGTTTCCTTTTTTACTTCTTCAAAGTTAAATGTTGGTGCTTCAATTTCTAGCTTTTCCTGTTTTACGACACGATTGACTTCTAGTTTTTCACGTAATGCTTCTTGGATGGTTTCCTTAATTACATATTCCAATTGTTTCTCTTTTGAAAAGCGTACTTCCCATTTGCTTGGGTGAACATTAACATCAACCAATTGTGGATCCATCGTGATGTGCAAAGCGACAATTGGATAACGTCCACTTGGAATGTATGGACCATATGCATCCATAATCGCTTTTTGTAGTCGATAAGAACGAATCATACGATTGTTGATAAAAAACAACATGTAATACTTGGTTGCTCTTGTTTGAAACGGTTGTACGACGTAACCATCAATTTGATAATCTGTATCTTTTCCTTTAACAGCAATGGCAGCTTTAGCCACTTCACGACCATAGATTTGATACATCACTTCTTGCATATTGCCATTTCCATTGCTTTGAAAGATGCGTTTATCATCGTGATACAAGCTAAAGGAAATGCTTGGGTAAGCAAGCGCAAACTTTTGTATGACATCACTTACAAGTGAAAACTCATAGCTTGCACTACGTAAGTGTTTAAAGCGTGCTGGCGTGCGTTGAAATAAGTTTTTAACCGAGATTTGTGTACCTTTTGGTGTTCCAATGGGTTTGGCATGAATGGTTTTTCCATAGGCGATTTCAACGAGTGTCGAATCCGTTCCATCATTGGTTTTTAACTCCACATGGGCAACGGAAGAAATCGATGGTAATGCCTCGCCACGAAACCCCATGGTCGAGATACGCCAAAGGTCTTTTACATCTTTGATTTTACTTGTTGCATGACGTTCAAAGGATAACGTTGCATCTTGTGCACTCATTCCATCACCATCATCAACAATCATCATTTCTTCAATACCACCTTGTCGTACATGTACTTGAATGGTTGAAGCATGCGCATCGATGGAATTTTCCACCAATTCCTTAACGACACCACTTGGTCGTTCAACTACTTCTCCAGCGGCGATCATATTCGTTAAGTGTGGATCTAATCTTTGAATTTTCGCCATGCGAACTCCTTTCTTATTTCTTTAGTTCATTTAAAAATAACAATGCCTCGATCGGTGTCATTTCTTCGACGTTTGCTTGTTCCAACTTGCGGATCAATTCTGTCGCTTTATGGTCTTCTTTTACCATAACTTCTTTCATTTCTACATGAAGATCAACTTCATCTTGTTGCACATTGGCAAGGATTTGACTTGCTCTTTCTAGCAAACTATTTGGTAGTTTAGCTAGTCTAGCAACATTGACTCCATACGATTTATCAGCTTTTCCTTCTTTCATTTTATAAAGGAAAACAATTTCTCCATCTTCTTCATCGACATCAACCGTCAGGTTTTTTATACCATCGTAGGTTTCCTCTAAAGAGGTAAGTTCATGGTAGTGTGTCGAAAATAACGTTTTTGCTTTCGTGTGTTCATGTAAGTATTCTAGCATTGCATACGCCAAACTCATTCCGTCATAGGTCGATGTTCCTCTTCCAATTTCATCGAAGAGAATTAGTGAGTGATCTGTTGCATTTTGCAGTGCATAATTGGCTTCCATCATTTCCACCATAAACGTAGAATGTCCACTCATAATATCATCACTTGCTCCAATGCGCGTAAAGATCTTATCAAAAATTGGTAAGACACATTCTTTTGCAGGAACATAGCTTCCCATCTGTGCCAAAATCACCGTTAGGGCAACCTGACGCATGAACGTACTTTTCCCACCCATGTTAGGACCGGTAATAATCATAATACTATCTTCATTTTGCATCTCTAGATCATTGGTCACGTAGCGTGATTTTTTCATCATGTCATCCAAAATTGGATGTGCATTATCCACTAGATGAATACGGTTATTGTTTTCAAATACAGGACGGATGTATCCTGGTTTAGCTGCAACAACGCTTAGTGCATACAAAGCATCAATTTTTGCAATGGCACGAGCAAGTTGGTGCAATTTTGGTAAAAACAAACGAATGTCTTCCATCAACAGCTGATAGAGTTCATATTCACGACGCACACTTTTTTCCTTAGCGTGCAAGATTTTATCTTCCAATTCTTTTAGTTCTTCGCTAACAAAACGTTCCGCGTTTGTTAGTGTCTGCTTTCTCGTATAACCAAAATCATCTTTTAGTTTTCCTAAGTTGGCACTACTTACTTCAATATAGTAACCAAATACACGATTGTATCCAACCTTTAATGAGTTAATTCCGGTTCTTTCTTTCTCACGAAGTTCTAAATCAAGAATGTATTGATTGGCTTCGCTTTGAATCGTTCGATATGCGTCCAATTGACTGTCATACCCATCCACAAAGATATTTCCATCTTTAGGATTATTGCTGGCATCCTCTAGTAAAATACCATCCAACTTTAACGTTAAGTCAACACATGCATCTACTTGTACTTCCTCAATCATTTGCTTGCAATCATGGAAGATTTCAAGAATCTTAGGAGCTGCAAGTAGCGTTGAAGTTAATCTGCGAACATCTTGTGGATTTGCATTTCCATACGCAATTTTTGCCCCCAAACGATCCAAATCATAGACACTACTTAATTCTTCTTTAAGTTCATCTTTCAAAATGAAGTTTTCATTTAAATAGGCAATCGCATCCAGCCGTTGATTGATTTTTCTTTCATCAATTAGCGGATACGATATCCATTGTTTTAAACACCTTGCTCCAAGTGCCGTTTTCGTATGATTTAAAAACCCGAATAAGGTTTGCGACTTACTATTCACACGAAGTGGTTGCAATAGTTCCAAATTGGCTTTTGTCGAAAAGTCCATTTGCAGATAACTATCATCCTCTAACATTTCAAGTTTTGCTAAGTGTGACATTTCGCGTTTTTGTGTATGTTCCAAATAGTTTGTTAGCATCGCAAAACTCGTTTTAATTTGTACATCATCGACATCAATCAACGATTCATAAGCTGGTTTCAAAACCATATCTTCTTCATACGAAATGGTTAATGTTCCATATTCCTCTAAGCGTTTTTTTACCTTTTTATCAAATGTTTCATTAATTACGATTTCTTTAACATTCAAAGATAGTAAGGTCATTTGCAAACTTTGGAAATCGCGATCAATACTTTTAGCGAGTACTTCTCCGCATGTCATTTCACAAAAACATAATGCATATCCAAATTTAAAATCATGAATCGTTGCTAAATAAACCCCAGATTGACTTTCATTCGCTTCTTCCATAATGGTTCCTGGAGTGACAATTTTCACAACATCACGTTTTACGATTTTTCCAGCACTTGCTTCTTCCAGTTGCTCAACAATCGCGATTTTATACCCTTTTTGAGTTAGCCGTTGAATGTATCCTGTTGCGGCATGGTAAGGGATTCCACACATGGGTACCCGCTCTTCAACACCTGCATTACGTCCAGTCAAGACCAAATCAAGTTCTTTGCTGGCTACCATTGCATCATCAAAGAACATTTCATAAAAATCACCCAAACGATAAAAAACAATACAATCTTGAAGTCCTTTTTTCACTTCTAAGTATTGCATCATCATCGGTGTGTACTTCTTTTCTTTACCTTGTTTTTTTGAATTTTCCATATGTGTCATTATACCATATAACCTCAGCTATGCGACTTCCCAAATTGCTGTAAAAAAGCAGCTCCACGAATGAAGCTACTTTTGGCCAACCTTTTAGAAGTTTTATGTTCTTAATTCCTTTTTTAGTGTGTGTGTGGAAGATAGAGAAGGTTGGCATATCTTATTAGATAAACTAACAAGAACTGTATATAGTTTAACGTCGTCGCGGACAAAATCTCTTCCCTTTAACAAATTATAGCATTTGTTAACACAAGAATCTTCACTTTTTGAAATTGTTTGTACTTTTCATGATGAAAAGGAGCCAACAGGCTCCTATTGGGTATAGTACTATTTCTTTTTATCTCTCCATTTCTTTAATACGATGACTGCAGCAGTCCCGCCAGCCATCCACACCATAGGTAGTAGCGTAACATCTGGTGCGCCCATACCTGTTGCAACACTTGGTAGTTCCACTACCGCTATACTTGGTAGTTCAACTGGATCTGGTGTTGGGTCAGGTGTTGGATCTGGCTTAGGATCAGGTATTGGTGTTGGCGGTGGTGTTTCTTTCTTTTTCCACTCAACTTCAATATGTGTATCTGTAAAGATACCTTCTACTTCATGAGATCCAAGGTCCGTAGTAAACATTTCATTTCCATCAACTTGGAATGGTCGTTCAATTGTTGAACGAACAAATTCCAATCCTTCAATTGCTGGATCTGGTCCATAACCATCCACCCAGTACCCTGATGTACCACTTGCACCACGTCCAACGTAGACAGGAATATCTTTCGACCCTGCGTTTTCAACAACCGTACCAAGTACGCCATGCGCATGTCCAATCGTTCCGTTGATTGCATGTGTTGTGAGTCGATAGATTGGTAGATCAAGTACAACATTCGTCTTACGATAATCAAATATTTCCTGTGAACTTTCACTTTCATTCACAATTTCCTTATTCAGTAATCTGAATTTGTACTCGAAATTATGGTCAATCTTCGCGAAAATCTCTTCTCGCTCTACATTCTTATCGTAGATTTCATATACTTTTTCTTGATTGATTCGCACTTTGTATTTAAACGAATGTTCTACACCGTCTTTAGGATATGAAATTATTGCTTTTAACGTATTTCCATCCACAGTGTATGGTTGTTGCTCAGTTTCCTCTACAAAGTCAAGTCCTTCTGGTAATGTAACATCAATCATAATTTCGTCTGTTTGCACTTTCGAGATACGTTGATAGATTTCATCAAACATATTTTCTTTATTTTGTGCATTTACTTCATACATATATCCTCGTCCATAGCCAGCATTTCCAGAAGTCCATAAGTTACTAAATCTTGAGAACGTTCCATCATTATCCATATTTGGTGTAGAGTATGCAACTCCATAAACACTTAGACGTTGACTATATGCATTAACCAAACTTTGCAAACTATCTAATTCTGGGTACGTATATTGTGGACTATTGATTTGACCATCTGTCATCATTACCACAACGTTGTGGTATCCAACAAAAGCATTCGTTTGCGAAGTTTTTAAAGAATCAAGTACATTTTCTGCTTGGATTATTCCAGCAGAAATATTCGTCCCTCCTAATGTAACGAGCTTTCCAGTACCTTCCACCATTGCAGCTTCGACTTGTTTTGGTGTTGTTGCACCCGAGAATATGACATCTGACTTCCCTGAATTGTAAAAGTTAACTGCGCTTACTGTTGATTCCTGATAACCAAGTATCTTTTTAGCAAAGGTATTTACATCATTTATCAAGTAATCAAGTCGTCTTTGACCCTTAATAGCATCGGTTTGCGAGTCAATTCTCCTTTGCATACTACCAGAGTTATCGAGTACAAAAACTACATTAAACTTTGGTTTGGGTCGGTATTCCAACCCCGTACTCTTGGCTGCAACTTCGATTTCATAAACATCATCAAGGAGCGTTTCACCTTGTAGGTGAACCAGTGGTTGATTATCCTCGCTTGTCCGAGTCACGCTTACTTTTTCTTCAGTTGTAACATTATTGAATTGAACATCTTCTTCTTCCACATCCAACAATACTCTTGGCACCATACTACTGAATGCCATTAAAATTATCACAAATATGGATACAATTTTAGGAATATTGGAATACTTAAAATCCTTTCTCTTTCTTCTTTTCATAATTTCCTCCTCCTGTAAACACACCATTCAATTACAAATCCTATCCTCCTATAATTGTTACCTCTACTTACAATATAACATAGCAATTTTATAAATCTTGCTTTTCTCTAATTTTGTCTATTTATGTGTAAACTTTGGAAAAATCAAATTTTCACAAGTGAATACAAAAAAATAGCATCGTTATATTCAACGGTGCTATTTCGATAATTATTGATTAATCTTCTACGTAAGGTAGTAAAGCCATTTGACGTGCACGTTTAATTGCAGTAGCCAACATTCTTTGGTATTTAGCTTTTGTTCCAGTAACACGTCTAGGAATAATTTTCCCGTTAGCTGAAATAAAGCGTCTTAACAATTCAACATCTTTGTAGTCGATTGTTTCAATTTTGTTTTTTGTAAAATAACAGATTTTTTTACGTCCAACTCTTTGTTTTTTAAAAGCCATGATGTACTCCTTTCACTTAAAATGGTAGATCATCACTTGCAATGTCTAATGTGTTTTCAAAGTCGTCTGCAACTGATGATTGATTTTGGTTAAAATCGTTTTGTGCAAATCCAGTTTGTGGTTGGTTTTGCGGAACATAAGGTTGCGCATGTGTTTGTGCACTTGCTCCTCTTGATTCTAAGAAATCAAAGTTTTCAACCGTTACGTCTGTAGTATAAACAGTTTTTCCATCTTGCCCTTGGTAAGATCCAGTCGTAATACGACCTTCAACTCCAATCAATGCACCTTTCGCTAAGTATTGGCTCATTGTGTCTGCTTGTTTACCCCATGCTGTACATGAAATAAAGTCTGCATCCGGTTGACCTTCTTGTTTAAAGCGACGGTTTACTGCAAGTGTAAAACGCACTACTGAAGTTCCAGATTGTGTTTTTCTTAGTTCTAGGTCTTTGGTAATTCTACCAGTTAATAAAACTTTATTCATAATCTGTTCCCTTCCTATTTCTCTTCATCAGTTTTTACGACTAAGAAACGAATTACATTAGAGTTAATGCGTGTTAAACGGTTGAACTCAGCAATTGCTTCGTTTCCAGCTGTAACGTTAATTACATAGTAGAAACCTTTAGTCATGTGATTGATTTCATACGCGAACTCTCTGCTTCCCCATTCGTCAATTTTGTCGATGGTAGCACCGTTGTCAGTTAATGTTTTGTGAACTGATTCAATAACTTGTGCTCTAGCAGCGTCATCTAGTGACGCGTTCACGATGTACATAATCTCATATTTTCTCATTCTGTACACCTCCTTCTGGTCTATTGGCTATCTTTTGCAAGATAACAAGGAGTAATCGAAATTACTCGCTAAGTAATAATAGCATTAAGAACCCTAAAAGACAAGGGTTTTATCAAGTTTTACTTGACATCCTCGGTTGTTGTTATTTTTCTATTTTGATATGAACCAAAGATTACTTTAATTGGACACGCACAGTATATTTCTACTAGTTGTGCATCATCGCTACCCACAAATCCATCTTGTTTTGCAAGTAGGTGGCAATCTTTGATAAGTCCTGTGCTAAAAGCTTGTGGCGTTTGGGCTGCCATATAGTCTTCACGTTTTGGTGTTTGTACAACAAATCCTTCTGCATCCACCTGTTTGATCGTATCTGTTACAGGGACCATCGGTAAACAAGCATCGTATTCATCCAGCGTCTCTTTAATTTGATCCAACAATGATTGCTCAATAAATGGTCGTGCACCATCGTGAATCATGACGTGATCTTGATTCACTTTTTGTAAACCATTTGCCACACTTTCTTGTCGTGTCGCACCACCAATTGCATATTCGACCTTATGTGCATGAACCGTTGCTGTAAAGTATTCTTGTTCATGTTCGGCAATCACAATAATAATCTGTTTACAATCTTCATCTGAGGCAAAAACATCAACTGAATAGTTGATAATCGCCTGACCATCAAGTTTATGAAACACTTTGTTGTATGCAAGACCGGTCCGTTGTCCTTTACCCGCTGCTACGATAATCGCACTATATTCCATTATTGGTTTTCCTCATCTCGTTGTTGGTGATTTAAATCCACCAATGTATTGACCAATGCCATTTTTTCTAAAATGGTCGTACATAGTTTTTCCATGTGGCTACCTTCACTATAATCTGCAGGACTTATGAAATCCACACGACGGTGTTGCAATAAGTCCACCACCTTTTCTTTTTGTTGGTAAACTGCAATGCTTTGTCCACCGTTAGTTTTCACCAACTTCATACATGGTACATCCGTTAATCCATCACCAATGTAAATCATATTTCGAAACGGAATGCGTCGGTTACGATCTTCCAAGTATTCATTGAGTTGTTCATCTTTATTCATTTCTAAGACACCCTTGTTGATGCGAAATAGAAATTGCGTCTTATTTGTGTAGTTTACCGTTAAGGCAGGCCAATCAGCTACTCCGTTTTCATCATAGTGAAACTCACAAGCATAAATCTTTTTAAATTCATTATAAATACTTGTTCCTTCGATAATTTCTGTTAGACCACTTGAAATGATGTAGTGTTCAATCTCTAAACCTAGTTTTTCACCAACTTCGTTCATTCGTTTAAACCATGTATCAACACCGGCAAACAATTCGACGTTTTTTCCTTTTTCCACAAAGTCCAAGCGACGTACAGGCATGCGTTTGGCTTTTGCTGCATGGATCATATAGTACATATACGAAATGATGCGGTCCATTCCTTCTTCTTCAGCTATTTTTGTAACTTCTTGCCAAAAAGTTGAAGCATCCATTCCAAGCCCTGGAATAAAACTGTATTCTTGCATATCTTTTGTACAAAGCGTTTTATCAAAATCATACATAAACGCAATTACTGGTTTTTTCATAATTTATACCTCACCTGTCTATTATACCAAAAATGGTGCATCTATCTAAAGATACACCAAAATTCTTACGATTCCTGTACTAAGGAAATCAAATCTTTATAACCTTCTTCCGCCATTTTCGCTAATGGAATGAATTTCAAAGACGCACTGTTGATGCAAAAGCGCATCCCACCTTTATCTTTTGGTCCATCGTTAAAGACGTGACCTAAGTGTGAATTCGCTTGTTTGGAGCGAACTTCAATTCGTTCCATGCCGTGGCTTTGATCACGATGTTGACTGACCATTTTCATATCGATTGGTTTTGAAAAACTTGGCCATCCACAACCCGATTCAAATTTATCTGTAGACACAAACAACGGTTCCCCACTTACAATGTCCACATAAATACCAGGTTCAAAGTTATCATAGTATTCATTGTCGTATGCTGGTTCCGTTGCATTTAATTGTGTCACTTCGTATTGTAAAGCACTTAAGCGTTTCTTTAAATCCTTTTTCATTGGATCTTTGGCACTTTTTGCTTTCGCAAAATGAATCGGATTGATATGACAATAACCAGTTGGATTTTTGTCTAAGTATTTTTGATGGTACGCCTCGGCTGGATAATAATTCTTTAACGGTTGAACTTCAATAACAATGGGCTTATCGTACGCTTTTTGAAGATTTTGAATGGCGTAATTGATAGTCGCTGCATCACCATCATCGACATAATAAATACCTGTACGGTACTGGCTACCGACATCATTTCCTTGTTTGTTGATGCTAGTAGGATCGATAATCGCAAAATACATATCCAAAATAAACGGTAAGGAAACCACCGTTTCATCATAAATGATGTGGACGGTTTCTGCATGTCCTGTATCGTTGTGACAAACATCTTCATAGGTTGGATTTTCTGTCTTTCCATTGGCATATCCAACATCTGTTTTTATAACTCCTTCAATTTCCTCAAAGTATTTTTCAGTTCCCCAAAAGCATCCGCCTGCTACATAAATTTCTTTCATAATAATATTCTACATCAGCATGGAATCAATGTAAAACTGAAACCTTCAAAACTTAAAAAAGGAAGCTTGCGCTTCCTTTACCATTAGTATTTTTCAATATGCCAAATATCATTTGCATATTCTTCGATGGTGCGATCACTAGAGAAGTAACCCGAGTTTGCAATATTAATCAAACACATCTTGGCCCATGCTGAGCGATCCTTGTAACGTGCTTCCACCCGTAATTGCCCTTCATGATAACTCCAAAAATCTTTTAAGACAAGATATTCATCTTTTTTATTTAACACTTCATCAAAGATTTCACGATAGGTTGATCCATTGGCAAAATAATTTGCATCCAACAATTGTTCCATCACTTTTTTAATGTTTGGATCGTTGTGATACACTTGCCAAACATCGTATGAGTTCTCAAACTTTAAGTGATTGACTTGTTCCGATGTTAAGCCAAAGATTTCAGCGTATTCATGTCCAACACGTTCCACAATTTCCACGTTTGCTCCATCTAAAGTTCCTAAGGTAATGGCTCCATTCATCATGAACTTCACATTTCCAGTTCCACTTGCCTCTTTACCAGCAGTTGAAATTTGTTCACTTACATCTGCAGCATTCATTAAGATTTCAGCAATGCTGACTCCATAGTTTGGAATAAAGACCACTTTCATATAACGCGATACATCTGGATCCCCATTTACTTTTTCAGCTAAGTTATTGATAAGTTCAATCACTTTCTTGGCAAACACATAGGATGGAGCCGCTTTTGCCGCAAAGATAAATGTACGTGGATACATCGTAAAGTCTTTATCTTCTTTTAACTTGTTATATAAATACATAATGTGTAGTACATTCATCAATTGTCGTTTATACGCGTGTAATCGTTTTGCTTGCACATCAAATATTGAATTTACATCCACTTCAACATGGCAAACGTCTTTGATGTATTTTGCAAGAATTTCTTTTCTGCGTTTTTTGACACGAAGGAAACTTTCTTGAATTTCTGCGTCAACGACATACTCGTTAAGTTTAGATAAATCACTTGGTTGCAATTTCCATGATGTACCAATGATTTCATCCAGCAACCTTGTAAGTTCTGGATTGGAATACATCAACCAACGACGATGTGTAACTCCATTGGTTTTATTATTGAATTTTTCTGGGAATACTTCATAGAAGTTTTTAAACACGTCATCTTTTAAAATCTGTGAATGTAGTGCTGCAACTCCATTAATACTCATAGATCCAACAATGGCAAGATGTGCCATATGCACTTGTCCATCTTTTAAGATGCGACAAGAATCGACCAATTGTGGCTTTCCATATCGATGTGATAAATCGTACGTCCAACGACGCTCAATTTCTTCAATGATCATGTAGACTCTTGGTAATAATTTTCGAATGTATTCCATTGGCCAGCGTTCCAACGCTTCACTCAACACCGTGTGATTTGTATAGGCCATCGTACGTGTCACAATATCCCATGCTTGATCCCATTCATAATTGTAATCATCTAAAAGTAGACGCATCAATTCAGGAATGGCTAACACGGGGTGTGTATCGTTTAATTGTACTGCAACCTTATCTGGTAAACTATCCAAATTTGGATGGTTCTTTAAATGGTTGCGGATAATCGTATGCAATCCTGCACTGACAAAGAAGTATTGTTGACGAATTCGTAACATTTTCCCTTCTTCTGTTGAGTCATCTGGATACAAACTATTACAAATGGAACGTACTTGTTGAATATAGTCTTCATGTCCTCGTTCTAATGTTTCTTCTGATGGTTCAGCTGACCATAAACGCAACGTGTTGGTTAATTTGGTATCATACCCAACCACCGGTACATCATAAGGTACAGCATTTACCACATACGCATCTTCCAAGTCGACTTTGACTTTTCCATTGTGGTCAACACTTTGTCGAACGGTTCCACCAAAACGCACTTTTACGGTATGTTTTGGTTTTTTTACTTCCCAAATGTTTCCAAGCTTCAACCATAAATCCGGTACTTCTACTTGTTTGTTGTCGTGAATTAATTGTTTAAAGAATCCATATTCATAACGAATACAGTTTCCATGTCCAATATAGTGTGTCGATGCAATCGAATCTAAGAAACAAGCAGCCAATCTTCCAAGACCACCATTTCCAAGTCCAGCATCACTTTCTAATTCTTCTACCGTATTGATATCAATTCCATAGGCTTCTAATCCATCTTTAACCGCGTCGTATATCCCTAAATTCATTAAGTTATTTGTGAATAAACGACCCATTAAAAATTCCATCGAGAAGTAATATACTTCTTTCTTTTGGTACAAACGGTTTGCTTCTTTACTTTCTTTCCATGAGTTACTAATGTACTCACGAATCACTTCCCCTAATACGAGATACTTTTCCGTGATGTGTGCCTCTTCAACGCTCACTCCATAGAGTTCGATCATTTTATTGGCATATTCCTCCATAAAAGTTTCTTTTGTAAAATCTAATATCATGCTATCCCACTTTCTTTTATTCAATAAAATCTTTTGCCTTTTTTTGGGGTTTATTTTTATGACGTAAAATTATCCCACTAAATGGTGCTACATCCATGGTGATGTAGTAAGGCTTGTAGTCTACAAAGCCTTTTTTTGCACGCAACGGTTTTGGATTAATTAGATTCATACCCGAATAAATATCTTTTTGACTATTTAGTATTTCGGTATAAACGCCTTGTTCATAGACACCAAATTGATGTTGTTTATATGTATTTGTCGACATATTTAAGATTACAACAATTGTTTCACTACTTCCTTTACGCATATATGAATATAAATTCTCATTTGCATTATCTGCATCAATCCATTCAAACGTTTCAAAGTTATAATCATCTTCCCAAAGTGCTGCTTCTTTTTTATAGATTTTTTGCAGGTCTTTGATAAATGTTTGAAACGAATCGTGCATTGGATAATCCAATAAGAACCAATCGTTTTCTTGATGTTCATCAAATTCACGCATATGTGCAATTTCATTTCCCATGAAGTTTAACTTCTTTCCAGGGTGTGTGAACATGTAGGTATAAAGCATTCTTGCTTGTGCAAACTTATCTTCATACAAGCCCCACATCTTTTGGACAATGGTCGCTTTTCCATGAACCACTTCATCATGTGAGAATGGTAAAATGAAATTCTCACTATAGAAATACGCCATGGAGAAGGTAATCTTGTTGTGTTCATACTGACGATAAATCGGATCTGCTTTTAGGTAGTTTAACGTGTCGTTCATCCAACCCAAATCCCATTTATAATCAAAACCTAACCCATTTTGTTCAATCGGTTTTGTGACATTTGGAAAATCACTAGAATCTTCAGCAATCAACATCACGTCTTTGAAGTTTTTATGCAATAGGAAATTCATCCGACGAACAAAGGTTAATGCCCCTTCATTCACACCACGGTCTTTATTCCCTTGCCAAAAGATAACATTACTTATTGCATCCATACGCAACCCATCTCCATGGATTTCTTTAATCCAGTAAGCAGCTGCACTCATCAAAAATGAACGAACTTCTTCTTTGTGTAAATCAAAGTTTGCCGTTCCCCATTCACTGATGGCGATGCTATCATCTTGATATTCATAAACATTGGTACCATCAAACTTACGCAAAGCATAATTATCCATCACGAAGTGCACTGGAACAAAATCAAAGATAACTCCGATGTCATGTTTATGCAATTCATTGATTAAATACTTTAAATCTTTTACTGTTCCATAACGAGAATTTGCAGCAAAGTAACCTGAAGTTTGATACCCCCAACTTCCATCAAATGGATATTCACTTAACGGCATGAATTCCACATGGGTATAGTGCATCTTTTTAACATAACGGATCAATTCTTTGGCGATTTTGCGATAGTTCACACCACCGTTTTTATCAAACTTCCAAGCACCTAAGTAAATTTCATAAATATTCATCGGTTGCTTAAAGTTTCGAGTGCGTGAATCCAACCAAGCTTCATCACTCCAAGCAAACTCCACATCAGCAATGACAGATGCCGTTTCTGGACGTAATTCACTATAAAAAGCAAATGGATCCATTTTATCAACCACTTCACCATGCGCTTGTGTAACTCTATATTTGTAAGCCATACCAACTTCAACGTCAGCGACAAATAGTGACCATACGCCACGATCATCAACTTTATGTAAGTCGTAACCATCACCATTCCAGTCGTTAAACTGACCAATGACTTGGATGTTTTGTGCATTTGGTGCATACACGGTAAAACGCACCCCATGGGTTTGTTCAAAGCACGCATGCGCACCAAATGTGTTGTATGCATCTATCGATTGTCCCTCAAAAAAAGCATTAATTGTTCTCTGTTTCATATGCAATTCTCCTACCTAACATTTTACATGGAATATGTTGTAGTTACAACTCTAAGACAAGCAGCGGTACTATAATACACGCTTTCTGGACTTTTTGGCTTCATGTTATAATACGTTCATGAAAGAACTTATCATTTGCATCACTTCACTTCTTGTATATACAACACTGTACGCCTTATTTGTCGTAGCACTTTTGTATCTTTTACATTGGTGTTTCTTCAAGAACCAAAGTTTTGACACGACAATCCATGCGATATTTAAAACATCCAGAGTATCGATACTCAGTCTATTGTTTATTTTCTTAGAAGTCGTATTTCTCATGTTGATCTATCAAATACTGCAACTCATTCACATACATTCATGGTACACAACATGCACTATGTTGATTTTAGTTTTTCTTGCTTTAAGTAAGTACGTTACCTATATCGTATATCGTAAAAAGAAAAAAGATAGGAATTAGTTTCCTATCAAAAAGTCTAGAATGTTCCAACCATCACTGGTTTGTCCTTTAAATAACTCGGTGAATCCGCAATTCGTACAAGACACCGTAATAAATTTCTTGTTTTGTACATCGAATATTTTCGCAAAGTTTCCACCAGTTGCTTGGAATTGATCACTTTCGTAATGTTGATTTCCACACTTTGGACACACGTATTGTTTTTGTTCCATAATAACCCTCCTGTGTTGGCTTTATCATAGCATATTTGTTACTAAAGTAACACGTGTCTTATTTCACGAATTCACGCCATTCACTTTCAAGTATCGACATGAGAATATCATCAGCATAATCTTCTCCATCCATGATGGCATCGCGTAGAACACCTTCTTCTTTGAAGCCTGCTTTTTTGTATGCTTGGTAAGCTCTAGGAGTGAACTACCCCCACTTAATCTAACGATTTGAAGTGTGAGCTTCGTGGAAACAGAGTGTACTTGATATTGTATCAGC
>LVZN01000004.1 GCA_001695645.1 Erysipelotrichaceae bacterium MTC7 | reverse complement strand
GCTGATACAATATCAAGTACACTCTGTTTCCACGAAGCTCACACTTCAAATCGTTAGATTAAGTGGGGGTAGTTCACACTGAAACTAGATATGACATGTCTAGAGTCATATTAATGTGAGGGATGAGGTATTATGAGAAACAAATTGAATATTTTTGAATATTTTACACAAAAAGATGCTTTACCAATTGAAAATAACTCTACAAGAAATCTTTCAATTGTTTTAAAAAATAGTGAGATTAGTATGAATCGATTCATAAAGTTTATTGATCGTGAGTTGAAAGCAAACAAGCATGATACATTTTCAATTTACAGCACAAAAGATATAGCAGATCAAGAAGTAATGATTCAAAAGTCAATCAAAGAGTTAGCAAAGATGGATTTTGCTATCGACAATTTAGTAGGAATTACCCTAACTACCGAGAGCTTAGGAAACTTTGAAAAATTTGTGGATTTTGAAGTGGATGAAAATGACAGGCTTATTCCCGATATATCAATTTTATTTGGAAAGACATTGATCTTAATTGAAGCAAAAAAAACTAATGAAGATGCTAGGGAACAGTTAATCTCCCAGATTGAAGCATATTCTAATAAACGTAAAGATGGTGATGTTACTTTAGAAGGTCATGAGTTAGTATCTGTAACTTGGAAACAAGTGTTGACTGAGTTACTCGATCTGAATGACGAATTGAATGGACAGGATATCATTTTAAATGATTATATTGAACATGTGAAAAATAGATTACCAGATTTCTTTCCAGAACTACCACTATCTCAATTATATGTGACACAAGAAGATCTGATTAAAAAACGGCTAAATTACTTAATTGATTTATTAAAGGGTGATGCAGAAAGTAGCTATGAATATACTGTAAAACGTAACGATTATTGGATTGATTTATCGAAATATAATAAAGGATATGTATCGATGATGTCGTTACAAGTAAGTGATGGAGATGTGTGTATGCGTATCCACCCAGGTAATAATGTTACCCAAGGAAAGAGTTTATACAGCGAGACAAATAAATTATCAATTCTTCATGAAAAGACAATTTGTGTGAAAGACCAATTATTTGAAATACAAATTACACCAAATTTAAAATTTTCAAATAACTGGGGTACCTGGCTTGGAGATGTGGAATTCAAAAGAGATGTAACAAGAGAAGAATTAAGAACATTGTTTCAAGAAGTCGGTCGTCGTTATCATATAACAAACGATCAACTGCCATTCGATTTAGAATTATCCATAGAAAAATATAAAGATATAGTCGATATGACGACATTCAAAAATAAATTTAACAGTTTGTTTTTGAAGTCAAATATGAGTTCATTTACAGTTTCGATTTCGATCAATATTCAAGTTAAAGAGTTGTTTGCTGCTCTGCGTAATCTTGATGTAAAAGAACAAGACAATAGTGATTTACTTAATGCAAGAAAACTAGACAAATTCCTCAATGATATGGTAACTGCGATATTTACTAGAATTGAAAACTAAGATCGAACGCATAACTATTATAGTATAGAAAATACTCATCAAATTGTTTCGATTCGAAATACTAAATTTAAAAATCCCCATCATAGGTTTACTTTCAAATCAAGTAACCGAATTGATGGGGATTTTTATCAATGACTTTTATATTATTTATTGAATTGGAAGTTCAAATTGCACCTCTGGTCCACCAAACATTGCAGGTTTAAAGCGTAGCTTAATACTTGTACTTGTCTCTTTTAAACCATAAAACTCATCACCTGATGACTTTGCGCCTTTTGGTGCTGCTTGTGGGTATTCACCACCATTAGGGTAAGTATCACACACATTTCCACCACCATCAACAACAGTGAAGTTCATTGAAGAAATATAAACGTCTTCATCGTCATTTACATTCTCATAACTGTAATTGATTTTAACAACTTGTGCAGGATTTGATTCCTCAAACTGGTTTCGCTCTTCACTCAAGCTAACAGAGTTAATTACAAAGGTGTATTTCACATCATCGTCTTCTGCGTATTCAATGACTTCACCAATTCCATACACTTTTTCATCTTCTTTTTTTGTGTCAGATCCATCATTTTCTATTTCTTCTACATCCTCTTTTTTTGATGCTTCTCCTTCGTTGCACCCAACCAATGCAAACATCATCCCTAAAACTAAAAACATACTTAAGAATTTTCTCATATCGTATATCCTCCTTAAAAATCTTCTTCACACACAAGTGTGGATGTTTGATCAAGTCAATGATCTGTAAATATAAGAGTGTTTCTTATTTTTACATTTATATTGTAACGATACACGTGGCACAATAATATGACACATAATGTGAAGAAATTAATTATTGAAAAAAACCAAGATTTGAAATATGGAATCACCAGAAAAAAACTTGGTGTGACCGAATATGACATAAAGTGATTGAATATGACGTGCGATGGGTTTATATTGTGAGTGAAGGAGATTGTGTATGCTAGCAAAAGAACGATTGTATTATATTTTAGACCAACTGCAAAAGGATCAAGCCATAGATATTCATACCTTGGCAAGTGACTTGCAAGTTTCGCTATCAACAGTTCAAAGGGATTTACGAAAACTAGAAGATACGGGACAGTTGATGCGTGAAAGAGGAGGTGCTATTGCCTCAAGCTTTCAACGTGTAAACCAGGGGGATGAACTTGTTGTTGAAGAGAAAATTCTCGAACAGAAAGAAGCAAAAGAAATCATTGCCCGAAAAGCTGTCAGTTGCATTCAAGATGGTGAGACCATTTTTGTTGATTCAGGGACAACAACGCTATACATGGTTGAGCATTTGGTTGGTCGAAATGTCCAAATTGTGACGAATTCACTGTATTTGGTTAGTCATTTTCGCACCTATAACATTCCAGTGACATTAATTGGAGGAACATTCAATCCAAAGTACAACATGACTTGGGGATCAAAAACGATTTCTGAAGTCAGTCGCTTACATTTTGATCGCGCTTTCCTTAGTGCAAACGGATATTCCTTGGAAGAAGGAAAAGTCTATGTGGTAGAAGCTGACAACGGTTTGATTAAAGAAATGGTCTTACGTCGTAGCAAAAATAACTACCTTTTGGTCGACACAAGTAAAAGTGAAATACAAGCTACATATGCATATGCAGATACTCTAGAGTTTACAAGCATCATTACAGAAGAAGGAGAAGTTGAATGAAAACGACAGATGAAAAGAAAAGAACCTTGTTAGAAAGTTTAAAAGGAGGATTGATTGTTTCTTGTCAGGTTCAACACGATGATCCAATTTACACGGATGACATTGTTGTGAAAATGGCAGAAGCGGCAAAGTGGGCTGGTGCGGTTGCCATTCGTGCAAACTCACCCGAACAAATCAAAGCAATTAAAGATAAAGTGGATTTACCGATGATTGGTTTATACAAAATCTGGCATGATGATACAGATGTGTTCATTACACCAACTTTAGAAAGCGCAAAACAAGTATGGGAAGCTGGAGCAGAAATTATTGCTTTAGACTGTACAAGTCAAATCACCCACGAAAAAACACAAGCTTGGGATTTGATTAAGGAAGTAAAGAAAGAAATTCCTGAAGCAATTATTTTCGCTGATATCTCAAACTATGATGAAGCCAAACGTGCGATTGAAAATGGAGCAGACATCATTGCACCAACGCTATATGGGTATACAAAAGAAACTGCCCATATTGAAGAGCCGGATTTACGTGAATTTGCAAGAATGTGTCGTGATTTTAAGGATGATGCATACGTGATGATGGAAGGTCACTTATACACACCGGAAGATGCAATGAAATGTATTTTCTTAGGGGCGCATAGTGTTGTTGTTGGTAGTGCGATTACACGTCCACACTTAACTGCAAAACGTTTCGTGGATTTACTAAGTGGATATCAAGATAACTGGAGAGATGCTGAAAAAGCAAAACACTAAGAAGGAGCAAATATGAAAAGGATTAGCGTAGATGGCGCACAAAACGTCGAAGTATCAAAACAAATTGCAAGTGAAAAAACACCAATCGAACAATTGGAAATCATGGAGGCATATACCAAAGCACACAAAGAACATAGTGGCTTTGATAAAGCGAAAAGAGAAATTGAATGTTTAAAAACGATCTTTCCAAGAAACTTTCGTTCGATTGAAGAAGATGACTTATTAGCTGGACGCTTGGATTTTCTACCCATCGGATTTGGTAGTGTAACAAGCGTAGGTGGGGTTGGTCACTACTGTGTGTTCCATAAGTTACGTGCGTTTAAAGATGAACTTGATCATGCGGATGAAAAAAAGCGTGTCGATGATCTTTACGATTACTGGGTTGAACACGATGTAAAAGCAATCTACGCTCAAGATGTTCTTAACGACACAACAACTGGGCGGTTTATCGATTGTGAATATCCATTCATGGCCACTGCGCGTTTGAGTGGTATGATGCTGGACTACAAAAAGTTGATGTGTCTAGGGTTGGATGGACTTTTCGATCACATCCAAAAGCAAGAGCAAAACGAGTTTATCAAAGCTGCTGCAGAAAGTATCGAATTGCTGCAAACAGTCATCGAAGCGCAATTGGTAAAAATTGAACAGGCACGTGTTGGTGCAAGTGCATCAAGATTACGTGATCTTGATTTGATGGAACAAGATTTAAAAGTGATCAAACACGAAAAACCAAAAACACTTCACCAAGCAATGCAACTATTCTGGCTATACGCTCTAGTTGCTGGAGTTATTAACTATGGTCGTATGGATGATGTATTTGGTCCGTTCTTAGTTAACGATTTAGCTAATGGAACGATCGATGAAAAAGAAGCATACCGTTACGTTGCTTCGTTATGGAAGATGATCGAAAATCGCCGTACAACAGTGAATGGTCGAATTATTGTTGGGGGTAAAGGACGTGAATATCCTGAAGCAGGAGATGCATTTGCAAGACTGTGTTTAAAAGTATGTAAAGCAACAAGATACGTTGAACCACAATTCACGTTACGTTTTGATACAAATACACCATCGGATATAATGGATGCTGCCTACGATTGTTTAGGTAGTGGTGCAACCTATCCAACGTTATACAATGATGATGTCAATGTTCCTGCAGTTCAATACGCGATGCGTGTTGACAAAAAAACAGCAGAACAATACATTCCTTTTGGTTGTGGAGAATATGTCATTCAAGGACAAAGTGTAGGTACGCCAAATACCTTATTGAACTTAACAAAGATTTATAACATCTTTTTAAATGGCGGAATTGATCCGATGGATCAAAAAGTCAAAGTTCCATACGATTTACCAAAATTAAGTAGTTATAAAACCTTTGAAGAGATGTATAATGGGTATAAGAAGGTCTTGGCTTACTACTTCGATTTAAGTGTGGAAGCACAATACCACAGTTATGAAGTGATGAACCAAGAAGTGAGTTTCTTATTTACATCCATCTTAATGGATGATTGCTTAAGCAAAGGTAAAGCATTGTTGGATGGTGGTGTTCGCTACTTAGGTGGAACCAACGAAACCTACGGAAATATCAATACATCGGATGCTTTATTCGCTGTTAAACGTTTGGTTTTTGATAAAAAAGAATATACGCTTGAACAATTATGGCAAGCAGCATTGGCAAACTATGAAGGTTATGAAGAAATTCGTAAAGCCCTATGGGATGAACCAAAGTATGGAAATGATGACACGGCGTGTGATAGCTTAGCTAATGATCTGTACGAGTATGTGGCAAAAGGAATTCGTGATCGTGGAATTGAAAAAGGCATGCAATATTACTTAATTGTGATTAGTAATAATCAAACCAACACGGACTGGGGACACCAAACCGGTGCAAGTCTTGATGGACGTAAAAAAGGTGTCTACTTAAATCCTGCAAATAACCCTCAAGGTGGAGCAGCGAAAAGCGGACCAACCGCTTTGTTGAATTCACTATCTACATTCAATGCAAAATATCATGGTGGTAGTGTGCAAAACATTAAATTTACTCCAAGAATGTTTAATCAAGACCGTGAAAAAATAAAAATCTTATTTGATACATACTTTAAAAAAGGTGGGTGTCAATTAATGGTAACCGTAGTGGATCGCGGAGTTCTTGAAGATGCACAAAAACATCCAGAAAACTATCCTGACTTGATTGTTAGAGTTGCTGGATACAGTGCGATTTTCGTTAACTTAACGAAAGATATCCAAGAGGAGTTGATGAGTCGTGAACTCTTTGATTAACGTATTTAATGTCGAACGTTTTGCTACCCATGATGGTCCAGGTATTCGAACTACAGTGTTTTTGAAAGGGTGTCATTTGCATTGCCCATGGTGTGCAAATCCTGAATCACAGGAAAGTAAACCGACCCTCTTTTACGACAAAAAGAAATGTGTCCATTGTCATCGATGCGTACATGCTTTAGAAGATTCACCTATCAGTTTTCCAAACGAGGTATTTCATTATGATAAAAGCAAGGCAGATAAAGTACAAGCTTGCGTGGATGCTTGTTTGGATGATGCTTTAAGTCTTATAGGTGAATATCGCAGTATCGATTCTTTGATGGAAGAAATCGCAAAAGATGATGATTACTATAAAGCCAGTCAAGGAGGCGTAACGATTTCTGGAGGCGAACCCTTTGATCAATATCCAGCGCTGTTAGCTTTCTGCAAGCGACTGAAAGCAGCAAATTATCATGTTGCAATTGAAACCTGTGGTAATTTTTCAGATGCGCAAAGAGAAGCGATTGATCCCTATGTGGACTTATACTTGCTTGATATTAAACACAGCAATCCAAACATGATTCGTGATGTTTGTGGTGGTGATGGACTTCGTCCACTTCATCATGCAAAAATGTTGCAACCGGATAAAGTCATCTATCGTGTGCCAGTCATTCCTGGCTTTAACGACGATGAAGCAACCTTGCTCGACATCTTAAAACTGGCAAGTGTACAACATGTCAAAGAAGTGAATTTTCTAGCGTACCACACCTTAGGTATTGCAAAGTATGAAAAAATGCAACGTCCGTACACGTTAAGTCGCAAAGCGATGGATCCAAAAGTACTTGATAAATATATTGAAAAGGCACAGAACTTAAACGTGAAACTGAAGATCGGTGGCTAACAATATAAACGAAATAGATGAATCAATACGTAGAAAAGCCTCTTTGCTTGGTAACCAAAGGAGGCTTTTCTATTTTCTTACCACCATTTTTGAAAGATTTTGCTAGATTATGGTAGAATGCAAGTAGATAAAGGAGTTGTTTATGAACCAAGAAAACCAAGCAATGAAGTTATTTCAAGAAGGATACAATTGTGCACAAAGCGTATTTTGTGCGTATAGTGAAACTTATGGTGTTGATGAAGTCACTAGTTTTCGTTTGTCGCAAGGCTTTGGTGGAGGAATCGCTCACAGTGGGGATGTGTGTGGAGCTGCCTGTGGCATGGTGATGGTTGCTTCGATGCATCTATGCCAGGCATTGGATGTCGACAAGCAAAAAAAAGAGGCAACCTATGCAAAAATTGAACAAATGTTACAAGAATTTGAAGCATGCAATGGGGCAAAGGACTGCCACGATTTACTAGCAATGGATGATGGTCAAAGAATACAAGGTAAGAAAAAGGTGTGTGTCAAAGCGATCGTAAGTTGCTGTGACATCATTGATAAACATTTACGATAAGGAGCGCGCATGTTAGCAAGTGAAAGACAAGTATACATATTAAAACAACTACAAACACAGGGAGCGATTACACTAAAAGATATTAGTGATGCACTGCAAACCAGTGAGAGTACAATCCGTCGCGATTTTGAAGAACTTGAAAAACAAGGGAAATTAAAACGGGTCCATGGGGGTGCCATCAAACTAGGTATGGCTACAACTTTAACCGAAGACAAAGAACTGTCGATGAAACAAAAAGCAAATTTGCAAGTTGATGAAAAAAGAAAACTCGCACAATACTGTGCATCATTGGTCAAAGATGGTGAGTGTGTATTTATCGATGGGGGAACGACATTTATTTTTATGATGGAATATCTGGAAGGCAAAAAAATAACAGTTGTTTCGCACAATAATTTTATTGAAACAATAGCTGATAGTACCATCGATTTGATTCGAGTGGGTGGTAACTACTTACCAAACTACAATATGAATGTGGGTCCGATTGCCTTGCAGACCATTCAAGAGTTTAACTACGATCATGCGTTTATTGGTTGCGCGGGTATTGATGTGATTGATGAAGTTGCTTATGCTGCAGAAATTGCAAGTGCACAAATGAAGACAGCAGCGATGAAGAATACACTACAAGCATACCTGGTTGTAGATGATACGAAGTTAGACACACGTGGATTTTATCGTTTTGCGAACTTTGAAGAATTTGACCATATTGTGGTTTCAAATTATCCTAAGGAACGTAAGAAGGCAAAAAACGTAACAACTGTTTGATAGTTTATGGTAGATTTTGAATGAATATGATAGTTTATGTTGACAACCTTCCATTTCTTGTTATACTTTGATTGTAAAGTAGGAGGAACATTTTTTATGAAACCAAGTAAGAAAGCAAATGAAATGACTCGTGCAGAACTAGCAAGATACATCGATCAAAGTGTGCTAAAACCAGAATTTACACTTGAAGATACCAAGAAGTACATTCAAGAGGGAATTGATTATGGATGTGCAACGGTTTGTGTTAATCCATGGGCAGTAGAACTTGCTGCTTCGATGTGTAAAGGTAGCGATACAAAAGTGTGTCCGGTTTGTGATTTTCCTTTTGGACAATCTACAACGGCATCAAAAGTGGAGCAAGCACGATTGATTTTAAAAGATTATGCAGATGCAATTGGAGAACTTGACATTGTTGCTAACTACGGTTGGATTCGTAGTGGTATGTGGGATGAAGTGACTGCTGATATTGCTGCAGTTGCGAAAGTAACACACGAATACGGAGTGGAACTAAAAGTTATTTTTGAAACGGATGCATTGACGGAAGCAGAAATTCGTCAAGCATGTGAATGTGCCATCGCGGCAAAAGCGGACTTTGTGAAAACTAGTACGGGATTCTTAACTGGACATGAGGCACATGGAGCGAGTAAAGAAGTAATCGCAATCATGATGGATCAATGCAAAGGTCGTGTAAAAATCAAAGGTAGCGGTTGTATTCGTACACAAGAACACTTCTTTGAACTCATTGACATGGGAATTGATCGTATGGGGATTGGTTACAAGAGTACGCCAGTGGTACTTGCTGTTAATGGTGCCAAAGAAACAAGCGACACATACTAAAAGAACAAGATATCATGATGAAAAAGTTGGGAAAATTACGTATTTTATGTAATAAACCAACTTTTTTTATTTGGATTTTCAATTTTTCGGTTGTTTGCAGTCAAAAAGACAAGAAATTGAGTATGATATAGAGGAAAGGAAAGATTATGGCAAAAAAAACTAAAATACGTAGAGATGAAATATCAAAACTGGTTTTAAGCGAAGGCGAAGTAAAAGTGAAAGAGCTTGCGGATACGTTTCAGGTATCGCTAGAAACCATTCGCAAGGATTTGGAATATTTAGATCGTCGAGGCATTATTCACAAGGGACACGGTGTTGCAAGTGTCATCAATGAGTACTATCAATTACCACTTGACGTCAAACTTCAAGAGAACTTGGATGCAAAACGGCAAATTGCACGAGCTGCACTTGACCTGATTGAAGATAATACGATTGTCTATTTGGATCCAGGAAGTACATGTATCCAAATTGCAAAATTGTTAGCAGTAAAACAAAACCTAACGATTCTGACTAACTCCATCACGATTGCCAATATTGCAGCGGAAGGAAATCATGACGTAATCGTCTGTGGCGGGATGCTGCAAAAACGTGGGAAAGCGTTGGTTGGCATTTACGCAAGTGATGTGATTGACACCATTAAAATCGATGCTGCTTTCATGGGAAGTGATGGCTTTAAAGGTTGTGATGGATTTACTACATTCTCGTTAGAAGAAGCGGAAGTACGAAAACACGTCTGTCATAACAGTCGTAAAAACATCATCGTTTGTGATGCAAGTAAGTTTGATAAAACAAGTACTTATATTTATGGAAAGTTTGCAGACTATGACTATCTTGTGACTGATGAAAGTGATCCACAAAAGCTACAACAAGTAGCAAGTGTTAAGAAAATTATTACAGTAAGGAGCGAATAATATATGAAATTACAAGTAGCATTGGATACGTTAACGTTAAAGGAATGTATTACTTTAATTGATCAAATCCAAGACTATGTTGATATCTTGGAAGTTGGAACACCGTTTCTATTAGAAGCTGGAAACGAACCGGTAAAAGTATTAAAAGAGAGATACCCAAACTTGGAGGTACTTGCAGATACAAAAATTATGGATGCCGGTGATTTGGAAGCATCGGGTGCGTTTGCAGCAGGAGCTGATTATGTCACTGTACTAGGTGTTACGCATGATGAAACCATCACTGGAGCAGTTGCAGCTGCAAAGCGGTTTGGCGGAAAAGTGATGATGGATATGATTTGTGTGGAAGATATGGCAAAGCGTACCAAAGAAGTGGAAGCACTAGGTGTTGACTATATTTGTTGTCACACAGCATTTGATGTACAAGCAACAGGACAAAACCCGTTAGCAGAATTAAAAGTTATAAATAACAGTCGAAGTACTTCACAAAGTGCGGTTGCTGGTGGCGTGAAACTAACAACCATTGATGAAATTATTGCTCAGCAACCAGGTATCATCGTTGTTGGTGGTGCGATTACGACAGCAAGTGATCCAGTAGCCATCGCAAAAGCGATGAAAGAAAAAATGGTGGAGGCATCAAAATGAGTGAACAAGCATATGTAGAACTCGTCCTTAATGAGTTACAGCAAAGTTTACATAGCATAAAGCCAGAGGCAGCAGAAGCTTTTGTCTCGCTCATTGATGATGCAGATGAGATTTTCTGTGCAGGAGCTGGACGGAGCGGTTTTCAAGTTAAAGGGTTTGCGATGCGTTTGATGCACATGGGTTTGAAAAGCTATGTTGTAGGAGAGACGGTAACACCAAACATTAAAAAAGGTGATGTGCTGGTAATTTGCTCAGGATCAGGAGAAACAAAATCGTTGGTTGAGCATGCAAAAAAAGCAAAAGCGGAAGGTGCAAAAATTGCTTTAATCACCTTAAGTGAATCAAGTAGTATGCAAGCTTTGGCAGATGTTGTTGTTTTAATTGCAGCATCAAGTCCAAAAGCAGCGAAACAAGGAGCAGTGATTTCAAAACAACCGATGGGTTCACTTTTCGAACAAAGTGAAGGATTGTTTATGGATATTGCCATTATGATGTTAATGGATAAACAAGGAAAAGACAGCGACACGATGTTTGGTCGCCATGCAAATTTAGAGTAACAAAGGAGCGTGTTTATGGATCAAAGAATTGTAAAAATACAACCATATTTTGAGGAACGAATGTGGGGAGGTAAGCGTTTGATTGAGCGATATGATTATCACACAGATGTGTATCCTGTTGGAGAGGTATACAATGTTGTGGCTTTAGAAAACCATGCGGATTGTTGTGTAGAGGAAATGGATACCACCTTATCCAAACTTTATAAAACACATCCAGAATGGTTTTGCTGTGATACAGATGAGTTACCAATTCGTGTAAACATTCTTGATCCAGAAGCACCTTTGTCCATTCAACTACATCCGGATGATCCATTTGCAAAAGCTTACAACGGTGGTCGCGGGAAACCTGAAGCATGGGTTGTACTTGATGCACCAGATGATGGAACCATCGCTTTTGGACATACAGCAACAAGTAAAAAGGAACTTCTTGATTTGATTGATGCGAAAGCATGGAAGCAATTGATATCTTACATTCCGGTTGTAGTTGATGATTATTTAGATATTCCATGTGGTACGTTGCATGCGATTGGTACGGATGTACTAACGTACAACATCTCGCGAAATGCAGATTGTACACTTCGCTTGTATGATTATGAACGCATCGATCCACATACGAAGAAACAGCGAGATTTGCAGGTTGATGCATTTATTAAAAACTTGAATATTCCAGATACATCCGTTGGTTTTGTTCATCATGAAGCCATCAAGCAAGATGGACTTCTAGTTACACATTACTTTGAACAACCTGGGTTATATACTTTGAAACGCATCGTTGTAAATGGTAACGGACATTTTGTTTATGACCGTTTTGGGTTTTATACATGTGTTGAGGGTGCTGGAACGATTAACGACGTACCAATCAAAAAAGGAGAAACAGTACTTGTTCCTGAAAGCTGTCACGATTTACAATTTGATGGGACGATGGATTTATTTTTAGCAAGTTATCGAAATGTATAGGGGGAATCATGAAAATTACAAAAAATATGGCGTTAATGATGGGGTTTTACTTTCTGTCATTCATTGCATTTGCTGTACCGTACGCGTACATGCAAACCTTCTTATCCTATGTTGGATATGATGTTGCCCAGCGTGGCATCATTCTTTCAGGGGTTGCGGTTGTCGCAATTGTCTTACAGTTTGTCGTTGGTTATCTGTGTGATAAATATCAAACGGATAAGAAATTCTTTAATCTGTTGTCGATTTTCTTAACGGTTGCGACATTTGTCATGTATACAGTCACAAAGCAGATGTTTTTCTTGCATTTGATTTTTGCATCTTTAGTTGGTGGAATTAGCCGGACCATCATGATTGTGCAAGATACATGGTGTATCGAAACCGATGAAGCTTGTGAACGCAACTTTGGACCAATCCGTGCTTTTGGAGCCATTGGTTGGGTGATTGGAACACCTGTTGCAGCAATGCTCATTGAACGTTTTGGATATGAATCTTTAGGTATTATTTTTGCGGGGATGGCAATTGTTAATTTCTTATATACGCTGTTGATGCAAGATGCAATCAAAGATGCAAAAAGTGCAAGTATTAACTTTGATGATGTAAAAAAACTAGTGGTGGATCGCAAATACGTGATTGTGGTCTTGTTGTTTTTGTTTATTAACATCATTGATATGTCCAATATGTATACCGTCAATGACAAGCTGATTGAACTTGGGGCGAATGAAAGTATGATTGGTGCTCGTTGGTCCATTCAAGCCATTACCGAAATTCCATTATTCTTTGCTGGGGCTTTTTTACTCGCTAAGTTTGGTGATTTTAAACTCATGGTTTTTGGAACGATTATGTATATGGTACGCTTTGTTTTTACCGCAGTTGCCCCAACGCCTGAGTTTGTGATTGCTGCAAGTTTATTGCAGGGAGTTACCTATCCATTAATCATGATCACAAGTAAAACAATTGTAAATAGTGCAACACCAGTCTATTTGCGAGCAAGTGGGCAAACCATTGCTGCAGCAATCTATGTTGGGGTATCTTCGTTAGTGACACCAGCACTTTCAGGGGTCTTAATTGCGAGTATTGGTGTGGATATGACCCTTATATGTTTTGGTCTGTTGGGTTTTGTTGTATTACTTTTGGCACTTGTGTATAAAAGAACTTAGCTTTATACTAAAAAGTAGAAGGTTAAGGAGATTCTCATGAAATTTGATTTATTAAATACTGCAATTATTATATTTATATTGGGTTTTGGTGGGTATATGCTTTATAAAAGCATCAACCGTTTTGCCAAACATAAACAAGCAAAAAATGAATATTTAGAAGGTCACGAAAAGGCGAACAAAGCGATGCATAACGATGCTGCATTGTGGTCGTTGATGAGTATTGCAATCATTGCTATGGCCATTGTTGGAATACTTATGGAAGTCAATGGAAATATGGATGTTGTCACAATGGCAGCGTATATGTTTGTGATTTTCTGGGGAACGTCCCTACTTTTTGATGTATTCATTCGTCGTAACATCATCTTTGATGATAATGGATATTTCTACGACACGGAGTATACAAAATATCGTAGTGTGATTAGTGTCATTCCACACCAAGGTTTGATGCCTCGTTATGATGTATCATTAACCAATGGAAAAGAAGTATCCATGCCTCGTAAGTATGGAAAAATTCTTGAAGAGAAAGCAAAAAACAAAAAGAAGAAAGAAAGTCGAAAAGGAAAATAAAAATGATAAAGTTGTTTTTAAGTGATTTAGATGGAACCCTACTTGATGCAAATATGCAAATAGCAGACCGTGATTTATTAGCCATTGAAGAACTCAAAAACCATAAGATTCATTTTGGAATTGTTACTGGAAGAGATCGTGGGGTATTTACTAGATGCATTGCACCACGTTTTTCTTTTGGCATGGATTTTATTGGCAACAATGGGGGAACGATTACCGTTGGTGATAAAGAACCGTCCTTACTTAAAGAAATTGCGATGGATCCAAAAGAAGTTCATCGCATGATGGTGTATGTGAAAAAGCATTTGGTGGATGAAGCTTGTCCGTTTGTGGCTGATGATGAAGCAAATTTCTACTATTTGCAAGATGTACCCGAAGCCGTGTATTGGAAGACAGGACAAACTTTTATGAATCAAATTGGAACAGTAGCAAAGCAAGATCTACTAGACTATTTAGTAGACCCAATCGCTGGTGTTGTAAAAGTATCTTTTTATACAAAAGCAGAAGATCCAAGTACCATTACCAATATTTTAAGAGAACAGTTTGGTGATATGTTTGAGTTTAGTCAAACATCCAAACACTTTGTAGAAGCAACATCTAAGGGAATTGATAAGGGGACTGCCATTGCCACGTTATTGGCGTATCATGGCATTCAACCTGATGAAGTTGCCGTCATTGGAGATGGAGAAAACGATATCCCAATGTTTACTATGTATAAGCATGCGTACGTGATGGATAGTGCACCCACATACATACAATCGTATGGAACAGTTGTTAGTTCTGTTGCACAAGCCATCGCATATGTGTTGAAAGGAAATGAAGATGAAGAAATTAGCCGTATTTGATGTAGACGGAACCATCATTCCTAAAGGGAAAGACCGTCCAAGTGAGCGTGTCATTCACGCTTTAAAACTACTCCAAAAAAAGGGGATTAAAATCGCTGTTGCCAGTGGACGACCACCGTTTTTTATCAAGGGTGGTTTGGACCAATACATTCCATTTGACTACTATATTTGTGTCAATGGAGCATATGTGACAGACAACCATTTTGAAAAAATTTATGACAAACCACTGTCACTAGAAGATACTGAAAGCTTAATCGCAGATTTTGTGAAATACGATCAAGCCATCATGTTTCAGTTTACAGAAGGTGCATATTACTACAATGGTGGAAAACGAATTATGAAGATGATTGGTGACTGGATTGGTCGCTTGGATGTGTTATACGATAACCGTAAAGAAAAAAACCGACATCTTGAAAGTCTTCCGTTTGGTGGCGTTGCACAAATTGATGATGATGTATTACCTGTCTTAAAAGCAAAATATCCATACTTGGCATTTGATGCATTTGCACCAAACTACTTTGATATTCACTATGATGGAGATTCGAAAGCAATTGGTTTAAAAGTTGTAGCAGATAACTTAGGTATTGGGATGCATGAAGTTATTGCATTTGGTGATAATCTAAATGATTTACAAATGCTTGAGGCTGCAGGTACAGGTGTAGCTTTAGGAAATGCAGAACCAGAAGTAAAAGATATCGCCGATTATATTACATGTGATGTACAAGAAGATGGTGTTGTAGAAGCATTACATGAACTAGGTGTGTTGTAGTCTTAACGACGCTAAGAGTAGGCATTACATATGTCATCTTGCAAAAGCATACAATCTATGAAAAAATAGAAATCATAAAAGATCGTTGGGGGAAAACTATGGCGAAGAAAAACAGTGCAAGCAAAACAGCAGCAAAAATTGTAATGGATGTGTTTCATAAATATGCAGCATATGATGAAAGTCGTGCGATTGGTATCAAACGCTTTAAGAATGTAAAACTTACAAGTCAGGTTGTTGGATATACGATTGCGAATTTCATGCAAGATGATATCGTGATTAAAACAGATGATGATAAATATTACTTTAATGAAAAAGCATATAAAAAGTTACAACGCAAGGTTATGTTTGGGTATGGAATTCTAATCCTTGTCCCATTTCTTTGTATTGTGTTGTTCACGCTTTTTAAACACTTCTTCAGTATTTAGTTTTTCATGCGCAATGTAGATGGTATAAAAACCATCTTTTTTTATCCATTGAATAAGGAGGTAATGCGATGCCATATATTGTACGCGAACAAATAAGACTTTACTATGAAATTCATGGAGAGGGAGCTCCTTGTATCTTTTTGCATGGACTAGGAGCTGATCATACTCAAATATTACAATCCATGCACCAGTATCCATCCATCCAAATGATTGTAGTCGATCAAAGAGGACATGGGAAAAGTAGTTTGGATGTGAATTTTAACTTTGCAGAGATGGTGGAAGACATTCGTGCGCTCGTGACATACCTTAAGTTAAACCATTTTTTCATTGGTGGAATATCGATGGGAGCTGCAGTGTCTTTAGCATATGCATTGCGTTATGAAGAAAGCCTGCTTGGGCTTA
Source organism: Erysipelotrichaceae bacterium MTC7 (assembly GCA_001695645.1). Classification (GTDB taxonomy): domain Bacteria; phylum Bacillota_I; class Bacilli_A; order Erysipelotrichales; family Erysipelotrichaceae; genus Breznakia. The sequence continues at coordinate 61,401 of LVZN01000004.1, read as the reverse complement.
TCCTCGTTCGTCCGGCTTGGCTTGACGGTCCAATGAGGGTAGAATTACAGAGTTGGTTTACTTTTTTAGGGAATCATCTTGCTTTACCTGATGGTAAACAACGATATCAGGAAAGTGAACATTATGCCATACTAAAGCGTATGCATCCTCGTGTCGCTTCGTCGTTTTTGCATTTTTTGAAAATCCTGTTGCAAGAATTACATCGCAAAAATTTATCGATATACCAAAACAACAACCAATCGAAAGTCTTGGCGTGTTAACAAACTTGCAAGTGCCAACACTTGTATTGGCAAACGATCAAGATCCAATTCATCCACTACATTATGGAGAGGTTTTATCTCAAAATATAGAGCAAGCAACATATGCACAGTTGGTTGCTAAAACCGTAAATGAATATGAGCATAATAGACAAATATCACAAAAAACACGGAAATTCATCAAAAAACAAGTAAAATACTGGGAACGCTTACATAAAAATTATGCAATGTTATAACATGTATTGACTTTTACCCTAAAAAAACGTTATTCTTTCTTTAGAGGTGATAAGTATGTATCCACTAAAAATGGTACCCATTTATGATAAAACGATTTGGGGCAATGACCGACTTGCTCAAATTCGTGGTGTACAAGACACGCATCTAGGAACCAGTTGGGAGATCAGTATCCATCCATATGGTGCAACAAAAATTGCGAACGGGCCGTATGCAAATGAAAGTTTGGCAAAACTTGTACAGTTATATCCAAAAGAAATGTTGGGTGACATAAAAGAAGAAAAGATGTTACGTGCAGCGTACTTGGATGCAAAGGATGATTTATCGATTCAAGTTCATCCATATGAGGCATACGCAAATACACATGATCACGATGCTGGGAAAACAGAAAGTTGGTATGTTTTAGAAGCTAAAGATGGAGCTAGACTTGTAGCTGGAACAAATGTAAGTGATCCAAGTTTGATTAAACAAGCAATTGCAAATGAGGATATGGAAAAGTATTTGGTGTACCACCCAATCAAAGCTGGTGATTTCATTCATATACCTGCTGGTGAACTACATGCACTAGGAGGAGGAATCTTAGCGATTGAAGTTGGAACCAATTCCAATACAACATATCGCTTTTATGATTATGGGCGTAAAGATGAACATGGACAAGGTCGTCCCCTTCATTTAAACAAAGGATTTGATGTGGTTGATTTTCATTTGCAATCAAAAGTGATTCATAATCCCATCGATGAAATTAAAGAAGGCAAACGTAAGATTTTAACAAACAATGATGACTATATAGTCGAACTTATTGATGTTGTTGATACAGAAGTTATTCAGCTTCATCATAAATTTGCTTGTCTAAGTGTGGTTGCAAACGACGCAATCGTTGAAGCAAATGGAGTCAGTGTAGAAGCAATGTATACCGATAGCTTCTTTATTCCAGCAGCTTGTGAGTGCTTTGAAATAAAAGGAAACTGTCGCGTCATATTGAGTTATGTTGCTTAGTGACATTTGTCACTTGTTTGTAAGGGGTTTCTATGAGAAAATATGTGATAGATATGTGTATATTGTCTCGAGTGATGTGTAAATGCGTGGCGAAAACGCTGTAATAATGCGGTTTTAACACAAGTGAGCAAATCAAAGATACTCCAGGATTGTATAAACGTAGAAAGGAATTTACAAATGAAATATGTAATTATGGTAAGTCATGGTGAGTTTGCACCAGGTCTACACTCAGCTGTAGAAATGATGACAGGAAAACGTGACGATGTATTAAGTACAAGTTTAAAAGCAGACATGGGAACACCTGAATTTAAAGTGAACTTTAAAAAATTAGTGGATCCAATGAATGCAGACGATGAAATTATTTTATTAGCTGACATCTTGAGTGGGTCACCCTTTACGACAGCACTTGAAGTGTTAGATGAAAATGGAATGCTTGCAAACACAATGGTATTTGCAGGGATGAATATGCCACTTGCGGTTACTGCTGTATTGATGAAAGACAATATGGACGGTGACATGCTTAAAGAAAGTTTATTATCTGAAGGTCAACAAGGACTTTGTTTCTTCGAAACTAAAGCTGACGATGAAGATGATGATATCTAAAAGATAATCTAGGAGGAGAAAAAACATGATTAGTTTTATAAGAGTAGATGACCGCATCATTCACGGTCAAATTGTTACACGTTGGTCAAAAGAATACCCATGTGATGGAATTATCGCTGTAAATGATAAAGCAGCAACAACACCAGTGTTAAAACAATCGTTCAAAGCATCAACTGATAAAAAAGTATTGATCTGGACAATGGAAGAATGGAAACAAAAATGCCAAAAAGCAAAGGATAGTGACAAGAAATATTTCTTAATCACAAAAAATCCAGTGGATATGGCTGAAATTCTTGTTCACCAAGGATTCGTTCCTAACGATGTAAAACGTGTTGTTATTGGACCTGCAAATGACCGTCCAGGTGCAACGAAATTAGGACAAAACCAAAGTATTACACAAGAAGAAGCAGTTGCTTGTGAAGAAATGACAAAAGCGGGATACGATGTATACTTTGCTTTACTAAAAGAAACGGCTATTGGATCTTGGCCTAAATTTAGATCTAAATTCGGATTCACTGATTAAGCGAATCGAAAACATCAATTTCATCTTATTGGCAATTTGGGAGATTGCCAATAAGTGAAAATAAATTATTTTAAATTATTTAAACAGAAAAGGAGATGAATTTATGATTAGTTGGTTTCAAGCCGCACTATTAGGAGTTATGTCAGTATGTGCAGCATCAACAATTGCAGCCCTAGGTACATCAATTGGTAACTATACATTAAACAGACCATTGATTGCTGGGTTGTTCGTTGGGTTGATTCTAGGAGACGTTCAAGGATGTATCCAAATCGCTATCCCAATGCAAATTATTTATATCGCACTTGTTACACCTGGTGGAACAGTTGCAGCGGATTTACGTGCCGTTTCATACATTGGTATCCCACTTGCGTGGGCAATGGCAAAAACTCAAGGTTGGGACATGGGTGGTGCTGAAGCACAAGCCTTTGCCGGAGCTATGGGTGCTGCTGTAGGTTCTGTCGGAACTGTACAATTCTACGGGACAGCAATGATGAACCTTATTTGGCAACACATTGGATGGGCTAGATTAGACAAAGGTGATTTCTCAATCATCGGTAAAGTTGAAGTATTTTTCCCATTAATTTCTCACTTAGTTATTTCATTTATTCCAGTTACTTTACTTGTATACTATGGAGCAGATGCAATCGGTGAATTCAAGGATGCATTACCAATGGATTCTTGGTACATGAAATCACTATTTACTGTAGGATCATTGTTACCTGCAGTCGGAATGGCGATTTTATTGAAATCAGTAGTTACAAAACCAAGCGACTTAATCTACTTTGTAGGTGGATTCGCGATGGCAAAATCAATGGGATTAACTTTATTAGCTGCAGCTGCAGTTGGTGGAATCTTCGCATTAGTTAACTACACAATCAAAATGAACAAACCAAAAGTAGTATCTGCTGGCGGTATTGATGATGACGACGAGGAGGACATTTAATATGAAAAAGTTAAGTAAAAAAACATTAAATAGTTCTTTCTGGCGCTGGTACTATGGGAACCTTACTGCGTTCTCTCACGAACACATGCAAACATTTGGATACATGTGGTCAATGTTACCAATTATCCAAGAATTATATTCAAGTAAAGAAGAACAAGCTGAAAAATTACAAACATACTACCCATTCTTTAACACAGAACCTCAAATTGGGGCAATCGTAGTAGGGATTACAGCTGGTCTTGAAGAAGCTCGTGCAAACGGAGCTGAAGAAATCGATGATGAAATGATTAACGGTATCCGTGCCGGACTTATGGGTCCACTTGCAGGGATTGGGGATTCACTAATCGTTGGTACATACATTCCAGTATTATTAGGACTTGCATTAGGATTTGCTGAAGGTGGTTCTGTATTAGGTCCAATCTTCTATATCGTAGTGTGGAATATTACAATTACTTGGTTCATGCGTTTTATTTACAATAAAGGTTATGAATTAGGAGGAAACGCGGTAGAAATGATCGTTGGTGAACAAGCAACGGCATTCCGTGAATCAGTAATTATCTTAGGTCAAATTATCGTTGGGGCAATGTCAGGGTCATGGGTAAGTATTACTACGGCTTGGACATTAACAGCTGAAGGTGCTAAAGAACCATACTTTAACCTTCAAAAATCGTTAGATGGTGCTTTCCCTGGTGTATTAACAATGTTATTTGTGTTATTATGCTGGTGGTTAATGTCGAAGAAAGGTGTTTCACCAATTAAAGTTATGCTACTTATGGTAGTTATCGCTTTCGCTGGGGTATTCATTGGATTCTTCAACCCAGGATTATCTTACTAATACATTCTGTTAGTAATTACAACTAAATAGAAAATCACCCCTAGCTCCCAAGTGGGGGTGATTTTGATTTTTAATACGAGGTGTAGATATGAACAAAAAAGAAAAAGAAGCTTTGAAAAACGAAATTGGTTATAAAAATGTAATGACGAAACGCATTGGCGGATGGGCAAGAAAAGCATTTGTTGTTTGTTTGATCATGTGTGCCGTTGCTTATTGGGGATTTTCAGGATTGGAAGATAGTTTCTTATCGGTTCCTGATGTAGTTCGTGATGTGGCAAAATGGATTGCACTTGTTGTTGCTATTGTTTCAGGCATTTTTGCAATCATGAGTTTCTTAAGTTTTAGAAATTCGAAGAAACATGTTCTTGCACTTATTGAAACATTACATAAAAACTAATGGGCGTGGGCTCATTTTTTTTATGCGAAAACAAAAAAAGACGCATTGCGTCTTTTTTTGATAGTAATTAATCGTCGTCTTCATCTTCATCGTCGCCCCAATCATCTTCGATAACAGGAGCATTGATGTTGAATAACTTGGTGTATTTTTCAAATAATTCAGGTGTATCTTCTTCTGTGATTTTAGCTGCAAATAGTGCTTCAGGATGTGCATCGATAACTTCTTGGGTGATGATCTTTGCACTTTGACTAGCAACCCAATGTCCATCAGGACCAAGCACACGCAAGTCTTTATTGACGTGTTCGCCTCCAACAAACTTATCCATCATCATTTGGATATACATTTCTTCAGCATACCAAGATAGTTTAAATGTAGTTGATACATAAGCAAATTCTTTAACAAGAATCTCCACTGTTTTTGGACGTAAGCAAAAGTAGGGACTACCAATACGATAAAACTCTTCGTTTTTACGTCGCAAACCTAGTTTATTAAAAAGGCGTGCGTTTCCTTGAGCAAACTTGCGAGTGAACTTGCCGGTAGGAAAGGATAGCAAGTTTGTCATTGGATAATACATGAGTGCACGTTTGCGCAAGTTCGCATCCGTTGATTCATCATGGTCTTCATAGTAGAAGTCATATGGATTTTCTTCAAAGAACTGAACGATCTCTTCGCGTGGTTTTATTGGTAACATACCATCACCAATATTTATGAAATAATCAAAGGAACCAAAAGCTAAAGCATCCTTCATTTGTAAGATGGTCCCTCTTGCTAAACTTAAATCACCTTCTTGGGCGAAATCTTGGACACGTGAGATGTGAACGCGTCGACTATCTGCGTAAACAAATGCAATTTTCTCACGTATTTTTTCATCACTAATGATAATAAATACATGATCCTCTTGCTTAATATATACATTGACTACCTCAATGATTTCTTCGTAACTGCGGTTTGTATGCATCAGGAATGCAAATCTCATATAAAACCTCACTTTCTCCCTATTTTAAGGGATTTTAGATAGATTTATTATAACATAAATACGTGTAATGAAGCAGAAATGTTATGTAAATATGAACAAGGAAAACGCTGAAAAAAGATATGTGAAAGTAGGGAATGAAAAGAATTTGGCAGAGGGATTGACTTCAAGATTATAATGTTATAACATATGGATAGATAGAGTATGAGAAAGACTAATTCTTTTAGATACAAAGAAAGGATGGGACATGAAAAACTTTGGTATTGATGTTCGTGTGCAACACGGCAAAATGGATTTTATGTACGGAAAAGATGTGATTGGACCTAAGCCAGAAATACGAAGACTCGATGATATTCGTAGTTCTTTGCAAGATCCAAAAGCAACAGGTCCTGAAGAGTTATATTGTATTGCGATGGATGTGTATCGTAAGCAAGATCGTCAACGATTGGATGAGCGAAACCTATTGTTTGGTAGTGTTACTTACAGCAAAGGACAAATTGGGAAAGAACCGGTGCGTTCGCAAGGGCATATCCATGCAACTTCACCGAGTTGCAATTGCTCAACATGTGAAGTGTATGAAATCTGGGAAGGTGAAGCTTATATTTACATGCAAAAATCTGGGGCTGATGATGCAGGAAGTTGTTATGCGGTGCATGCAAAAGCTGGAGATGTGGTTGTTGTGCCACCAGGCTGGGTGCATGCCACCATCAATGCGGATATTTCAAGCAACATGACCTTTGGTGCATGGTGTGTAAAAGATTATGGCTTTGATTATCAAGCGGTTCGTGAACACAAAGGTATCGCATTTTTCCCAGAGGTTGAAGAAGAAACAATTGTCTGGAAGTTTAACGAACACTATAAAACTGGAGATTTGCAAATTAAAGAAGCAAGAGACTATCCGGAATTAAATATCACTTCAGGTGTACCAATTTATGAACAGTTTATTGAAAATCCTGATAAATTCTTATTTGTGTCTAAACCATCGCTTGCAACATCGGTATGGCAAGCGATGGATCAATCATTTGAATAGAAAGAAAAAGTTGAGAGGTGAAAAATGAAAATCGTAGAACCAAAAGCGACACACCGTGTCCCTGATGGCATCATCGAGGGAAAAGATGTAAAGAAAACTGTGAAATTGTACAAAGATGCAAAATCATTTTATGCAAACGAAGATGTAAATCTTGCTGATGATGTATGCATGTACACCGTGTATTCGTACCAAGTTGGAGATCCAAATGAACAAGGAAACTTAATTTGGGGATTGTCCATATTAGAACCCGTACTGGTTAATGGTGAATGCAATATGACGCGCGGTCACTTTCATGAAGATGAAGGTTGTGCAGAATTCTATCAAGGGCTGAGTGGCGAAGGTTTGCTTATGTTGATGGATGGACAAGGTGAAATTGTTGCTGAGAAAGTATTTCCTGGCTCATTGCATTACATTGCAGGAAATCTTGCACATCGATTGATTTGCACAGGGGATGTACCAATGAAAGTCGTAGCGTGTTGGCCATCAACAGCTGGACATGATTATGCCCGTGTTGAAAAACATCCGTTTACCGCTCGTGTATTTAAAAAAGATAATGAACTAATCATTGAGGAGAGATAATCATGAAATACTTAGACTTTGAATCACACTACGATCGTTTTCCCAAAACAAAAGTAAATGGACATACTGCCATTACTGGTTGGGATGCAATTGTTAGTAAGTTAGTTAACGTAGTTGCTGGTAAACATGTTGTTGCCGTTGATACGTACCCAGGTGTATACGATGAAGAAGTATTGCCTCAACTAAAAAAATTACAACCAACTTTGATCATTGAAATGAATGATATATTTAAAGATAGCAAAACCATTAATGAACAAATCAAATACCAAATGACAGATGATCGCGTCTTTGGGAATATGTATTATGGAAAAATCACCGATTTTATCGATGTAGATAAATTAGAAAAAGCCAAAGAAACAATTAAAGAAACTGAGGGGCTTGTTTTGGTGTATGGGTTTGGTGCATATTTAGTTGAAGACTATGATGTTGCCATCTATTTAGATATGGCGCGTTGGGAAATTCAAATGCGTATGCGTAAAGGCATGCCAAACTTTAAAGCGGATAACCCAAATGAAGATCAATTGCGCAAATTCAAACGTGGATATTTCTTTGAATGGCGAATTGCAGATAAACACAAAGTAAAATACTTTGATCGCATCGATTACTTTATCGATACCAACAAAGTAGATGAACCAAAAATGATTACAAAACAAGCGATGGATGATGCATTAGATGCTGTGGTAAAAACGCCATTTCGAACGGTTCCATACTTTGATCCGGGTGTATGGGGTGGTCAATGGATGAAAGAAGTATGTGGACTGCCAGAGGATGCACCAAACTATGCTTGGAGCTTTGATGGTGTACCAGAAGAAAACTCTGTCTTGTTTGACTTTGCAGGAACAAGCTTAGAATTTCCAGCAATGGATGTTGTCTTGCTTCGACCACAAGAACTGCTTGGACCACAAGTGTTCTCACGATTTGGAGCAGAATTTCCAATTCGTTTTGACTTTTTAGATACGATGGAAGGACAAAACCTATCCTTACAAGTACACCCGTTAACCGAATATGCGAAAAAACAATTTGGAATTAGTTATACCCAAGATGAAAGTTACTACATTCTAGATGCTAAAGAAGATGCAACGGTCTACCTAGGATTAAAAGAAGGAATTGAACCAAAAGCGATGATTGGTGATTTACGTAAAGCCAATCGTGGCGATAACTCATTTGATGCAGAAGCCTACATCAATAAGTTTCCAGCAAAAAAACACGATCATTACTTAATTCCTGCCGGAACATGTCACTGTAGTGGAACCGGAGCTATGGTACTAGAAATTAGTGCAACTCCATACATTTTCACATTTAAACTTTGGGACTGGGATCGTTTAGGAATGGATGGATTGCCACGTCCAGTACACATTGATCACGGAGAAAAAGTAATTCAATGGAATCGTACGACACCATGGGTAAAAGAACATTTAGTCAATGCTTTTTATCCAGTGGAAACAGAACGACAAGATGCAACAGTAGAACATACAGGACTTCATGAATTGGAATTCATTGAAACGCGACGATATAGCTTTGATCAACCATCACTTCATGAAACCAACAATACTGTTCATATGTTGAACCTTGTAGAAGGTAAGGAAGCCTTGATTTCTAGCCCAGATGGTGAGTTTGAACCATTTGAAGTGCACTATGCGGAAACATTTATTATCCCTGCAAATGTAAAAAAATACACAATTGCACCAACAGGACGCTCTATTGGTGATACAATAAAGGTAATTAAAGCATACGTAAGGAGTTAACATGAAATTAAATTACGCAAAGGGAGCACCGCCGCTCTATATTCAAATAAAAAATCATATCAAGGAAATGATTGAATCCAAAGAATACAAAAAGAACGAAATTATTCCAGGAGAACTTGATTTAGAAAAAAAATATAAAGTGAGTCGCATTACGGTTCGCCAAGCAATTTTAGAGTTGGAAAAAGAAGGTTATGTATCACGTCATCGTGGTAAAGGAACAAAAGTTATTTATGATGATAAGATCAATGAGTTTCTCTATGAAATCAAATCTTTTACCAAAGAGATGGAAGATCGCGGGATTACGCCTTCAACAAAAAGTGTTACCATTAAAAAGGTCGAAGCTGATGAATTAACAGCTAGTATCTTTGATGTGCAACTTGGTGATACGTTATACGTACTAGAACGTGTACGTTGCGGTGATGGTATTCCCATTGTGTATTTTCACACATATTTACCAGGAAGTTATGACTTCCCGTTGGAACCTGAAAAATATCAAGAATCGATGTATGAGGTTTTTGATGAAGTTGGAATTCGCCGTCCAGTGCGGGTGCATGAAACGTTTGAAGCTCGACTTGCTAGCGCAGACATTGCAGACAAGCTAGAAGTTCAACCAGATAGTCCAATCTTTTTTCGAGAGAGAACATCCTTTGATGAAGAAGGTCAAGTGATTGAGTATTCTCTTTGTTATTACCCTGGAGAGAGATATTCATATTCCGTAGACCTAAGTGTCCGCGGGTAGTATAATAAGGTCAATAAGATGGAGGAAACATGTTAGATAAAATTAAAGGAAAACTTGTAGTCTCTTGTCAGGCGCTACCTGATGAACCACTACACTCATCATTCATTATGGGACGAATGGCGCTAGCTGCTTTTCAAGGTGGTGCGGCCGGCATTCGTGCGCAAAGTAAAGAAGATATCGATGAAATCCGCAAAGTTGTGAATTTACCTGTGATCGGTATTGTCAAACGCAACTATGATGATAGTGATATTTACATTACACCGACAAAAAAAGAAGTCGATGAGCTCTTAAGTACAGGCTGTGAAATGATTGCACTTGATGCAACCAATCGAACACGCCCACATGGAGAATCAATTCAAGATTTGGTGAATTACATTCATGAGCATGGTGTGCTTGCTATGGCGGACTGTTCAACATTTGAAGAGTGTCAAGAAGCGGAACGGATTGGTTTTGATTGTATTTCGACAACCTTATGTGGATATACACCATATAGTAAAAAGGTGGATGGTCCAAACTTTGAATTAACTAAACGTTTGGTTGATGAACTCCATACACCAGTGATCGCTGAAGGGAAAATCAACACACCTGAAGATTTAGCGAAAGTGTTTGCCCTTGGTGTTCATAGTGCAGTAGTTGGGGGAGCGATTACTCGTCCAAAACAAATTACGGAAACATTTGTTGCCGCAATTGAAGGAAAATAAAAATGAACGATAAAAAGAGTGGTTTGTAGATGGTTTAACTGATGCTGCAAATGACTCTTTTTGTACATAAATATTCAGGTAAAGTTCAGTCACAAAATATTGATTTGCTTTAGGTTTAAGCCTAATTGTTGTATAATAATCAAGTATATATGGAGGAATTTATGTTAAACGATATTGCAAAGAAATACATGGATACATACGGATGCCGCTTTCGAAGTGGACAAAAACGTAGATTCCGTCAAGCGATTACAACTGACTTTGAACAACTGGGTTATCATGTAGAAACACAAAGTCAACGCGTGAAATTATCGCGCGTAAACAATGTGTTAGTGGGAAGCATCAAACAAGCAAAATACGTGTTTGTAGTGCCATACAATACACCACCAAAGGTATTCTGGTTCTCAAATAAAATCTATCCACAAGATGGATACAAACAAATGAAACGAATGTTTTTACCGCGTTTTGTGCCGATGATTGTTGGCTATTTAATTTTACTGGCAATGCTTTATATCGTGCCACGTTTCTTGCCAACAGCAGTACTTACATACTTTTTTCCATTGGTGCTTGTGTACTTAGCAATCTTGATTGTCTTTATCGTACAAGGTGCTGCCAACAAGAAAAACTATGTAAACAATAGTGCGTCCATTGCGATTGCCTTGGATATGGCAGAACGTTTAAGTCCTAGTGAACGTAAAGAAGTTATGTTTGTTTTTACAGATGGAAACCAAGTACATCTAAGTAATGGAAATGTCGCTTTCCAAAAGTATGTAACAGCACAAAACAAAGCGAGTGCATCAATCATTATGCTTTATTGTATTGGGCGTGGTGATGTGATTAGTTATCAAGTCGGACGCGGACTAAAAAATGAAGCGCGTGATATGCAAAAAGCGTATAAAGGAACGACACCAATCGAAGTGATGCAAATGGGTGACGATCGTAAAGCGGAAGGAATCTTACGTGATTTCTCTAAAGCGATGATGATTTCAACAGGTATTGATGAAGATGGTAGTCTTGTGGTTGAACATACAGCAACAAGTAAAGATCGCGAAGTAAATATGGAAATGGTAGAACGTATTAGCGAAGGACTCATTTCATTTATTACGAAACGTAAAAAATAATAAGGGGTAGGATGAAACAGTTATTTCGAATACTAACCAATAAAATTGTTATCGTTGGATTATTGATCATTATTCAACTTGGAATTGTAATGCTAGGGGTTTACACTCTTAGCGTTTTCAGCATTAACGCCTATTCCATTTTTCATGTGTTTTCTATTCTAGCCGCACTTTATGTTATTAATCGAAACGATAATCCATCTTATAAACTCTCATGGTCTGTTCTAATTCTAATTGCTCCTGTATTTGGTTGGCTTTTTTACTTGATGTTTGGGGCAAGAAAAGTACCGAAAAAACTACGAGAACGTGATGCAGTATTACATAACGATGTGGTGAGTCATATTGAAGGAAATGAAGAACTCTATCACTACTTAGTGCAAAACGATGAAGGAGCTTATAAACAAATCAATTACATTTGGAATGCAAGCCAATTTCCACCCTATGGAAAAACACGAACAAAGTTCTTTCCTACTGGTGAAGAAAACTTTGCCGAATTGTTGTTGCAACTGCAACGTGCTGAGAAATTTATCTTTATGGAATACTTCATCATTGATGAAGGATATATGTGGGATAGTATTTTAGAAATTCTTGTAGCTAAAGTAAAAGCCGGAGTTGATGTACGCCTTATCTATGATGATTTTGGGTGTGCTAGTAAACTACCAAACAAAACAGATAAAAAGTTGAATGCTCTTGGTATTAAAACGTATGTGTTTAATCCCATTCGTCCAAGACTTGCAATTCAAATGAATAACCGTGATCACCGTAAAATTACCGTGATTGATGGTAAGGTTGCCTTTTCTGGAGGAATCAATATCGCAGATGAATACATCAATAAAAAAGTTCGCTTTGGCCATTGGAAAGATGGAGGAGCGATGATTGAAGGTGAAGCGGTTTGGAGTTTTACCTTCATGTTTTTACAGTTTTGGAATTATAGCAGTTTGGTAAAAGATAACTATAAGGATTTCAAAGTACCCGAAGAAGAGTTTGAGATGTATCCAAATGATGGGTTGGTGCAACCTTTTAGTGACACACCAACCGATGAAGAAAATGTTGGGGAGTATACCCACATCAATATGATCAACAATGCCACGGATTACGTATACATTACGACACCGTATTTGGTTATTGATCAAGAGATGAAAACGGCGTTAATTTTAGCCGCAAAAAATGGTGTGGATGTGCGTATTTTGTGTCCACACATTCCAGATAAAAAAGTTGTCTTTCAACTAACGCGTTCCAACTATGAAGTATTGACAGAAAATGGTGTACGAATTTATGAATATACACCAGGCTTTGTGCATGCAAAGACATTTGTATCAGATGATAAATATGCCATTGTTGGGACAAGTAATATGGACTTCCGCTCGTATTACTTACACTATGAATGCGGAATTTGGTTTTATAAAAGCAGTTGTATTGAAGATATTAAACGTGACTATTTAGAAATGCTCAATGTAAGTCAAGAAGTTACGTATGAATATTGTCGTAGTGAGAAATTGGTGGTACGAATCATTCGTGCTGTGCTCAACGTTTTCTCACCACTTATGTAGGAGGAATTTATGAATCAACATGTTGGGATTATTTGCGAGGGTGGAGGAACCAAAGCAGCGTATACCAGCGGTGTCTTAAAAGCGCTATTGGATAATGACATTAAACTTCCATATTCTGTAGGAATTAGTGCAGGAGCAGAAAACTTATTGCCTTATGTTTCAAGACAACCCTATCGTTTGGAAGTTACAGGTGTGGAAGCGGGAACGCAAAAAGATGCAGTTGGCTTGCGCCCCCTGTTTAAAGAAGGTGGAATCTTTGGCTTGGATGCGGTCTTCCGTTTTTTAGAAGAGAAAACACCACTTGATTACGATACGTTTTACAAAAGTCGGACCAAGTTGGATATTGGGGTGTACAACATTGAAAAAGGGACAGTTGAATATTATGGGAAAGAGTATTTGGATAAATCACAAACCCTAATCAAAGCTAGTTGTGCTTTATTGTTGCTAACAAAACCATACAAATATTTAGGTGGTTTGTATATGGATGCTGGTTTGGTGGATATGATTCCGATAGAACAAAGCATTCGTCAAGGAAATAAAAAACACATTTTCATTTCCACAAAGGAAGAAGGATATGTGCGAAAACCAGCACCAGGATGGCAAGTATGTTTAGCAAAAATGAAATATCGTAAATACCCACATGTGGCTCGTGATTTGAAATTGCGTCATGTGCGTTATCAAGAACAATGGGATAAAGTCAGTGAATTAGAAAAAGCGGGAGAAGCTTTAGTCTTGCGTCCAAGTGAAGATCATGGGATTACGCGCTATACGCAAGATCCTGTAAAATTAAAAGGATGGTTCCAACTTGGATACGATGATACCCTTGCACGACTGGAGATGATTAAGGAGTTTATAAAATAGGCGAAAGGAAGTGGAGATATGATGAAGGAAAAAGAAATTGCACAATTGATTGATCATACCTTATTGAAACCATTTGCAACCTACGCAGACTTTGTACAACTTTGTGAAGAAGCCAAAACGTACCAATTTAAAATGGTTGCGATTAATTCGTATCCGGTAAAACAATGTGCAAAGCATTTAGCAAGTAGCAATGTACATGTTGGTGCAGCCATTGGTTTTCCATTAGGTCAAACAACCATTGCCACCAAAGTGTTTGAAGTGCGTGATGCCATCGCTAATGGATGCGATGAAATTGACTATGTCATGAATATCACAGAACTCAAAGCTGGTAATCTGGCATACATTGAACAAGAAATGCAAGAAATTGTTGATGTGTGTCGCAACCACCAAATTTTAGTGAAAGTAATCTTGGAAACATGTTATTTAACAGATGAAGAAAAGATTGCTGTTTGTAAAATTGCGAAACGTGTAAAACCTGACTTTGTGAAAACTTCAACTGGATTTGGTAGTGCTGGAGCGACATTGGAAGATGTGACTTTAATGAAAAAAACGGTAGGAGATGCCGTTGCAGTAAAAGCAGCGGGTGGAATCCGTACACTTGATGATCTACTTGCCATGGTAGAAGCAGGAGCAAGTCGTATTGGTACAAGTGCTGGTATTGCAATTATTGAAGAATATCGAAAAAGACATCATGAATAACATAAGAAAAGGGATGATTGACTGGAATCATCCCTTTTTTGATAATGCTTTTTGTGCTTCTTTATAACGTAAACTTCCATCGTTTTTGATGCTTTTTAAGAAGGATTCACTGTACGGTAACAGTTGCCCCATCACAATCATTACTTTCCAACGATACACAGGATCTTTGGAATTGTCATACGTTGCTTCAATAATTTTGAAGACAATTTCATCACTGAAGTCATTGTTGTATAGAAGATAGCCAATGGCAATGATTGCCTCACGTTGGACTTTACGTGGTTTGATGACTAAAGTATTTAATAATTCTGGTAAGACTTCAATATCCATTCGTCCAAGGGTTCTTGCGATGAGATCTCTTGGTAATGGGTAACTTGATTTTTTAGTGACACGTTTGGGTAACTTTGTATATTGGTTATTGGGAATGGCGGCTAAATATTGAATCAGTAAGCCAACTTGTTGGTCTGCATATTGCAAGGACTTACAGATTTCCATTCGCGTATATAGTGCTTTTTCAACGGTTAAGCGTTTCAGTAACAGCTTGCATATTTCTTCCTCATTTACAAAAAGAGAAAGATGTTTTGCGGCAATGGTACGTTTGATGGCTTGTTTATCATTTAAATTTGCAATCGAGATTTCTCGTTCGCGTTTATTTGGGTAAATATCCAAATGTTCAATAAAGCCACGACTTTCCAATTGTGTTCTGGTGCTTCTAACCTTTTTTAGTTCGCTCATATATCATTCGCAATCCCTTGAAGGTAAGATCAGGATCGTAAATATCAATCTCATCAGTTCCTTCGGATATAATCCTTCCTAGACCACCGGTTGCAATAACTTTGATGTGGTCTCCCATCTTCGCTTTAAACAATTGAATGATATGCTCAGTTAATCCCACATAACCGATGTATACCCCTGCTTGCATGCTATCAATTGTATTTGTTGCAAGTACGTTATCGACTCGCTGTATTTGTATTTCTGGTAATTTTGCGGCTTTTCCTGACAAGGCTTGTGCGCTGATCTCAATACCAGGAGCGGTTGTTCCTCCTAGATATTCTCCTTTGGCACTTACAAAGTCAAAGGTAGTTGCAGTTCCAAAATCAACGACGAGAATGTCACCACCATACCCGTAATATGCACCTACAGCATCTACGAGTCGGTCAGCTCCAAGCTCCCTTGGGTTGTCAATGCGAATGGAAATTCCGGTTTTTACCCCTGGTCCAACAATCATCGGCTCAATATTGAAAAACTTGCGAATCGAATTGGTAAAGCTGTGCATAATCTTTGGCACAACACTAGAGATGATGACATCATCAATATCTTTGACATCAATTTTCGCTGCATTAAGAAAACTGGTCATAAAGAATCCGTATTCATCACTGGTCATTCGATTTTGTGCGGTCAGTCGATAACTTTGAATCAGTTTATCGCTGTTTCTTTCGTATAATCCAATGGTAATGTTGGTATTTCCAACGTCAATAACAACTAACATAAATTTCTCCTATTTACACAGTGCTTCTAAAATCTGGTAAGCAAGTTCTTCTTTACTAGCCTGTGCAAGTTCTGTATTTCCTTGGTCACTGATTAAAGTGATGATGTTTGTATCAACATCAAAACCAGCACCTTCTGTATGAATATTGTTTGCGACAAGTAAGTCACAATGTTTTGTTTCAAATTTCTTGCGTGCATTTGCAAGCATGTGTTCACTTTCCATGGCAAAGCCACAAAGTTTTTGATGTGTTTTATGATCGCCAAGATATTGTAAGATATCTTGTGTTTTCACTACATCGAAACTGGTTGCTTCTTCCTGTTTTTTTATTTTTTGAGCAGCAACTTTAGCTGGTCTATAATCCGCAACAGCAGCAGCCATGATGACATAATCATACGAATCATAGTCTTTTGTGACTGCCTCAAACATCTCTTGTGCGCTAATTACATCGACCACTTCCACATGATATGGTTTTTGTAATTGTACAGGACCACTTACTAAGGTCACGTTTGCACCCATATCACGAGCGGCACGAGCTAACGCATAGCCCATTTTTCCACTGCTGTGATTGGAAATGAAACGTACAGGATCAAGTGCTTCTCTGGTTGGTCCTGCACTAACAAGTACCTTTTTATGCAACAGTGGTTTGTCGCGATGACTAACCATTTGGATTGCATCAATCATGGTTGGAATGTCGGCAAGTTTTCCAGTACCGGTATCCCCACAAGCAAGTAAGCCAACACATGGTTCAATCATATGGTAACCAAGCGCTTTGGCTTTGTTTAGATTTTCTTGAGTAATCGGATTGAGATACATTTGTGTGTTCATAGCTGGAGCAATTAACTTGGGACAGTTCGCTGCGAGAAATGTCGTTGACAACATATCATCAGCGAATCCGTGCACCACTTTGGCAATGATGTTTGCCGTTGCTGGGGCAATGATGAACACATCTGCTTTTTTAGCCAGGGAAATGTGTTCCACATCATAATGGTCTACGCGATCAAAGGTTTGCACGTAGGTTTTATGTTTTGTTAATGAGGAAAAGGTTAGAGGGCTCACAAACTTTGTTGCGTTTTCGCTCATAATCACTTCCACATCATATCCTTTTTTTAATAAGTCACTAACAAGTTGAACTGCTTTAAATGTTGCAATTGAACTAGTGACACCGACTACAACACATGGTTTCATCTTTTGCTCCTTATATTGAAATTACTTTTTTACCAGCTTTACAAACGGCAACGGCAATAATGATAGCTGCAATAGCTTCCATAATTCCAGCACCGGTTACAATCGACATAATAAAGCCGATTAGTGCATCGTATGCAACATTAACAACACTTGCATATGCAGGTCCAAAGAATACGTAGATTCCACCAAGGACTAAAACCGTATTGGTGAATGAACCAACAAGTGCTGCAATCGACATGGAAAGAATGTCATTTGCATGATGTTTTGTTAAAAACTCATAGATCATTCCGGCATTAAAACCAACCAGTACGCGTGGTACGATGGCAATAAGCACACTTATAAAATTACCACTATTTCCACCGATTGTAATAAATGGGGAAAAGACGAAACTTGATAAGTTTGGATCGATACTTGCTTTAATGAGGGAAGTTAAACCGAACACCAGTCCGACCAATGCCCCTTCTTTTTTACCAAGCAAGATTCCTGCAACGATAACAGGGATGTGCAACGTTGTTGCGTTGATAAATCCTAAGTTAATGTATCCCAAAAAAGGGATGACACTAACAGCTACTTCAATCGCAATAAATAATGCGAGTAGCGTAAAGCGTTTCATATTTGTTTTTTTCATGATATACCTCCTGTCACTTCATATGAATGCAACGTAGTATAGTTTAATTTGTGGTTTAAGTTGTAGGTAAATGTCTTTGCAGATCACTTCCACGAGATAAACTATGACTCTATTATAACGTACGCATTCAAAAAAGGAAAATACAATATCGAATACAAACATGCTTGAAGTCATATATCGACACAATACACAAACAAAAAGAAACCCAAATGGATTTCTCTTTTCCCTATATAAACAAACACAATGACTATGAGGCGATGCGGGAGGGAGTGAAGGCCCTCCAACATCATTCAAGGATCACAATTGGTTCGCAATTTTTAATCTAATAACATACTGTCACTAAAATCGTTGTGACTTTTTTGTTGGTAAAGTTTCATCACATCTTCAATGGTCAATTTTGCTTTTTCCTCATTGGAGAATTCGTATAAAATCTTTCCTTCGTTCATCATAATCAGACGATTGCCATAATGTAAGGCTTGGGCAATGTTATGTGTAATCATGATGGTGGTAATTTTTTCGTCTTTAATCAACTGGTCAGTAATCTCCATAACTTGCTTGGCTGTCTTTGGATCCAAAGCGGCCGTATGCTCATCAAGCAAAAGCAAGTCTGGTGTATTGATGGTTGCCATCATTAGTGTTAACGCTTGCCGCTGTCCCCCTGAAAGCAGTCCAACTTTACTTGCAAAACGTGATTCTAAATCCAGACCTAACAATGAAACTTTTTCTTTCATCAACTTGCGTTCAGCTTTGGTTAAACCAATTTTAAAGAATCGATGATACAAACTGTTTTGTTCATTTCCCCGACGATAGGCAAGTTCCAAGTTTTCTTCGATACTCATATCGGGTGCAGTTCCTTTTAATGGATCTTGGAAGAGTCGACCAATTTTCTTGGCACGGTTGTACTCTTTCATGTATTCCATATGTTTTCCATTTAAGATGATTTGTCCTTCATCAATTTCATAACTTCCACTAATGCAGTTAAGCAATGTGCTTTTTCCTGCTCCATTACTTCCAATAATGGTAATAAAGTCACCATCATTCACAGTTAAGGAAATGTGCTGCAAAGCTTTTTTCTCATTCACGGTATTTTCGTTGAAAGTAATACTGATATCTTTAAGTTCTAACATGTTACTTTCCTCCATAACGACGTGCACGTTTGCGACGTTTTTCGATAAACAACTTGATGGTAGGAATGGAGATGACAATTGCTACAAGTGAAGCACACAGTAATTTCCAGTCGTTTGGATCCATTCCTTGCGCTAAAGCGAAAGATAATAATAAACGATAAATCATAGCTCCAAGCACAATGGAAACAAGTGAATTTAGCACGGTGCGTTTTCCAAATACCGTTTCTCCAATGATGATGCTAGTTAAAGCCACAACCATCATTCCAATTCCTTGTGAAATATCATAAAACGTTTGGTGTTGTGTATAAATCGCTGCGCACAAACCAACAAAAGCATTGGCTAAAGCAAGTCCGGTAATCTTCATTGCATCTGTATTGATGGAACTTGCACGGACCATTTCTTCATTGTTTCCGGTTGCTCGTAAAGCGAGTCCCATTTGTGTTTTAAAGAAAAGGTTGAGTACTAACATACAAGCAATAACAATCAACAACAATAGGATTAGGTTGCTACGTTCTAACACTTGACTTGGTAGTCCGATGCTTGTAAGTAACTCGTGAAATTCGGTAAAGATGGTTGAGACATTAAACAGTGATAGGTTTGGTGTACCACCAGCGATTTTTAAGTTGATGGAGTAAAGTCCAGTCATCGTTAAGATTCCAGCCAAAATGTAGTTCACCTTCATCTTGGTGTGTAAAAAGCCTGTGACCATACCAGCAAAGCAACTAACGAGCGTTCCTGCAAGAATGGCAAGATAGGGATGTCCTGCAATGGATAAAACAGCACTAGTTACCGCACCGGCAGTAAAACTACCATCCACTGTTAAATCAGGGAAATCCAACACTTTAAAGGTTATATAAATTCCAAATGACATGATGGAAAATAATAATCCCAATTCAATTGCTCCTAATATGGTATTTAGACTCATACAAGTTCCTCCAACAGACTTCTAATTTCTACTACTTTACTTCAACTACTTTTTTATGGTTTGCCTTGATTGCATCGAGGTTATCAAGACCTAGTTTGCTTGCTACATCCGTGTTGATGTACACGCTTAGGTTATCTTTGAATACTTTGACAGGAATATCTGCAGGTTTTGTACCATTAAGGACATCGATTGTCATTGAACCTGTTTCTTTCCCTAGTGATGTGTAATCAATTCCAACTGTCGCAAGACCACCGTCTGCAACCATCGAATCTGCACCAACAAATAATGGTGTATTCGTTTTGTTTGCTACTGCACTGACGACATCCATTGCACTAGCAACTGAGTTGTCATTTGGTGTAAAGACGATATCGGCTTTGTCACATAAACTTTGCATCGCACTTTGAATATCACTCGTGTTAGCAAATGCACCTTCGACTACCGTTAAACCGTTTTCTTTCGCGTAGGCTTTTGCCTTATCCATATTACTCACTGAGTTTGCTTCTCCTGAGTTGTATAACAAACCAACTGTTTTGGCAGTTGGAATCATTTCTTTTGCTAAATCTAAGATTTGATCAACTTGTACTTCATCACTTGTACCGGTAATATTTCCACCTGGCTTTTCTAAACTTTTTACTAAGTTTGCCCCGATTGGATCTGATACCGCTGAGAAAATCACGGGAATGTCTTTACTAACGTTTGCTGCAGCCATAGCAGAAGGGGTTGCGATTGCAATGATTGCATCTACACCGTCTTCTTTGAATTGTTGGCAAATCGTGTTCAACGTTGACATATCACCATTTGCATTTTTATAGATGATTTTCACGTCTTTGTTTTCTTTTTCAATTTCTTTAACCGCAGCTTCACGAATCGTATTTAACGAAGCGTGGTCAACAATTTGGACAATACCAACGGTTTTGCTTTCTTTACTACTTTCTTTTTCGCCTGAACAGGCAACTAGTGTAAATACACATAATAAACTCATAGCCAAACATAATACTTTTTTCATTTTCATTTCCTCCTATATGTTTTGGTCATGATGCATTTAATGTAGCAATGAAATAAAAAAACACTCATCCTTGCTTAAAAAATAAGCTCAAGGACAAGTGTATCTTACACATGCGGTGCCACCTTGTTTGATTTGCCAACTTAAATTAAACAAATCCAACTTTCAAATGCTATCACATTCTTAACCTTATAACGCAGGTATACGTCTTGCCTACTTGACATAAGTCGTTCAGTTCGCCCTCATGGGTCCATTTACGAAACAGCATCTCTGTGAGATTTCCACCTTCACTCACTCTCTATTAGCGCTTAGATCGCTTGATCTCCCATTCATTGGTTTCTCAAATATTAACAAACATGAAAATGATTGTCAATAAAAAATGTAATTTTTTCATAAAATGTAACAAGTTACATAAAGACGTATACAATAAAAAAGAAAAAAAGTATTCATTATATGGCGAATACTTTCTTCTTTGGTTCTGCCTGTATTATAGTAAAACTAATTGTATATAGACATTTCCATCCCTTTATAAGGCGTATATCCATCACACATGGATATGACACCAAAATATAACACATACCATCAACATATCACATTTGATAGCACCTACATAATACTATAGATATGTCAAGATTTCCAGTGTTTTGCAACAAAATGTAAAGAAATGTAAGTAAATGAAAATATATTTTTTAATACTATCACATAATAATAAAATATAAACAAAGCATGATTGAGTAATTTTAAGAATACGGATGTCATGAAAAAGTGTACTTCAAAATAAGTGCAAATATGTCCACTTCACATCCCTTTCAGGCAAGAAGTTTGCTATAATGTTAGGGAAAGTGAATGAGGTTACATATGGAGCAAATAGCATTTAATTCAGAAAAGTATTTAGAGTTGCAAAGCGAGAACATTTTAAAGCGGATTGCCGGCTTTGATAATCGCTTATATTTGGAGTTTGGTGGAAAATTATTTGATGATTATCATGCATCAAGAGTCTTGCCAGGATTTTCACCAGATATCAAAGTTCAAATGCTTTCAAAGATACAAGATAAAGTAGAAATCGTAATCGTTATCAATGCCAATGATATCGAAGGAAGTAAAGTACGTGGCGATTTAGGGATTACCTATGACCAAGAGGTCTTACGTCTAATCGATGCTTTTCGTAGTGTCGATTTATATGTAGGAAGTGTGGTCATTACCCAATTTATGTCACAACCAACTGCGGTCCATTTCCGTGAACGTTTGGAACAAATGGATGTAAAGGTATTTATCCACTATTCCATTGAAGGATACCCTAGCGATGTGGATTTGATTTTGAGTGATGATGGGTTTGGTCGAAATGAATACATTGAAACTAGTCGTGAACTCATTGTGGTGACTGCACCAGGGCCAGGAAGTGGAAAGATGGCAACGTGTATGTCGCAAATGTACCACGATCATAAACGTGGGATTCGTTCAGGATATGCAAAATATGAAACATTTCCAATTTGGAACATTCCATTAAAACATCCAGTAAACCTTGCCTATGAAGCGGCAACGGCAGAACTTGATGATGTGAATATGATTGATCCCTTCCACTTGGAAGCCTATGGGGAAGCTGTTGTTTCGTACAACCGTGACGTGGAAGTATTTCCTGTCTTACGTCGTATGTTTGAAAACATCAATGGAACCTCACCTTACAAAAGTCCAACCGACATGGGAGTAAATATGGCAGGTTATGCCATTGTGAATGATGAAGCTGCACAAGATGCAGCCAATAAAGAAATCTTACGTCGATATTATCAAGCCCTTGTCAACGAACGCTTGGGTGGTGGAAGTAAAGAGGCAATCTTAAAAATAGAAATGCTGATGAACCAAGCAAACTTAAAACCAAGTAACCGAAAAGTGGTTGGTGCCAGTGAAGCCAAAGCCCAAGAAACCGATGAACCAGCAGTGGCTATTGAGCTTCCAGATGGACGCTTAATCACGGGGAAAACATCGACACTGCTACGCGCAAGTTCTGCTGCATTGTTGAATGCTGCCAAAGCACTAGGTGGAATTGATGATAAATTGCCACTGATTTCACCATCGGTCATTGAACCGGTTCAAAAATTAAAAACGGATATTTTAGGAAATAATAATCCACGAATTCACGCGGGTGAGATGTTGGTGATGTTAGCGGTTAGTGCTACCACGAACCCAGTTGCTGAATTGGCAATGCAACAGCTTAAAAAACTACAAGGTTGTGAAGTGCATTCAACCATCATCTTACGAAAAGATGATGAAAATGTATTCAACCGTTTAAAAATGAATTACACATGTTCACCAAAATTTAGAACCCAAAAGCTTTACCACAAGAAATAAAAGGTCGATATGAGTGATATAAAAGTAGCCGTATTTGATGTCGATGGAACGTTGCTTAACCATGTGAGTCGCCGCATTGAAGATGACGATATAAAGTGCTTGCAAGCCTTACGCGCGCAAGGTATAAAAATCGTGGTTGCCAGTGGACGTCCACCGTATTTTGTGAAGGAACAACTCCCAAAGTATGTTTCTTTTGATTACTATATTTGTTTGAATGGAACGTATATTATGGATCAAGATTTTCATGAACTATACAGTTGTCCGTTTACCAAAGAGGAAACAACGGCATTAATCAGCGATTTCTCGCATTATAAGCAATTCTTACAATTCCAGTTTCCAGAAAAAGGATATATGTATACAGGACGTTTGTCTTTAAGAAATCGCTTGATGATTATGCTTGGTCGTTGGGGACACTTTAGCGATCACCGCAAAGTCCAAAGTCGACATGAAGACAGTTTGCCCTTGGCTGCGGTCAGTCGTATCAAACCGGTCGTTTTTAAACAAATGGAAAAGAAGTATCCCAATTTGCAATTTGATTGTTTCTTTGGGGATGGATATGATATTCATCCCAAACAGACAAGCAAAGGGAATGCGATTGCGAAAGTTTGTGAGCGTCTTGATTGCTCCATGGAACAAGTTATCGCCTTTGGTGATAACCTCAATGATTTGAGCATGATTGAAGCATGTGGAATTGGGGTTGCCATGGGCAATGCCATACAAGAAGTCAAAGATAAAGCAGATTATGTAACTGCACCTTGCGGTCAAAATGGAATTTATAAAGCATGCAAAACCTATGGCATATTAGAATAAGGAGGACATTAGATGAATCTAGTGAATCAAAGTTTTGAAATTGGTCTTGAGGTTGTTCATGAAATCAAAACAACGCAAGCAGAAGCTCTTGAGCAAGCAGGAAAAGCCATTGCACACGCCCATGCAAAGGGACATCGTTTCTTTGTGACAGGAAGTGGACATTCGCACTCGGTAGCCGAAGAATTTTATGGACGTGCTGGTGGATTGGCATTTGTGGTGCCAATGATGCCAACAGAACTTACCTTAACAGAACACCCAACGAAGAGTTCGTATATTGAAAACCTTGATGGGTACGGTAAGATATTGGTGGAATTGTTTGATATTCAATCAGATGATGTCATACTAATTGCAAGTAACTCAGGACGAAATCCATATCCAGTAGAAGTTGCAGTGGAGGCAAAACTACGTGGAGCGACAGTCATTGCGATTACCAATGTGAAACACTCGATGCAAACCGAACCAAGAAACGCACATCATAAGCGTTTGCTTGAAGTAGCGGATATTGTGATTGATAACTGCGGACAACTTGGTGATGCAGCAACTTACTTTGAAGGGATTGATACGCCAATGTATCCAACGTCGTCAATTGCCAATGCATTTATTTGTGGTGCAATTAGCGTTGTTTGTGCAAGTGAATTAGCAACACTTGGGCAGCCAGTAGAAGTGTTTATTAGTGCTAACGTCGATGGTGGATTTGAAAAAAACGAAGCGTTGATTAAAAAGTACGCAAGATTGTATACAAAGTAGAAGGCAGATATCGCTCTGTCAATACTTTTCGAGAGATGAAAAAAGTGAGGATGTATGAGAAGAATCATTTTTGAAGTATGCGCAGGAAGTTATGAAGACTGCCTTGCTGCGCAAGCTGGTGGTGCAGATCGAATTGAGTTAAACAGTGCATTATATTTAGGTGGTTTAACACCAAGTATGGCAACTGTAAAAATGGTCAAACAAGATGTGAAGTTGCCAATTGCAGCAATGGTACGCCCAAGAGCTGGAGGTTTTCATTACACACAAGAAGAATATGAAGTCATGAAAGAAGATGCAAAACTACTGTTAGGTGAAGGAATCGAAGCCATCGTGTTTGGATTTTTAAATGAGGACTTTACGTTTGATGATTCTCGTACAAAGGAGTTTACTGATTTAATACATGCATATGGTGGAGAAGCTGTTGTGCACCGTGCCTTTGATGTTGTACTAGATATGGATGAAGGAATGAAATGTTTAATTGCTTGTGGTGTGAATCGTGTGCTGACAAGTGGACAAGCTATAAATGCTGTAGAAGGTGCCAGTCAACTTGCTTATCTTCAACAAACCTATGGAAAACAAATAGAAATTCTTGGTGGAGTTGGTCTTAATGAATCAAACGTATCTGATTTCATCCAACAAACACAGCTATCACAAGTTCATTCTTCATGCAAAGCATGGAAGAATGATCCAACTGCAAAGCGCAATGAAGTTACTTATGCATATGATCCACAACACGAATTTGGATACGAAGTTGTAGATGAAAGTAAAGTGAAATCTTTTGTTGAGGTTATAAAAAATAGATAGTATATGAAAGGCTTGGATATGTTTCTGAGTCTTTTTTATTTCCTAACCATATATTAGTAAGTTGGACGTCAGCTTGAAATATAATGAGCCATGGTACTTTTAGTGTTGTTGAATACATAATTTTGAGTTTTTATTACATCTTATAGATATAATGTTCCACTTTTGATATTCTCATAAAAGCCATGGTAAATTTTGTTGTATACAATGCTTCTTGTTAAAAAAAGGATGCACCTAACGGTGTGTTTTTTGTATATTTATAGCAAAAAAAGATAATCAAATACGAAAAATAGCAATACAAATGTAACCGTTTGCAATAATCAAAAGAAGTTTTACTACATTTGAAACAATATCTATTGTAGTAGCGCTACTTTTATGTTATATTGAATTTAGAAGTTAACTTTTAAACGAAGTGATGGGCATATTTTCTATAAAAATCAAATTTCATATGGATCCATGAAATGTTACATTTTGCTGAAAATAAGCGAGCCGTTACGAAAAATTAAAGAGAAAAGAAATAGTGGAGAGACAAATGGGAAAATTAAAAATGATAAGAGTTGATTATCGAATGGTACATGGTCAAATAGTAGCTAAATGGATAAAATTTCGTCCAGTAAATCGTTTGATTTTAGCGGATGAAGCTTTGGTTAATGATCCATTTATGGGGGATATTTATCGCATGGCTGTTCCATCATACGATGTGGATATCATTAAGGTTGAGGATATTCAACAAACGTTAGATGAAAAAGATGATGAAGTCTTATTAATATTCAAAGATGTAACATCTGTATATCAAGCATTTAAATCAGGTTTGAATATTCCAGAATTAAATGTAGGTGCAGTGCAAAGTAATAAAGATCGCAAATCAATCTTACAAGGAGTGTCACTTTCGTTAGATGAATACGAGAAACTAGAAGAAATGAAAAACGCAGGAATTAACGTATTCTTCCAACCAATACCAGAAAATGACCCTGTTAGTCTAAAAACAATTGAAAAGAAAATTAAACAATAATAAGGAAGGAATATAGTTATGAGTGGAACACAGTTAATTATGATGGCCCTTTGTATGGGGTTAATGTATTGGATTGCACGTGGAATGATTGGGGGATACTTTTCATTCTTCTTCATTGCAAGTCCAATTGCAATTGGTGTAATTGCAGGGCTTATATATGGAGATTTAGAAAGAGGATTAATCATTGGAGGAGGTATTGCAGCGGCATTTGCCGGAATTATTGCTCCGGGAGGAAATCTTCCAACGGATTCTGCATTGGCTGCAACAACGGTTATACCAATTGCGTTAGCAACCGGGTTAACTGCTGAGCAAGCGATTGCGTTTGCAGTGCCTATGGGTTTACTTGGTTCATTTGCAACAAACTTGAGAAAAATGATCAACGTTGTATTTGTACATAGAGCTGATGAATATGCGGCAAAAGGAAACTTAGCTGGAATTAAAAGATGTGCGATTATTTACCCACCAATTATTGAATTACCATTGCTTTTTTTACCTGTATTCTTGATTGTCATGTTCGGGCAAGATGCAATGTTGGCGTTCATGAACACAGTGCCATCATGGGTAATGCATGGATTGGAAGTTGCAGGTAGTGTAATGCCAGCAATTGGGTTTGCGTTAATTATGAATATGATTGGTAAACCACGTATGATACCTTATGCAATCTTAGGATTTGTTTTTGTAAAAGCTGTAGGGTTAAATGTACTTACAACTGGATTGATTGCTGGATGTATTGCTGTTCTGGTTGTGCTTGATAAGAGAACAAGAACTAAAGAAGGAGTGTAGCAAATGAGTGAAGTAAATAATGTTTCTTTAACTAAAAAAGATATTAATAGAATTATTGCAAGATGGTATATTACAACAGAAATGTCCTTGAATTTTGAACGTATGCAATCAATTGCATTTACGTATTCTATCTTACCTGCCCTTGAGAAATTGTATACAAATAAAGAGGATCTAATTGAAGCGCTTCAAAGACACTTAGAACTTTTTAACACAAATGCAACAGCCGGAGGTTTGATTTTGGGAACTACATTGGCTATGGAAGAAGAAAAGGCTAAGAATCCTGAATTAATTCCGGGAGAATCTATCGTTGCTGTAAAAACTGGGTTAATGGGTCCAGTTGCAGCGTTTGGTGACTCTTTCAGTGCTGGAACAATTACAACATTGTTTATCCTAGCTTCTTGTTCACTAGCGCAAACAGGATCAATTGCTGGGCTTGGATTACTATTCTTAGGAACAATGGTAACATTAGCTGAGTTAATCTTCTTTACAAAATTAACGTATAAAAAAGGTCGAACAGCAATAAAAGATGTATTATCATCTAAACTTATGACTGACATTATCGAAGGTGCAAACATATTAGGTATGTTTATGATGGGAGCACTAACTGCTTCTATGGTTAGTTTAACTGTTGCTTTGTCATATACATTCAATGAAGCAACTTTAAGTGTGCAAGATAAGATTGATGGGATTATGCCAGGAATTCTATCTCTAGCAGTATTGTTTATTTACTATGTGTTAATTAGTAAGAAACATGTAAGTGTTGCTAAGCTTGTATTATTTACAATCCTATTTGGATTGGTAGGTGCCGGAATCGGTTTACTGTAGATTGATAAAAAAACTCGAGGACAATATTTGTCCTCGAAGTTTTTGGAAGGAGATTAGAGATGAAGGGTATTATAATAGCTAGTCATGGTAAATTAGCAAGTGGAATGTTAGATACAATTAAAATGTTTTCAGGTGAGCCAGAGCAAATGGAATCTCTTTGTTTGTTGCCAGGACAAGAGATTAGTGAATATGTAACGCAGATGAATCAAGCGGTTGAACGTGTGAATACTGGAGAGGGTGTTGTTATTTTTTGTGACTTATTATTTGGTTCGCCTTGTAATTGTAGTGCACAGTTTTTAAAGGATCTCGAATTAAGCAAAGAAGTGACAATTATTACTGGCTTTAACTTGCCAATGATTCTTGAATATGTGGGCTCACGAGATGCTAATAGAGATGTTGATGATATAATGAAAACTGGAAAAAGTGGGATTGTTGATTTTAAACAGTTATATGAATCAAGGAAATAGTTAAACAATGGAAAATCAAGTTAGAGAGGTTCTTGAAAGTAAGAACATTCAGTTTCGATCTCATTCTACAATTAAAGCAAAAATTACTGCCAGTATTGCGGCTTTTAATAGTGGATTGGGAGTATCTATGCATGCTATGAAAGAACACGTTCTACATTTTAGTGATGAAGGTGTAGTAGTTTTACCTGTTGATGAATCTAATGGTAAAGTATCTAAGGACTCAGTGGTTTTGTTAGGTAATGAGATTTTTGATTCCATAGCTTTACAACAAAAACGCTTTCACTATAAACTGTTGATAAGAACAATACACGGAGACATTTCATATAAAGTGCCTAAAAAGGCTTTGGGTTTTCCGGAACATAAAGTAAACTTGGCATTTCTGTTAATTCGTTTATTGTCGTAATGAATCTGTCTGTATACTTGAAAAAAACTTTGATTGCTTATTCAGCAGTCAAAGTTTTTTCTTTAATCTTATTGTTAGGAATTCATATAGTAACCAAAATCTTTAAAAATCTCATTTGTTATCTTAACATCATTTGTAATTCCATTTAGATCTTTCAGTGCCAATGCTAAGAATAATGTATCAATAACCATAGATTGAACAGTGATTGCTGTTTGAGATGCCAATCTTAAGTTGTTTTCAATACTTGAAATATAAAGTGTAACATCTGTTTTGCTTGAAAGTTTCTGATTACCAAATTGGGTAATAAGTATTACTTTGGCCTTCTTTTTATTTGCGATTTCTACATATTGATATGCCTGGATAGACTTTCCGAGTGTAGTGAAGCATATTAGAAGATCATTTTCAGTAATATTTGTCAGTGACTCTAATTGCAAATGGGAGTCTTCGAAAAAGGTAGAGTTCATATTAAGTCGCATAAGTTTAACCTGCATTTGCATAGCTAAAGTGCTACTTGCACCAACTCCAGTTAGGTATATTCGAGCCTGATTTCTATGTGTCGAATGGATTAATTCAACAGCATTGATTAGTTCTTTATCATTTAGGGTTTCTTCGGTTGATTTGATTGAGGCGATTGTAAAAGCAGATAACTTTTTATAAATGTCTAGTGGTGAGTCTTTAGCGCTCATATCAGTAATTATAGATTGGTTTAAATTTGAATTGTTTAAATTCGCTGAAAGAGTTAGTTTAAAATCAGTGTATCCATTCAATCCTAGTTTCCTTGTGAAACGGATGACGGTTGCTTCACTTACTTGACTTTGCTGTGCAATTTCACTTGTCGACATATTTAGTATTTCTTGAGGTTGAGCAAGAATAAAATTTCCAAGTTTTTTTTCTGTGTTAGAAAAGAATGGCATCATGGATTCGAGTTTGCTCAAAATATTATTTTCGGACATAAAATGAAAATCCCCCTTTTTCACATTATATAGTATGTGAACTGATAAAACAATCAAAGCGAACTATAATTTCAAAATATAGGGTTCAATAAGAAGTTAAACTTCATGACAGATGAACATAATATTTATATTTATTCACTTATTTAGGCGATAATTTTAGGATTTAGAAGTAAAACTACAAAAAAGCAAATTAATCTTGTAATAAAACTACATTTGATGTATGATACTTGTGTAAAGTATTTTGGCCAAACTTTATATTTCTAAGTGAAGATATAACGAACTAAATTTATCATCGGGAGGAACGAAATGAAAAAACTTAGAGTCGCGGTAGTAGGAGCCGGGATATATGGAATAAATCATGTTAATGCATATTTATGGAATGAAAATACTGATCTTGTCGCAGTATGTGATTTGGATAGTGAAATCAGAAAAAGCATTGAAGAAAAGTATCGAGTAAAAACTTATGCGGATGTAGAGGAAATGTTAAATAATGAAGATATTGATGCCGTATCTATTGCAACACCAGATGCATTTCACCTCGAACCATCGCTAACAGCTATTCGTCATGGAAAACCAATTCTAGTTGAAAAACCATTAGCAACAACGATTGAAGATGCAACGAAAATTTTAGAAGAAGCAAAAAAGCACAATGTACGTGTTGCAGTGGATTATCATAAGCGCTGGGATCCTGCGGCAATTAACTTGAAAAATGAATTGTCGAATGTTGGAAAACCAATTCGAGGTTATATGAGTATGGATGACATTATTGATGTACCTACAGAATGGTTCAATTGGGCTCATAAATCAAGCCCTGTTCATTTCTTGGGGACACATTGCTATGATCAAATTCGTTGGTTTATGGGATGTGAGGTTGTAGAAGTTTATGCGGTAGGTAATAAAGATTTACTTTCTTCAAAAGGAATTGATACTTATGACTCGGTACAGGCTATTTTAACATTTGAAAATGGATGTCATTGGACTGTGGAAAACTCATGGGTATTTCCAAAAGGATTCGCAAAAAACAATGATGGAAGAACGCAAATTGTATGTGAAAATGGACTTTTAAGAGCTGATTCGCAAAACAGAGGTGTCGAGATATTTGATAATAAAAAATGCAAAACACCAAATTCTTACTTTATTCTTGAAAGCAATGGACGTCCAATGGGGTTTGGAATTGAGCCAATTAATGACTTTGTTTACTGTTTGTTAAATGAGAAGCCTTTTGTTGCAGATGCATTTGATGGCTTACAGGCCGAAAGAATCGCTGAGGCAGTACACAGAAGTCTCGACACTCACAGAGCTGTTAAGTTAAGTGAAATATAATATTTAGGCAAAGATAATGACAAATCAACGACTGTATAAAGCATTAATATTTGATATGGATGGTACGTTATTTGACACGGAGAATTTATGTCTACATGCGTGGGAAGAAGCAAATCGAGAATTCTTAACAAACATAAGTCGAGAAATGCAAATGTCATTTATCGGACATACTAGAGAAGATATTATTAGTCAGGTAGGAAAATATCTAAGCCATCCAACAAAAGCAAAAGATATTTTCAACTTTCATATGAGTTTTCAAAAAAAATATATCGAAAGGAATGGACTTCCACAAAAAGGCGATTTAAAAAAGATTCTATCAACATTGAAAGATAATGGAATAAAGATTGCGCTAGCAACTTCGAGTACGTCGAAGCAAGCGCATGAGAATTTAGAAATATCTAAAATATGTGAATACTTTGAAGTGATTTGTTGTGGTGATGAAGTTCAGTTTGGGAAACCACATCCAGAAATATATGAAACTGCTGCTAAGCGTCTGGATTTACATCCTTGTGACTGCTTAGCAATTGAGGATTCTATTCATGGGGTAAAATCAGCATTTTTAGCAGGCATGAGTGTTGCAATGGTACCAGACTTGATATTGCCAGCTAACGAAGACAAAGAAATGACATGTGTAATTCTTGATAAACTAGATGATCTGCTGGATTACTTAGATATATAAATAATTAATGTTTATAATGAAAACATCACGAAATATTGAATATCTAATAAGATTTAGTTTAGAGTAGGACTATATCGTATCACTTTGATTAGATTGAGAGAAAAGAAGATAGATTACTAAAATGGTAATTATCTTCTTTTTTTATGTTTCTGCTATAACTATATAAGTTTTTTGTGTATTTCAATGTGGTAAAATTTCAATACATGGAGATAAAATTACCACATTAAAATTACCAAATCATTTAATTTGTCATTGTCATAAATTGATATAGTGAAACCACGGAGGAAATATGAAAGAGCAAAAGAGGAATTATTATTTTACAAAGATCTTAGAGTTTTTTTTGGAGAATGAAATTGTTACGACGGATGACATTTCCAAAGCAGTAAAAATATCTGAAAAAACAACAAGAACAAAAATTGCAGAAATTAATAATTATCTAGTTGATAATCAGTTAGGTAAAATATGTAAAAAACCTCGGATAGGAAATTGGTTGGATGCCAATGAAGTACAACGTACGAAGATACGCCAAGTTATTTATAACAATGAAGAACTCTTAACTATTCCAAATCGTGATGAGCGTATGTATGAGGTATTAAGTTACATTTTTAAAAACCGAAAGAAAGAAGTTATTACAACTACAAAATTATCCAATCATCTTTACTTAAGTGTGCCTACAGTCCTTAAGGTTATACAGGACTGCAAACTGTTTTTTGAGCACTATAACATTGAACTAAAAAACACACGTAACGATGGTTTAATTATAATTTTTACTGAGTCAAACTACAGAAATGCATTAAGAAATGTCATTGTTCGAAATCCACAAAAAATAGCAATCGAAAGAAATATTATGGATATATTGCCTGGAGTACGTTTAGAAAAGGTAAAACGAATCATGCTTGATTGCGAGTCACAGTGGAAAATCGAATTTAGTGATGATTCATTTTATGAGATACTCGTATATTTTTGTATTGCGATTAGTAGATGCAATCGTGGTACGTTCAAAATGAATAAAGTAAATACAAAAACTTTAGAAAAGTATCATGAATATAGTTTTACAAAAGCGATTTTTGAAAAAATAGAAAATGACTTCCAATTGAGTTTTAAAAAAGAAGAAATTGACTTCTTAGTTATTCAGATCCTCTGTTCAAGGTTTGTTGGTGATGAAGTTGACCTTGATGATGAAAGTGTACTAAATAGATTTGACGAGCGTTTGGTCGCTTTTACAGATGAATTATTAATAATGATTTCGACCATTATTGATTTAGATTTAAGTGATGACCTTATTTTGAGAAATGGTTTGTTGAACCATCTACGATCTACTTTGTTTAGAATGGAGTATGGGAAATCTTCATCAAACTCCATGCTTTATTATATTAAAAGTGAATATAGAGATTTGTTTAGGCAACTTTGGAGTACAAGTGTTTTATTCGAGAAACATTTTAATTTTAAAATGACTGAAGATGAACTTGGCTTTATTTGCTTATATATTCAAGCAGCTATTGAACGAAAGCAATTAAGTGCACGATTACTCATTGTCTCAAACCTGCCTAACTCAATGCTACAACTGGCCATGCAAAAAATTAATCGTGCATTTCCAGAAATCATAGAGATAAAAGTCACTGGGACACATGACTTTCGCGTCAATCGATATGAGGGCTTTGATATTATTTTGACTACCAGCGAGTTGGATACAACTTCAAATCAAGTCTTGTTTATACCAGAGTTACTTGGAGATGGTTGGATCAATGAAATATCAAATAAGGTTAAAGAGATCAAAATGAACCAAAGTGGTAAAGCGCACATTTTTGATTCCGAGTGTCACCAGTTATTTTCACCAGAATTGATTTTTACACGCATTAACGTGAAAGATAAAAAAGAATTATTGAAACTAATGTGTGCAAGACTCTTACAAAAGGGACTGGTAGCAAGTGGCTTTGAGAATAGTGTTCTTGAAAGGGAACAAGCAACAACAACGGAAATAGGAAACGGAGTTGCACTTCCACATGGAAATCAACGATATGTTAATGAACCCAAAGTTGTCGTAGCTGTTTTAGATAAACCAATTCTTTGGGATCGTGAAGAAGTAGAAATTGTATTTTTGTTGGCAATTCGGATGGGAAATGATCAAGAAAAGAATGTGGCACAGTTGTTTTACAAACAATATGTATCGTTGGTAGATGAAAACAAAAAAATCGAAAAAATAAAATCGATGAAATCGAATGTAGATTTATATAAGTATTTAATCAGTTAAGGAGAAAAGGAAATGAAAGTTATTGATGCAATAGATGAAAGAACAATTGATCTTTCCATGGATGTGAAGAATAAAAAAGAAGCGATTGTGCAACTTGCAGGTCGTTTGAAAGAGGCGAACTACATAGATGATGTGGATAGCTTTGTTGAGGACATTTATAAGCGTGAGGAACTAGGTATTACGGGAATCGGTAATTATATTGCGATTCCTCATGGGATGAGTGATTCGGTAAAACAGGTGGGTATTGCCATTGGTAAGACCAACAACGAGGTCGAATGGGAAACAATTGATGGGAACGGGGTTAAATTAATTTTCTTGTTTGCAGTAAGTAACGATCATGAGTATGCAAAAAATCATATGAAATTACTTGCTGAAATTGCCACGAAACTAGGTAATGATAACATTGTTAATCGTCTTTTAGAAACAAAAGATGTCATGGAATTAAAGGAAATATTTAGTGCTTAAAAGTTACCAGATTAAAGTTTCCTACAAAGTTATTTTTAGTGAATATTTAAATGGTAAGTTATAAGCAGTTAAGAGTTCAAGGAGGAAAAGTGTATGAAAATTGTAGGTATTGCAGCTTGTACGTCAGGTATTGCTCACACGTATATTGCAAAAGAAAAATTATTGCGAGCAGCAGAGTCACTTGGACATGAAATCCATGTAGAAACACAAGGGACAATAGGTACAGAAGATGAACTGCAACTTGATGATATCAAAAATGCTGATGTAGTAATCATTGCAGCAGATATTAAAGTTGGTGGGAAAGAAAGATTTAAAGGAAAAAAAATTGTTGAAGTTCCTACACATGTTGTAATCAAATCACCAAAAGGTTTGATCAATAAGATTCAACAAGATTTAGGTTTATAGTGGGTTAAAGAGAGGGAAAGATATGAAAAAATTACAATTAAAAAAACATGCATTGACAGCGATTTCATACATGTTACCACTTGTTGTGACAGCGGGGTTATTGATTGCGATTGGTAACTTAACAGACGGAAGTGTCATTAGTGATTATAAAGCTCCATATAGTATTCCAGACGCATTAGTTTCGTTAGGAGTGTTAGGAATGGGTTTAATTGCTCCAGTTATGGCAGCAGGAGTTTCGTACTCTATTGCGGATCGACCAGGTATTGCGCCGGGGTTATTCATGGGATTGATTGCGAATTCAATTGGTGCTGGTTTCTTAGGTGGTATGCTTGGTGGTTACTTAGTCGGTTATTTCATTAATTGGTTGAAAGCTTCAATTAAAGTTCCAAAATGGGCTGAAGGTTTGATGCCAATGATGATTGTTCCAATGGTTTCTACAACAGTAATTGGACTATTAATGTTCTTTGTCCTTGGTGTACCAATCGTTTGGTTATCCGATTGGTTAACAAGTACGTTACGAGGCTTGCAAGGAGGTTCAAGTTTCATTTTTGGTGCAGTAATGGGTGGTATGGCTGCATTTGACTTTGGTGGCCCTGTGAACAAGGTTGCTTCGCTGTTTGCGGATGGACTCTTGTTGGAAGGTGTCTTAGGACCTGAAGCATGTAAGATTTGTGCATCAATGATTCCTCCATTTGGAGTGACATTGGCTTGGATCATCAATAAAAAGAAATACACGAAGCAAGAAGCAGATAATATTAAAATTGCATTTCCAATGGGAATTTGCATGATTACGGAAGGTGTAATTCCAATTGCTGCAAATGACCCAATTAGAGTCATTGGAGCATGTACAGCTGGTGGAGCGTTAGGAGGCGCACTAATTATGTTGATGGGTGTGGGATCTCCAGTTCCTAGTGGAGGTATGTTTATTGTTCCAGCAATGGATAATCCAGTTGGTTTCTTAATCGCGTTGGGAGCAGGAACGGTACTAACCGCGGCAATTCTTGTCATTACAAAGAAAGTTCCAGTAGAAACACCTATCGTGGATGAGGAAGAGGAAGAACTTGATTTCTCAGAAGTTGTTATTACTGGGTAGGAGGTAATCATAATGTATGTCTCAATGAAGGATATGCTGCAACGCGCAAACGAAGGTAATTATGCTGTAATGGCAATAAACTGTTTCAATATCGAAACAGCAAGGGCAGTCATTGCTGCAGCACAAGAAGAACGTGCTCCAATTATTATCAACATTGTGCAAGAACACTTAGTACATCATGCGGATAGTGAATTAATTGCACCAATTGTTAGAAAACTTGCAGAAAGAGCAAGTGTTGAAGTAGCTCTTAACTTAGATCATGGAGAAGAAATAGCGATTATCAAAAAATGTATAATTGATGGATTCTCTTCGGTGATGGTTGATGCTTCACGCTTTGACTTAGATGGAAACATAAGAATGACAAAACAAATTACTGAGTTTGCTGCTGCATATGGTGTAAGTGTTGAGGGTGAAATTGGATGTATGGGTGGAAGTGAAGGTGGTAAATATACAAGTGATTCCATGTTAACTAATCCACAAGAAGCACGATTGTTTGCCACTAAAACTGGTATTGATGCTCTTGCAATATCAATTGGGACTTCACATGGAAATTATCCAGAAGGATACCATCCTGAGTTTGATTTTGCACGTCTAAAGGAAATTAAAGAAGCGACATCAATGCCTTTGGTTTTACACGGAGGTTCAGGTTCGGGTGATGAAAATATAAAAAATGCAGTAGAATTTGGAATTAATAAGATAAATGTCGGCTGTGATTTTATGAATGCAAATGTTGATAGCATTAAAAAACACTTGAAGAAAGATCCGGAAATAAACTATTGGGTAATGATGCATCAAGTAGAGAAAGATAGTAAAGAAATTGTAAAACACTACATTAGATTGTCTAAATCTAATGGGAAATCGTTATAAAGAAAGAGGAAAGTTAAATGTTAATGAATATGAAAGACCTTCTAAAGGTAGCTAAAGAAAATGGATTTGCGGTACCCGCGTTCAATATTGGAAGTGAACAGTTGCTAAAGGCAGTTATTCAAGAATCGGTTGCACAAAATGCTCCAGTGATTCTTGAGTTATCCCCAGATGAGTTGCGTTTTGTTGAGGAGAGTTTAATCCAAGCTATGATCTATGAAGCAAAGCGTGTGGACATTCCAGTTGTTATTCATTTGGATCATGGAGATGAAATGGGAATTGTAGAACGAGCAATTGCTGCAGGGTTCACATCAGTCATGATTGATGCATCAAAAGTGCCTTATGAAGAAAACATTAAAATATCACAAGAAGTCGTTGCACTTGCACATCCAAAAAACGTATCTGTGGAAGCAGAATTGGGGACAATTGGTATTACAGGTAATTCGATAGAGGGTGGAACGAAAGATGTAATTTATACAGATCCGTCTCAAGCGAAAGATTTTGTTGATAAAACAGGAGTTGATACTCTTGCAGTAGCCATTGGAACTGCACATGGTATTTATCCAAGTGATATGAAACCTGAGTTACGTCTTGATATTTTAGAAGAAATTAAAAATACAGTTAACATTCCATTAGTATTGCATGGAGGTTCATCAAACAAAGATGAAGAGATATCTAAGGCAGTAGAAATTGGCGTACAAAAAATAAATATCTCAAGTGATATCAAAGTCGCATTTTATGAAAAAACACGGGAAGTGCTTAGTGCACATCCTGAATATAGAGAACCACTTGAAATATATCCAGAACCAATTAAAGCATGCAGAGAAGTTGTATCAAACAAAATTCGTTTGTTTAAAGCAAACAATAAAGCAAATCTCTATAAATAATATGTAGCCTGGGCGACCAGGCTTTTTATATTTGCCTAAACATCTTTCATATACATTGCATTTCATATAGAATGGAAACTATGATATGTTATTTCAATATAAGAAAGTGATTTAAGGTGAGTATGTATGAAACTATTAGCAAGTGATGTGGATGGAACGTTAATCCATTCCCATGGAGAAATGAAACAAAGTACAATTGATGCAATTGCAGCTTGGCGTAAAGCAGGACATGTGTTTGCTTTTGTGACAGGTCGTGATCTTTGGATCTTACGACGCGATGTAGATAAGCTAAACATTCCTTTTGATTATGCCATTTGCAATAATGGTGGTGTGATTTATGATGCAAACTATCAACCCTTACATGAAGCAAGTATTGCTGGTTCTTTGGTCAAACAAATCGTTGAAGACCCAATTGTCAAAGATAGTCTATATTACATTTTGTCTGGATTGGAAGATCGCTACTTGGTGGAAGGTAAAAAGGTAACTGACCGTAATTACTACACCAACACGATTCAAGTTGCAGACATTGATCAACACGATTATTATGGAATTGATTTATTGTTTGAAAATGTTGAGAAAATGGATGGAATCGCTGCACAATTAGAAGCAAAATATGGCGATCGAATTGCCATTAATAAAAATATTGACTCAATCGATATCAATGGATTGGGTAGTAATAAGTCAACGGGTGTGCATTGGCTAGTTGAAAACAAACTCACTCAAGCAAGTGATGTCATGGTCGTAGGGGATGGACAAAACGATGTGCAAATGATCAAGGATTATCATGGTTACACGATGGTAAATGCTACAGCAGATATTCAAGATATCGCTCGTGATGTCATTGATGATGTCGCTAAGATTATCGATACACATATATAAAAAAAGGTTGTGATTATCAAATGATAATCCAACCTTTTTCTTCTTCTACGGATAATGCAGGTTCTGCTTCGATTGCAGGCTCTGCGGCTTTTGCTTCTTTTGGGACAACCGGTTCCCAAGCAAACATGCGATAGTCATTTTCCATGCGTGTATCGTAAGCTGCTGTATATGCACTTTCTGCATCGAGTACATTTTGCTCGTGCTGATCCATGGTTGTTTCAAGAATGCTTTGTTCGTGTGCTTGCGGATGTTTTTTCTCGAACTTCTTTTTCGCCTCGTATGCACGATTACGTTCGTTATAGATATCTTGTTGCATTGCGGTTGCATCATTGTTTGCTACATCCATATGCACGCTTTGTGCTTGCGAATTTGGCTTGTACATGTTAACAACTTGCTTGACCGTCTTTCCGTTTGCTTCATCAATTCCAGCTTGAATGGCTTCACTAATTTGTGTGAAAAAACCTTTGTTTTGTTTTGGTGCGTCTTTTCTGCGTGGTTGTTTAGATGCGCTTCTACGCGTACTTGTTAAATCAACTTTTACTTGTTGACGTTTCATTTCGTCAGGGACAAACTTGGTTTGATAATCTTTGCGTTTTTGTTTTGCACTTGCGTTTTTGATGGTTCCAGAGATGATACCACCAAACATAATTAAAAGGAAAAACCCAATGCCAAAGATGTCATCCACATCAATGGTATGTAGCAATTGCTCAAAGAACTCCGTAATTTGTCCAAATAATAATATCGTTTTCATATAATAAGTATAACATTTGCACGCATTTTTACCACTTTTATCGATTTTATCGTATAATAAAAACGAGATATTATCCGAATAAACACAGATCTTTGCGATCATAAAATAGGTGTAAGTTCGGTTGAAATACAGGTTATGATAAGGAAAGGTACAAACAAAAATATGAATATAGTTGATCGTTTTATCGCTTATGCAACGATGGAAACAACATCAGACCCACTTAGTAAAAGTGTTCCATCAACCAAAAGTCAGTTGGAACTTGCAAAAGTGTTAGAAAAAGAATTACAAGAGTTTGGTTTGCAGGATGTATTCTTAAGTGAATATGGTGTCGTTTATGGCACACTGCCAAGTAATGTTGAAGGTGATTTTGATACCATAGGCTTAATTGCACACATGGATACAAGCTTTGACATGAGTGGAAAAGATGTAAAACCGCGAATTGTAAAACAATACGATGGGCAACCCATCATTTTACATGAACAATTGGACATTACGATGGATACGAAGATGTTTCCAAACTTAAAACGTTATGTTGGAAAAGATCTCATTGTTACGGATGGAACAACGTTATTAGGGGCAGATGATAAAGCTGGTATTAGTATTATTATGGATTTACTTCAACATTACAAAGAAAATCCAGATGCGAAACATCCAACTTTAAAAATTGTATTTACGCCTGATGAGGAAATCGGACATGGAGCAGATCATGTGGATGTAAAGATGTTACAGGCGGATTATGCCTACACGCTTGATGGTGCAGAAATTGATGTGATTAGTTTTGAAAACTTCAATGCTGCAAGTGCAAAAGTAGAAATTCAAGGAAATAGCATTCATCCAGGAAGTGCTAAAGATAAATTGATTAACGCCAGTAAACTTGCGATGGAATTTCATGTCGCATTACCATTGGAACTTGACCCGGCAAAAACAGAAGGGTATGAAGGCTTCAACCATTTGACCGTGTTGCATGGACAAAGTGAAGAAGCAAGTATGGAATACATCATTCGTAACCATGACCGTCAAAAATTTGAGCAACAAAAACAAGATTTCTATGCGGTGCGTGATGCGATGAATGAAACCTATGGTGAAAACACGGTGAAGGTGCATATAGAAGATAGTTACTACAATATGGCTGAACTCTTTCAAGAGCGTATGTACATCGTGGATGATGTCCGCTTAATTATGCAAGAGATGGGAATTCCTGTTCACTATGAACCAATTCGTGGTGGTACAGATGGAGCTCGTTTATCCTATGAAGGCTTGTTGACGCCAAACTTAGGAACTGGAGGCGACAATTTCCATGGAAAATATGAATACCTTTGCATCGATGATATGAAGCAAATGGTCGAAGTTTTAAAGAATGTAATGACGAGTAAAGTGGA
This sequence comes from Erysipelotrichaceae bacterium MTC7, assembly GCA_001695645.1. Lineage (GTDB taxonomy): Bacteria > Bacillota_I > Bacilli_A > Erysipelotrichales > Erysipelotrichaceae > Breznakia. Next base: position 20,144 of record LVZN01000004.1, on the reverse strand, counting down.
GAACGTATGAATCAAATAGCAGCAGTTGCAAAGCAACTACAAATAACAGAAGCACAGGTGCAAACAACCTTGAGTCTGCTTGAAGAAGGAAATACAGTGCCTTTTATTGCAAGGTATCGTAAAGAAATGACAAAAGGACTTGATGAGGAACAAATTCGTGAACTTAGCGAAATGTACAACTATCAAGTACAACTAGAAAAGCGTAAAGAAGATGTTTTACGTTTGATTGAAGAAAAAGGAAAATTGACTGATGCCATTGTTGCTGAAGTACATGCAGCTAAGAAACTCAGTCAAGTAGAGGATATATATCGTCCATACAAACAAAAGAAGAAAACAAGAGCAGGGCTTGCCATTGCAGCAGGTCTAGAACCGTTGGCGGATTTGTTTTTACGTTTACCAAAAACATTAACTGATGATGAAATTATGCAGTTTGCTTGTGACGCGTATCCTGATAAAGATACCCTTATTCAAGGAACCAAAGATATCATTGCAGAAAGAATTACGGATAAGCAAAATGTACGGAATAAGATTTACGATTCCATGGCAAATTATGGAAAGCTTGTGACAAAAGCGAAAAAGGATCACGATGATGAAAAGAAGGTGTACCAAATGTACTATGCCTTTGAAGGTCGTGTATCAAGTTTGCAACCACACAATATTATGGCAATTGATCGTGCGGAAAAAGAAAAAGTCATTAGTGTATCCATTGAAATCAATGAAGAGTACATTCAAAATTGGTTGTTTACACGCTTTGCCAAATGGGAAAACAGTGCAAGTGTTGCCTACGTGAAAGATGCCATACTAGATGGCTGTAAACGCTTGGCATTTCCAAGCATTGAACGAATGGTGCGTAGTGAACTAAGTGAAAAAGCACACGATGCAAGTATTGATGTGTTTTCCTTAAACTTAGAAAAATTGTTGCTGCAACCACCGATGAAAAACAAAACCATTCTCGGTTTTGATCCAGCCTTCCGGACGGGGTGTAAACTTGCGGTTGTGGATGAGACAGGAAAGATGGAAACCATTGCGGTGATTTATCCACATCAACCTGTCAATAAAGTGAAAGAAGCAACAAAGACATTAGTTGAATTAGTAAAAACATACAAGATTGACTTGATTGCAATTGGAAATGGAACTGCCAGTCGAGAAAGCGAACGCTTTGTTTCACAAGTCATCAAAGAGTACCAATTGCCAGTGGCCTTTACATTGGTTAGTGAAGCAGGAGCTTCTGTTTACAGTGCGAGCAAGCTTGCCATTGATGAATTTCCTAAACTACATGTAGAAGAGCGTAGTGCCATCTCGATTGCTAGAAGATTGTTAGATCCACTAAGTGAACTGATTAAAATTGATCCACAAAGCATTGGCGTTGGACAATACCAACACGACTTACCTGTGAGTAAACTAAAAGAGCGTTTAAACTTCGTTGTTGAAAAAGCGGTAAACTTAGTAGGGGTTAACATCAACCAAGCAAGTGCAACGCTGTTGAGTAATGTTGCAGGACTCACATTGGCTAGTGCAAAAAGTATTGTGGACTACCGTGAAAAAGAAGGGCCGATTACTTCGCGTACCCAAATTAAGAAAATTCCAAAGATTGGACCAAAAGCATTTGAACAAGCTGCTGGATTCTTACGTATCGAAGATGGAAAACAACCACTAGACCGCACACCCATTCACCCGGAAAGTTACGACATTGCAAAAAAAGTATTGTCAGAATTGCAACTTGAAGTAGGGGATATGGGAAGCGAGAAAGCCAAAGAAGCGGTAAATCAAATCAATCGTGTAACTTTAGCAGGCATTGTGGGGACTGATGCCTATACGTTAGATGATATTCTTGATTCAATTATCACACCACTACGTGATTATCGTGATAAATACGATGCACCTCTACTCAGACAAGACGTACTTTCGTTTGAAGATATCAAAGTTGGAGATGTTTTTGAGGGAGTTGTGCGCAATGTAGTAGACTTTGGGGCCTTTGTTGATATAGGATTAAAAGAGGATGGGCTCATTCATATTTCACAATTGAGTGAAAAAAGAGTGAAACACCCAAGTGATGTGCTCAGTATTGGAGACATTATTAAAGTGTGGGTTTATAAGAAGGATGAAGAAAAGCACAAAGTGCAGTTAACTATAAGGGGGACATAATGGAAAACGTGTATTTTGACTACCAAGAAGAACGAGTAAAAGAGATTCAAGACAAGGGTTATGAAGCAAATCCAGATGAGATTGTCTTATTTGGGCATGCGATTTTAAGTGAGTTCAATAATGAACATTACTTTCCTGACGTAAAGATTTATAACAATGCGATGTATGGAGCAACAAGTCGACAATTGTTGTATTTACATGATTATGCAGTGAAGTTGTACAAGCCAAAGAAATTATTTTTAATGGTGGGTACCAATGACTTGAATGAAAAACATGGTGAACATGTTGCAGGTCATATTCATCAAGGAGATGTCCTTGATATTGCCTTTAATGTAAATACATTGCTTTCGATCTTTGAGCGTAACTATCACATTGAAGAAATCTATATCATTTCACCATTACCAGTCGGTAAAAACGCAGTTACAAATAACCGTAACAATCGTTCGTTATGGATCTTAGGGCAAGAGTATAAAGAACTTGCATTAAACTTTGATGGAGCGGTGGTTAAATACATCAATATGCATCCAGAGTTCTTAAAAGATGGGGAGTTGAATCCAGAATATACAACGGATGGGTTGCACCTCAATACGATGGGATACGATAAATTTGCATCATTATTAAAACCTTATATTTATGAATAAATAAGCAAAAAAAGGGGCGAAAATCAAATTGGTATATACCAAGTATTGTTTTCGCTCCTTTTCTATGTTATAAAGGTGGTGAAGGGTAGGTAATTAGTGATGAAATACGCAGTAGGAATTGACATGGGTGGAACCAATACAAGGATTGCCCTTATTGATGAAATGTATCAAGTGATTGAACGCATTGAGTTTGCTACACAGAAAGCAGACCCAGCGATCATGTTAGATAAAATTGGACAAACGGTAAATGACTTTAACCGCGAGATTGTAGGAATTGGCTTATCATGTGCAGGACCCATGGATTTGCTAAATGGAAAGATTGGGATGGCTGTAAACCTAGGAGAGCAGTGGTATCATTACCCGATTGTTGCTGAACTAGAAAAACGTTGTGGCGTACGTGTCTATTTGGAAAACGATGCCAATTTGGCTTGTTTAGCCGAAGCGACTGTTGGAAAAGGAAAAGCGTATCGCTTTGTTCATTTCCTTACGATATCGACCGGGATTGGTTCAGGTTATGTTGTTGATAAGCATATCATGCAAGGTGCACACGGACAGGCTAATGAGGTTTGCAACATGATTGTCTTACCAAATGGACCAAAACACTCCATTTTAACAAGTGGTGCTTTGGAAGCGATTAGTAGTGGAACCGCCATTGTAAATCGTGCTCGTGAAGCAGGTTTACAAGTCGCGCATGCTGGGGAAGTCAATGATCTAGCTGTGCAAGGAAATGAAAAAGCAACAAGTATCATGGAAGATGCAAAGGAATACTTAGCAAATGCAATCGCGATGATCTTTGCAGTTGAAGATCCAGATATCTTTATTTTGGGTGGAAGTGTTGCCTTAAAGATCGAGGGATTTGTTGAAGACGTTGAACGTCGTGTAAAAGAAAAAGTATTACCTGGATTTGATGCATACATCAAAGTAGAAACATCAAATCTAAATGAAGACAGTGGACTCTTAGGGGCTGCAGCACTTGCGTTCTTAAAAGCATAGAAGAATCATTATGTATCTCTTAAACGAAAGGAAGATCAGTATAGGGTCTTCTTTTTGTTTATGTCGTGTTTCACGGTAAAGCCGTATGTGAATGCGCTATCATATTCTTCAAGAATTCACACCAACGGTGGTAGTACATTCAACTTTTTTATCGTATAATGAAAAAGGCAGACATCTTTATATTAGGAGGAGACAAAAATGAAATATGCAGTAGGAATTGATATTGGTGGGACAAATACACGCGTAGCTTTGATTAGTGATACTTACGAAGTACTTGAACGTGTACAATTTGCTACAGATGTAAATGAACCACAAAACACATTGAAAAAAATTAAAGAAAGCATCAAAGGCTTTGACAAAGAAATCGTTGGAACTGGCGTATCTTGTCCAGGACCATTGGATTTGATTAATGGAGCAGTACTTGATGCACCAAACTTACCAGGTTGGCATTTCTTTAAGTTAGCTGATGAAATGAAAGAATTATTAGGGGTTCCTGTGTTCTTGGAAAACGATGCAAACTTAGCAACCTTAGCAGAAGCAACCATCGGAAAAGGAAAAGAATACCGTTACGTTTCGTTTCTTACCATTTCCACTGGTGTAGGAGCTGGTCTAGTCATCAACCGTGAAATCTATCAAGGGGCACATGGATTTGCGCACGAGATTGCCAATATGCCATTGTGGCGTAATGGACCAAGCCATGGAATTATTAAACCTGGAGGAATTGAAGCCATTAGTAGTGGAACAGCGATTACCGCACGTGCCATTGCCAAAGGATTGGACGTAAAACATGCGGGAGAAGTGAACGATCTTGCAAATGAAGGAAATGCGCAAGCGAAAGAAGTTATGGAAGATGCAAAAGAATATTTAGCAAACGGTATTGCAAGCATCATCAACTTGCTGGACCCAGAAATTGTCATTTTAGGTGGAAGTGTTGCTTTAAAGATCGATGGATTTGTTGAAGACATTCAACGTCGTGTTGAAACGAAAACATTTGATAACTTACGTCAATACGTAAACATTCAAAAATCAAACTTGGATGAAGACAGCGGATTGATTGGGGCAGCAGCACTTGCATTTACAAAGGTAGTGGCATGAAGTTAGCCAAAACCTTAAACATTTCAGCAGATGAGTATTTTGATTTTATCGTAAATAGCTTTGTGCAAGAATTACCGAAAGCGACACGTAAACGTGTGAATACCAGTGATATCAAACCTGGATTTTCATACAAACAAACCTATCAATTAAAAACGGGAAACTTTATTTCGCGTAAAGTAATTACCGAATTTGAATATGGAAAAGTGTATGCAATGGAAATGGACGTACCGGATGGAAAACAATATTTCAAACATGAAATAGAAAGTAAAGGTCCATATAAAATTAAAATCCGTTATACGGAAGTCGCAGATTCAAAGAATTCTTTGCAAGCGATCATTCGTAAGTTCCGTGAATTTAGCGCAAAGGCAAAAATGTCGGGACGCTTTGAAGCAATTGAAAAACATATCATTGAAAATCGAAAAGAAGAAACAGCATAATCCGATGTGTGTGTAAAAAAAGTGAAATCGATAGGGGGATAGCCAATGAATCAACTGGAAGCGCGCTGTCAAGAACTGTTGAATACACTTCTGCAAAGTGAAGCGTATATTAGCATTAGTGATATCGCCGAAGAAAAACAAATCTCTAAGCGTAGTGTGTACTACGATTTGTGTAAGGTGAATGAGTTTTTAACCGCGCATAAAATAGAAGAAATAAGTGTGGAACGTAGCAAAGGAATTCATTTGTCACAAAAACAAAAGGATGTGATCCATACATTGTTGAGTGATGTACCGCTTGCACGTAGCATTTACTTTTCACCAACGGAGAGAGTTCTCATTGTCATATGTATGGTGTCATTACGAGATAAACCTTTATTAATTGAAGATTTCATGGACGCTTGCCAAGTATCAAGAAACACAATCATCAACGATTTAAAAGTTGCTTCTAGCAAATTGCACGAATTTGGTTTAAAACTGAAGTTTGAGAATAAAAGTGGTTATACCATGCAAGGTGATACCATTCGTAAACGTGCACTTTTCTTCTTGTATTTTCCGGAACTGATTCGCTATTACCAAACCGGGGTCTTAGTTTCGCCATACCAAGAACAAGTGGAAGAAAACCTGCGTAAGTTTGACTACATTGAAAAAACACTCGATACACAGTACGTTCGTGATACACTGGTATCTCTTGCATACTTTGTGCCTGCACTTGTCCACAATCATGAACTGTTACACTTTAGCGATGTGGATAAAAATAAGATTACAGATACCTATGAATTCACCCTTGTGCAACGAAAGTTTAATGACTTATCGGAAGATGAGTGTATCTATCTGGCGTTACATCTACTAGGCTCACGCTTGCAATCCGTTGCGATTGACATCATTGATGTTCATGAAGACCAAGAAGCCTTCGATTTGGCGGCAGCTTTGGTTAGTGAGTTTTCACGCTTAGCATGTGTTGAATTTGAAAATAAAGCAGAAGTGGAACGTAGTATTTTTGTCCATTTGAAAGCGAGTTTGTATCGCTATCGTTATGGGATTCAAATTGGAAACCCACTCATTCAAGATATTAAAGTACAGTACCCAGAATTGTTTGCAATTACCAAAAAAGCAGTCGAGTACATCGAACAGAAAATTGGCGTACCAATTGCGGACAATGAAGTTGCTTATTTAACATTGCACTTTGGTGGATTTATCACAACTCACCAAAACGAAGAAAAGATGAACATCTTAATTGTATGTCCAAATGGGATTTCCACTGGAAATATGTTGCGTGCAGAAGTCACAACACTGATTCCGCATGCAGATCGCATCGATGTGACGGGACTTCGCAACTCAAATGTCAAAGTGGAGGATTATCAAGTGATTATCTCGACAGTTGAGATACCCAATTGTCCAAACTGCATTCAAGTGCGACCCATCTTATCGGATGCAGACCGCGTGTTGATCTTGCGTAAATGTATGCGTACGTCAACCAAGAAGCAAGTATATGTTGAGGATTTGTATGAAGTCATCAAAGGCTACATCGATCCAAAGGATGCTGATGCTTTAAAAGTCGACTTACAACGGTACCTTGATGGGTTGAATGAGGTACGCTATCATCCTTTAAAGGATGGAAGTCGAGGCATGATGGCCTTTCTAGATGAAACAAATATAAACTTCTACCAAGAGGATTACGACTGGCAAGAAGCCTTTCGAATTTCTGCCAAACCATTGGTGGAACGAAAAAGCATTACCAATGGCTTTGTTGATGCGATGATTCAACAAACCAGACACATGGGTCCTTATATGTTTATTACGGAACATGTGGTACTTGCACATGCCAAGCCAGAAGATGGCGTTGCACAATTGGACTTTAACTTAAATGTGTTTGAGTCAGGTGTGTTCTTTCCTAAACAACGAATTGCACGGATCATTTTGGTGCTAGCAGCAGAAGACAATGTAAAGCATTTAAAGATTTTGCAAGATGTGATGAAGCTGTTTTCTGATGAAGCAACACAATCCAAGATTCTCGCTTGCAAAAATGCAGAGCAAATGTTACAAGTAATGAGCGAGGCTTTGCAAGCTTAGCAAGGGTTTGCACATGTTTGTGCAAATGTTGGGCTTTTCCTTTTTAGGAAAAGATGTACAATGAGAGTACAAGGAGAACATAGTTATGAAAATGAATAAATTAATCGATCACACGTTATTAAAAGCAGATGCAACGCGTGATCAAATTGAACAACTTTGTAAGGAAGCAAAAGAACATGACTTTATGAGTGTTTGTGTAAACTCATATTGGGTTCCATTTTGTGCAAAGCAACTAGCAGGTACTGATGTGAAGGTATGTACCGTGGTTGGTTTTCCACTAGGTGCAATGAGTACAGCAGCAAAAGCATGGGAAACAAAAGTTGCAATTGAACAAGGTGCAACCGAAATCGATATGGTACAAAACATCGGTGAACTTAAAGGAAAGAACTACGATGTTGTACGTGAAGATGTACGTGCTGTCGTTGAAGCTGCACAAGGAAACATTGTGAAAGTCATCTTAGAAACATGTTTACTAACAGACGAAGAAATTATCAAAGCAAGTGAGTTATGCCTTGAAGCAGGTGCACACTTTGTGAAAACAAGCACAGGTTTCTCAACCGAAGGTGCAAATCCTCGTGTTGTGAAATTGATGAAAGACACAGTAGGTGACAAGGCAGAAGTCAAAGCTGCTGGTGGTGTGCGTAGTGCTGAAGACGTTGAAAAAATGATCGAAGCAGGAGCGACACGCATTGGAACTAGTTCCGGAGTGAAACTGGTTGCCGGCTTAAAAGTTGAAGGTGGATACTAGACTTACTAAATAAAAATAACCAACGAAATGACAAAGACTCAGGACGTTGGTTTTTTATTTGCCGTGTCTATAGGATAATCGACTTAATTTTCCTGTCGTTTTTTGATAGAATAGGACTGTGTAGGGATACGTGTTGATGTGGGATTTCCCCCTTTTTAAATCACATAATATGACACAATGTCCAAGTTTTGCACAAACATTTGCAAGAACTTGGACTTCTTTTTATTCCTAGATTCATCGATAATGTGCTTGTAAGAAGTACGACAGGAGGTAACATGAAAGATATGTTAAAAAGAGAGAATGTTCAAATTGTTGAACGTGTAGAAGATTGGCAAGAGGCCATTCATGTTGGTGTACAGCCGCTTGTTGATGGAAACTATGTGGAACCTAGGTACATAGATGCCATCATTACGAACACACATACATTTGGACCATACTATGTTTTGTGTAAAGACCTGGCGTTACTTCATGCAAGTTCTGATTGTGGGGTGAACGAAAAACAACTCGCGCTTACCGTGTTGCGTCAACCGGTACGTTTCAAACCAGATGGATACGACGTACGCTTGTTGGTGACACTAGCTGCAAGTGATTCGGAATCACACATGCAAGCAATGCAGGCAATTTCCAATATATTCTCGGATGAAAACCGCATTGAAAAACTTGCAACTGCGGCAACTGCAGATGATGCGTACGCGCAATTCATCGCAGCTGCAAAAGAATAACTGTTTAAACAAAAAAGGGGGTTTACATATGAACAGTGTATTACAAATAGTTTTAGATATTTTATCTACACCTGCGATTCTTGTTGGTTTGATGGCTCTACTTGGACTCATCTTACAAAAGAAACCGGTTGAAGATGTTGTTAAAGGGACCGTAAAAACAATTGTTGGGTTTCTCGTCTTATCAGCTGGTGCAAGTTTCTTGCAAACAGGATCACTCAATGACTTTGGAACGCTATTCAACTATGCCTTTGGTGTACAAGGTGTTGTTCCTAACAATGAAGCGATTGTTTCTTTAGGACTTGAAGAGTTCGCAAAAGAAACTGCATACATTATGTGTGCGGGAATGGTCGCAAACATTATCATTGCTCGTTTCTCAAGATTAAACTACATTTTCTTAACAGGTCACCACACGCTATACATGGCTTGTATGCTTGCGGTCATCTTAAACGTTGGTGGTTTATCAGGCGTTCCATTAATTATTTCTGGTGGATTGGTACTTGGATTAATCATGGTTCTTTCACCAGCGATTTGTCAGCCAACGATGCGTAAAATTGTTAATACAGATGAATTAGCATTTGGACACTTTGGTGGATTTGGATACTGGTTCTCTGCACAAATTGGTAAATTGGTGAAAGGGAAAAAATCATCTGAAGATATTAACTTCCCAAAACGTATTTCATTCTTACGTGATACAACAGTTGCCATTGGATTAACGATGGTTGTGTTCTTCATTTTAGTCACAGCAGTTGCTGTTGGTAAAGGTGATGCAGAAATCTTAGATCCAATCTTCAATGGAGAAAACTGGTTTATTTGGGCATTCATTCGTGGCTTGAACTTCTCTGGAGGAGTTTACATTATCTTATCTGGAGTGCGTTTAATTATCGGAGAAATCGTACCTGCATTTAAAGGTATCGCTGAAAAAATCGTACCAAATGCAAAACCTGCACTTGACTGTCCAGTGGTATTCCCTTATGCACCTAACGCTGTGCTTATTGGGTTTCTAGTATCATTCTTTGGTGGAATTGTTGGATTGTTCATTCTTGGATTCATCAACTCTTCATTAATGCCTGTTGCTTTAATTTTACCTGGTGTTATTCCACACTTCTTCTGTGGGGCAACTGCCGGAGTCTTCGGAAATGCTGAAGGTGGATTACGTGGATGTGTGGTAGGATCATTCTTCCATGGATTGTTAATTACATTCTTACCTGCAATTTGTATGCCGGTTATGGGAGCGTTGAACTTTGCAAATACAACATTCTCAGATGCAGATTTCTCAATTGCTGGAATCTTCTTTGGAAACATTGCACAATTCGTGCAAGGAAACGCCTTAATGGTTGTATGTATCGTATTGTTCTTAATCCCAATCGCATATAACTTTATCGCACCAAAGAAAAAAGTAGACTAAATTTATACGTAAACAGAAGGGGAGATATTGCAATATCTCCTCCCTGTTGTCAAATACCATATCGAAAGATAGAAGGAGGATATGAAAATGGAAGTAAAAAGAATCATGTGCTGCTGTGGATCTGGTTTAGGTTCAAGTATGCTTGTTCGTATGAATGTGGAAAAGACATTAAAAAAACTGGATTACCAAGGAATTGATGTAACGCATTCATCAGTTAGTGATGCAACGGAAAATGCAGCAGATTTATTCGTTGTGGGAAAAGATTTAGAACAGTTTGTTTCTCAATTACCAAGAGTTATCGTACTTGATAACATCATGGATATGAACGAACTTGAAACGAAACTCGATGCTGAATTAAAGAAATAAGGGGTATAGATGAAGACAAATGAAGTAAAAGATTTACAAGTGTTATCAGCCAATATTCGTTTGGATATTCTGAAGATGTTATCTTCATTAGGTTATGGACACCTTGGGGGTTCGATGTCAATCGTAGAAGTTCTAAGTGTGCTATATGGAAAATACATGCGTTATGATGCAAGTCATCCAACCTGGGACAAACGAGACATGCTTGTCTTATCCAAAGGACATGCGGGTCCTGCACTTTATGCAACGCTGGCAAACCGCGGGTTCTTCGATAAAGAAATGTTGTATACCTTAAATGCTGGGGGCACAAAACTGCCTTCTCATCCTGACCGTACAAAAACTCCTGGGGTAGACATGACAACAGGTTCACTAGGTCAAGGAACAAGTAGTGCAGCGGGAATTGCAACTGGCTTCAAGCTAAAAGGTACAGATCAAAAAGTTTACTTAATCGTGGGTGATGGTGAACTCAACGAAGGACAATGTTGGGAAGCATTCCAATACATTGCACACAACAAGTTAAACAACTGTCTTGTGTTTATTGACAACAACAAGCGTCAGTTGGATGGTTATGTAAGTGATATTTGTAACCCATTTGATATTGAGGCGAAAATGAAAGCCTTTGGTTTTCATACAGTAACTGTAGATGGGGCAAATGAAAAAGCAATTATTGACGCCATCGAACTAAGCTTTGATGTGAAAGACCAAGCAATTTGTATCGTACTTGATACGATAAAAGGTCAAGGTGTTCCATTCTTTGAAAAACTAGAAGCAAATCACTCGGTGAAATTTAACACCGATGAAATTAAGCAAGCCACAAGTGAAGCGATCACGTCACTTGAAGCGTTTATTGCAAAGGAGGGTGCCTAATGTTTCGTTTAGATGTAAATCGTGATGATACGCAAGAAATGCGAATGTCCGTCGTTCATGCTTTGCAAGATCTCATGAAAGAAAATGATAAAGTAGTTGCCCTTGAAGCAGACTTAGGGGGAGCTAGTGGATGGACAAACATCCAAAAAACAAACCCGGACCGCTTCATTAACGTCGGGATTGCTGAAGCGAATATGGTTGGTGTTGCAGCAGGATTGAGCGCGACAGGCTTCGTACCATTCATTCATACGTTTGGTCCATTTGCGACACGTCGCGTTTTTGACCAAGTGTATTTATCAGGTGCATATGCATACAACACCATCAATATTTATGGTTCTGATCCAGGTTTTACGGCGGGTCCAAATGGTGGAACTCACACAACGTGGGAAGATGTTGCATTGATGCGCACGATTCCCAATGCTGTGGTATGTGATGCTGCGGATGATGTGCAAATGGATTGGATCATTAAAGAATTTGCCAAACTAGAAGGAATTCACTACGTGCGTGGAAACCGTAAAGGCGTAAAAAACCTATACGCAAAAGATTCAACCTTTACACTTGGTAAAGCAAACATCTTGCGTGAAGGTGATGATGTGCTATTACTTAGTGCGGGTCAACTTGTAAGTGAAGCCTTACAAGCCGCAAATGAACTTGCAAGTGAAGGTATTGATGTCGAAGTCATGGATATGTTTACCATCAAACCATTGGATGTTGATGCTATCTTGAAACATAGTCAAGGTAAAAAACACATCGTTGTATTTGAAAATCATTCCATCACTGGAGGACTGGGAAGTGCAGTTGCTGAAGTTGTAGCAGAAAAAGCGATGGCGATTCCGTTAACTCGTGTAGGGGTTCATGAATTGTTTGGTCAAGTGGGATCACAAGATTTCTTGCAAAAGGAATTTGGTTTAACCAAAGAAGACATCAAACAAAAAATAAAAGAATTAACTATTGTTTAGGATATCCAAAACGATTTCCTTGCTTGGTTTATGAGTGATATATAAAAAAGCAACCGCATATGGTTGTTTTTTTATATAGCAACCAAATACGGTTGCTTTTTCTTTGCATCGATTGCAAGGTATGAACTGTGTAAATGGAGTGTAAAACTTTGGTAAGTCTTATATTTATAAAACAGGATACCTTGCTTTGTATTATAGCGTTTTCTCCTTTATTTATCGCATTTGTGAAAATTCACGACTTTGAGACAATCGTAAAAAAATGTGCATACTTCCCCAAAAGTGGACAAGCTATTGTGTCTGGTTTTTCGGGTGTTATGATGTGAATGTATCAAGCAACAAGCTTAGAGATTGTTTTGAAAAGGGGGCAAATGTTATGATGCAAAAAATTCAGAGATTTGGTGGCGCGATGTTTACGCCAGTACTGCTCTTCGCCTTTGCGGGGATTTGTATTGGTGTGGGGACATTGTTCACTACAGAAGCCATTATGGGGGCGATGGCAAAACCAACACATTTTTGGTACCAGTGTTGGAATATCATTTTACAAGGAGGATGGACGGTATTCAATCAACTACCATTACTGTTTGCCGTAAGTCTACCAATTGGTCTTGCGAAAAAACAAAATGCAAGAGCTTGTATGGAATCGTTAGTGTTATTCCTTACATTCCATTATTTCTTAAGTACAATTCTTGCACAATGGGGAGGCAACTTTGGAGTTGATTTCTCACAAGATGTTGGAGGAACAAGTGGACTAACACTAATTGCTAATATCAAAACCTTAGATATGGGGATGATTGGAGCACTTATGATTTCTGGGATTTCAATTTATATTCACAATCGTTTCTATGATACAAAACTTCCTGAATGGTTAGGAACGTTTAGCGGTTCTACATTTGTGGTAATGATTGGATTCTTTGTGATGATTCCAGTCGCAATTCTATCTGCATTTGTATGGCCTCTTGTTCAAGGAGGAATGACAGCTTTCCAAGGATTCATTGTGACAACTGGTAATGTGGGGGTTTGGGTATTTATTTTCTTAGAAAGATTACTAATTCCATTTGGACTTCACCATTTGCTTTACTCACCATTCTTCTACGATAATGCAGTAGTTACTGGTGGATTGTATTCTGCATGGGCAAACATGTTGCCAACCTTAGCCGCATCAAGTGATTCATTAAAATCATTAGCACCTGAGTTTGGATTTACATTAACTGGTTTATCTAAAATGTTTGGATGTCCAGGAATTGCATTAGCATTCTATGCGACAGCTAAATCAGAAAAGAAAAAACGTGTTTTAGGATTGTTGGTTCCAATCACATTAACTGCAGTTATGTGTGGAGTTACAGAGCCTATTGAATTTACATTCTTATTTATTGCACCTGGATTATATGTTGTGCACTGCATCTTAGCTGCAACACTTGCAACAGTGAGTTATATGGCAGGAGTTGTGGGGATCTTTGCTGGAGGGGCAATTGAATGTGCTGCCTTGAACTGGATTCCACTAATGAGTTCACACTGGATGACATACTTGATTCAATTTGTAATAGGTATTGCATTTACAGGTATCTACTTTGTGGTGTTTAGAACACTGATCTTAAAATTTAACTTTGCTACTCCAGGAAGAGAAATTGAAGAAGATGAAGATGTTAAATTCTATTCTAAAAAAGAGTTTAGAGAGAAAAACGCTAATGGAGGCATCACAAATAAGGATTTAGCGTATGCACAAATGATTTTAGATGGCTTAGGTGGAGCTGAAAATATTGAAGATGTAACTAACTGTGCAACAAGATTACGAGTTAACGTTAAGGATGAAACAATAGTAAAAAATGATAAATACTTTAAAGAAATAGGAGCACACGGTCTTTCTGCAAATGGAAAGTCAATGCAAGTTATTGTTGGGTTGAGTGTTGCTCGTGTTCGTGATGACTTTGAACAATTACTAACTGTTTAAAATATAGGAGGATGCATGAAAACTACTAAACTTAAGAAATGGTATTCAATGGCACAAGTTCTATTGTGTATGACACCAATTATGTTTTACATTCAAGTTTCATATAAATTGATTGGATCTAATCTTGATTTACAAGGTTTGTTAGAGCAAGATGCTGCAGTTGCTATTTCGTTTTTAGCGGCTATCATAAATCCATTTATTGCTTATCAACTACATAACTTCAAGAAAAATTTAAAGTCTAAAGAGACAAGTTCAATCCTGTTTAGTTTAGTTGGTTTAGTTGTTGCTCAATTATTACTAGGTAATTTGTTTTATGTTTGTATCTTAGTATTTCTAGGTGTACAAACATATCGCTATGACAAACCAATTTCATTTAAACTAGGAAATATTATTAAGAATAAAGATGCGCAAAGCTATTTCGCTGCAAATGCTATGATTTTAGCATTAAGTGTTCTATGTTTCTATGCATCGATAAAAATCATGTAAGGAGGAGAAGAAAACATGAAAAAATATTCAATCGTCGTCGCTGGTGGGGGAAGTACATTTACACCAGGAATTGCATTAATGTTATTGGAGGAACAAGAACGTTTTCCAATTCGCAAAATTAAATTTTACGATAATGATGGGGAACGTCAGGAAACCATCGCCAAAGCTTGTGAGATTTACATAAAGGAAAATGCTCCAGACATTGAGTTTAGTTACACAACAGATCCAAAAGAAGCATTTACAGATATTGACTTTTGTATGGCACACATTCGTGTCGGTAAGTATGCGATGCGTGAAAAAGATGAAAAGATTCCATTAAAATACGGAGTTGTCGGACAAGAAACATGTGGTCCTGGAGGGATTGCATACGGTATGCGTTCCATTGGTGGAATTATTGAACTTATCGACTACATGGAAGAATACTCACCAAATGCCTGGATGTTAAACTATTCAAATCCAGCTGCAATTGTTGCAGAAGCAACAAGACGTTTACGTCCCAATTCAAAGATTTTAAACATCTGTGATATGCCAGTAGATCTAGAAGAGAAAATGGCAGACATGGTTGGTTTAAAAAGTCGTAAAGAGTTAGACACGCAATACTATGGATTGAACCACTTTGGGTGGTGGCACAAAATCTATGATCGTGAAGGAAATGATTTAATGCCAATCATTCGTAAAAAAATGGCAGAAAATGGGTTTGCTGGTGCTCTAAGTGCAACGGACCAACATGTGGAACAATCATGGATGGATACGTTTGGAAAAGCGAAAGATGTTTACGCACTTGATCCTGAAACAATTCCAAATACATACTTAAAATACTACTTGTTCCCAGATTATGTAGTGGAACATTCCAACCCAGAACACACACGAGCAAATGAAGTTATGGAACACCGTGAAAAACACATCTTTGAAGTGTGTAACAACATCATTGAAGCTGGTACGGCAAAAGGTGCACCATTTGAACCAGATGCACATGCGACATACATTGTTGATTTGGCTTGTGCAATCGCAAAGAACACAAAAGAAAAAATGTTGTTGATTGTGCCTAATGAAGGAACGATTGAAAACTTTGATCGTACTGCAATGGTTGAAGTGCCATGTATTGTTGGTAGCAATGGATATGAAAGAATTGTGCAAGGAGCCATTCCACAATTCCAAAAAGGTATGATGGAGCAACAAGTATCAGTTGAAAAACTAACCGTTGCAGCTTGGATTGAAGGATCATACCAAAAACTATGGCAAGCAATTACGCTATCTAAAGTGGTGCCAAGTGCACGTGTGGCGAAATTAATCCTTGATGATTTAATTGAAGCAAACAAGGGTTACTGGCCAGAGTTAAAATAATGTTTTTCAAGAAAAAACAAAAAGCGCTCGTTGCTTTTATGGATGGTGAAAGCATAACGTTAGAGCGCGTTCCAGATGATGTATTTTCACAAAAAATGATGGGTGATGGCATTGCCATCAAACCTACAACGGGAATGGTTGTGGCACCTTGTGATGGACGCATCACATTAGCAAATGATGAAAGCAAACACGCCATTGGCTTTATCAATGACGATGGAGTAGAGATGCTAATTCACATTGGTTTGGATACCTATGCGTGTGAATCAAGTGTGTTTCAACGTCATGTAAAAACGCAAGACCATGTTTATGCAGGAGACCCTTTGATCAGTTTTGATCTTGATTACTTTAAAGAAAATCAATTGCAAGAAATAGTGATGCTCGTCATTGTCGATGACAATAAGCATCGAGTAAGCAAATATCATACAAAAGTTGTCAAAGCGAATCAGGATATCATTTTGGAGTATAAGTAATTGTGAGTGTCAACATCAGTTGACACTTCTTTTACATAGTAGACAAGATGTGAATGGTACGATAAAGTTAAATTATAGAGGATGGAACCATGAAATTATTTGATCGAGTAAATGCGAATTACCAATCTTTAAATGAAAATGATTTATACATCTGGCAGGTGATTTCGAAAAATCAAAGTGCTTGTGTCAATTTATCCATTGAGCAATTGGCCAAACGGTGCAATGTATCACGTACGACCATTTTGCGTTTTGCCAAAAAGCTTGGTTGCAAGGGATACAGTGAACTAAAGGTATTATTGGCGATGGAATGCAATGAAGTTGAAGAAAAGCATGAGCGACAACAACGCTTGTTTCAAGTGTATGACGATTATATGGAGTACTTGCAGACGTTAAACTTAACACCCATTGTGCAAGCTATAGAAAAAGCGAGTAACTTGTATGTGTTTAGTACGGGTAATGTGCAAGATAGCGTTGCTAAAGAACTCAAACGTTCGTTCTTAAATGTGAACAAACTGTTCTTTCATATCGACAGTTATGGAGATGTCGATTCGTTTTTTCAACTGTTTCATCCAGATGACTTGGTTGTGATCGTAACGTATTCTGGAGAAACTAGACGCGTTCTAGAATTTGCTAGACAACTAAAAATCAACAACATTCCGATGCTATCCATAAGCGTCAATAAGGATAATTCCTTAACTCATGTTGCTGAGTATTGTTTATATGTGAATGTCGCCGATGTGGACAATCCATGTGGGGCACGTTATGGTTCGTTGGTGAACTACTACATCTTGATTGATTATATCTTAATGAGTTATATGCAAATGAAAGAAAATGAGGCAGACCTATGCGATTAGAAGAGCTTGTCAGTCAAAAATACGACAGTTTAAATGAAACCGATTTGTACATTTGGCAATACATTTATCATCACAAACGCCAATGTCAAAAAATGAGTGTGTTGGAACTTGCCCAAGTATGCAATCTTTCGCATACACGCATTTTAAGTTTTACCAAAAAGTTGGGATTGGAAGGTTATAGTGAACTGAAGTTTCGCATCAAATGGGAACTGAATGATGAATCCACATTTGATCCTGCGATTATTGATAAAAGCATTATAGAATTTAATGATACCTTACAACGGATGAAGCATGTGGATTTGGATGCCTGCCTTGCCAAGTTGGATCAAGCCAAACGGATTTTTATTTATGCAACTGGAACGGTCCAACAAAATGTTGCAATGGAACTAAAACGGGAGTTCGCGTATCGGCAGAAGGTTATGCATGTAACAGAAGGGCATGATGAGTTAGATACATTACTAAAATATGTCACGGAACAAGATTTCTTTATCGTGATTTCCTATTCTGGAGATCACGAAGTTGCTACAAATCTCATGAAATATCTAAAGCGTATGCACATTCCAATTCTTGGTATTTGTAAGGATGGAAATGGATATGTACAACAGCATAGTGATTATTTGCTGACATTTCAAGCTAGTGATTTTCCAACTGGCTACTTTGATATCGAGTATAGTATTACTGGACACTTCTTTTTGATTTCCAATATGTTGTTTCTAAAATACTTAGAATATAAATCAAATGAAGAAAGTGAGTCATAAATTTATTGTGTTTCTTGTGTATATTTCATATAATAGGTAAAATGAAAGTGTTCATAACATGAATACAATTGTTTGTAAGAGGAGGAAAAGTTATGCGTGCAGTAATAAGTGTAGTTGGTAAAGATGGAGTAGGAATCTTAGCAAATGTTTCAAACAAATGTGCAGAAGCAAAAGCGAATGTAGTAGATGTAAGTCAAACGATTATGGATGAAATGTTTGTTATGATTATGTTGGTGGAAGTTGATCAACTAGCAACAGAATTCACGACATTTGTTGATGACATGGAAGCATTCGGAAAAGGCAAAGGTTTAGAGATTCATGTAATGCATGAAGATATCTTTAAATCAATGCATACAATTTAAGAGGTGCTACTATGATTAATGTCGATAATATACTAGAAACAATTAAGATGATCAATGAAGAAGATCTTGATGTTCGTACAATTACCATGGGGATTTCATTGCTCGACTGTGCGGATGCTGATATAGATAAATCTTGTGAGAAAATCTATAACAAGATTACAACGAAAGCTAAGAATTTAGTGGCAGTTGGAGAACAAATTGAAAAGGAATATGGAATTCCAATTATTAATAAAAGAATTTCGGTTACACCGATTTCCATGCTTGTTGCAGTGAGTGGGGGAGACCCTGTGAAATATGCACATACCTTAGAACGTTGTGCACAAAGTGTTGGTGTTAACTTTATTGGTGGATACAGCGCGCTTGTTCAAAAAGGATGTGCAGCTGGAGATCGTGAGTTGATGGAAAGTATTCCTCGTGCGCTAGCAGAAACAGAACACGTATGTGCTTCGGTAAACATTGGTTCAACCAAAGCGGGAATCAATATGAATGCAGTGGAACTCATGGGACGTAAAATTGTGGAAGCAAGTGAACTTACCAAAGATAACAACTGTATTGGAGCTGCAAAACTTGTCGTATTCTGTAATGCACCAGAAGATAACCCATTCATGGCCGGAGCTTTCCACGGTGTTGGAGAAGCAGATGTCGTGTTACACGTTGGGGTTAGTGGTCCAGGGGTTGTGCGTGCAGCACTAGCAAAAGCACCTAAGGATTTACCAATGGACGAAATTGCGGATTTAATTAAGAAAACAGCATTCAAAATTACCAGAATGGGACAAATGGTAGGAAACCTTGCAAGTGAACGTTTAGGCGTACCATTTGGAATCGTTGACCTTTCTTTGGCACCAACACCAGCTGTTGGGGATTCCGTTGCTTACATTCTTGAAGAAATGGGTCTTGATGTATGTGGAGCTTATGGAACCACTGCTTGTTTAGCGATGTTAAATGATGCAGTTAAAAAAGGTGGTGTCATGGCAAGTAGTTCTGTTGGAGGACTTTCTGGAGCATTCATTCCTGTCAGTGAAGATGCTGGTATGATCGAAGCAACGCGCAAAGGAATCTTAACCTTAGAAAAACTGGAAGCTATGACAGCTGTATGTAGTGTTGGTTTGGATATGATTGTTGTACCTGGTTATACAAGTGCATCCGTTATTTCTGGAATCATTGCAGATGAAGCAGCAATTGGTATGGTGAACTCAAAAACCACAGCCGTTCGTTTAATTCCAGCAATCGGAAAAGATGTTGGTGATGAACTTGAATTTGGTGGATTGTTGGGTTCTGGTCCAGTTATGAAAATCAACCAAACAGACTGTAGTGTTATGATTAACCGTAAAGGTAAAATTCCTGCACCACTTCAAAGTTTGAAAAACTAAAATCGTAAAGATCTCTACAGATAGAGGTCTTTTCGTATTATAAAGCTAAGAGATATCTTAATAAAACATTAGCCTTACGTGAATGTGCGTGAGAATGTGATATACTT
>LVZN01000003.1 GCA_001695645.1 Erysipelotrichaceae bacterium MTC7 | reverse complement strand
CCGTTCTTGTTCCCTTGGTACTTGTTCCACCCATTAATCTTTTTCATAATGCCTGCAATGGCATAGGAGTCCGCAGGTTTCATGGCGGAGGCATCCCTTCCAAAGCATTCACACCAAATTTCCATATTACAAACAAGCGTACGTTCTACCGTGCCAACACGGGATTCCCCACCAAATTCACTACCGTTTAGGTAGTTTCTTCGCTCGTATAAGGACAGGGCATTCCAGTCATCGGGTAAAAGCGTATCGAGGTAAGTGCGAACAAGCCCTTCTCGCTCATCACTCTCCATGGCATCTGCCTGCTCATTCGTTGCTAACTCTACATCACTGCCTTCTAAATAGAGCTTTTCACCTTTGGCATAAAGCACCAAAGTTTCTGCCCAAATCTGCTCTACATCGTATACGGACATCTGCCATGCTTTTCTTTTGCCGTCACCACTAATGCGCACAGGCCAGAATCTTCGGTTACCCGTGATGTCTCGCAAAAATCCACTTTCTGCATTGGTAGAGCCGACAATGATACATTGACGAGGATGGCTTTCCACATTCACCCCATAACTGGCACGGTATTTATCGTCCGATCTTGAGATAAAGGATTTCACAACTTCCACATCGGTTTTTCGCATGCCGGCTAGTTCGCCCAGTTCTAAAATCCAGTACCCTTGAAGTTTCTCAGGACCTGCTTTATCCTTCATATCCGTGAGCGTCAAACTATCGGAAAACCAATCACCTGCAAGCTTTGCAAAGAAGGTAGACTTACCGATGCCTTGTGGACCATTTAGAATTAAAACGCTGTCGAATTTCGTACCAGGATGAACAATTCTAGCGACTGCTGCCACCATCATTTTTCTAGTAACGGCTCTGGTATAGGAATTATCTGTTGCATTGAAGTAATCAATCAGTAAGGTCTCAACGCGATCGGTTCCATCCCACTCTGGTAGATGATCCAGGTATTCTTTTATAGGATGATAGGAACGCTCTGCTGCGACTGCTAGTATTGCGTCCTTTGTTTTGGTTGGGGAGTAGATGCCATATTTATTAGACAGATAAACTTTAAGGGCTGCATTATCTGAATCATTCCAGCCGCCCTTCATTTGCTCCCAAGGCAATCCGTCTCTTGCATCGATTCCATCACGGTGCTTATTAAAAGCAATAGATTCTAGTTCTGAATCGTTGCGGATGATGAGAACGATATTGTCCAAGGTGTCTTTAATCTTTCCTTGCTTATCCAGTTCAAGTGCTGTCTGCCAATTATCCTCCGTAAAATCAATCGTAGCCTGTTCCATCCGCTCTTTCGTAAACTGGGCTTTTACTTTATCGTCTTGGGTGGCAAATTCGCACATGTTGATAAAGGATGGGAGTTTGCTTGGAGGTGTGCTTTCTGTCGCTCGATCATCTAAATGACCAAATCGATGGATGCGAACAAGGTCAAAAGCATTAAGCAGCCTCCCACTTGCAGGATCTGTTGCGTGGTGAGAATAGGCAAACTTATCATCATAGAGGATAACCCCTGCACTGGAGTCAGCCGGGATATAATCATATCGACCAACCATTACTGAAGGTTCGTATATATCCTTTAAGAACGTATCGATTGCAGTGCTAACTGAGTAGGTACGGCAAAAAGTACCGATGACACCTTCTTTAGAAAGTGGATCGGCTTGTTCTTTTAATGAGCGATCAAGTACTTCTGACTGCCTAGAGGATACGGGCCAAGTACTGGTGTCACGCCAATCATCATATTTATTTAGAAATACATCAGGATCAAGGAGAGAACCATCTTTTTCCTCATACACAAAAATGCCGTTTCTTGAAGTAGACGGCCAATACATTAATCGTTCTGGTTCATAGGTCGTATCATCAAAAAGGTCGATGCCGATTTCTTTTGCGACCATGCGACTAACGGCTGCATACTCCTCCTCTCCAACATCACGGAAGAGAGGAATAATCAGCCTTAGTCTTGGATTTTCTGGAGCATGCTTATGAGTAGAATAAATACAACACTGATAAGGGTAGAAGGTAGAGATTTCTTCCCAGATAGTACTTGTGCCATAATCCATATCAAGGGTGAGCATGGAGCGTGATAGAACATTCCCTTTTTTACGTCTGCCATCTTTTAAATGACCGCCAACAAAACCGCCGACATCTTTAATGGAGTCCTGGCCACCTTTTCTCATTTTTCGATATTCTTCTACCGTTTCGGTGGTACGCTGTGTGGTCTTAACACGGGAGCAGAAGTCCTCCCAGCTGATGTCTGTGTTTTTCCACTTTTTATCCATTCGGCTGTTGCCGTATGCTATCTTCATAGAGACTCTACCTCCTCAAAATCTTTATTAAAGTATCTGACCGGCTGTCTGCGTTTCTTTGCTTTTTCAATTTCAATACTCATGCCCCTTGAAATCACATCACCTAGCACCCAGACCTCTTGGCATTTGCCCATCAGGATAATATCCATAAAAATAGCGAGGTCACGTTCCTGTTCATTGTTGTCATCCATAAACTGTGGTAATAGAAGGTGAGGAGCAAGCGGAATATTGCCCTTATCTAAAGCAAAACGGCAAAACGCTCGTGTCCGCTTATTGTTGTTTTCAATATCGCCACTAAATGGAGAGCAAATATAGACAAGGGGCTTAAAGGCAGCTTTTGCTGCTGCCTTTTCCTCACGGGTTATATTACTAAGTGCTTCATGGGGAGTAGGATCATAATAACCCTCTGCATTTTTCATGTTAATTCTCATATCACACCTCCATCTCAATCTGCGGATAAATACCATCCGCCTTTAGCTGTTCATAGATAAAGAGTCTGCCTTTTTGTGTCCACTTGGTATGCACTTTCGTATGTTGGATACCTTTGCTGTCTTCATAAATGTGAGTATTGGTTTTGGTATATCCATTGGGAGCATACTTTTGATAGAGAAGCCAAATATCACCTTGCTTAAACTGAATCCCTTTTTCATGAAGGTATTCGTTCATGCGCATGGCACTCCAGCCATAATCTTTGGCAATTACAGAAATATTTACTGCATCCCTGCATTTAAGAACCACATCATAATAAGTAGCCTTGGGTTTCATCTCAGCAATTTGTTGTTGACCAATAGCAACGGCCGCTATCAACTCCTTGTTCTTTTCTCGTTCCTCTTTT
This sequence comes from Erysipelotrichaceae bacterium MTC7, assembly GCA_001695645.1. GTDB lineage: Bacteria > Bacillota_I > Bacilli_A > Erysipelotrichales > Erysipelotrichaceae > Breznakia. The sequence continues at coordinate 78,853 of LVZN01000003.1, read as the reverse complement.
AGTGCAGTAAAAGCTGCAATGGCAAGATCGGGATTGGCGATTAAATCATCGGTAGCATAAAGTCCATGTTTACGAATAGCAGGGAGAACTTCGCTTGTAACCCAGCGCTTGAACTTTTTGGCATTAGGCATTTTGCTTGAGAGGATAAGACTATAAAGACCGGATTCATTGATGATAGTCAAATCCTGTTTCCCACCAAGGGTGTCACATTTCGTTACCCCCTTATCCTCTTCATCAACATGGTCAATTAATGCTTTTCGGGTATTTATATAACCGAGAATGCTTGCTACATCCTTACCTACAAAATATGGTTGACCACCAATCGTTGTAGTACGTACAGAGCCGAACTCTACATTTTTGTAAACTTGTAATTCCATTCGAATTACCTCCTTATTTTTTTGGGGAGGTCTTGACCTCCTACCTAGTAGCCACGGGAGAAGGTCAAATCTGACGATTTTTATATTCTTGTTCTAATTTTTTTGTTGCTCGTTTTAATTTCTGGGTAATATTGTTTTCATCAACACCTATAGAACTGGCATATTCGCGGATGGACATGCCGTCAATGCGTACTGCAATGAACATATCTGCCCAATCCTGCTTTTTACCAAGAGTGGTGCGTATCCATTGGCAGACAGATTCGTACTCATCTTGGAGACTCCGTTCTATCTCCTGAGAGTTATCAGCGAAAGTATCCATGACATCAGTTTCATCTTCAGCCTGATCATCTTTACGATATGGAGTCTTTGGTTTGCCAAGGTGCCTATGGTAGCGGCGCCAATGGTTGTATTCCTTGTTGTTCATGAGGTCGAACATTTCCTGTAGAGTCTCGCAGCGTTTCACCTCTGCTTTCTTTTCCGGCTTTGCCTGTGTAAGACGCTGCTCATAGTCAATGTCCAACATAACGCTGTAATCTCCATCTGGAATTTCAATTGTGGTGTAGTTCTTGTGACCATTTTTGATGTTGTCTTCATATAAAACTCGAATCTTCATAAAGTATTCCTTTCCGTCCTGGCATCAGGCGGCGGAATACAAAAAGAGCCTGTGATGAAGATGACCACAGACTCCGCTTGTCCTAAAAAAGGGCACACGAAATAACGGTGGGTGCATCTTCATTCCAAACACAGTCTTTATTACTGTGTTCTGAACTCTTATGCATCCCGCCGTCCGTATGCGCACTAGGACTTTGAGATTGATTTTTTTGAGCGATAACCGCTCTGGATAGATTTCTCCCTTAGGGAGGGTAAGTAGGCTGATTATTCAAATCTATCTCTACCTATCATTTGTTTTGAAAATTACTTTTTCTTGCTTGGTCTTGTTTGACTTAAAGCACTGCCAGCAACCGACTTGGCTTTCTTACTGTAGCGTCCATCACTAAGGATTTTGCTTGCTTTTGAAGCAACTCTCTTGGATGTTTGCTTCTTGTTCTTGCTCATTTCATTCACCTCCCACCGATTGGATTTCTATGACATTCCTTTGATACTTCTATTATCGCTAATAGTTCGTCTTCAAAATATGGATGCAGTAGGGATGAAATATGGGTAAAGTATGGAACTTAAAAAGACAAAAAAAAAATAGCCCCCTGCATTACTGCAGGAGGCATAATAGAATCTCAGAACTAATCAATGAAAAGTTCTGGCATATTAAATTGTATATCTTTTGTTTCAGTTTCGACACCAATATTGCCGCATTCAAGTATAGAACGATGTATCCTTAATTCACCGTCAACCTCTGTTAAATATTTATTTCTATTAGATGGTTCTTCTATAAATTTTGATGATTCCCGAGAAAAACCGCTTTGTTGAAGAAAAATGGTCAGTGGATTTGTTGTTCCATATTCCACAAATTCATACCAATCATTTTGGAAATGATCTACTTGGTGCACATTCTTATATTCAAGGGAGAATTTCCTGAAATAATTTGAAATGCTAAACAATAGAACATTTTCAATCACACCAAGTGTTTCTGCAATAATATAATTTTTGTGAAGTTTAGAGTTTTTGTTATATATATCAGCCAACTTCATATTGCCAACCCATACACCTGTATTTGGATTATTCTCCTTATATTTAAGTGCATGATAAATAATCTGGTTAAGACCATTACCTCTAATCCATCTTAATAGAATAACAGCATACCACCTAATAACAGAATCTTCCCTATAGGCACCAGCTTTCCCTATTGTTCTTTTCTCATAGATATCCCACTTAAATACTTTTCTTAGCTTCATGAGAAAATCAACAAGTTCCTCAAAATCAACCTCATCATTTTCTCCTGTCACCTTTGGATATTTCTGGCCACTTTTCACAAGTTCTCTCAGGTTAACCACTTGATCATATGAAAAATTAATATCGTCACTAGTCTTTTCTATAGGGAATATTTCCCTTATTTTATACTCTTTATATTCATCTAAAAATGGTGAGAATGCTTCTCGTATTGGTGTACTAATACCTTCTGCAATGTCTTTTATAAGAATCATTGCAAATTTTCGCAACGCTTCAAAGTCCTTTGAGGTTGTTGCTTCACGAACCGTAGTTAATTCTATATCGCCACGAATTAAATCATCAATAACCAAGCTCAAATGCTTATTATTGTCTTTTAAATTAATCGAAACTTCCTGTTGTGGAACATCATTTTGTAATAAGTTGATGTACTTCTCAGTTATAAGATTATCTTCCATACGAACTAAGAACACATTTCCATATAAATTATATTTAATACGACCCACTCGTCCTACAAGGTTTCTAAATTCCACCTCATCCATATTAGAGTTCCCATTTTTATAGCTTGTAATAAACAAATTATCTGCCGGAAGATTCACTCCCTCTACAAGTGTGCTTGTACAGAATATAGTTCTTAAAACACCATCCACAAAACTTTTCTCGATTCTTAGTCGAATATTGGAGGGTAGATATCCAACATGGTAAGCAATACCTTTTAGTATCAAGTCTGCAAGATAACAATCGCTATGTACTTCATTACGGATATCTTTTGCTAAAGATACAAGTTTTTCATCATTCTTGATAGGAAGGTTCTTTGCATACTGAACAGCATAATCTACAACTTTTTGTCTCGAATTACAATAGATGATGTTTTGTTGTGTAGAACCAACTCTTGTAACAATCTCACTTAATTCATCTTGTTGTGGAATGTTAGCAATATATGAAAGTGATTTTGAATAATCATTATGAAAATATGCTCTACCCTCACATAAATCTAAGAAATACTTAAATTGACATACTGGTGCGTATTTTGACGCCATTTTTTTAATTTCATCTACTTGAATCTTTGGAATCAAGCTCAGGTACACTTCAGGATTCGGAATATTTGGCGAAGCAAAAATAACTGTCGGCATCTCTTTCATCTTCGATAACTGTGCAACCACCTTATAATAATAGGCACTACGCCCACCTCTGTCTGATATTTTATGAGCCTCATCTACAAATAGAAAATCGATTTTTATTTTTGGCATACCTATCATCATGTGAAGAAGTCGTTCAGGTGTCATGACAAAAATAAAATTGTGTTCTTGTTGCAATACTATATCTCCTGACGCACTGACAACACGATAATTTGTCTCCTGAAGCTTTTCCTGAAGACTTCCAATTATATTACTACGAACCTCGTTTATTAAAGCTTTTGTGGGTACCAGGATTGCATAGTTTTTCGTTGAACCATTCTCAATTTGCTGTTTAAGATATGTTTGTACAACAAAAGATTTACCCATCGATGTAGGCCCAGAATAGCTAAAATACTTACTGCTCAGACCATCATATACGTCCTTCTGATCATGAAAAAAATAGCTTTCCTCATGACCAGGGATCTGCAGTGTAGATTTGTCATATTCGAAATATAAAGCATCAAATACATCAGCAGTCTGAAATCCTTCAACATAAGTAGATTGCAAACCGCGATAATTTCCAACCGTCGAAAGTATGGATCCAAGGTAATACTTTACTGATGAATCTTCCGGATAAATTATACTCAATAGGATTATAAGTTCTTGGCCCCACAGCTTATGTCTATCTCGTTTCTCTGGTATGGTAGACTTTGCCAATAAATCTGCAAATCGTAATGCATCTTTTACATTAACTCTTTTTTGTTGTTTCTGAATCTTAAAAATATGTATTGAATAATTATATAGCAGAGACTCATAAATCTCATTTAAATATTCATTGCTATCAATATCCTTATATAATGCTTCAGCGAGGGTCTGGTTTCTTGGGATTTGCATAATCAATACCTCCCACTTAGCATCTCTGAAATAATGCTGTTTTTCTCAGTTGGGGCGTCATTAAACGGTACAACAAATAAATAAAAATTATATCCAGATAAACCATTGTCACGAATCTTCTTCTCAATATATGGCTGTAATGAAACAATATCATTTTGCATTTGAGTCTTTACTGCAGTACGATATTTATTATTATCGGTTTCCTTATAATCCAAAGAAAGAGTATATCCAAGAAAAACTCCGTATGCCATATCGGGCTTAGGAACATTGGATTTTTTCGGTAGCAAAAGATCTATCATATAATTAGTGGTATCGGGATCATAAATATTATTATGCGTAGTGTTTTCAACCATCTTCAATTCAATATCACTATTATTTTCAATATCAATAATTTTATCAAAGGCTCTATCTATGCTGGCTGTCAAATCACCATAAATATCGGATGCACCAAATACAAGCTGATGAAATAATTGGCCATTATTTTCTACCGCTAAAAGATGAACACCATCACTTTTACTGCAGCTCATCCCTCCGAGATCATCTATTTCGATCTTACTCATTATCTTTGGAGCATTGAGCTCCTGCTCCATAAAAACATATAAGAGCATCTCTCCAAGAATAGTTTCAGCACACGTTCCATAAGCTTGCATGAATCTAATTAATGCCTGTGCTCCGATGGATGCACTTTTACCCGAACTAGTATATCTATTAGCTTTTGCTCTAGAAAACACATAACTTCCAATGTTATCTACAAGATATTCTTTTAATGATTTGAACTTAAATTTGCAGTTATTTACATCAACGCCATAAATTTTTACATTTGATGGGTTAGCAAGACCGGATATAGTTAGCGAGGATACTTGATTAAATACACGGTCAAATACTGGATCATGAAGCGTTTTCTGCAAAGGTAAGTGTACATCCGCTTTTGCTCTTTCAAAATATACAGGTTCCGATGATGATTCAAAAGACTCTACATATTTTTTGTCAATTCCTTTTATTGCGTCTTTACATTCTTGATTTTTAACTTCAATTATGGCAAAGTAAAATACCGATGCCAAAAGAGCAGATAAACTGAATGTAGAATTAATTAAGATATTATTTTTTTCATAGCCATTAATATACCCAACCACTGTATGATCTTGAATTGTTGTATCCTCTCGCAAAACGTCTTTAATAGCACGGACTACCGATTCACGTTTACTATCTTTGATCAATGAAATCACTTTAGTTTGAAATACTTTTTCTGCATCTTCAAAAGATGTATTCCGAGCAGCATCAATAACATCTGGTGGTACATTGTCACGGCCACTTTTAAGGTGTCCTGGAAGAGAACCATCTCGAAGCTCTATTGATTGGGCATATGATGAAAAGATTGCATCGCACAACAAATTATTCGTAACCTTTTGGTTGCGAGCTTGATACAATATGCTCATAAGTGTACCAAAACATAATCGTTTCATTGCGATGCCTCCCCTTTTTAAAATTAATAATTTCTCACTAAGCAGTTGCTTGTTTTCTATATTTCAGTATTCTCTGTCTCCTTTTGTGCCATATACTCTTCACGAATCTGAGACAGCGTTTTGCCAGTTTCTTTGTGTACCGCAAAAACATAAGTCTGAACGCTAGACCATCCATAAACTTCCTTCAGCCATGCTTGCATCGACTTTTCTTCACCATTGACCATTACATTACCATTGGATAGAAGCCTTCCTTCATCTTCTCTACCTTTAGCAACAATGATGTCGCCTTCTTTAACCACACCCCATTCAAGCATTAAGTCAATTTTAGGCAGTGATCTTCGTGTGATTTTCTTATCTCCAGTTACTGTTGTGACAGCCGACTTGTCCATCAAGTTCACATAATAATCATCGTAATTGGTAACCGGAAGTAGCTTTTCTACATAGAAAAATATATCTTCATTCAGCTTGTACGGAGTTAATCTATAGCAACTCATATCAACATTATTGCTATTAAGCCACGCAACTGCCGACAATGTCTGCTCATCAAAATCAGACGCCACCAAGATGATCCTTTGCTTTTCATTGAAGTTCTTCTGTGCATCATTCACCTGAAGGAACTCATTTAACTTACGAATACCAAGTTCAAATGAGGTTAACTCTCCCGGTTCAAACTCACTTCTATATTTTTCAATGTATGGAGCGTAAACTTTTTTCACTAAATCATCGATTTTATCTATTGTTGCATAACTAGCTGCATATCTTATTGCTTGAAATTCAAAAGCTTCTTTGCGATGTTCAATATCTTTTCGGTCCCTCTTAATTTCAATTAGTACAATATTTCCGTTGTTATCGACTGCGGTCAAATCACTTCTTCCATTCTTCTCATTTCTAACTTGTCTACCGACAATGAGCATAGATTCTTCTTCATCACAGATCATATCAATACTGTTTCTTAAAACTTCCTCTATATCATTTTCAGTCATATTCAGTTCTGAAAAAGTGACCGGTTCAATCCTGGCAGCTTGTTTCCCCTTAATACTGTACATATCTCAACCTCCCTAAAGTTCCATTTCATTCAGTATCTCCCTAAGCTTTTTAAGTTCTTCTACGCTTAAGGTTACACCTTTGCCCATCTTCTCATGTTCAGGTGCCCAATCTCTGATGTCATATTTAGGTTCCCTGTCATTCCAGCTGATTAAATTCAGCTCCTTTGACCAACCTTTATTGTTTTCTGAAAGTGTAGCCACGGTTTCTTTGATTTCATATTTTATTTCTGCCATTATTCTTCATTCCTTTCATCAACCGTTGTGAATTTCCCAGGCTCTTCTGCAACTCTGTCGGACCAGATAACTTCTTCATAAACATTTCCAGCCATTTTCTCTGCTTGCCTCATGACAATATTCATCGCTTTTAATGCTTGATCTGGTGGATAGTCATACTTGCTAAGAAGCCTCTTAATTACACGTCTCATGCTCGCTCTTGCACTTTTTCGAACGCTCCAATCAATGGTGATATTATTTCTTATAGCCAAAGTTAATTCATGAGCGATTTTCTTAAGCGTTTCATCTTCCATGAGTTCTTTAACGATATCATCCGCTGTCAGTGCATCATAAAAAGCAATTTCATCGTCGCTTAGACCCAGTTCAGCCTCTTCCTCACGCATCTTTTTAATGTCATGGGCCATTCGAATAAGTTCTTCAATCACTTCAGCATTTGTAAGTGCTTGGTTTCGATACTTGTTTAGAGCCTTTGTCAGCCTTTCAGAGAACTTCTCTGATTTCACGAGGTTTCTCTTTTCCATAGCTTTGATGTTGCCTTCTAATAATTTCTTAAGCATTTCTACAGCTAAGTTCTTCTGCTTCATTCCCTGAACTTCTTTTAAGAACTCTTCAGAAAGGATTGAGATCTCCGGCCTTTTGATTCCCATGGCATCAAATACATCAATAACATCTTCTGAGATGATGGAGCGTTCCAGCATTTGATGAAGTCTTGCTTCAATTTCTCTTTTTGATAAAGGTGTTTTCTCTTTTTCCTTCAACTTGACAAGACTGGCTTTAACTGCTTTAAAATAGCTAACTTCAAGAGCCTTTTCTTTCCCCTTATCCGTTGCCGCACATAGTGCATGAGCCTTTCCTAATTCAAGAGCTATCTTTTTAAATTCCTTTTGTTCTTCTTCTTTCTTTCCGAGAATGAAGTCCATACCACCTACAATAGTTCTCATTCTTTCCACTTGAGAATTCCCCATGTACTTCGAGTAATCGTACCCGTGCATCATGTCTCTTAAGATTTCCAGTTTTTCAAGCATGACAGCAACCGCAACGTCCGTATCAATACCGGTATTTTGTCGATCCGTATTGGTATATTGTTTTAGTGCGCTCTTTAAGCTTTCTAAAATTCCGATATAGTCAACCACTACACCGCCAGATTTTTCTTTAAAGACGCGATTAACCCTTGCAATGGCTTGCATCAGGTTATGACCTTTCATAGGTTTGTCAATATACATGGTATGCATGGACGGCACATCAAACCCAGTGAGCCACATATCTCTCACAATTACTATTTTAAGTTCGTCACTATTGTCCTTCATGCGTTTCGCAAGCAGGTCTCTACGCTGTTTGCCACCTAAATGCTTCTGAAGCTTTTCATTATCTGCTGCACTACCAGTCATAACAACTTTGATTTTCCCTTTATCAATATCATCATGATGCCAATCAGGTCTCAGTGCTGTTATCGCCTCATAAAGATCAACACAGATTCTGCGACTCATGCATACAACCATAGCCTTGCCATCGATACTCTTCGCTTTTTCTTCGTAGTGATTTACTATATCTTCAGCAAGCTTTTTGACTCTGTTTGGAGAACCCACAATGGATTCCATTCTGGACCATTTGGCTCTGTTTTTATCCTTCTCAAATTCTTCTTGACCTTCTGTGATTTCTTCAAATTCATCATCAATTTTTGTCAGCTCTTCTTCATCTGTTTCCAGTTTAATGATGCGGTTTTCATAATAAATTCGAACCGTTGCCTCATCTTCTACCGCTTGGGTCATGTCATAGGTATCAATGGTATGACCAAATATGGCTACCGTTGATCGATCTTCCAGATCAATCGGTGTCCCTGTAAAACCAATAAAAGAGGCATTAGGTAGTGCGTCTCTGAGGTATTTCGCATAGCCATAGTTCACTTCACCGGTTTTAGCATCTACTTTGGCCTCTAATCCATATTGGCTTCTGTGGGCTTCATCGGCAATGATGATGACATTCTTCCGATCGGTGAGTACCGGCATCTCGCCATCTTCTGGTTTGAACTTTTGTATGGTCGTAAAAATAATCCCTCCGGACTCCCTTTCATTTAAGAGGTCATAAAGCCCGTTCACTTCGGTACTATTCCCACCCACATAATTCGTTCTTTGGTTGTCTGAGAGTTTTCTTATCGTTGCTTGTTTTGGTGTCTGACGCAGGATATCTTTTGATTTACTGAAGGTTGTAAACAGTTGATCATCCAGGTCATTTCTATCCGTTATAACCACGATGGTTGGATTATTAAGTTCTCTCACAAGGCCCCCGGTATAAAACACCATAGAAAAGCTCTTTCCCGAACCTTGTGTATGCCAAACAACACCGATCTTACGATCGCCGTCTTCCTTTGTCGCTTCTTTTGTTTTTTCAATCGCTTTCTTAACAGCAAAGTACTGATGATAGGCTGCTAGAATTTTAATGATGGATTTTTTATCCCCTATTTTCTTGCCTTCAAAATCCTTCTCCGCTTCTTTCGACTCCTGGAAAAGAATGAAGTTTTGAATAATATCTAATAATCTTTCTCTTTGGAACATGCCACCCAACAGCACTTCATACTGAGGCTCAGATAAAGGTGCAATATTCTCGCCATCAACGGTTCTCCAGTTCATGAACCACTCTTCATTGGAAGTAATAGTTCCAGCTTTTGCATTGATTCCATCTGAGATTACACAAAAAGCATTGTAATTAAATAGCGAAGGAATATCTCTCTTGTAAGTCTGAATCTGATTATAGGCACCCTCAATCCCTACATTTTCATCACTCGCAGACTTTAACTCAATGACCACAAGTGGCAGTCCATTCACAAAGACGATAAGGTCCGGTCTTCTTTCTTCATTTTCTATAATAGTAAATTGATTGACAACCACAAATTCATTATTTCTTATATTTTCAAAGTCTATAATATAAGCTCTTTTGGTGCGAATCTGTCCACCTTCATTAAAGGATACTTCTATCCCTTCTGTCATTAACTGATGAAAATAGCGATTGTTTTCTTCGAGCATGGGACTATTGAATGTAATCAGTTGACGATAGGCATCCTCAAGGGCCTCTCTTGGAAGATCTCGATTGATCTTAAAGAGTGCGTCTTTCACTCTAGATGAAAGAATTACCTCACGATAATCTTTTCGCTCTTCATAGTCTCCACCCAAAGAAATATCCGGGCCAAAGGCATATTCATAGCCCATATTTTCTAAAATTTCTATCGCTGCTTCTTCAAGCATCGCTTCTGTAAAAATACCATTCACACTACTCATCACTACCACCTCCCAGACAATCTCTAATTTCTAAAGTAGTCATTTGATTTATTTCTATTGTTTTATTGATCACCCCGCACCTCCACTTCTCCATTCAACAAATTAACCTTGAATGAGTTATTATTTGAACAGCTTTTTTAGTGTCTTGAATATATCAAAGGATGTCCGATTGTATACTTTGTTGTAAACTGCTTTCTTGGGATTCCTCAGAAATCCATATCCCCGCGGCATCTTTATCCCTGCTCGGTGCACTACCTGCCTTTTGATGCTAGTTCTTGCAGAGATTCTTCTCTTTAAGCTTGGTTTTCTAAATCCAAACTTCACGATACAGCACCTTCTTCGTCAAGAGGAACTCTGATTTCTCCAGACATAAGTTTGGGTAACAACGTGTCACGGATTAACTGTAGTTTCGAGATTTCATATAAATTATTTGCAATTTTTTTAAACAAAGGTGTGACTCGTTTAGTATATAAGTTGATTTCATCAACGTTAAGTTTAATAGTCGGCATAATTGTAATATGCTTTGGGTATATGTGTGGCTGTGCTGACCCTGTTTGAGAGTCATAAATTTCCTTTTGACGCTTCTTGAGCATTACATACCAAAAATAAACATCTTTAGTCATTCCATAATCGATAAATGAAGAATCAGATGACCAAACAGGAACAGTCCAAAGATTAACAAAACCAGCATTTGCGCCAGAAGCAGAGATAGTAATAACGGGTGATTGAGTATTTGATACATTATGGTATGTGGCCGGTGAAAGACCTCCTGCAATAACAGGAACTTCTCCACTAATTGCGTCTTTAGAAAGCAAATTCTTGCCACGTTTCGGTGTAATGTACTCACCTATTGTTGTATCTCCTGCAGCTACATTTGGAAACATATCATCAAAATATGCCTGCGCCATATTCTCAAGGGTTTTGTTAATCTGGTTGTTGACTTCGATTTTATCATCTAGAGTTGAGAGGATATGGGCTATTGATTTTTGTTCATTTAGAGAAGGAAGCTTTATTTCATAATCCAAAAGTGCATTCATTTTCATATTAGGTTGAGTTGAAGTTCCACCAGAAATTGCCTGAATATGACCTTTGTACTTATGACTTTGCAAATTATAATACAAGTAATCAGTATTGATTATATCCGCATTACTTTTAATACGAATTAAGCCATTGTTGTACACAGCTTTTAGATTTTGCTTTATCAGTCTATTAACACCAATTGTTGCTCCTGTTCTTGCAACAATAATATCCCCCTTTACTAATTGAAATTTTTTAAAATTCTTCTCCTCAACTAGACAATATCCCCAATCTTCAAAATTCTTATTTTGTGAAATATCTTGTATCCTTAAACATTTAATTCCGCTGTTATAATCTACTATAGGAGCTCTTTTTATTGCATCCAAGCCTGTATTCGAAGAAATAATAGTTTCTCCGACCTTGACCGTCTTCCACTCATTAAAAATCATACCCAATACCCCCAAGATTTTTTCTAATCTCTTCTTCTAGGTGTCGGGATTTAGCAAAGAGTTCTGCTAACTCTGCTGTCATACTCTCCATTTTTTCGTCGAATGGGATACCATCATCTTCAATATCTTCAATTCCTACATATCTCCCAGGTGTTAGAACATATTCATGCTCTCTGATGTCTTCGATACTAGCGGACTTACAGAAACCCTTGATATCTTCATACTCCCCATCGATATTTCGCCATTCATGATAGGTTTCAGAAATCTTACTAATATCTTCCTCTGTTAGCTCTCTGTGTCTTCTATCTATCATTTCTCCCAATTGTCGTGCATCAATAAAGAGGACTTCGTGTTCTCTTGATCTGTACTTCGGATTATCCTTCTTGTTTCTGTTAAGTATCCATAGCGATACGGGAATACCTGTTGAATAGAACAGTTTATCGGGAAGAGCGACAATGGCATCGACCATATCTTCTTCTAATAAATTCTTCCGAATTTCACCTTCGTTTGAAGTGTTCGTGCTTAGTGATCCATTAGCAAGAACAATACCAGCGCTTCCATTAGGTGCAAGATGATAAACCATATGCTGAAGCCATGCGTAGTTCGCATTACCTGCAGGTGGAATACCAAATTTCCATCTCACATCATCTGTAAGTTGATTGCCACCCCAGTCACTAATATTAAAAGGTGGATTAGCAAGGATGAAGTCTGCCTTTAATGTTTTATGAAGATCATGATGGAAAGTATCAGCATGGTGTGGTCCTAGATTGGCATCAAGTCCTCTGATAGCTAGGTTCATCTTGCAAAGCTTCCATGTAGTTGAGTTCATCTCCTGACCATAGATGGATAGATTTTCAACTCTACCTTGATGATCTTCCACAAACTTTTCACTCTGAACAAACATACCGCCGGATCCACAACAAGGGTCATAAACTCTGCCTTGGTAGGGTTCAATCATGTCAACTAAGGTCTTAACAACGCTAGTAGGCGTATAGAATTCTCCACCGCCTTTTCCTTCAACACTGGCAAACTGGCCAAGGAAGTACTCATACACTCTACCCAGTAAGTCCTTTTCTCCATTTTGATGAAGCTTTATCGTTGAAATTAAGTCAATCAGTTCTCCCAGTCTTCTTTTATCAATTTCGGGTCTTGCATAACGCTTATCCAGTACACCCTTTAGGGATGTATTCTCTTTTTCAATAAGAATCATGGCATCATCAATAAACTGACCGATTTTGGGATCTTTTGCATTATCCTTGATAAAAGACCATCTCGCTTCTTTAGGAACCCAGAAGATGTTCTCTGCTTCGTATTCATCTCGGTCTTCTTCAAAGCCTGCACCTTCTTCAATAAGTGCGTCAAATTTTGTTTCAAATTTATCGGATATGTACTTCAAGAAGATAAGCCCCAGTACCACGTGTTTATATTCACTGGCATCCATACTGCCTCTTAATTTATCAGCCGCTTTCCAAAGCGTCTCTTCAAATCCAATATTTCCTGTGTTCTCAGTCATTTATTTTACCTCCAAATGTTTAATAGTTATGATCATCAAAGACTTCAAATATTTCACCTTCAAAGCCTTCTTGTTCTGGTTCGCTACTTACCCAATCAGGTAAGACTTCGTAATAGTGTGCCAACGCTTCAATCGTTTTGTGTAGAACAGGTTCATGCTGTACTTTTTCAAGTAGTTCAACAATGAGCTTATAGGTCTCCAAGTATGGATTATTATCTACTACATCCATCGCGGCCTTAAACTTAGATATGAGTTTTGCTTTTTCAATATCTCGTTCGATGGCATTCATTTCTTCTTTATCGTAAATGGGAACTTCAACAAGATCATTAATCTCTCCCAAAGAATACTGCTGTTCATGCTTTTTGATTACAGGCTTCAGATCTCTTTTCAGCTTTTCCTTCTGGATTTCTAACTGATCAATTTCACTAAGCTCACGTCCAAAGTAAAACTGATCAATACCAAAGAGTTCTTCTAATACCGGTAGATATTTCTTTGGAATGTTCTGTCGCCCTTTCACCCACATGTTAATATTTTGTTTTTTTATGCCAAGTTTTTCTGCAAGTTCTATATGTTGAAGGTTATAGAGGTTTAAAACATATTCTAATCCTATCAAGTTCTCACCTCCTGGTGCAGAGCTATAATTCCACTTAATATTCATTATACTTCATTTTATTGACTCAGTCAATATTAAGTGTAAATATTTTCTGACTTTTTGACAGCAATTCTATCAACTCACCATTGTTTTGCCAATCATCTTATCAACTCACCACATCAACAATTATTTCGGCTGATATTTTTTTATTTCATCATTCTTGGATAACTTCCCTCAAAGCAAAAATCCGTGATTATCCTTCCGGCTTAGAACCAGATCTCAAATCACGGAAAGCCTTTATTTACTTATCTTATTACACGCTTACTTATCCACCCTTGACATCAATACTACCGTCTCAACGTGTGCAGTTTGGCTAAACATATCAACTGGTGTAATTTTTGTGATCGCATACTTTTCTTGCAATACTGCAAGATTTTTTGCCAGTGTTGATGGATTGCATGAAACATATACAATATTCTTTATATCACTTTTCATCATACAGTCTAACATGATTTCATCTAAGCCACTGCGTGGAGGATCCACAACCAGTGTATCAATGGGTTGTTTTGCTGATAGTTTTACCAACTCAATTCCCGCATCGCCAACCATAAACTTTGTATTTTTAATATCATTTCTTTGCGCATTACGTTTGGCATTTTGAATCGCTTCTGGAATACTTTCAATGCCAATGACTTTTTTGGCCTTTCCCGCCAGTAAAAGCGACATCATTCCAACCCCACAATACGCTTCAACGATACACTCTTGATTATCAGCTACTGCATCAACCACCACATCATAGAGCCGACTTGCTTGTGCAGTGTTAAGTTGAAAGAAACTGCGTGGTGATAAGGTTGCATAAATATCTTTGAAATGGAAGTTCAAAAATTTCACTCCACCTAAATGAATCATTTCCTTACCAAAGATGTTTGTTGTTTTCTTTGTACGATTTTCGCTGAAATACAAAGAAACCACTTCTTCGATATGCATGATTTGATCTATACATTCTTTGGATATATCATGTTTCCCACCAATAATAGTCACTTGCACCTTGTTTTCTAAAATACGCATCACTAAACAACGCAGACCATCCTTGTTTGCATTTTCATAAGCTTTATGATGATGTGCATTAAGTATTTTAACAATCTCACGTTTGATTGCATCTAAGCGTTTTTGGTGAATGATACAGTGATCAATTCGTATGAAGCGATTGGAGTTTGCACCATACATCCCTATCACCAATGTATCGTTTTTCATCCCGAATGGTAACTTTAACGCATTGCGATAATGTAGCGGACTAGTTGAACCAATCACATCATCGACAAGTGCAGGATCAACGCTTGCATACTTACTTAATGTTTCTTGTAGTAGCATCTTTTTGTATTCCAATTGTTTGGGATATGCAACTTGCATAAAGGTACATGCTCCACATTCTTTAAAGCTGCGACACTCTGGTTGCACGCGAAAAGGGCTTGGACGCAATACTTTCTTTAGTTCACCAAAACTATAGTTTTGTTTCTGTTCACTGATTTGATATTCGACGACTTCTTCAGGCATCGTATAGGGAATAAAGATTGGTTTTTTCTTTTCAAAAGCAATTCCTTCTCCATTGATACCAATTTTTTTAATTGTTGTTTTCATCGTTTTACGATTCCTTTTATCTTTGTCTTTATTTGTGTTTCAACTTGTAATAATTTGTCATATAACATCGGATGTTTGTATTCTTGTTTCTCATAACGTTCACCAAAAACCAAATTGATGCAATATCCTAGATAAATCACGCTAGCTAGTACATAGATGGCCATCACACTGATGATCAGAGTTGCCATTGGTCCATAAATACTTTGATACCTAGTAAAGTAATTGATGATTGTTAGAAATAAGCGACTGAGTAATAATAACACAATTGAGGTTGTTATCGCACCTTCTAATCCAAATAAGATTGGATGTTTTACAAAAGTTAAAACACGATACAAAATGTAAAACAACAACACCATCAATAAAAAGGATACCCAATCCGAACTAAATCCAATCACTCCTGATAGAAAACTTACACCAGTGACGACCGCAATTAAGGCAAGAAAGACCAAATAAGCTTTTATGCGGATGATAAACTTTGGCAGTTCAACACCTTCTTTTTCTGCTGTGATTAACATAAAAGAATAGACACTGCGACTTGCTAGATGCAATGCAGCAACTAGTGAAACAATAAAGGAAATAATATTTGGATAGTTTTGATCCATGACGTAATC
This sequence comes from Erysipelotrichaceae bacterium MTC7, assembly GCA_001695645.1. Lineage (GTDB taxonomy): Bacteria > Bacillota_I > Bacilli_A > Erysipelotrichales > Erysipelotrichaceae > Breznakia. Next base: position 62,787 of record LVZN01000003.1, on the reverse strand, counting down.
CACAAAACCTTCAATAAATGTTTCCGGTATAAAACTATATAAGAAATTAAGCAATACTTGGATATCCAATACTCCTTGGTTAAATAACATCACCAAAACAATTAAGATTGGTAGCAATGCCAGCAACAAACTAAAGGCGAGCGAATAACGAAAAAGACTTCCTTCGAAGCTTGCAAACTCATTCCATAATTGTCGAAATTTTATTAGCGCATGTTTCATATCATCATTATACCACAGCAAGCAAAAGAAAAAGGGCTGGTAACTACGAGTTACTTGCCCATTCAGGTACTTCATTCCCTCTACGTAAGAGAACTGTCTTTTGGTGTTCTGTTTGATTCAACATCATTAAGATGGATTCAATTTCTTCCTCAGTACAACCAACGATAATTTTCGCTTCACAATCCCGCTTCAGTATATCAGCACCAACAATAATTCCTTGAATGCCTTTTGACATACTTCCTTTAAACACACGGATTTCACGAAGTCCATCACCACCGGTATCTTCCAAAATACCGTAATTAACTGGATAAATCAGATTTCTGTATTTTGGGTGTGCACTATCTTTTGCACGGTGTATAACGAGTTTGCTCGACAAATAAATGGTATCCAGTTTTTGCCAGAACAATGCGCTATTTTCGAATTCTTTCATCATATGTTTTGCTCTTCCTTTTACAATATATACGTACATTCTAACATAAAAAAATGTCAATAGTTACATTTTTGACATTTTTTTCATTTTTTTGAAAATAGTTTCATTATTTCTTTTTGTCTAATTGGTATTCCACGACAATGTCATCAAAATCTTCAAGTGATTGTTCACCCACAATGACTTCTTTTACTTTTCCACCATTCACGATGAGTGTCGTTGGTGTCCCTTCTAATCCTTCTTCCAACATCTTCGAAACCTTTTCCCAAGAGGCAGCTGGATCAGGTTCGTTGGTAAAGTTTAATTCGTATACAGTTAGATTGTGTTCCAATAAATATGGCACAATGGTATCTTCTTTATAGATTTTACAGTGTGAACAAGTCGTTTGCGACAAGACAACCATTGCATCCCCTTTCGCAAAGGAATGATCACTTAGCTGTTCAAATGTAATTTCTGTTATTTTTCCTTGTGTTGTATCACGTTCGTAGTCTTTATTACTTGAACATGCACTTACCACAAGTAACATACAAGTTATGATTGTTAATAATTTCTTCATCTTTTTTCCTCCCAGTAATCGATGGTCTTCATAATGCTATACACACAAGCATATAACTTTTCTTTTGCTTGTTCAAGTGCCGCTGCAAAGCTCATCGCTCTATCTGCAGTACTGTATATACCGATGAATCCCAGTTCGTATAATTTCTCATAGTCTTTCCCTAATGCACCACTGATGCACAGGCATGGTTTTTGATAGGTGTTTGCGACACCGACAACGCCAGCTGGTACTTTACCAAACATTGTTTGATAATCACTTTGTCCTTCTCCAGTAATCACTAGATCGCAAGTTTTGATGATTTCATCAAGATTTGTATGCACGCGTAACAGTTCAAAGCCACTTTGAAAGTGTGCATCAACGAGTGCCAAAGCACCACCGATTCCACCAGCTGCTCCACTTCCTTCAAAACTGGAAATATCGTAACCTTTTTGACTCCAGATATTTGCATAATGTTGCATATCTTTATCTACTTTTTTTATTTGGTTTGGAAACAAACCTTTTTGCTTACCAAACGTATACGTTGCTCCATGTTCTCCAACCAAAGTATTTTTAACATCACAAGCTGCAATGATATCAATACCCTTCAGCTGATCAAACTTACGTAAATCAATACGTTCAACTTGTCCAAGTGATTTTGCATTGCTTTTTAAATACTCATTGTTGGAATTATAGAATTTTGCTCCCAACGCGTTTAACATACCCATACCACCATCATTGGTTGAACTTCCACCTAAGGCTAGAATAATTTTTTTTACACCTTTAGCTTTTGCATCCAACATCAACTGTCCAACACCATAGCTGGTTGTATATAATGGTTTTCTTTGGGCTCTATCACGCATGTTTAATCCAATCACACTTGCCACTTCAATAACTGCTGTTTTACCTTGATCAATTAAACCATAACTGGCTGTAATGTTTTGAAAATAAGCATCACGCACTTGCACCTGTACATAACGACCGTTACAAGCACTCACAAAGGCATCTACACTTCCTTCACCACCATCACCCATGGTAAAACATGCAACTTGATGGGAATGTTGAATATCCACAATTGCATCTTTAACGGTTTGATTGGCTTGTTCGGAACTCATACATCCTTTGAATGAATCCATTGCGACAACTATTTTCATGAAAGTATTATAACATAAAGAAAAGATGCAAATCGCATCTTCACTTATTTTTCATTATTTATTTTTCGCTTTGTACAGTTGGCGGTTTTCCATCGCAAAAACACGAGGAGTAAATGTTCCTGGTTCTACGCGATCCAACGCCTTTTCCATCGTATTCATTTTTGCATCAATGTTATCAACCATACATAAGATTTCCGCTTCTGGAATCATCGGTAAGACTGGTGAACCAAACTCATACGCACCGTGGTGACTTAACACCATGTGTCGTAACAAGGTAACTTCTTCGGTTTGGTCAACTTCTAAACGACGCGCGATTTCATAGATCTTTGCTTGCATAATCGAAATATGTCCAAGTAGTTTTCCTTCGGTTGTATATTCAATAATAACCGGTCCACTTAACTCAACAATTTTTCCAATGTCATGCATTAAAATTCCACTCATCAACAAATCAGCATCCAGCAGTGGGTATTGTCCACATAGAAACTTACCAAGTTCTAGCATCCCAAGTACATGTGTTGCCAAACCACCTACAAAGTTATGGTGATTTTTACTAGCTGCAGGATAGATGTAAAAATCATCTTCACATGCATCAAGTAAGCCTTTGACAACCTTGCGGTAGACAGGGTTTGTAAGATCCTCAATATAGGTTTGGACTTTATACTTTAATTCTTGGGCAGTATAACGACTTGCACGAACATAATCGCTAATATCTTCCTTTTGTTGATCTAAGATTTCAATCGATGCAATCCGGATTTGCAGTTGGTTGTTGTGAAGTAAAATATCTGCTTTAAACTTACAAATCATGCCTGGTTTATAAGCTTCAAGTTCTGCTTCACTTACATTCCAATACTTCGCATCCATATCCCCAGTGCTATCTTGTAGTTGAAATGACAAGTAAGGGGCACCTTTATTTGTGACCCCTTTGTTTACTTGAAAAATCAACAACTTGATTTCTACACGATCACCACTTCTTAAATCTTTTATCTTTTTATCATTCAGAGCCATGTAATTCCCTCTTTTCTAATTCTCTAAGTATATCATCATAATTGAATCCTTTTCTAAGTAAATATTGAATGATTCGATTGACGAGTTCTTTTTCACTGTATTTACGACTGTAGGTACGCAATGCTTTTTCATAAGCGCTACTCAGTGCAACGTTTTCTTTCAATTCATCTTCGGCAAAGTCCAATTGTTCAACTACTTCATTTGCTTGTGTAAAGGTGAAACCATTTTTGATCAATTTGTTTTTGATCATGTCTTTTTTCTCTTTTAGGGAACGATTACGAATTCCATCTTGATACTTTCTAGCAAGAACTTTAGCTTTTGCTAGTTCATCTTCTTCTGTGATCGTTTGTAGATGTTGATCAATCATGTCATAAGGTATTCCCTTTGCGCGCAATTGGCGAACTAACTTTTTCTTACTTAAGGCACTACCATTACGTTCAACGTACATCAATGTATACACTTCATCGTTAATGTATCCTTTATTTTCCAATGTTTCGACCAATTTGTTGATTTGATCTATACTTAATGGATCTTCATCATTCACAAGTAGATCGTAAATTTCTTTACGGGTACGGTCTTTGACTCGAATTTTGCGCAAGCACATTCGGTATGCCAATAACATCTTCTCTTTCTTTTTCAACATTAAGAAAAGTGAATATTCGATAAACCCATCTTTACGCAATTGGAAAGTTACATAGTCATCCAAAGAAACCAGTAAGGTTTCATCATCATCTGATTTTTCATTAATTAATCGCAATCGCATACAATCATCACTTGTTCGTACGCTTTCAATGCTATAGCTTTCTGCATAATCACGAATCACTTCTTTATAGACACCTTCCACGCTTTTGGCAAACTTTTCTACGTCATACTTTTCAACCACTTGTTGGCAAGCACGCTCATATGCTTCACGCTCCGCTTTTTCTAAAGCAAAAAAGCTGTCTACTTTTTGTGCGAACTCTTTTTCATCGGCAAAATAAAATCCTGTTTTATTTTCATAGACCAATTCGTCTAACACTTCATCATGACGTGCAAATACCGGAAGCCCAGAAGCAAGAGCTTCAATAAAGGTCATCCCTTGTGTTTCACTTAGCGATGGCGAAACAAATGCGTCTGCTAATGCATAATAACTTGGCATCATATTGCTTGGTTGCTTATCGGTGAAAATGATACGATTTTCTAGATGCAATTTCGCAGCTTGTTTTTTCAAATCATCAAAACTTGGTCCACCACCAACAATCATCATTTTTATTTGTGGGTCACTTACGTATTGAAATCCTTCAACAATCATGTCGATGTCTTTTTCTTGCGCAACGCGACCAATGTAGGAAATCAGTTTGGTTTGTTCATCCAGTCCGTATTGCTTCCGCAAATCATTCACGACTTGTTTGTCGATATGTTCTTTTTTAAATGCGTCCAAATCAATTCCTGTGGGAATGATGTGGATGGGGCGACTTACCCCATAGCGCAGCAGTGCCTCTTCGGTTTTCATACTTGGGGCAATCACTGCACCAACCGAATCACCCAAGTAGCGTACCGCTCCAGAAAGTAAACGTTTTGTTACTTCATCTACGCCTTTTAAGTTGAAGCGATTGACGTAGTGCGTATAGTCTTCATACATCGTATGGTAGGTATACACAACTGGTATTTGTAATTGATGTGCCACAATACGACCGAAAATACTCACAGTAAATTCTTGTTGGACGTGAATCACATCCAAACCAAGTGATGCGATTTCATCACGAACGGCACGACTATATGGTGTCCCTAATTTATAACCATAAAGTTTCTTGATTTCTAAACCAGGTAACCGATACACGTTTTTCTCACTTGTATCTGGGGTAAATCCTTTGTGTGAGGTAATGATGTACACTTCGTGTCCCAATTGTTCCAAACCCGCTTTAAGCGTGACAACACTACTAACGACCCCATTGATATCCGGAGTGTATGTATCAGTAAAGATTGCTATTTTCATGATAATCCTCCTTCGTAATTACACTGTTTTTAAGTTTATCGTATTTCCGTTTTAGGAATATAAACGTTACACCACCAACCAACATGATTAAATGATACGTCGCAAACCGCCACAAGATCATGATGCTATTGGCTTGAATGGTTGTAAACATTGTTGAAAATATTAAAATGAACGCAGCCTCGGTTCCACCACTGGCTCCGGGAACTGGTAAAAATGCATTGGCAATCATAACAAAAGCACTCATCGTGATGACATCAAATACCATTGAAAACGAAACATCAATTTTCATTACATACGCAATCAGTAAAGGTAAGGTATAAAGTAAGGTTAAACGCAAAACATTCAATCCGATGCATTTTATTACCATTTTTTTACGATGTTTAATTTCTTGAATTTCCTTTGTGAATTGGCCAAGCGAGATATTCCATTTCTCAATGGTTTGATCTGGGTTTTTGATGATGTGAAATCGTGCTAAGATTCGAACCACAAACCCACTTAAATGTTCATAAGCTTTGGGAAACTTAGCCATCGTATACAAGAATACGATAACCGCACTATTGATGACGTATCCAATTAAAACCAAAATAAAAAATGAAGACTGTTCGGTATAGTAGTAGCTAAAACGTAACACCATCAATACGGTTGTATATGCCACCATGACACTCTGATAAATAATAAAATCTATCCAAAGCAAACTAAGCGCACTGCTCATCTTCAAATCTTGATTCTTTAAGACATAAGCTTGCGCAAATTGTCCACCTGAAGCACTCGGTGTAATCCCGCTAAAAAAAGCACCAACAAATGCAACGGACAACCCTTCACGATAGCGATAGTCTTTTTTATATGTTTTTCCAATCACTTTGTAGATCCAACCGATGATAAAATTATACGAAAGTCCATAAAGAAAAATCAAAGCAATCGCGACGATGCTGAGATTAGAAAGTAAATTAAGGACTTCTTTATAATGATCTTTTAGGGCAAACCATAACCCAAATGCGGTCAAACCAAAGATCAATAGAAAATTGATAACATAACTTTGTTTTTTCATATCTTCCCTATGTATTCTTCAACACTTTTTCGTACACGCTTGCCAGTTGTTTACCAATTTCTGGAATGCTACGTGTCAATGCCGTTTGTCGTCCTGCCTGTTTTGTTGATGGTAAGGTTTGTTCAACGGTTCCAATCAGAAGTTCGCAAAACTCTTCTACATTGTTTCCTTTGTAGCAGTTTTCTTTATCAACTAACCATGGATCGAAAACCGGAATGTCGCGAACAATGACGTTTTGGTAACTCGCTAATGCTTCAAGTACAACAATCCCTTCCGTTTCTTCTTTGCTTGGAAAGAAAAAGGCATCTGCTCCACTATACGCACCTTCAATGATTGGCCCTTTCACATATCCAGGGAACAGTAAGTTTGGAATATCATTTTCACTTACTACTTCACGAATGTGTTTTGGCACGGTATAAAGTGGGGTATAGCCAAACCAGATAAACGTGTATTGTGGCAAACGTTTCGCCGCTTCCACAAAATCCAAAATCCCTTTACGATCAAAATACAGTCCAACCCCAATTACCACTTTTTGGGTATCTGTTAAACTGAAGTATTTGCGGAAAGCTTTTACTTTCTCTTCATTATAGTTAAAGCGATGGATATCAATTCCGTTACTCACAGCTTCAATTGGTTGTTTTAATCCATACCCTTCCAAAATACGTTTGGAATACGGTGTTGGCGTTAAAATATAATCTCCTTGTGAATATACGTTCATAATAATCTTTTTAAAAATGGGGGCAATTTGATTACTTAAGACAAAAGAATCACGAAAATCTTCTTCTGTACTATGTGCGTGAACCACGACTTTTTTTCCTGCTTTTTTTGCTTTTGCAATTAAGCGAGACGAGTTAATCATGTAAGTATTTACATGTAAAATGTCGTAATCCTCATCATTGGGATCGGTTGTATAATCAATCCCCTGGCTTTCAAGTGCAGCCATTTGGTGTTTCATCGCCCGTCCAATTCCGCTGGTTTTTATCATTTTTTCATTTTCAAAATATAGTAATATTCTCATAGAATCTCCATTATCGTATCTATTATACCATGATGCGTAAACGAACCATAGGAAAAAACAGTTCCACTTGGAACTGTTAGACTTCTTGATATGCTTGTTCGACTTTTTCTAGCAGACTTGCTTTTGTTTCTTCATCCATAAAGCCTGCTCTTAGTGTGTCCATCGTAATCTTTTTTACCATCGCTTGATCCAATGAAAAGACAGCATCTAACTTTTCAAACTCTTTACTTAACGTGGTATCAGAAACCGTCCGATTGTCCGTATTGATGGAAATGGCAATATCCTCATCCATGAATTCTTGGATAGGATACTCTTTCAAAGAGGCAATTGCCTTGGTTTGTAAATTACTGGTTGGGCACATTTCAACCATTACAGCCTGGCTACTTGCAAAACGTTCAATTTCAGTAAATGAAGCCATTGCTAACCCATGACCAATGCGTCTAGAACCAAGCGCAATAGAGTCAGTTACATTTTGTTCATTCCCCGTTTCTCCTGCGTGTAAAGTGAAAGGTATTTTCAATCGATACATCGTATGAATTTGATCTGCAAATCCAACTGTTGGATACGCTTGTTCATCACCTGCTAAGTCCATTGCAATGTTTGTACGACGACGAAGTTCTTTTACGGCTTGGATCACTTCTTGGTGAATCTCTTTACTTTCATGACGCATCAAACAAACAATCAATGTACTTTCAATGCCATAGGCTTTCTTTGCATCTTTCATCCCTTGCAATACAGCTTGGATTGCTTTTTTTATGCTCAAGCCTTCACGTCCATGGAAACTTGGGGCAAAGCGTAATTCCATATAACACAAATTTTCATCTACTCCTTGTTTAAGCACATCTACAGCAGCACGTTTTAAGGCATCACCACTTTGTAGGTGATCCAAAATAAAATCAAACTTCTCTAAGTAGGTCTTTAAATCAGGGCACTGATCATCCACACTTACCAATTGTTTAATTTCTTGATCACTCAATGCAAATTCAGCATCTTTTTCCTTTGCAAGCTCTTTTAACAAGTCAATCGAAACAGAACCATCAAGGTGGCAATGGAGTTCTGCTTTCATCATTTCTTTAAAATCCATACGACTTCCCTTCCTTTTGTTGTGAGGCTTATTATAGTACACTTCAAATCACATATCAAATATTTGTAAAAAAAGAGGCACACCCATAGGATGTACCTCTAAGAAATATAACTATTTTGTTCCGTTGTAAGCTTTGATCATGATTTCTTCCATGTCTTCAACTAATGGAAGTCTTGGGTTTGCTGGTGTACATTGGTCTTCATAAGCAAGCATTGCGACTTCATGAACGTTATCCATCCATTCTTTTTCGTCAACACCTTGTGCTTTAAAGTTGTTTGCAATACCAACTTCAGCCATTAATGCTTCAACTGCTTGTGCTAATTTTTCAACACCATCAGCTGTATCTTTAACATCTAAACCAATCAAACGAGCGATATCTGCATATTGTTCATCTGCTTTGTAGAAGTTGTATTTTGGCCACAAAGACAATTTCGCAGGTTTCGTTCCATTGTAACGAATTACGTATGGAAGTAAGATTGCGTTTGTACGTCCGTGAGGAACGTGGTGAACTCCACCAATTTTGTGAGCCATTGAGTGACACATTCCAAGGAATGCGTTGGCAAATGCCATACCAGCCATTGCTGATGCATTGTGCATTTTTTCTCTAGCTTCAGGATCGTTTTTACCATTTTTAACTGCTCTTGGTAAGTATTTGAATACCGTTTGGATTGCTTGAACAGCTAAACCATTCGTGTAGTCACTTGCAAGTACAGCTACCAATGCTTCAAGAGCATGAGTAAGTACGTCCATACCAGTATCAGCAGTAACTGATGCAGGTAATCCCATTGTGAATGCTGGGTCAATGATTGCCACGTTTGGTGTCAATGCGTAGTCAGCTAATGGGTATTTTTTGTTGTTTGCTTTATCAGAAATAACCGCAAATGGAGTTACCTCAGATCCTGTACCACTTGTTGTTGGTACACAAACCAAACGAGCTTTTTGTCCTAATTTAGGGTATTGGAATGCACGTTTACGGATATCCATGAATTTTTGTTTCAAGTCATCGAAGTTTGTTTCAGGACTTTCATAGAACAACCACATACCTTTCGCAGCATCCATTGGTGAACCTCCACCTAATGCAACGATTACATCTGGTTGGAATGAACGCATAATTTCAACACCACGGTTTACAGTTGTAATATCTGGATCTGGTTCAACATCGCAGAATAATTGTACTTTTACGTTGTTGTCACGAGCCATTAATTGTTTTGTTACTTTATCTACATATCCTAAGTCAACCATTGCTTTATCTGTAACGATCATTACACGGTTAACATTTTCCATGTCTCTTAGGTATTCGATTGAATCTCTTTCAAAGTAAATTTTTGAAGGTACTTTAAACCATTGCATATTGTTTTTACGTCTCCCTACTTTTTTCACGTTAATTAAGTTAAGTGGTCCTACGTTGTTTCCTACAGAGTTACGTCCGTATGATCCACAACCAAGTGTTAATGAAGGAATGAATGCATTATATACGTTTCCAATTCCTCCGAATGTAGAAGGAGAGTTCCAGATAACACGGATAGCTTTTACACGTTCACCGAATTCAATTGATAATTCTTCGCTTGCTGTGTGAATTGCAGCTGAGTGACCCAAACCGTTAAAGTTAACCATTTGTTCAGCTTTTGTGATTCCGTCTTCTGTACTGTTTGCTTTAACAAACGCTAATACTGGAGATAATTTTTCACGAGTAAGTGGTTCTTTTACTCCGATTTCTTTACATTCTGCACAGATGATGTTTGTATCTTCTGGCACTTTGAATCCTGCTTGTTCAGCAATCCAGAATGCAGATTTTCCAACTACGTTTGGATTTAATCTTGCTTGGTCAACTTCTGCTGGAGAATTTACGCCAAACATGAATGCTTCAAGCATTGCTTTTTCTTTTGCTGTAGCAAAGTAAGCGTGGTAAGATTTGAATTCGTTTTTCACTTCGTCATAAACTTCTTTATCAACGATAGCTGCTTGTTCAGAAGCACAAATCATACCGTTATCGAAAGCTTTTGATAATACGATATCAGCTGTTGCTTGTTTTAAGTTTGCATCTTTAGCAATGTATGCTGGAACGTTTCCGGCACCTACTCCTAATGCTGGTTTTCCACATGAGTAAGCTGCACGAACCATTGCGTTACCACCAGTTGCTAGAATTGTTGAAATTCCATCGTGGTTCATTAATGCGTTAGTTCCTTCCATTGAAGGTGTGTCAATCCATTGGATACAGTTTTCTGGAGCTCCTGCTGCCACTGCTGCATCATATACAACTTTTGCAGCTTGTTGTGAACAACGGTTTGCACTTGGGTGGAATGAGAATACAATTGGGTTTCTTGTCTTTAAACAAATTAATGATTTAAAGATTGCTGTACTTGTTGGGTTTGTCGTTGGCACGATACCACAAACAACTCCAACTGGGTCAGCGATTTCAACAATCCCTGCTTCTTCGTCTCTAGCAATTACACCTACTGTTTTTAAATCACGCATGTAGTTAATTACGTGTTCACAAGCAAATAAGTTTTTCGTTGCTTTATCTTCAAAGACACCACGACCCGTTTCTTTAACAGCTGCTTCTGCTAAAACCCCGTGTTGGTCAAGTGCTGCAACACTTGCTTTCGCAACGATGTAGTCTACTTGTTCTTGATCAAGAAGTCTAAATTCATCTAATGCTTTTAACCCTTTGTCAACTAATGTGTTAACCTCTTTTTGAGCTGGGCTAATTTCTACTTTTTCTACTTTTTCTACTTTAGCCATATTTCCTCCTGCACCTAGTTGTGAAAAGTTTCACTTATTTTGGTTGAGCCTATATTACCACATCGTATTCATTGGTGCAAGTGGTAATGTGAAGAATTTCACAAAAACTTATACTATATAGCAATGAAAAGGGTTTCATATAAAAATATATATAAAAAGATGTGCATCTTTACATAGAGACACACATCTTACTTTGACTATATATCTTTTTTCTGCATAGCGATTGCGCCTACTGCATTGTAACCAATAAGACCAACCAGCGCACTGAGCATCATCGTTGGCAACTCTTTGCTGTCGACTGTAAACTTTGTTAAGTTTCCAACTGTTGAGTACGGTGTTAAATCAATCGATACCAGGTAATCAATAGCTGCATAAATCAAACCTGCAAACAAGACGATACATACTAAAATCGTAATGCTTCCTGCACTATTACGCAACAACATGCATAGCCCAATCACCAAGGCAAGCATATTCATCACAAAGAATAAGTATAATAACATACCCAAAATCAAATCTGAGGCATTACCCAGACTGACATTGTCAAACATAATAAATGACATCACCGTAATGATAATCACCATCCACACAATATAGATCAAAGAAGCAAGCGAACTTACAATAAACTTTGAAAGTGGAATTACCATTTTGTTTTTTACATTGCTGGCAATGTTTTTGATATAACCACTACTGAAATCGGCATTGGTAAAAATAATTGCACCAATAGCCATGATCATTGGAAACGTCGAATCTCCCCGCGTCATATCAAACACAGTTGCAATTGATATGCCAGAGCTACTTAAATTATCGTACATTCCATAGTCAATTGCCATAGCAAGTGAGAATACCGTAATCCCTACAAAAAAGGTAATGGTAAGTCCCACAAAGTAGAAACTCTTTTGTCTAAATAAACGATACAGATCCATCTTAATAAGATTAAACATAATTTGCTCCTCCCATCATATTAATGAACATACTTTCGATATCTTCATCTTGTGTATGTAAACTTGAAACCTCAATTCCGGCATGAACAAGCGCGGTATTGATTTTCCCAGGATTTGCATCTTCATCAAAGACAAAGAATGTTTTATCATCTTGACGGAAGTCTTGAACACCGAGTTCCATCAATACTTTTTTCGCTTCTACATCTTTATCCACTTCAATTACAATTGCTGTATGACTCAACGTGTGAAGTTCATCAGAAGTAACCTCGCGAATCAATTTTCCTGAAGCGATAACACCAAAACGATTACAAATTTTACTCAGCTCTTCTAGGATGTGACTGGAAACAATAATCGTGATGCCACGATCTTGTAGTTTCAAAAATAAATCACGAAGTTCCACAATTCCTTGTGGATCCAACCCATTGATTGGCTCATCTAATAAAATTAGTTCAGGGTCATTGACTAAAGTTAGTGCAACCCCAAGACGTTGTTTCATCCCCAATGAAAAATTCTTTGCTTTCTTTTTTGCTACCTTATCCAAACCAACAAGTTCTAACAACTCAATGATTTTTTTCTCACTGTGGGGAATCCCCAACAATAAACATTTCATTTTCACGTTGTCATAGGCATTCATTGCTGGATATAGTCCAGGATTTTCAATCAAAACACCAATTTTACTACGTGCATCCGTCAAGTTTGTGCTACCAAACAATTCCATCGTACCAGTAGTTGGGCTAACTAAATTGGCAATCATTTTTAATGTCGTTGTTTTTCCCGCACCGTTTCGCCCAATAAAACCATAGATCTCTCCACGTTTTACGTGCATATCGATGTGATCTACTACATTGCGTCGACCATAGGTTTTAGTTAAACCATTTGTTTTTACTATGTAATCACTCATAATTTCTCCTCACTGTATTAAATTACTAATACAATAATATAACTCTTGTCTTGTGATGTCAATACCTATTTTTGGCAATAGAAAAAACCACCAACTTCTTGCGAATCGGTGGTCAGCTATCTTTATCTAAACTTGATTTGGGCAACGCGTTTTTGTTCTTCCATGACACAGTCGATAAAACGTTTATCCAAAGGCGATAGTTGATATCCTTGTGGATAAATAATCGCATCACGGTAGACTAGTTCAACACCAACACACGAACGTTGCACCAAGTTGTGCTTTTCCAAGATTTTTGTTGGAATTGGGGAAGCCCACATATAGGAATTGGTAATGGTCTCAAGCAAATCGAATTGATTGTAACGTTCATATACATAGATACGTTTACGTTGACTTTCTTGTCCTGAATCATTCATGTATTCCGCATTAAGATAAGGAACAATATTATCACCATGTACTATCTCTAAATACGGCGTTAACATTTTTTGTTTGATTCGTTCCTCGTTAGCAAGCGGATGATCTTTTGAAAACGTTAAATACAATTTAAACTTCCATAACGATTCCATATCCAACTTTCTGTTTTTTATATAATCGGTAAAGTATTTTTCATGAAACACCTGATAACGGATAATCCCTAAATGAAAAGTTCCATCTGCAACGGTCGTAATGGTTTTTACCGAGTTTGTTTCTTGCATATTAAAATCGATGCCTCGTTCAACGTTGATGGTACTAACAAAATCCGTAAACGCTTGTGCAATGTAACTCCCTCTTGGAATCGACACATCAAACAATTCCACATTTGTGCGTTTCTTCGCTGATAAACTTTTAATTTTTTCAATTTGTGACAACACACTCTTAGCGTATGTTAGAAATTCTGCCCCTTCTTTCGTTGGAAACATCCCCTTACTTGATCGTTCAAAGATTTGATAACCAAGTTGATCTTCTAATTCCTTAATTGCTTTACTAAGATTTGGTTGTGCCATGTATAAATTTTCAGCAGCATGGGTAATCGAACCACTTTCTGCAACCTCCAACGCATACGTAAACAACATAGTATTCATAGCAAAAACTCCCTTCCGGTACATTTATCTTATAGTTATACTGCATAAACTGTCAATTGGAATCCTTATTTTTTTATAACAACTTGCTTGATTGCAGACAATTCAATCAAATATATCAAAATTATCGTTTCGTTTTCCCATATAGGTAAGATTACACCACAACAGTACCTATACGAATCACCATTATCTATAATATATAACTAAGGTTTTCAAAGTATTTCTTGCTAATTTTTGTATTCACATATACAATTGACTAATTGCGCAAGCAAAGAAAGCAAGGAACCAATGAGCAAATTTAACGAAATACTAAGAAATGAACAATTATTACACGCAATTCGTGAACAAGGATACAATGAACCCACAGAAATTCAAACCAAAGCAATTCCGCTTGTACTTGAAGGACGTGACATCATTGCTAAATCAAATACAGGTACCGGTAAGACTGCTTCTTTTGGTCTTCCATTGATTCAACAAATCAGTGAGAACCAAATGAAACAAATCCTAGTTGTATGTCCAACTAGAGAGCTTGCATTACAAGTCGAAGATGAACTTCGTAAGTTTTGTAAGTACATCGAAGGAATTAAGCTAGTCAGTGTCTTTGGTGGAATGCCAATTGATCGCCAAATTCGTGCAATTAAAAAAGGTGTCCAAATCATTGTTGGAACCCCTGGAAGATTGAATGACCACATCCGTCGTAAAACCATTAAACTAAATGACTGTGATTGTGTGGTATTGGATGAAGCAGATGAAATGTTAAACATGGGATTCCGTGAAGATATCGAATTTATCTTAAGCAAAGCAAAACCAGATCACCAAACGATTTTGTTTAGTGCAACCATGCCAAAACAGATTCGTCAAATTGCAGTGACTTATTTAAAAGATCCTGTGGAAATTGAAATCAAGAGTAAACATAAAACCGTTGATGCAATCAACCAAGTATTCTACGACATTCCTCGTGGTGAAAAGAAACGTGAAGTATTACAAACACTTTTGAGTTACTACAACCCAAACCTATGTGTGATCTTCTGTAACACAAAAGCTGGTGTTGACGATTTGGTCGAATCATTAAGTAAATCAGATCACAAAGCCCACGCACTACATGGAGATATCAAGCAAGAACGTCGTACGAAAATCATGAACAACTTCAAGCATGCAAAAAAATGTATTCTTGTTGCTACGGATATTGCTGCACGTGGAATTGATGTCAACAACATCGATTTGGTCGTAAACTATGATTTACCGCAAGATAATGAAATCTATGTTCACCGTATTGGAAGAACAGGTCGTGCTGGTAAAACTGGACAAGCAATTACGCTAGTTCAAGGAAACCGTCAATTCAACCAATTAAAAGGGTTGATGAAGTTTACCAAAGCGGAAATCGCACGCCAAGATATCCCAACCAAAGTTGATATTGATGCGATTCGCAAAGAAAAGCTTAAACAAGAAATTGTTAGCATTGCCAAAAACATGAGTGAAACAACAATTGATTTTGAATTAATCAATGAATTATACGCAGAAGGTCTTGGTCACCAAGGTATCATCGCTGCTTTACTTGCCATGATCACCAACAGTGTGGACGCACCTGTAGCAAATACTACGATGCCACAAATGCAAAAAATCAAACGTCCTGTATTAAAAGGTGGAATTGACATTAAACTTTCCATTGGAAAAAACAGCCGTGTAACGCCTAAACAAATCGAAGATGCAATCTTGATTAGCACACAAGCCGAATCAAGCCAAATCGGTAAAATTGATCTTCGCAACAAATACTGCATTGTAAATGTCGATAAAAAAATTGCGAAACAAGCAGTAAGCCAATTGGATGGAGCTTCTATTAACAAGCGTACCATCAACGCACGTTTCTATAAAAAAGAAATGATCAACTAAATAAACGACCTAATCCCCAATGGGAATGGGTCGTTTTTCCATAACAAACAACTTTCGTATCCACTTCAATCAACACAGCATTGTAGTTTGTTCTTTATCCTCATCCGTTTATAAAGCTAAGCATCTCAGTCGTTTCTAGCGCTAAAAGTGCTATACTTAAGTTACTTAGGAGGTCTCATAAATGAAAATTTTAACAATTATGAGCAATGGATTTGAAGAACTCGAAGCGGTTGGAACCATTGCCCTACTAAGACGTTCTGGTTTAGAAGTCGACGTATATTCTTTACACGACCATGAAGCCACTGGACGTTTTGACATTACCGTTTCCAAAACACATAACCTTGCAGAACTTGATCACACAGGTTACGACTGTTTATTTATCCCAGGAGGACCACACTGGAAAGAACTTGAAGAAAACGAACAAGTTCGCAACGTGATCAAGTACTTTATCGATAACGACAAGTATATTGCGGCAATTTGTGCTGCACCAACAATCCTTGGACACCTTGGTTACTTAAAAGGTAAATACTACACTTGCTACACAAGTATGAATGGTGACTTTGGTGGAACGTATATGGATACGTATACAGCCATTGATGGAAAAATCATTACGGGACGTAGTGCAGCAGCAGTCATTGACTTTGGTTTCTTAATCATCAATACACTACAAGGACCGGAACAAGAACAAAAAATCAAAGAAGAAATTTACTACGATAAATAAGATTTTAAGAGGAATTGATAATTCCTCTTTTTTTTACCCCATTTTTATAATACTCGCTACGTATTTTATAGTAGTTAGCTATCACACCATAATAAAGCGAATAACCTTTACCAAAGCTGACTCCTATATTATGCTTAAGATATAAAGGGGGGTCTATGGACCAAAACAAACGAAACGATGACATTGTAAAAGAAGTCGAAGCAGCAAAGCACGATCCACTTCTTGCAGATCAACTGATCGCTAGTTACAAACCATATATTGCAAGCATCACAAGCGAAGTCTGTAAACACCACGTTAGTTATGGTGTACATGATGAATTAAGTTTTGCGATGTTGGGTTTTTATGATGCCATTATGACCTATGAAAAAGGCAAAGGAACATTTTTAAGCTATGCTGCTCTACTGATGAAGCGGCGTGTTATTGACTATCTAAGAAGTGAACAAAGACATCAACACATTTCCCTAGATAAAACGGATGATGAAGACCAAAGTTTACTTGATCATCTTCCTTCACAGAAATACAGTTATAAAATCCCAGCAACAAAAGCAATTCAAATGGAGTTACTTGAATTCCAACAAGAACTAAAAGGTTTCTCACTGCAACTTACCGATATCGCAAAATACGGACCTAAGCAAAAACGAACCTTGGATGCATGCAAACGCGTCGTTCGTGCCGTTGTTGAAAAACCATCCTTGATCGTCCAACTCAAAAGCAGTAAGCGATTGCCAATTCAAGACATCTTGTTACTTGTTGATGTTGAACGTAAAGTAATCGAACGACATCGCAACTATCTAATTGCCCTACTTATCATTTACTCAAATGGTTACGAGTGCATTCGTGAACATTTAAGTGGATTATCAATTCCAAAAACGAAAGGAGTGATTTCATGAAATACGTAGTGATGGAAGTACACGAAAGCTATGTTGTAACTCTAGATACAAATGGTAGTTTCGATCTAGCTGTTAATTTCAGTTATCAAATCGGAGATCAAATTGATGAAATCGTTCCTTTTCAAAGTGATGTCCAACCAAACAAACGCAAATGGAGACCACGGACTATCGTTGCTGGACTTCTTGCCATCAGCACTTGCATTGCCCTACTGATTTTCATGTTTCCACGTTTGGAAAGTCCGGTTGTTGCTACCATTTGGTTACGCTACAATCCAGAATATCGAATTGAAATTGACAAACAAGGAAATGTTATCGAAGCAAAGGGTGTCAATCAAGATGCTATCGATTCCCTCAATTTAAAAGCATTCAAAGATAAAAGTTACATCACAATTACCAATGCCATTATCGATTATGGAATACAAAATGAAAAACTAACGCAGGATAAAACCTTTGAAGTATTTATTGATACGAAGGATGACTCTTTGTACAGCCAGATTGCAACTGAACTGGAGATACGGCTAAAGGAAAAGCTTTGTCATAAAGAAATCCCGTATCAGATTGAAGACATTGGTAAGAAGCATCAATACAAACACGGAAATCAACAAGAAAACCAAACAACACCTGAAGCTCTACCGGACGTTGTCCCTGAAAATAAACACAACCAAAACACACAACAACAGCAACAGCAACACCAAGAAAAAGAAACACATCAACAAAATGTCCAACAACATGTTCCGGTAGAGCAAAACAATCAACAACAAAATCCAGCAACCCACCAAGAGCATCAAAATGCACAACCAGTTGTGGAAAATGAAACACATCAAAAACGTGACCAAGAACATCACGATTAAATCACCGATTACCCCACTTTAAGAAAAGCAACTACGTATGGTGTAGTGTAATTCATAAAGGGAGGTCAAACCAAATGAAAAAACTTAAACAATTCTTTGCGGTTTTACTGGTGTTTATGACATGTGTAGGATGTACAAGTGCAAACGTAAGCAAACCAGCAATCGCTGGACAGATCTTTTTGAAAGTAAATCCAGAAGTTGAACTGCAACTGGATGCACAAGGAAATGTAACAAAGCTTTTAGCTAAAAATGAAGAAGCAAAAGCCATTGTTGAAAACATTACCTACAAAAACAAAAGTGCTGCTCCAGTGCTTATTGATGTACTTACCAAAATCCATGCCAAAGGGTATTTAGAAAATCGTGACAAAGATGACATTCAAGTGCGTTTCAAAGGCGACATGTTTGATAAAGATACGCAAGTTTCCATTAGAAGTTCTTTATGCGAATATGCAAGCTTGCTAAAAACACGTGATCAAGATCGAATTCACCAAACAACACCGGTTGCACCCGCACCTACACCTGTCGTTGAAAACAGTGTTGCACAACCGGTACAACCAGCAGTGAATACACCTGTTCAAGATCGTCTTGTTACTCGACAACGCGATTGCCAACCACATTGCTGCCTTGAAAACTGTCAGGATCCAACATTACACCATGTCAATTGTGTAAACTATCCAAACAACCATCACGAAAATAAAACGTATAAACAAGAACACCACCGAAACCACCACTAGAACAAAAACAAAAACGGGTCTTAGACTCGTTTTTGTTTTATTTATACAACACGTGCTAGTTCCTTTGGCTTTCTATCATTATATGCTTAAATAAAGATAGGAGTTATTACAGTTGACCGCACATGGTCAGCGTGATACTATATAATAAAGTTAGATTAATCTAACTATTAGGAGGATATTATGAGCAATGTGTTGATTGCATTTATGTTTACCGCAATCGCTGGTTTATGTACCGGAATTGGAAGTTTTATCGCTTTCTTCGCAAAGCGCACAAATAAAAAGTTTTTATCATTTTCCCTAGGATTTTCAGCTGGGGTCATGGTGTATGTTTCAATGATTGAAATATTTGCTAGTGCACAAACCACATTAATTGGTGAACTTGGAACCAAGTTAGGTAGTTGGGCAACCGTCATTTCCTTTTTTGTGGGGATGTTTGTGATTGCGATTATTGACAAACTTGTTCCAAGTGAAGAAAACCCACACGAACCAAAAGAGGTAGATTACAGCAAAGAAGCAAAGCATGAAAAAGACAAAAAGAAATTACATCGTATGGGCATTATGACAGCACTGGCTATCGGGATTCACAACTTTCCTGAAGGACTTGCAACATTTGTATCTGCCATTCAAGATCCATCCGTAGCCGTTCCTGTAGTTGTAGCCATTGCCATTCACAACATACCTGAAGGGATTGCCGTATCGGCTCCAATTTATTATGCAACAGGTTCCAAGCGAACTGCATTTAAATATTCTTTTTTATCAGGACTTGCGGAACCAATCGGAGCTTTAGTTGGCTGGTTAATTTTAATGCCAATCATGAATGATGTTGTCTTTGGTTGTATTTTTGCTGGAGTTGCGGGGATCATGGTCTTTATCTCTTTTGATGAACTATTACCAGCAGCTAGAGAATACGGTGAACATCACATTTCAATTTATGGATTAATTCTTGGAATGATCGTGATGGCTGTTAGTCTATTATTATTCTTATAAAAGCGTCGAAAGATGCTTTTTCTTTTGACTGGTAATTGACTTGAAAAAGTACGATAATACAACTAATAAGAAAGTAGGTATGCAAATGACAGAATTTAGATACGATACACAATTACTAATTGAAGGCCATGACCTTAATGAGGATGCAATCTTTGATTACATTTCAGAAAACTTTAAGGGAGATAGTTTACTTGCCGTTGGTGATGATGAACTTATCAAGATTCATTACCACACAAACGAACCTTGGGATGTATTGCAATACTGCGCAACACTTGGTGAAATTTACGATATCGTAGTTGAGGATATGGACCGCCAATCACGTGGATTAAAAGGATAAAAAAACAGCCATCTTGTAGCAACAAGATGGTTGTTTTTTAGCTATTTGCAATTGTAAGCATGTTGGTATCTTCCCCACATAGTGCTTCAAAATCTTTGGTAAATGCATCAACTGCACTTGTGATTACATCACTTTTGATGAACCCATCAATAACATCTGGTGCAACCGTAGCTGCCCCAACTCCATATTCACATAAGTCCAATACCTGAAACGAGTTCTTAAAACTCGCTGCTAAAATATTTGTTTCTAAATTGGCTTGTTTTAACATATCATGAATTTGCTTGGCAACCGTAATTCCATCATAACCTAAATTATCGATGCGGTTTACATATGGAGCGACATATTTAGCTCCTGCTTTACCGGCAAGAAATCCTTGCATTTGATTGTAGACTGCAGTACCTGTAACATTCGCCCCTTCACTAGCTAAGTGTTTGATGGCTTTTAAACCTTCTGGAGTTACTGGGATTTTAATGTAGGTATTCGCTCCCAATTCTTTTTGGATTTGATGACCTTCTTCAATCATTGTGATGGCATCCATTCCGATGACTTGTACATGCAATTGTGCATCTTCCCCAATAAAGGCACGTATCGCTTTTAATAGCTTGTATGGATTTTTTCCTTCTTTACGTAAAATGGTTGGGTTGCATGTTACCCCATCGATTGGATAGAATTCATAAATTCGTTTAATTTCCCCTAGATTTGCATTGTCAATTAATAGTTTCATAATGTCTCCTTCTTATTCTATTATGAGATGTTTGATCCCCTGCTGTAATACGATGTCATAAAACTTTTGTAGTTGTTCATCGTTGTAAGGTTTTGGATTTTCACTAAAACAATAAGTACCATCGAGATATTCATACTTTGCTTTAGCAAGTGGGTTATAGTTAAGTAGTTCATAATGTACATCGGGATATAAGTGAAATAGAAATTTCGCAATTTGCTCGATGTTTTCTTTTGTTGCTGTCATTTGTGGAATGAGCGGTGTACGCACTATCACCTTATCTTTATGAATCGATGTTAGTAGATATCGAAAGTTATCTAAGATTCCATCATTTTTTGCACCAACATACCTTTGATGATTTTTTGAATCAAGTATTTTTAAGTCCACATAGATTAAATCTACATAGGTAAAGATTTCTTCAATGATTTCTTTTTTTGCATAGAGTGTCGTTTCTATTGCTGTATGCATATTGGCTTGCTTGCAGGCCTTTAAACTTTCTAGTAAGAACGGTGCTTGATAGAGAGGTTCTCCTCCTGAAAAAGTCACACCACCATCGCTTTGAAAAAACACCAAATCTTTTTTGAGTTCCGTGATCAATTGATTTACGGTATATGTCTTACTATCATATTGCAAAGCATTGGTAGGGCACATATTAATAATCGTATCCCAATCTTCAGTTTTTTCACGACAAAGTTTAATTCCTTTTTCCTGCGAAGTAATACCGCCGTTTTTGCTGTATGCAAGACACGTTTTACAATTGATACAAGAATTGGCAAAATAAAGAACTTGTTTTGTTGATGCAATTCCTTCTGGATTTTGACACCAGCAACAGTGCAGTGGACAACCTTTAAGAAAAACCGTTGTTCGTAAACCATGTCCATCATGTAGAGCAAAGCGTTTGATATCAAAAACGTTGCCTGTAAGTTTAGATGGATTCATAACTGGTTCTAGCGATAATTTCATTTTGTAGTTCTCCTGCTAGTTCGGTAAAATATGCGGTATATCCAGCAACTCGTACCGTTAAAGAACGATACTTTTCTGGTTGTGCAATTGCTGCAAGCAAGTCTTCTTTGCGCACAACGTTGAACTGGATATGTGGAATTTCTAGTTGTACAAACGAACGCATAAAACTTGCAAACTTATCGACGCCCGCTTCATTTTTGAAAAATTCTGGAAGAAATTTCATGTTGAGTAAACCACCGTTGGTCGTCAGTTCATTATCCAGTCTAGATACAGATTTAAGCACCGCAGTCGGTCCATTGATGTCCCGACCGTATACTGCAGACATCCCACCATCTGCAAGTGGAGTTTGACTTAAACGACCATCAGGACTTGCCCCAACGTTTTCTCCCATTGGCACATGTGCACTCACTGTATACATTCCTGTATGATATGGACCACCTCTTACATTGGTAAAGTTTCTTAGTTTTGAACGAAACTTGCGAGCCCAACGTGCTCCGAGTTCATCAACCCATGCAACATCATTTCCATATTTATCAACTTTATGTAACAGGGTTTGTCGTAAAACTTCTGCATTTTCAAAATTATGTTGTAGTGCATGTAAGAGCTCTTCTTGCTTTATACGCTTGTCGGTGTAGACAAGTTTTTTAATAGCGGCTAACGAGTCTGCCAAATTGGCAATTTGAATCATTTGAATTCCATTTAGATTATAATGTGCACCACCGGCTGTTACATCTACACCCTTGTCTAAACATGCATCCATAACCGAAGATAAAAATGGTGAAGGTAGGATATCCATATGTGCTTGTTCCACAATTTCAATACAAGCAATCATTTTATCGATATAATAATCCAACATTTTTTCATATGCTATTTCTAACTCTTCATACGATGTATAGGTATCCAAGCCACCAAAATCTGGAGACATCACTTGTTTTGAAAGTAAACAAGTTCCATGATTTAACGTGAGTTCCAACGCCTTATTGAAATTGAACATTGCCGAATCCGACCATCCCAAACCATTGCCTGATGTCGTCAGCTCCACACAACCAACAATGGCATAGTTACGTGCATCTTTTTGACTAATACCTAAATCCATCATTGCATCAATGATACTTTCATCATTGAAGAACTGTGGCATACCACTACCTTTGGCAACAACACGAATGGCGTGTTTCAACAAGGCATCGCTTGTGTTTTTGTGCAAGCGGACACTTAAGTTCGGTTGTGGTAAACCCAAATGTTCTTGTGCTTGTAAAAACAAATGAGAAAGTTCATTTTCATATGGCTTACCGTCTACATCTTGTCCACCCACTGCAACATTGAACCCAATGGGGAAACCAGCAAAATACTTTGCCCCATTTTTATTACGTAAATACACGATTTGATTAAATTTTAACCATAGTGCCTCAATGAGTTCCAACGCTTCTTGTTTTGTGATTACGCCTTGTAGAATGTCTTTTTGATAGTACGGATATAAGAACACATCCATACGTCCTGGAGAAAATGAAGATGCATTACTTTCCATTTGTAAAATTACAAATAAAAACCACGTAGCCTGCAGTGCCTCATGAAAACTTTGTGCAGGTCGTTTTGTTAGATTTTCACAAATTGTAGCAACCGTAAGCATTGATTCTTTATTTTTTTCGTTTTCTGGTTTTTGTGCTTCTTGCACTAGCAAATCATGATATCTTTGCATAAAATGCATAGCACCTTCCAATACCAATATAACACTCTCATAAAATTGTGCATGATCACCTGTTGCCTTGGCATGGGCTTTGCGTGCTTGTTCATACAAACCTGCAGGACCTTTAGCTAACCAAGTTTGACAGTCTGGACAAATGTGTCCTTGAGCATGGTCCGTTTGATTTATTTTAGCAACTTTTGCAATCTCTTTGATTTGTTTACCACCACGACTTGTGACAACATCTTCTAACGTTTTCCCTTGCCAGTACGGTAAAATAACTTCTCGAAATTCTTTGATATCTGCTTTACGAATTTGAAACGTATCTTGTGGACGCGTTGGTAGGCTTTCAAACTCTTTATCTACCCATGAACATCCACCCTCTGGAAAGACGACACCTGCACGAACCCCTTTGGTTCGATTACCTACGATTAATTCTTCTGGTTCGATACCTATTTCCATCTTTTCAAGTGAAGCTTTCAAAGCATGTGCACGTTTCAAAATTATCGGTTGATCTTCGTGTTGTTTGTATGTGTCGGTGATGATTCTTGCTTGTTCAATACTGACGTAGCGCTCTTCCTGCATCATTTTATCTTTTAATATTTGAATGCGTTTGGTTTGTTGAAGTTCCATTATGTCCTCCATGATGTTCCTTGTTACTTTCATTATATTCTCTTGTTTATTGTTGTCAATGTATTTCTTATTGTTTTTTATTGTTTTATCACAAAAAGAAAACATCCTTTCGATGTCTTCTATGGATATATAACTTCAAGATTTGCATCAATCAAACATTTTTGAATTTCTTTACTTGGTTTACCACTTGTCACAATACCTGTAAAATCAGAGATTCCAGCATACCGATAATTCCCTAGTTGATTGAACTTGTCCAATTCACATAACATGTAGGCTTTTTGACTGCTAGCAAGGACGGCTTTCTTTGTGAGTCCATCATCGTTCATATACGTATAAACACTGCCACTAAAGACATCAATGCCCACAACTCCTAAAAAGGCCACATCAAAACGATAGTTGCTAATTTCCTCATTGGCTGTAGAACCAACAAATCCATCACGACCAAAGTCTAACTCACCACCAATAAAAATAAGTTTGATGGTTTCTGATTTTGCTAGAATAAGCATGACTTCAATCATGTTTGTCACAACGATGATTCTACGCTCTTGCTTTTGTAGCAGCAATGCCAGTTCAATGCTACTAGTTGAAACATCCAAGAAAACCACCTGATCCTCTTTGATGATTTGACTTGCTAGCTTCACAATTTCCTGTTTATCTTTGGTATTCAGATCTTTTCGTTGACTTGCGTTTTTACGATTGATATTGATGCGTTCTAAGACTGCTCCACCATAAGCTTTTTTTAGTAACCCCTTTTTCTCCATTGTTGTTAAATCTTTACGAATCAAGTCGGGAGTTACACCAAACTGTTCACTTAAGTCCTTCACGCGAACTTTTCCATTTTTATGCAATTGTTCTAGTATTAAAGCTTGTCGTTCTTCCACAAACATAAAATCACCTCAATTTCTTTTAGTATACCATAAAACAATAAAGAACAAGATACACCAATAAAAAAACTGTCATCCCCTTTTATATAAGGAAGATGACAGTTGAATGTATGTATTTAGTCTTGACCTAGGGCTTTTTTAATTCTTGGCAAAATAAGCAAAGCAACAAATCCACCAACTAATGCCGTTAACAATTGGGGAAAGGCAAACATCGTTGAGATCACGGTAGCTTGTGGTTCAGGTAAAGCTAAAATAACTGGCACTGCTATT
This sequence comes from Erysipelotrichaceae bacterium MTC7, assembly GCA_001695645.1. Lineage (GTDB taxonomy): Bacteria > Bacillota_I > Bacilli_A > Erysipelotrichales > Erysipelotrichaceae > Breznakia. The sequence goes on along the minus strand of LVZN01000003.1, from coordinate 37,124 downwards.
TTGACAACACCAATGTACAATACAACAAACTTTGTGATTGCTCCAACAATCCAAGCAATCCCATATGAAACATACGAATTTTGCATCTTTTTATTTCCAATGATGTACCAAACGAAAACAAGTGATAAATTCCCTAGTGCCACAAATGGAATCAGTGACCATAACGGTCCAATACCAACCAACTTTGCCATAATTGGTGAAATGAGCGCAACACTCATGCCAGATGCCAATCCACATGTCATCACCGAGATAATCAGGATGAGATTTACCAAACTTCCTGTAACTAATGTATTTCCTAACGGTGCAGTTGCTGCTTGCACCACGACAAGTAACGCAATAAAAATTGCAGTTTGCGTAACCCATAAAATCTTTTTATTTTGAATCATATTTCTCCTTCAACACATCATAGATGTGTCATATCTTAAACAAGACTAAATTATACATGAGATTATAACTTTTTTATAGAGAAACACCCCTAGTTTTCACCAATTTAAAAGAAAAGCATGCATCGATATGCACACTTTTAGTGATTGAAATTAACTAATGGGTCTTGTTAGTAGCGAAATAATACCAACCACTATCAATAAAGGAATTGCCACATACATTAGCCCTCCAATAATTGTTCCCACAAAAATGAGTGGGAAAAAGACAACAAACAATAAAATCTTCGTCACTGACCAAGTTGCTTTAACTGCAACCCAAATGACACGTGAAAAAATAATTAAAAATAAAAACGTTATCATTACACTTCACCTACCTGTTGTTCCCATGCATCTAAATCTTGCATGATTTGTTCTATTTTCTCGATGGCTTGACTCACTTGCAAACGTGCATCACTAATTCTTGATTGAACCATCCAATCTGCGACAATACCATCAAAAAAGAAATCCGCGAATGTTAGAAATCCTCCAATGTTTAAGCCGAAATCTTCAGGAACACTTAAATCCATCAATTCTTTTTGAAAGCTTTGTAATTCGTATTTGGCCTGTTCCATTTTTTCACTTGCATCATCCAATCTTGAGTGCTTCATTAAACCAGTGAAAAAGCCACCACCAATCATATCGAAGATTCCCCAAGTGCTTGCACTTTCTAAATGTTGACGTGCACCTTCTAGACTTGTTAAGGCTTTATGTCCAGCTTCTCGAGCTTCTTGTATCTCTTTTTTTATTTCTGAATTTGTCATATTCAACAATCCCCCCACAAACAATTTCTTGTTTTGATATACAAATAGTCTATAATGAAAACCATAGATATGAAACTTGCATTCATAGTTATTAGCAAACGCTAATGCTTTTATAAAAACGTATTAGCGCATACACGGAGGGATTATGGGACAACGTTCAATTAAAGACAATAAAAACTACTACTTTCAAAGTCGTGAAAAGGCAAATTTGACACGTGAAGTTGCTGCAGATGCATTAGGGATTTCAAAAAGTCGCTTGGAGAAAATCGAATATGATAAATCCTTGCCCTATCCAGAAGAGGCAAAAGCCATGGCAACATGTTATAAAAACCCTTCACTTTGTAATTACTATTGTTCACACGACTGTGCCATTGGTAAAGATCAAGTGCCAGAGATTAAAGAAAAAGCATTGTCACAAATTTCATTAGAAATGCTATCGACACTCAATGAACTTTCTAACAACAAAGAACGTTTCATTAATATCGTTGCTGATGAAGTCATCTCTCATGATGAAATAGAAGATTTTAATGCCATAAAAGAAAACTTACATAAGATGTCACTGATTGTCGACTCACTAAATCTATGGTTAGAAAAGACCTCAATTGATAATGAACATACATACAAGTAATCCTTTTACTTACCACTCATAATTATCATTTATTTACACTTATAATTATTTGATATCATCGTTTAATTACGGTATTTTACAACATTATTTTACTATAAATAAGGTGGAAACATTTTCATGAGATTGAAAATGTTTCCACCTGTTTTTGCTATTGAATGCAAGCGTTTAAAATGTTAGTTTGAAGGTAATAACAAATGTGTGTTTAGAATTGTGAAATATAATTTATGTATGTGTTGATAAGGAGTGGAATTATGAGGATTAACAAAGTTTTTTTCGCGTACATTCAGAAACATAAAAAAGGAAAGATCATTTCAGGCATACTATGCCTTCTAGCGTTGTGTATACTCTTGTTGATATTGCCAAATCATGGTGTTATGGCAAACGAAACACCAACGACAGTATCCACAGATAATGAATATACGGTTTATTTCGATGCCTCGAATTACACTAACGATGAGTGGATAACGAAATACGGTGTTGGGATTTACGGATTCGATGAAAATGGAAACAATGAAAACAGTGGTGGCCCTTATAAAATGAACGTATCTGATCGAGGTGATCATATCTATGCGTATACCTTTGATCGTGCTTGGAGCAAAGTGATTTTTACAAAGGGTGCATCTTGGGACAACAATGTGCAAACAATTGACTTAACCGTTAACTGGTCTATGGATTCCCCTTGCTTTGTGATGAGTAGTGGATCAGGAAAAAATTATAGTGGAACCTGGCACGATTTGGGACCAAACAATCCATCTATACAGCCCATCACAGAACTGAATAGTAATCATATTTATCTTGATGTAAGTGGCATGAGTAAAAATTCAAATGCTGACTGGACAACAAGAAATGATGAGTTGTATTTATACATCTCGACACTACCAGCTAGTGAAAATCAAAGACTATGCAAAGCAGATGGACTGGTAAGATACAAGAATATTACTTTTGTGTATTGGGATGTATCAAACATCCAAGCAGATGCATCTGGAAGTATCGCGTTTCTTTACGATGACTCTTGGGAACATGCAGATACACAAGAATACTTCCGTACTTCAAATCTTGATGAAACCACATTGGAAAGTGCAAAAGGAAATGCTTACTATTGGAATGGTTACGAAAAGTTTTTAGTTAATGGAGTCTGGACATACCGTTTAGATACTGTCGATTTTGATTCTACATATGAAAGTGATTATTCTAAAGGTGATCAAAGCAAAGACATTCCAGTAACAAACGGCAGTAAGGAAGTCGTTAAAGATGCTTATTATGCAACTTCAACATTTTATGATTATTACTCTGATTATGAAATGAAGTCCGGACAAAGTAAGAAGAACTGCTCAACGACTGGAGTTTCTAGTGCCGATTATAAAAATCAATTTCAATATTTTAACCGCATGATTGCACAGTACTTCCGAAGTAAAAATGCACAATCCAATCCTTTATATTTTGGAGATTTTTGGGAACAAAAAAATCAAAGTTACTGGTCTGATAGTCAATTTGATAGTAATTGGAATTTATACAACTTCAATTACTACAAAAACAATTCAGCAAATTTCTCAACAGATGCATACCAAGGATTGGTCGATTCTACACTAAGTAACGGTAAAGTGACAATGAACCAAATTGAAGTGCCATATTTTAATACAAGTTTTTTACGCAACAAGAATACTCCTTTGGCTGCAGTTTACGATCAAGTTGCCTTCCCATTCACTTTAAACAGTAATGGTTATTGGGAGTTTGACAGTGCTGAATCATCCTATGCTTTACAAATGAAAGAGTCAAATGTAGATGGATATTACTTACAACGTACAGGTGTTGGAATCAATGGACTTACAGGTGAGAACGTTGAGACGATGGGATTTTTTCCATTTAACGACAGTGGTCAAAGTGGAAATGTAAATAAGCTTGATTATGGATTTGGAATGGAAATGGAGATTCCATTTACCTTAAGTGAAGATGGTACCATTGAGATGAACGGAGCCAATAAAGACATTGTATTTGATTTCTCTGGAGATGATGATATTTGGATTTATATTGATGGGAATTTAGTTCTAGATATCGGTGGAGATCACGGTCGTGTATATGGTTCAATTAACTTTAATACGCAAACATCAACTGTCTCAGGAACAAAAGATGCAAATGGAGAACATTTGGGACCAAAGAGTACTCCATTTGCCAATGTTTTACCAAAAAGTTCATACACTGATGAACATGTGATGAAAATATTCTATATGGAACGTGGAGTTTGGGAATCTAACATGAAGATTACTTTCAACTTCCCGGAACGAAATAACTTGCAAGTTGAAAAAGAGGTAGAAATTCCAAGTGTTGATGCAATTTTCAATGAATCAATGAATAATTTAAAGAATATGAATTTTGATTTTTCAATCAAAAATTTAGTTACTGATACCATTGCATATGTTGGCGGAAGCACTGAAGCAAAAGAGAAAATTTACAACACATATACAACAACAGACAAATCACAAACACTTAGTAAAGTATCTAATGTCTCAGCCTCATTTATAAACAAGGATGGAAAAGACGTCATCTCTTGGTATGCTCCTGGTGAGAAAAAAAGTAGTGATGGACAGGCTGTCACAGATAAACGTATTGTGAAAATCACACCTGCTGATCAGTCAAGCAAGCAAAGTTATATAAATGTTTCAAATACCGCTGACTATTTGACATTTGAAACTTATCAAGACTCTTCAGAGAATGGGACCGCACCTTTTATCGCTTTGGTCGATGGTGATGGTACTAGAATTGGAGCATGGGCAAATCAAGTCAGTTATCAGAATAGTTCCAACACTATGGGTTCAAAAATATGGCGAACGATGAAAATAGACTTATCGGCACTACAAGATCATGTATTAGCTAATGGTTCTATTACCGGTTTTGACTTTACAAAAGTTGTAGAGATTCAATTTGCATACTGGAATGATGTAAACGTGTATATTTCACCATTTACTTTCCACAAATCTAATACATCCTCAGATATGTCGAATGGATTTTCAACAGATCCAAGTACAATTAATGATTACGGTTCATTAGCTTCAAAAGTACTAGAAAAAGCCAGTGGGGCAACTTATTCAATTGCTGGTGGTTCATTGTCAACCAGTGAATATCGCGAAGTAACAGATGGGATGTTCTCACTATCTAACAACCAAGTAGCTACATTTAGAAATCAATTTCGTAAAGGAAGTTACATTGCAATTAGTGAAATTGGTCTTGATCCAAATATTTTTTCAACTATATGGACAGTAACAGAAGATAATCAGACGATTTCACCTAGTGCACTAAATCAAGTGACAACTAATGTACAACAAACAAAAGAGCTTACCTCTTTATCGCGAATCAATGGCCTGGAGGCCGGTGATGGACGTCTAGTGAAGCAAGCAACTTCAGGCATAAGCCAACCAGATCACGCGATTGCATTTTACCGATATGATGATCCAGATAGCACAAAATCAAGTACAAACTTAAAAATAAAATATACAAATACATTAAAGACTGGTTCTCTTACCCTAAAAAAATCAATTAAAGATGGAGAACAGTTTGATCCAAATAAAACCTATAAATTTATCGTTTCTTTTGAGAATGTCGCTGGACTTGGTCTTGAAGGACAAAATCCAATTGAAGATACCAACGTATCGTTAACACCAGGTAGTGAATATACGATGCAAGGGATACCCGCAGGAACAACGTACACAATCAAGGAAGTCAAAGAAATTGATGATGAATTTACATTACATGAAATCAAACATGATGAAACAAATACCAATATCACCATTGATTTAACAACCTATTCGGCTAGTGGCATTATCAACGACACCAAAACGACTCTCGATTATGTAAACTCCATTTTCCCTACCATTGAATTGCAAGGTCAAAAATACTGGGAGGATCAAGACAGTCCATCAAGACCTGAAAGCATTACGATTCAACTGGAAAGAAAAATAAAAGGAACCGCTGATTCCACTTATGAAATCGCTAAAGATAAAACTGGAAATAAAATTGCACAAAAGGTAGTATCGATTCATGATAATTGGAATTATAGCTACTTTGGTTTACCAAAATACGTTGATTATTTATCAACCGATAAAGTGGAATATGTCTATCGAGTTGTGGAAATAAAAGTTGGTGACAACCTCACAGCAGATAGTCAGTATCGGCCTGAATACTTTACAGATGAAGATGGTCACCAGAATATTAGGAACATTGAAGTTGGTAGTATAAAAATAAAAAAAGTTGATGAAAACAACCAACCGCTCTTGGGAGCAAGTTTCGTCTTAGAAAAGAAAAACGAAGAAAATCAATGGATTGAGATTAAAGTTATGAAGATGCTAAATGAAAGTGAAGCTGTTTTCAACAATTTAGAGAGGGGAGATTATCGAATTAGAGAAATTTTAGCACCAGAAGGATACAACATACTTAAAGACCCAATACTTGTGTCCTTGCCTTTAGAACTACCAGAAACTACCACAGATGGCGTTCAGATTGATGTTGATGGACCGGCACTCAACGTGACTTTTACGATAACCAATGTAAAAGGTTCCATTTTACCATCAATGGGAGGCACAGGTAACTACATTTATATCATTCTTGGTGCAATATTATTATGTGTTTCATTCTATATGTGTGTGTTAATGAAGAGGGAGATGCGTTATGCAAAACATTCATTAGCCAATTGTTCAAAAACATTTTGTAGTTTTAAAAAAAATAATAAACGAGGAGGATTTTAAAATGAGAAACAAAATGAAACAAGTTTTTACAGCAATGCTAATTGCAATGATTATGATGGTTGGAATGCAAGTTCCAACGCATGCAGCATCATTTGATGCAAGTGCAACAACAGGTACTCTTACAATCAATCGAGAAGGTGCGACGTATACTGCATACAAAGTATTAGACTATACTGCCGGTTCAGGAATCTATGAATATTCGGCAACTACTGCATTTGAAGGGTTCTTTGGAAATACAAATTATGGTTCTTATACCATTCAATCAATGAAAGATTTAACATCAGAGTCAAAACGTATTGCCTTTGCAGCAAGTTTAGAAGCTTATGCAAAAGCTACGAATGCGACTGGAACATCTTTTGAAGGTGGAAGTACGGCACAAGAATTACCAATTGGGTATTACGTTGTTGTTCAGACAGGATCGGCTTCAACAAATGCATATGTGCAAAATAAACCAATCAGTGTTGCAATTCCAAGCACTACAAACAACACCGATTACACTTATAATGTGGTGGTAACACCAAAAGATGCAAAACCGACTGTCGATAAAAAAATTGTTAACCCAGAAGATGTTACTTCATCAAATGAAAATATTGGGGATGATGTAACTTATAAACTTACTGCTTCTGTATTATCCTATGCACCAAATGTAATTGAAGAAAGTATTGCTTATTACTTAACAGATACGTTAAGCAAAGGATTAACGTTCAAAGCTAGTACAGTTGAAGTATTTGGAGTAAAAGCCGGTCAAGATGACACTGAACTTACTACTGGTTACACAATGACAACAGACCCAAATCCAATCGTTGAAGGTACTACTACAACAATTACATTCAATTTTGATTACAGTGTTATCAAGAGCTACGACTCTGTGAAAGTATTATACAAAGCAACACTAAATAAATTTGCGAACATTGGTGGTAAGGAAAACGAAAATGATGTAAGTTTAACTTACACGAATAACCCAAATAGTGGAGAGAAACACGAAACAGAAAAAATAATTGTTAAAACGTATACATATGGGGTAGCAATTAAGAAAGTGGATGCTGAAAACACAAATACATTACTTCCAGGTGCGAAGTTTAAAGTATACACTGATGAAGATTGCACGAAACAAGTTGGTAGTGAACAAGAAACTGGAGCAGATGGATACGCATATTTCAAAGGATTGAAAGCTGGAACATATTATGTAAAAGAATCAATGGCACCACAAGGTTACGTACTTTCAGATGTAAAAACAAAAATTGAAATTATCGCAGCTGATGATGGTAGCGCAACATACAAAGTCAACAATGCACCTTCGAACGCTGTTGATTTCTCAGATGCATCAACTGATCAAAAAGTCGTGTTAACGGAAGTTACAATCACCAACGCTAAAGGATTCAGTTTACCAGCAACTGGTGGAATGGGAACTTGGATATTCACAATTGGTGGACTTGTTATTATGGCAGGTGCAGCACTTGGTTTTGTAGTTTACAAAAAGAAAGCAAAATAAATCAAATTATTGTATAGGGGTGCAAGTTCTATTTGTACCTCTTTTTTATACAAAGGGAGCGTGTAATGAAACAGAAGATAAAGATAGTAATCATCGGTTTGGTATTTGTTATCGGCTTAGCAATTATGCTCTACCCTGCCATTAGCAATATATACCATTCCTACAAGCAAAGCGTTGCAATTGGTCAGTACGATGCGTCAATTGCGCAACTGGAACACGAACAAATACAACAACAAAGACAACTTGCTCAAACGTACAATGAGCGATTGACTGGAAACGTTCAAATTACAGATCCTTTTGACGTAACAAATTCCTACAACATGGATACAGAATATCGAAATGCATTACGCATTGATGATAGTGGTATCATGGGCTCATTATCAATCCCAAAAATTGGAGTCCATTTGCCAATCTATCATGGAACTAGCGAACAAGTATTAAAACAAGGTGTTGGACATCTTGAACACACCTCTTTACCAATCGGAGGAACTGCTACACATACTATACTTTCTGCCCATACAGGATTACCAACAGCAAAGTTATTTAATGATTTGGACCAACTAGCGCTGAACGATATTTTTTATCTACATGTATTAGATGATGAGTTAGCATATAAAGTGGTCGACATTCAAATTGTAAAGCCAACCGAGACTCAAGCTTTGAAAATCGATTTTTCACAAGATATGGTTACACTTGTAACATGTACGCCGTATGGCATCAATTCTCATCGTCTTCTTGTACGTGGTGTACGATCACAACACACAAAAAGTGAGACTTCTAGTCAACAATTATTCAAGCCAAAGAATTGGCTTGAGACGTATGCAGATGCACTGGTTGTTGGTGTAATTGGTACATCTTTATTACTTGGTGTAATTTACATTCGCAAAAGAAGAAAGAAGGATCCCTCATGAAAAAGAAAACCATCGTGATTGGAACTATCATACTCTTTCTATGTGGTTTATTGATATTTTTGTTGCCAACACTCACGGATACATATTACTCATTCAAAAACCAACAAATAATTACATCCTTTAAAAAAACATACACGAAATCCGAGAATTCTACTGTTGCTCAAAATGATAAATTAGATGATCATCTTTACCAGCAAATGTTACAGTACAATACGCAATTATTCCAAAACCAACAACAAGTGATTCAAGATCCTTTTGCTTTTGCACAAAGTGACTTTAACTTATCCGACTTTGGTATCAAAGATCAACTCATCGGATACATTCAAATTCCAAGAATGGATATCGAACTGCCTATCTATTTAGGTGCAAGTGAACAACATATGGAAAAAGGAATTGCACAACTTGGCCAAACGTCATTTCCTATTGGTGGAAATCATACCAACACGGTACTGGCGGGTCATCGTGGAGCGAAATATCAAAAAATGTTCCGTGATATTGAACAACTACAACAAAATGACATTCTATATATTACAAATTTCTGGGAAACCTTAAGTTACGAAGTTGAAGATGTTAAAATTGTCGAACCTTCACAAATCAATGAAGTTTTTATACAAGAAAACCGTGACATGCTAACTTTAATGACTTGTCATCCTTATCCAACTTCTGAGGTTCGGTACTTGGTTTATTGCAAGCGAATAGAAACACCAACATCAGAAGTGGAAATACAGAACCAGCAAACATGGTCACAAAATACATCAAAAACATCTACCATTCTGCATGTTGAAAACAATATTCGTACGTACATTAGCTATGCCTTACTCATCATATTTATGCTACTAATAGTCAGACTCATACACCGTAAAAGGAAAAATAAAAAACAATCTACATACACATAAAAGAGGAATTATTTGCTGTAATTCCTCTTTTTCGTATATGCATTTAGTTATAATGAAGCGACATGCTTGGGATTTTGTTGTATTTGGAGTTTTACCGTGGGTTGTATTTGCTTTATCTTAATTATTGCATCAACGTGATTCCAAGCTTGTTCTATCATTAAAAATGGGTGTGTTTGCGCATCCCACCAAGCTGCAAATTCTTCAACTTCTTTTCGAGTTGTACCATTACTTTGATTTGCAAGATCACGTGAAATAACACGATTACGTGCAACTACTTCATCTGCGTATACCCAAATGGTGTAATCTGCAAATTGCATAAGTGTTTTTCTACACACTGACATACCCTCAATAAGTAATGGTTTCTTTCCATCGGCAAAGATACATCCTGGTCGGTGATGTGTATGCCACGCATTTGGCTTAAACCGTACACTTTTACTTGCCTGCCACGGCTTTATTACCTCACGTACACACATCTCACTCCAGGTGATTGGATCTGCATGCCACGTTAAATCATCGCTAGCTACAACACTAGCTTCCAGGTGACTAGCAAGCATGTCAGTAAGTGTGCTTTTACCTGAACCAGCTAGTCCATCAATCAAAACCAGTGGCCGCTCACTTGTTTTCTTGATCAGTGAGACAAATGCTTCAATGGAAATGTCTTTCCATTTATTGTCATCGATGTTTTGTATATTTTTCATTTTGATTATCCTTATTTAAAAAGCACACCCTTTTCGATGTGCTTTACATATGTTACTTTACTTTAAATATATATGAATCGAAAGCAGACAACTTCAATATGTTACCCAATGGTTTTGTTGTTTTAACATTTGATAAAACAATCGATTGAATGTCTGGAATTTCAATTTCACAATCATTCTCTCCCAAATTCACAACTACAAGATATCGATTATGATCATCAAATCTTGCATATTGAATAACCTGGTCAGCAATCACATCAGCAAACACAATATCACCATAAATAAAGGTCATGTTTGATTTTTTTAAATGAATGATTTTTTTATAATAATGCCAAACTGAATTTGGATCACTCATTTGTTGCTTTACGTTGATACGTTTGTAATTTGGATTTAAAAGCATGCTCGGTTTAGCACTGCTAAAGCCCGCATTCTTTGTGTCATCCCACTGCATTGCTGTTCGCATGTTATCTCGTGAAGTCATAAACAGTTTTCTTAAAAACTTTTCACGTTGTGGTAACGGTGTTGCTTCATATTGACCTTTTGCTTGCACATCTTCCAATTGATCAATCGAAGTAAATGGATAGTTTTCCATACCAATTTCTTCACCCTGATAAATAAACATGGTTCCCCACATACCATACATTAACGTTGCAAGTGCCTTTGCTGATTGTTGTGGATATTTCATACTTCCATAGTTTGAAACCAAACGATTGAAATCGTGATTATTCCAATACAACGGATACCATGCTTTCTTTATCAAGGATACTTGCCAGTGTTCAAGTGTTTCTTTTAATTCTTTCACATTGGTTTTTAATTCTGTTAAAGAGGATGCTTCGTTGATGTTATTACACCACATATGATCGAAAGTAAAGGTTACATCCAACTCATTACGATCGAATGCACAATACTTTAAAACATCTTCAACACTGGGGTCTCCTCCCACTTCTCCAACAGCAAACGCATTGTTGGGTTCTAAGACTTCTTCATGAAATTCTTTTATATATTCATGAACTCGTGGTAAATTGGAAAACTTTGACCAGTCGGAGACAAATTCTGTATCACTTTCTAATGTCGAATCTTTATAGCTAGTATCTTTTGCAATATGTGCAATTGCATCAATTCGAAAACCATCTACACCTAATTCTAACCACCATGATGCGATTTGATATAAGGCTGTGCGAAGTTTGCGATTTGACCAGTTTAAATCTGGCATTTTCTTTGAAAATAATTTTAAATAGTATTCTTTATCATTTAGTTTTTCCCAAGCACTTCCACCAAAGAAACTTCCCCAGTTATTTGGTGGCTTGCCTGCTTTACCTTCTTTAAGAATATAGTAGTCTCGATACATACTATTTGAATGTTTTTTTACATTCACAAACCATTCATGCTCATCTGATGTATGGTTTAAGACCAAGTCCACAATAATTCGAATATCCATTTCTTTGGCCTTTGCAATCAATGTTTTGATATCCTGCATATTCCCAAAGTTTTCATGTACTTTGTAGTAATTGCGAATATCATAGCCATTATCATCCAAAGGTGAATCAAAGAATGGACAAATCCAGATAAAGTCGATGCCTAATTCGCGGAGATATGGAAGTTTATCAATGATACCTTGGATATCCCCATATCCATCGTTATTTGCATCAAAGAATGTTTTTGGATAAATTTGATATCCAACAGCTTCTTTCCACCATTTATATGTGTTATGTTCACCCATAAGTCCATCTCCTATTATTTTTTTATTTTACTGCTCCCTCTACCATCCCTTTGATGATATGTTTTTGAGCTTTAATGAACAGTAAAATAATTGGTAAGATCGTTAATACTGCTGCAGGTAATAAAACTGCGTAATTTGTTCCGTATGATTGTGAAGCCAAACGGTTAATGGCAATCGGTAAAGTAATCGTGTCACTTCCTAATAACAACATTTGTGGTAAAAGGTAATCATTCCACAACCATATTCCATTCAATAAAACCACGGTTACAGTAATTGGTTTTAAGATGGGTAGAATAATCAAACGGAATGTTTGAAAACGACTACACCCATCAATCATTGCTGCTTCTTCTAATTCCTTTGGAATTCCTTTGATGAATCCATGGTACATGAAAATTGATAATGACGATTGAAATGCCAAATAAGCGATTGGAAGGAAGAACACATTCCCCAATGTTTCGATTCCTGTTGCTTTCGAAAATGAAGAAAGCGTTGAAATCAAAGGAAACATAATTACTTGAAATGGAATAACCATCGATCCAACAAACATCAAGAAGATGATCTTACTCCACCATTTCTTTGATCGCACAAGCACCCAAGCTGCCATCGAAGAAAACAAGACAACAAGTACTAGACCAACAATCGTTACAAATACACTTGTAAGAAATGCACTTCCAATATTGATGGTACTATCAGAGAATAGATTGATGTAGTTATCAAATCCAGTTTCCAAAATTCCACTCAACGAAAAGGGATTGTCCAGGATTGCATCTTTACTTTTAAATGAGTTAATCACAAGTAGAATAAATGGAATGATAAAAATAAAGAATAATATCATTGCTGTTCCTTCAAGGAACGTTCGTCTCATCTTTTTTGACATTACATTTCTACCTCCTTACTTTTTGTAAAGTGCATTTGAAGCATCGAAATCACGAATAGAATCAAGAAGAAAATAATTGCTTCTGATTGTGCTGATGCACGCATGTTTTCAATGGTTCCTAATTGCCCACGTTTTACAATATCTAATGATAATAATTGTGTTGCTTGAATACTTCCACCTGCTCCAAATTGTGCAGGCCCTCCATTACTTAACATTAAGTTCAAATCGTATTGTTTAAACGCATTTACCAATGTCAAGAATGTCCCAATTGTGATGGATTGACGAATCATTGGTAAGACTACATTACGAAAGCGTTGCCATGCATTTGCTCCATCAATACTACTTGCTTCAATTAAATCCTTAGGGATATTTTGAATTGCAGCAATATAAATCATCATAATGTATCCAATGTATTGCCAAGTTCCAACAAGAATTAAAGCAAATTTAGCAGTTCCTGCATTATTTAAAAATGACTCTGCTAGGAAACTATTGCCAAGTGCCTCCCCGATATACGGGATTGCTGAATTGAAAATAAACATCCAGATCGTACCAAGAACGATTCCACCAATGAGGTTAGGAATAAAAAATCCTGCACGATATAAATTGGTTAGTTTTAATTTTTGAGTAACGAGTATTGCCAATCCTATTGCAATCACATTCACAACGATGACATTTACTGCTGTGTAAATAAATGTCCATTGTAATGAGTATAAGAATTGTGGTTCTTTTAAGACCCCAAGATAGTTGTCTAAACCTACAAAGTTAAATGTAGATTGTACTGCATTGTTCCAATCTGTAAATGACAGGTAAATCCCTCTTAAAAATGGAACAATAATGATTAAGATAAACATGGCCACTGTTGGTAATAAAAACCAAAACGAGGTTGATTTATTCATTAATTTTTTTACTGTTTGTAACATATGTACCTCCCTTATAAACAACAAGATAGGCGATAGCCTATCTCATTGTCATATACGTATTATTTAAGTCCTACAATTAACTTCGTAATTTGTTCCACAAATCCATCTTTTGTGATTTCGCCTTTTGCGAAGGCTTCATGAACAGGTCCTAATTTTTGCATACCGAAATCGGCTGGCATATCATTTTGGTTCCATGGACATCCTTTTCCAGAAACTAGTGATTCGTGTACTGATTTAGCTAGACTTGTTGTAGGTGCAATATCAATTGATTTAAATGGTGAAACAGAAGCTGCTTCCACATACATAAAGTTTTGTCCTTCTTCAGTTGCATAAATACTGTTTAAGAATGCTTTTGCTGCATCTACGTTTTTGCTACGGTTTGATACTGCAAAGTAGCTTGGTGCTGAGATATAAATCGCGTTGTCATCTCCGTATGGAGCTGGAGAAATTCCAATGTTTTCCATATCAGCTACGTCACCTTCAATCCAGTTACCTTGGTGAATAAATGCTGTTTTTCCATCTGTAAATAATTTTACTTGGTTTGCGTATTGGTCACCAGCAGCAGATAATACTGTTTTGTCAGAGTTGTTGAAGATAAGTTCAATCATATCTGCATAATCTGACATGCGATCTGCTTCAACTGTTCCTTCATTTAATTCATCAAGAACATGTGTATCTCCAATTTCTAAGTTTCCACTTAAATATGAGTTAAAACTGTGGTTACCAGTTACCCAGTACATACCACTTCCTGTTGCCATTGCAACTGGAGCTGTAATTCCTAGCTCATCTTTTTTCGCATCTAATGTTTTGAATGCTTCAACATAAGCATCGTAACTTGTTAATGTTGCTGGATCAATTCCTGCTTTATCAAGAATGTCTTTATTGTACGTTAATCCAAATCCTTCAACACCTAATGGGAATCCGTAAGCCTTACCGTCCATTTCGTAAGCGTAGTCAGTATCAGCTACCCATTCTTCACCTTCCATGTCAGCAAGAATTTCTTTATTGTCTTCAAATCCTGCACGTCCTTCTAGGACAAAGATGTCAGGAATTTTATCAGCTGAAATATATTGGTCTAGTTTTCCTGCATAATCACAGTTAGACCCACCACATGTTTCGATTTCAACTTTTACATCATTCTTTTCGCTATACAATTTTGCATAGTCTTTTAAAGCTTCATCAATTTCTGGTTTTAAGTTTAAGACTTTAATTGTTGCCTTATCACTACCACCATCATCTGATCCCCCTCCACAAGCTACTAGTGACAACGTCATCAGTGCAGCCATTGAAGTTTTCATAAGTTTTTTAATCTTCATTTTATTCTCTCCTCCTCGATTTAGAATATTTTGAAATTGCTTTCATCCACAATATATCATTGGTAGCGCTACCAGTCAACGCGAAAACTCTTGGAAAAGTTTCCAACTTATACTGTGTTAAAATCTTGCAAAAAATGACCCCTTATTATCTATATAGCAAAAAAAAAGAGCTTGTTTTGCGTTAACAAGTCTCTCCGTTTTGAATGTAATATGGTACTTCGATTTCTTCAGGAACATCTTGATCATTATTGATACGACGCATCAAAGCACTGATTAATGCCTGTGAAATAGCAGGCATATCTTGTACTGCTGTTGTCAACAATGGGCGAATGTTTTTCGTTCCTTTTAAACCATCAAATGAAACCACAAAAATATCCTTACCGATTTTTATATCGTGATTTAGTGCAATGTTTAAAAATAACTGTGCATGATAGTCACATGCGAAAAAATATCCGTCACAGTCTTTTGTTTGTTGAAAGACCTCACTTAAAAATTCAAAGTCACTTGCATAACCAATCATATCAAACACGGTAAATTCACGATTTGCTTTTTTACAAACATCCTTAAATGCAAGCAAACGTTTTTGCGCATCACTTTTTGGATCTGCGGCAAACCCTACAAAACACACTTTCTTTTTTGTTTTGGATAGTAAACGCACACTTAGCTCATTTGCTGCTTTATAGTTATCTACATGGACACAAGGAATCTTGGGATTGATGATTCGATCAAAAGCAACTAGTGGCAAATCGGCGAACTGATACGAACGTTCCACACTTATGAATGGTGCAACGATAATAGTCCCAGCTACCTGTTGCGACTTAAGACGTTCAAGATAGTCAATTTCTTTGTTCACATCACGATTTGACACAAATAACAAGAGAAAATATCCAAGATCGCTTAAATCCTGTTCCAATTGAGAGAGCAATTCTGAGGTAAACCGGTGGGTTAAACTTGGTGCAATTACACCAATAAAGTTTGTCTGTCTTTTTTGAAAGTTACGAGCAAGTTCGTTTGGTACATAACCAAGTGCCTTAATGGACTGCAAGACAAGTTCTCGCGTCTCTTTTGAGACGGATCCCGATTCATTTAGCACTCGACTAACCGTTGCAATTCCTACATTTGCATGCTTTGCAACATCTTTTATACTAGCCATAAACACCTCCTATAGTTATAGTATAACATCAATTATTTCTAAAATGACTTCATTTCTACAAGTTTCATGCAAAACAAAAACTTGGAATTGTTTCCAACGTATTTATCCTATGAAAACCCTACCATTTTTGTATAATGAACTTGAATTAGTGAGGAAAAACAATGAAACAAACCACATTAAGAAAGCTAAGAAATGTCTTAGAAATGTACGAAAAAGACGATTGTCAAACCTATTATGTACCAAAAGCTTGGACGTATATTGCCCACAAAAAAACTGATGAGAAGATTGTCAAAGTAAACCCTTATCAATACTACAAGGAGCAAATCGACTATATCTTAAATCATCCTGAACCACTACTTAGTGATTATCGTGATGCATATTATTATTCCACGATGATCCGGACTTCAACGACCTTTGATCATAATCAAGACCAACAAGTTGAGCTAATCAATACAGATGGATTTAAGGAAACAGGTACCTTTGTGAAAATGATTGCGTACTTACCAACATTAAAGGCGATGGGTATCAATGTCATTTATTTATTACCCATCATGCAATATTCACGAATGGATAAAAAAGGTGAATTAGGATCTGTTTATGGAGTCAGTGACTTTTTCGCTATTGATGAAGAATTATTTGATCCTATTACAAAAGATGAATTAAGCCTAGACGAGCAATTTGCTGCCTTCGTTGAAGCATGTCATGTTTTAGGAATGCGTGTTGTTCTTGATATCATTCCAAGAACAAACTCTGTAAATACAACCCTTCTTATGTCTCATCCAGATTGGTTTTACTGGATTGGACTTGATGATTTGCAAGGATATAAACCACCAAAAGTTGATGGAATTCCACCGACAACTGCGATAGAAGAAAAATATTTACAACAACTGTATGCTGCAAAGGAGACAAAAGAGCATCTTGCAAAATTTCAGGAAGCTCCTAATATTCGTGATCCAAAAAAATGGGATGCACTTGTTGCACGTTATCAAGCAGATCCTTCATTGAATCCATTGGAGTTAATTCGCGAAACATTCAATATGACAGTTGCTCCGGCATTCAGCGATCAAATTAATGATGTACAACCTGCTTGGAGTGATGTTACATTTTTCCGTCTTTATATGGACCAGCCAAAAATCGTTACAGAAAAGCAACTTACGGACACAAAGGTTCCATATATCTTGTTTGATACAATCAAAGCAAACTTATTTCCTGGAGAGATACCAAACGAAGCTTTATGGGATACTTTAAGTAATATCTTACCGTATTACATTGAGAAGTTTGACTTAGATGGTGCAAGAACGGATATGGGACATGCCTTGCCAGAACCACTAACAAGAAAAATTATCACGAAGGCAAAAGCATGCAAATCAGATTTTTATTTTATTGCAGAAGAACTAACCGCTACTAAAAAAAGTACCGAGCAAGCAAAAGCACTAGGCTATGATTTAATTATCGGTGATGGATTTTATCATACACATCGCTTTCATGAACAACTAACACGTGATTTCTATTACAACGGTATGTGTCTTCCGACAATGGTATTTGCTGCGGGTGAAACCCACGATACACCAAGGCTCATTTCTCGTAAAGGTGGATTTCAAACAACGTTATTGATAACGATACTAAATCAATTTGCATACAACTTTGCCCCATTTATGAACTCGGGTCAAGAACTGCTTGAAAAACAAGCCATGAATACAGGAGTCGATGTCGATGAAAATACACTGTATGCACTTGATGAAAATGATGCGTATTATATGAAACTTGCATTGTTTGATAAATTCGAATTTCACTATGACAGTGCTTATGAATCATTCATGGAAACTTTATTTCAAATTGCTAAGATCAAAACAAAATATAAAAATCTTTTACGCAAAAAAGAGAACGTAGCATACATTGCAACGCCAGACAAAGATCAAGTTATCTTTCATTACCAAGATGCAAATCAACATTTATATATACTAGCAAATGCAAACTTGCATGAATCAAAGACATTTGATTTGCAAATACAAGAATATGAAGTTTTATACTCAACAACGACATCAACTTCATTAACACTAGAACCTTTAGCGTTACGAATTATATGGGAGGAAAATTAAATGCTAACTATTCAAGATCAACTGCAGGAAACTGCCACACAACTTTTTTCGAAGGAATTTGGACAACTAAGTAAAAATGAAATGTACATTACAGTTGCAACACTTACACAAAACTTAGCGGCAAAAGAAATCGAAAACACATCAGTTTTAACGAAGAAACAAGATGCTAAACAACTGTATTACTTCTCAATGGAATTTCTAATGGGACGTTTGCTCATTAACAACTTACAAAACATGAATATCTTCGATGAAATTGATGAAGTACTGAAACCGTACGGTGTTTCAATTAAAGATATTGAGTTCGAAGAAGGAGATGCTGGTTTAGGTAACGGAGGTCTGGGGAGACTTGCTGCATGCTTTATGGATTCGATCGCTTCTTTGAATTATCCAGGACACGGAATTACCCTACGTTATCGTCATGGTTTTTTCAAACAAACATTTGTTGACAATAAACAAGTAGAGTTACCAGATTTATGGTTAAACAACCGTAACGTTTGGGAAAACAAAATCAGTGATGATGCAACAACCGTGTCATTTTACGGAAACCTACATAAAGCAGAAGATGGTTCATATTCACTAACTGATACAGTTGATGTATTGGCAATGCCTTATGATATGCCAATTGTAGGTGCTTCACATACAGCAAATCGTTTGCGTATGTATGACGTACTACCACTTGAGAACCAAAAAAACTTCGATACATATGAGAAAGACATTATGGATATTGTTAGTTGTTTATATCCTGATGATTCAACAACTAAAGGAAAAGAATTACGTTTGAAACAACAGTACTTGTTTGTAAGTGCTGGACTACAAAACATTCTAAAAGAACACTTAGCAACACACCAAACGTTAGATAATCTAGCTGATCATGTCGTGATGCAAATCAATGATACACATCCAACTTTGTTAATTCCTGAATTGATGTGTGTGCTTGTAGATCAACATGGATACAATTTTAAAGATGCGTTTGCACTTACTTCTAAGTGTATTGCATATACAAACCACACCATCTTGGCGGAAGCTCTCGAAACATGGGATGCAAAAATGCTTCAGAAACTATTACCAAGAGTTTATCAAATGATTGAAGATATCAATGATATGTTCTTAGAATCATTAAAGCCATACAACTACACAAAGGAACAAGTAGAAAAAATGGCAATTATTGCAAAAAAGAAAGTTCACATGGCAAACTTAGCTATCGTAGGTAGCTTTAGCGTGAATGGAGTTGCAGCTCTACATACAAAAATCCTTGTTGAAAAAGAAATGAAAATTTGGGCTGATCACTATCCAACAAAATTCAACAACAAGACGAACGGTATTACACAACGTCGTTGGTTCCACTATGCAAACCCAGACTTATCATCACTTGTAAAAAGTCACAGTGACGATCGTTTAATGGAAAAGCCAATCGAGTGGTTTAAAGCATTTGAACAACAACTAGATAACGAAGAAGTCCTTCAACAACTGATGGATATTAAGGCAACAAATAAAACGAAATTAAGCTCGTATATCCAAAAACACGAAGGAATTTCTATTAATCAAAATGCCATCTTAGATATCCAAATTAAGCGTCTTCACGCATATAAAAGACAACTACTAAATGTGTTTCATATCATTTATCTGTACCAACGTTTACTTAATGATGAAACTTTCAAAGAAAACTTCCATCCGCAGACATTTATCTTCGGTGCAAAAGCAGCTCCAAGCTATGTATTAGCAAAAAACACAATTCAACTGATTCGTACGATGGCAGATATCATCAATGCAGATGAACGTGTCGCTGACAAACTACAAGTAATTATGGTTACAAACTACAACGTAAGTTATGCAGAAAAACTGATTCCAGCTGCAGATATTTCTGAACAGATTTCTACTGCAGGATTCGAAGCGAGTGGAACAGGAAACATGAAGTTCATGATGAATGGTGCACTTACTTTAGGTACTATGGATGGAGCAAATGTAGAAATCCATGAACTTGTTGGTGATGATAACATCGAAATATTTGGTCTATTAAAAGATGATGTGTTTGCAATCCATGCATCAGATTACAAGGTGAAAGATGATATCAAAGATGATGAAACGATTACGTTCATCTTGGATTACATTAAAGAATTAAAAGATTTCCAACCAATTTTAGACTACTTTGAAAAAGAAAATGACTACTATTTGGTTGTTAAAGATTTCAAGGCATATGTTAAAGCCCAAGAACATCTAAATGCACTTTACAAAGATCAACAAGCTTGGACAAAAAAAGCACTAATCAATATTGCACGATCTGGATATTTCTCAAGCGACCGTACAATTGAAGATTATGTAAATGATATTTGGAAATTGGAAAAGTTAGTAGATTAACGATATACTAGTGTTATGACAACACTTTATATTTACCCAAATCAAAAATTTGTGGAAGAAGCTCTTTTATCTCTATATGATTGTCAAAGAATTGGAACTGCGGAGCATGCGCTACTAATCCTTCGTAGTTCCTTCATTGATGATCCAAAGACACTGGTCAGTAACTTGGTTCTTGATTTTTCAATCAATGTAAAAATCTTGTTTACGAATACAAGCCACCCCTTTGATTCAACTAGTGTGCTAACATTCTTAAAACAACAGCCACTAGGAAGTTATGGAATTTCTGATTATTTGTTTTATTGCCTTGTTTTTCAACAGGATGAGACCTTATGTAACATGATGATAAATAAAATCATACAATTGGATTACGAAGAGCGAAATACCTTACATACATACATCAAAAATAATGGAAATACGATGAAAAGCGCAAAAGAACTCTATGTACACCGCAATACGATGACATATCGTTTACATAAGCTGGAACAGCACTTTGATTTAGAACTCAACGAAGCAAAAAGTATTCATGCGCTGGCATATTTGCTTGTTGCTTTAAAAATTTAGTCACTGTGCACATAGTCGTTCTCCATTGTTAAAGTTATAATAAAAGTACATAGGAGATACATAATATGGCAACATTAAAACTAGAAAATATTAATAAAATTTATGATAATAACGTACAAGCAGTATTCGATTTCAATTTAGAAATTGAAGACAATGAGTTCATCGTATTCGTTGGACCTTCAGGATGTGGAAAAAGTACAACGATTCGAATGATTGCAGGACTTGAAGAAATTACATCAGGTAATTTATACATTGATGATAAGTTGGTGAATAACGTTGAACCAAAAGATCGCGACATTGCAATGGTATTCCAATCGTATGCACTATATCCACACATGAGTGTGTTTGACAATATGTCATTCGCCTTAAAACTTCAAAAAATGGACAAAGAAGAAATCAAAAAAAGAGTAAACCATGCAGCAGAAATTCTTGGTTTAACAGAGTACTTAAATCGTAAACCAAAAGCACTTTCAGGTGGACAACGACAACGTGTCGCTCTAGGTCGTGCAATTGTTCGAAATCCAAAAGTATTCTTAATGGATGAACCTTTAAGTAACTTAGATGCAAAATTACGTGTGCAAATGCGTTCAGAAATTATTAAACTACACGAACGCGTAGATGCAACCACAGTCTATGTTACCCACGACCAAACAGAAGCCATGACAATGGCGACTCGTATTGTTGTAATGAAAGATGGATACATTCAACAAATTGGAACGCCTAAAGAAATTTACAGTAACCCTGCTAATATATTTGTCGCGGGATTTATTGGAGCACCAGCAACTAACTTCTTAACCGGAACTTATGAAGACAGACACTTTACCTTCGGTGATCACAAAATAGAAGTTCTCGACAGTATGGTCAAAGACTTAGAACCATACAACGGTAAAGAAGTTATTATGGGTGTTCGTCCAGAAGACATCTACTGTGATAATATCGTAGCAGATACATATCCAAGTACACAATTTGATTTCCACGTGGATATCAGTGAGTTACTTGGACACGAAAGTATTTTACATGGTCTCATTAACGGAGAAAACGTAATTGCTAAAGTAGCTACTCGCTTAGGAATTAAAGCACACAGCGATATTAAAATCTCATTTGACTTAAGTAAAATCCACTTTTACGACGCAGAAACAACAAACCGTATCATATAACATAAAAACCAAAACCCAATTTCAAGGGTTTTGGTTTTTAATCTAATATAACCGATTTTATGACAGAGAAATACTCACGTATATAATTGGCAGTAAAACCGTTTATAAGGTTTTGCGATGGTGCACTATACGCATGCATTTCAATTTTATTTGCAAGAATACTTGCTCGATATGCATGGAAATTGTTTGTCACAATTAGAAATGTTGCATTTGCATCATGAACTAGATCATACGAGTACTGTAAGTCCAATATTCTCCATGTTGCTATAAAATTTACTGCGCTTTATAATATATGTAATGATTATTATACGAGGGAGAAAAACTATGTTTAATGAGATATGCATATATGAAGCAAAAATCAACAAACAAGATGAAATTGAACAACTTATGAAGGAGGTTGCACAATTTTATATGCAACAAAAAGGTGTTTTCGATGTAAAGTACATAAAGCGTACTCACAGGCAAAAAGACTTTAATGCTGTGAAAGCTGGTGAAAATCCCATCCCTTTAACACGATATGTAGGTAAAGTGACCTATGTACTATACTGGGTTGTTGAGGATGAAGAAACTCACGCAAGAGTTTCAAAATTAGGAATAGAACAGTTTTACAAAAAATGGACAAGATGTTTAACTACGATGCCAAAAATAATATTAGGTGAGAATATTGTTTGATCACAATTCGTTTTACTAGGACGGTGTTTTTTCTATGCATACTATTTCTCCTAGTTTACAGTCACAGGATTTATACAAAATACTTTGCACTATTATTTACCAAGTATGGTACGGTCATAGTGCTCGTAAAAAAAAGGGATAGATACAAATGAAATTTAAACTTATCGAAAACTATATACATGCGACCAATACACACGATTTTGACAATTTGGTTCCATTGATTTCTGATACTGCAACATATCAGTTTACTGACAAAACATGTGTAGGTCTTAAAGAAATTAGAGAATATTTTGAAAATGCATGGGACATTATAAAGGAAGAAAAATACTACGCGACAGATATTACTTGTTTAGTACAAAACGAAGAAGTAAAAGTATATATTTATAATTACCATTACGAAGGCTTTCACAATGGTTCATTTACATCCGGAGGAGGAAAAGCAACCAATGTTTTTCAACTCTTAAATGATGAGTGGAAACTGGTGCTTGAACATTTAAATTGATGAAATTCATTAAATAATCAACTTTTATAGAGATTTTACTTTTCTAGATTCATAGAAAGTAGTGAAAATATACGAAAACAAATGGTAGTTAGAAAGCGTTCACTCACTTACTGACATTTAGATTCTTATTGCATAATAAAACCGAAAGCCTCAACATAGGAGAGCTTTCGGTTATTTTTTTATGGCACCCCCGGCGAGAATCGAACTCACAATTCACCCTTAGGAGTTCTCTGCGAACCGTGGTAGCTAGAAGTTCGATTATCCTCTTGGGAGCGTTTAATGCCGTAAATTAAAGCATAAGTGCTTGTTATGTTTAATTGTTGATACTCTCTGGTGTACCCTCATACACCGTAGAGTGTTAGCAGGTTGTTAGCAACAAAGGCTAATTTAAAGCTTTAATTTATCAGAAAACATTACAAACAAACTATAAATCATTTATCACTAGAAATCAAGATACTCGTATGTTATAGACGTTCAGAAATGAGCGTCTATTTTTATACCAAAAATGAAAGGAGTATTAAAATTTATGAAAAAGACATTGAAACGATTGTGTACGGGCTTCTTAGCTCTTGCAACTATCGTTACTGCTTTACCGACTACACCCGTTCATGCAGAAAGTAAGCAATACTGGACAGAAAGTGCAGAGCGTGTCGGTATCATTGAAAAAGTAATGAATGACGGTTCTATCGGCTCGACATTCAATGAGGGCATGATGAAAGTTGAGGGCAAAACAGCCTATTGTATCGACATTAACACAGATTTTAGGAATGGCTACAAGACCAGAGCTGACGCAAGCTCACGCATGAATGCCAACCAGATTTCAGATGTGGCGTTATCCTTAGAGTATGTCAAACAGTATGGCGAAGCTCACAAGGAACTGAACTACAAGCAAGTCTATCTGTTGGAACAATGTGTAGTCTGGCAGAGATTGAGCGTACATCTTGGCTGGCAATGCGATAACGTGCGAGCTTCTTATGATGAAATTCCAAAGGCAACGCAGGACGAAGTTTTCTCTGGTGCAAGAACCTTTGTCAAAGAAAATAAAGGACGCTATGAATGTGGCGGTTATATCTACTCTGGCGAGGGGCAGGAATTGGGGCAATTCTGGGCGAAGCTGAATGTTGGAAATGCGAAACTTAAAAAGACTTCCAGTAATGCCAGCATTACAGACGGTAACGGGAATTACTCAATCGCTGGTGCGACCTATGGTGTCTTTACTGATAAGGACTGCACGAAACAGCTTGCCACCCTTACGACTGATGAAAACGGAAATACAGATGTTGCAGAGGTAAAAGCAGGCACAGTCTATATCAAGGAATTATCCGCACCAGCAGGATATAAAGTAGATAAAACTGTATATTCCTTAAAGATTGAAGCTGGAAAGACGGCGACTTTGAACGTATCTGATACGCCAAAAGTAACGGACACTTTGATTGAGCTTTTCAAGATAGATATGGAAACAAAGAAAGACAATCCGCAAGGGAACGCTTCTTTAGCAGGTGCGGAATTTACATGGAAGTATTATGCTGGCTTCTATAACAAAGACAATCTCCCTGCCGAAGCTACTCGAACATGGGTTACAAAGACAATCGCTGAAACAGACAGCTACGGGACAACTCATTACATCACAAAATTAGCGGACGCATACAAGGTGTCTGGCGACAGCTTCTATATGCAAGACGGAAAAGCCGTTCTTCCACTTGGGACACTAACCATAGAAGAAACAAAAGCTCCAAACGGCTACTTGTTAGAGGGTGCATATATGCAGGCTGGCGATAAGTCCGAACAGATAAAGGGCTTATATGTAACACAGATTACCGAGGACGACGACCTTGCCGTATTATCTGGAAGTAACCAGTTTTCCGTATCAGACAAGGTTATCCGTGGCGGTGTGAAAATTCAGAAGCGAGATTTAGAAACGGGCGATATGAAGCCACAAGGAAGTGCAACCTTGAAAGATACTGCTTTTGACATCATTTCCTTAAATGATAATTCTGTTTTGGTTGAGGGCAAGCTATACAAGAAAAATGAAGTGGTAAAGACAATTCGTACCGATATTGAGGGTGTCGCTTCTACTTCTGCTGACCTCTTACCTTATGGAAAATTCCGTATTGTTGAGAGTGAAGCTCCCGACGGTTACTTAACTGACGGTGCAAAGCCGATTGATTTTACAATCACAGAAAATGGAAAAATCGTGGACTTAACCGACAAAGCCCATTCTATCTATAATCAGATTAAGCGTGGAGATATTGAGGGTGTAAAAATCGGTGCAGGCACACACAAGCGTCTTGCTGATGTTCCCTTTAGGATCACAAGCAAGACGACAGGAGAAAGTCATATCGTGGTAACTGACAATAACGGGCAGTTCTCCACTTCTGCTGACTGGGCTTCTCATAAGCACAATACCAACGCAGGCAAGACCAGCGAGGACGGTGTGTGGTTTGGAACTTCTGAACCAGACGACAGCAAAGGTGCGTTACCTTACGATACTTACGTCATTGAGGAATTACGCTCTGAAAGCAACAAAGGCTTTGAACTTATCCCACCTTTTGAAATCGTGGTATCAAGAAATAATCTTTTGATTGATTTAGGAACGCTGACTGATGAATACGAAAAAGAAATCTCTATCCATACCACAGCGACCAGCAAGGACGGCGAAAAGACTATCCTTGCAGGAAAAGAGATTACGATTGTTGATACTGTCAAATTAGACGGACTTACAAAAGGCACAAAATATCAGCTCAAAGGCTGGCAGATGTTAAAAGAGGAAAACGCCGAGCTTATCATTGACGGGAAACGTGCAGAAAATGATTATACCTTTGTCGCTGATGAGGAAGAAATGAAAGTGGAAATTGCCTATACATTCAATGCGTCTGCTTTAGGTGGCAAGAACCTTGTTACCTTTGAAGAATTGTATGATTTGAGCAATCCAGACGAACCCGTGAAAGTTGCGGAACACAAAGACATTGAGGACGACGGGCAGACCGTTTTAATCACAGAGCGTATCATCAAAATTCATACGACTGCTACGAATAAGGACGGCAACAAAGAGCTTGAAGCTGGAAAAAACGTTACAATCATTGATACCGTAACCTTAGAGGGCTTAGAAGTTGGTACACAGTACAAACTTGTGGGCTGGCAGATGTTGAAAGAAGAAAATGCAGAACTTCTTATCAATGGAAAATGTGTGGAAAATGATTATACGTTTACTGCTGACAGCGAAACTATGAAAGTGGAAGTTGCTTTTACGTTTGACGCTACTTCTCTTGACGGTAAACAGCTTGTAACTTTTGAAGAATTGTACGATTTAAGCAATCCAGACGAGCCGAAGAAAGTTACCGAGCATAAGGATATTGAGGATAAGGGACAGACGATTACCTTTAAGGAAAAGCCAGAAGAACCAGAGAAACCCGAAACACCACAGATACCAGAAAAGCCGAGCAGACCGAGCGACAGTCCCAAAACGGGCGACAGTACAAATGTAATGGCATTTCTTGTGATGTTGCTTGCGTCTGCTGGTGGACTGGCTGGAACATATCTTTACAAACGCCGTAAAATGAAGAAATCATAAGGCGGTAACGGTATGATGAAAGAAAAATCACGCTCTCCGCCGAAGCTGTCAAACGGCAGACTTTTGCTTATTCTGGCTTGTCTGCCACCAACCTGCAAGAACACGGATAGTCAAGGGTGCGAAGCATTGATTTTACCCTTTACTATCTGGGGGATTGCTGGTACTTCCCAAACCGCCAGAATAAGAAATTACAATCAATTTATCAAAATAGAAAGAAACGAGGTAAAACATTATGGAAATGAAATATGTCGTGCCAGATATGGCACAGTCTTTTGGAACTCTTGAATTTGCAGGAGAAAGCGAGCCTATCTTTGAAAGAGATAAAAATAACCGCAGGGTCTTAGCCAGACGAAGCTATAACCTTTATTCTGACGTACAGAAAGGCGAAAATGTTGTAGTGGAAATTCCCGTGCAGGCTGGCGAAAAGAAGTTCAAGTATGAACAGAAAGTAAAACTTGTCAATCCGAAGTTGTACGGCAGAGGTTACGCAATCGGGGATATGGGACATACCGATTATGTATTAGTTGCTGATGATATTGTAGCAGTTGAAGAAAAGTAAAGGAGTGAAGAATTTATGAGATTATCAAACGGGTTTGTTATTGACAAAGAGAAAACATTTGGCGAATTAAAATTTACAGCGGTGCGTGATGTGTTTATGCAGAATGAGGACGGGACACCGAGTACCCAGCTTAAAAAGCGTATCTATGACTTGAAATGTAGTCTGCATGGTGGAATTATCCCCGTGTCCGTACCGCCAGAAGTGCCGTTAAGGGAATTTCCGTACAATGCAGTTGTAGAGCTTGTCAATCCCGTAGCCGATACGGTATCAAGAAAGACGTTTGGTGGTGCAGATGTGGACTGGTATGTAAAGGCAGAGGATATTGTGTTGAAGAATAAAGGCAATCAGAACGCAGGCAATCCACAGAACCATGTACCGCAGGGACAGACGAAAAAATAAATCTAGGTCATAGATTATACTCTGAAATTACAGTATAATGAGCCAAAAGAGCCGTATTTAAGCTATGTAAAATAATTTTGACAAGGAAAAAAAGGATTTGTCGAAGATATTGGATAGACATTTGAGGGTTAATATATGACAATGACACCGAAAGGAGCAATCGGAATATGGAAATAGGTAAGAAACTTAAAAATGCACGAGTACAGTCTGGAATGACACAAGAAAATGTTGCAGAAAAAATCAATGTATCAAGGCAGACAATTTCAAACTGGGAAAATGAAAAATCTTACCCAGACATTATCAATGTAATAGAGTTGAGCAACCTATATTCTATAAGTCTTGACGAATTGCTAAAGGGTGATGAAAAAATGATTGAACATTTAGAAGAAAGTACAAATGTTGTAAAAAGCAACCAAAAAATGATATGGGCAATTATTGTAAATATCATTGTCGTAGCATTGCTGATAGCATTAAATATGTTTATACCAGATAACCGTTATTTCTTAGTTGGAATATTTTGTCTTATGGTTATCACTTCATCAGCATTACTTTACCAGATAATCAAAAAATTTTAAGGAGGATATTTTGTTATGAATTTGAACATAGTTTTAGCGGTAATTTGTGGAGCAGTTGCACTTGTAGGAGCGTTTTGTGTTGTGTTTCAGATTTATCATATGACTGTTATAGACGCAACAGCCAGAGGATTAAAGCACCCTAAATTTTGGGGAGTATTTACAATGAGTGGGAATAATTCAAGTGGTTTGCTTATGTATCTAATCGGAAGAAGAAAATACCCTATTGTAAATATGAGTGAAAGCAACTCAAAAGAATTAGAAAAACGTAAAAAATCAGCAGGTATTGGACTGTTATTTTTGGCTATTGGTGTAATTGGCATTATATGTGCGACCTTAATATAACTAAAAATGCAGATTTATGATTATATCTTGCAACATTTACAAAGCAGTTAGTCTATATGATTGACTGCTTTTTTCGTACCCAGAAAGGAGTGAATGATTTATGCGTAAGATTTGGAATAGAGGACACCGTATCAGAGCCAGCGACAAGCACCTTGTCTACCATTTTTCCATAGGGACGCTTCTGTTTTTATTCGTGGCGGTTCTCCTGCTACTGAATATCAAACAGCTCATGCGTACCGACTGGGAGCATTTCAGCTTGTTAGAGAACGGCTTGACGCTTTCCCCTTACAACTTCATAACCATACTGATAGCGACTGGTGTTTGTGCATTGGTCGCTTTTCTGTATTACCGCTTCTGTTACGACAGTTTCAAGAAGCTCCTGCACCGTCAAAAGCTGGCGAGAATGATACTGGAAAATAAGTGGTATGAAGCCGATACCGTACAAGACAGCGGTTTTTTTACTGACCTGCAAAGCAGATCAAGGGAAAAAATCGTCTGGTTTCCAAAGATTTATTATCAAATGGAAAAGGGACTGCTTCATATCCGCTGTGAAATTACGCTGGGAAAATATCAAGACCAGCTTTTACGGTTAGAGGATAAATTGGAAAGTGGATTATATTGTGAGCTGACCGACAAGACCTTACATGACGGTTATATCGAATATACCCTGCTTTATGATATGATAGCGAACCGCATTACTATTGATGAAGTACGGGCAGAAAATGGCTGTCTTAAATTGATGAAAAATCTTGTCTGGGAATATGACGCACTCCCTCACGCTCTGATTGCTGGTGGGACTGGTGGCGGTAAAACCTATTTTCTGCTGACGCTCATTGAAGCCTTACTGCATACCAACGCTGTCCTTTACATCTTAGACCCGAAAAATGCGGACTTAGCAGACTTAGGGACAGTTATGGAAAATGTGTATCACACCAAAGAAAAAATGATTGATTGCGTCAATGCCTTTTATGAGGGTATGGTACAGCGAAGTGAGGAAATGAAGCGACACCCGAACTATAAGACGGGCGAAAACTACGCTTATCTGGGACTGCCACCCTGCTTTCTTATCTTTGATGAATATGTGGCGTTTTTTGAAATGCTGGGGACAAAAGAAAGCGTGGGCTTACTTAGCCAGTTAAAGAAAATCGTTATGTTAGGACGGCAAGCAGGATATTTCCTTATCGTTGCCTGCCAGCGTCCAGACGCAAAGTATTTCTCGGACGGTATCAGAGATAACTTCAATTTCCGCGTGGGACTTGGGCGTATCAGCGAATTAGGTTACGGTATGCTGTTTGGTTCAGATGTGAAAAAGCAGTTTTTCCAGAAGCGTATCAAGGGGCGTGGCTATTGTGATGTGGGAACAAGCGTTATCAGCGAATTTTACACGCCTTTAGTCCCGAAAGGACATGACTTTTTGCAGACTATCGGCTCTCTTGCACAAGCAAGGCAGGACGGGACGGCGACGTGCGAAGCGAAAGGCGACGGCACGGACTAGCCGTTGCTGGTGTGGCGTAAGCCACGCCAGCAGGTAAAACCCCTCGGTATCTAACAGAGGGGTACGTTTGCAAATAGACAATAGACGAAAAACATAGGAAACATAAGGCTTCTGGCATGATTTCCCAGTAAAAATCGGCTGTGAAGTCGCCTTAAAAAACTTCACACTTGACAGATTGGGGGTATGGTTCTGAATGAAGAACAATGGATAAAAGAATTACGGGAGAAACGGATTGCTTACGGTATCTCACAAGGCAGGCTGGCGGTGGCTTCTGGTATCACAAGGGAATATCTCAACAAGATAGAAAGCGGAAAAATGAAGCCGTCAAAGGAACTTCTGGAAACTCTGCATAAAGAACTGGCAAGGTTCAATCCAGAAGCACCGCTTACCATGCTGTTTGATTATGTGAAAATTCGTTTTCCCACGCTGGATATACAGCACATCATCAAAGATATATTAAAACTGAATATCAACTATATGCTCCATGAAGATTACGGACATTACAGTTATACGGAGCATTATTCTTTAGGGGACATCTTTATCTATACGTCGGCTGACGAAGAAAAAGGTGTCCTTTTAGAGTTAAAGGGGCGTGGTTGCCGACAGTTTGAGAGTTACCTGCTGGCACAGCAAAGAAGCTGGTATGACTTTCTCATGGACGCACTCATAGACGGTGGCGTGATGAAGCGTATCGACCTTGCTATCAACGACCATACGGGCATTTTGGATATTCCAGAGCTTGCGGAAAAATGCAGAAAACGGGAATATATCGGAAAGTCCAGAAGTTATAAGTTTTACCAGTCGGGCGAGCTTATCAAGCACAGCGAGGACGACAGAGAATATATGGGACGTACCCTTTATCTTGGTTCGCTGAAATCTGATGTATATTTCTGTATCTATGAAAAGGACTATGAGCAGTATGTCAAGTTAGGGACACCTCTGGAAGAAGCCGATATTATCAACCGTTTTGAGATACGGCTTAGAAATGAACGTGCCTATTATGCAGTACGGGATTTGCTGACGTATTACGACGCAGAGCAGACCGCCTTTTCTATCATCAATCAGTATGTACGGTTTGTTGATGAAGAACCAGACAAGCGGAAAAATGACTGGAAACTCAATGACCGCTGGGCTTGGTTTATCGGCGATAATCGGCAAAGTCTGAAACTGACGACAAAGCCAGAACCTTATACCTTAGATCGTACATTGCGTTGGGTACAAAGGCAGGTAGCACCGACCTTGAAAATGCTGAAAAAGATTGATAAGGGAAACGGTACAGATTACATGGAGACAATCGAACAGCAGGCAAAGCTCACAGAAAAGCATGAAATGATAATCAAACAGCAGACGACCCCTGCAAAAGATTTAGTAGAAATTTAGGAGTGATGAAAAATGTGGGTATTATTAAAAGACTTCCTGCTGGTATCTATGGGAATGGGTATCGGCATAGTCTTGATGTGTATTTTGAATGTCGGCAAAGAAGCTGACTATAAAATGAAACAATTAGAAGAAAGCGAGGACAATTAAATGAATTTCGGACAAAATTTGTATCAATGGTTTTTAAGTAACGCACAGAGCTTAGTGCTTATGGCGATTGTGGTTATCGGTATCTACTTAGGGTTCAAGCGTGAGTTTTCCAAACTTATCGGCTTCTTGGTAGTTGCCTTGATTGCTGTCGGTTTGGTATTCAATGCTGGCGGTGTGAAAGATGTATTGTTAGAGCTGTTCAATAAGATTATCGGTGCATAAAATTTTATTGTGGTACTGATATGCGAATGTTATAATTTGAATGTTGTATTACATAAAACGCTGTACTTACCAGAAAAATCTATGAATTTTGTATATTATACAAGGTTGCAACTTGAAGTTGCTAATGTGCATTTCAAAAAATATAGAATATAACATTATGGCTTGATAAAATTTATTCATCAAATCATAGGAGGTATCACACAATGAGTTTAGGAGAAAAAATCTTCAAGTTAAGAAAAGAAAAAGGAATATCGCAAGAAGCACTAGCTGAACAAATAGGCACTACTAGGCAGGCAATTAGTAAATGGGAAAACAATCAAGGGTTTCCAGAAACAGAAAAGCTTTTACAATTATCAAACATTTTTGAAGTATCTACGGATTATCTTTTGAAAGACGAAAAGAATGTAAAGAATAGTGAAGAACGAGGATATTATGTAAGCAAGGAAATGTCGGTAGGGTTTATCGCTAATCAGAAAAAATTAGGACTTTATCTTGCTTTAGGGGTTATGCTTTGCATTTTTGCTGGAATACCATATACCTTGTTTTTAGATAATATGACTTGGCGTTATTTAGGTATGGCATTTTGCTTTGTGGCAGGAATTATATTTTTTGTCGTAGCAATTTTTTATGAAAAACAAGAATACAACATTTTAAGGCAAGAACCTTTACTACTTGATTATGAATATCTAAAAGAATTGAAAAGCGAATACACTTCAAAAAAGAAAAAATATGTAATAGTTGCTGTTCCTTGTACTGTTCTCTTTATAGCAGGACTAATTTTCTTTCTATTTACTGTGAAAGGCTATATTTCATGGACAGAATATCATTCCTTTGCATTTTTCGGTCTTGCTGTTGGAATGTTGGGTTTTGTATATACAATCAATGTTATGGAAACCTATGAACTATTAGTGAAAAACGAGCAATATTCAACGAGTTTCTTTTTCAAACTAAAAAGAAAGATTAAAAAGAGATTAGGATAAGCTATAATTTAATATTCACACAAAGCAGTTAGTCTTATGATTGACTGCTTTTTTCATACCAAAATTTCAGATTGGAGTGATTACATGAACGATATTTTTAAGGATATGCAGGCAAAAGTCGGCTGTGAATACATTTCTGACCTGCCCTCTTACAAGCGTAAGGTGTGGCGTGAAATGAAACGGCTGAGCCCTGCCGATTATGAAGAAAGACAATTAGAAGATTTTTCAAAGTTTGTGTTTGGTATGCCGTACCAGACCTTAAAAGATGTGATGAAACAACAGAAAGGACGTGAAGAACAATGCAGGAAACAAGGGTGCTGGTGGAAACGAGAGAAACAACTGGCGAAGAAACAACATCATACTGGTTCGACCTGCCGATAGATGTTGCCGAGTTTGAAGAAAAGTTAGGTGTCGGTGCAGAAAGCACGGCGTACCGCATTATCGAAAAGGTGTTGCCTTATGCTGATGAAGTCCACGAACATACAAGCGTGTACCAGCTTAACGAATTAGAGTTTATGTACCGCCAGCTTTCAAGCGATATGCAGGAAGAATATGTATCACTACTTACGGTGTTTGAGAATTTAGAAGCACTTTATATTTGCAGGAACGTGATTACGGTTTATCCCGACTGCAAAAGCATGATAGATGTTGCAAGGCAAAAGCTGATGAATGACTCGACGTTCAAACATTTATCCGAGGACTGTCAAGAATACTACTTTGACTTTGAAGCCTACGCTTCTCACTTGCAGGAACACGGGAAATTCTTAGTAACGGAACACGGTATCTTTGAACTACCAGAGTAGGAAATGAGGTGGTGCTTATGATAGATGATATGGC
This sequence comes from Erysipelotrichaceae bacterium MTC7, assembly GCA_001695645.1. Lineage (GTDB taxonomy): Bacteria > Bacillota_I > Bacilli_A > Erysipelotrichales > Erysipelotrichaceae > Breznakia. The sequence goes on along the minus strand of LVZN01000003.1, from coordinate 2,741 downwards.
GGTTTACATTGCTAATCTCGGTAAATACAATGAGGGTTATTTAGTCGGTGCTTGGTTCACGTTCCCCATTGACGAGGAAGATGTAAAAGAAAAAATCGGCTTGAATGAACAGTATGAGGAATACGCTATCCATGATACCGACAACTTCCCCATTGCGATTGGCGAGTATGTTTCCATTGAAGAACTCAATGAGATGTATGAAATGATAGAGGAACTTCCCGACTATATCGTAGAGTGTCTGGACGAATTTATCAGTCACTACGGGACGCTGGAAGAAGTCGTGGAACACAAGGACGATATTTATTATTATCCCGACTGTGAAACCATGACAGATGTTGCCTATTACTACATAGACGAATTGCAGGCACTTGGGGACATTCCACCCAGCTTACAGAACTACATTGATTATGAAGCCTACGGGCGAGATTTGGATATGGGCGGTTGCTTTATTGAAACAAGCCGAGGGATATGCGAGATACCATATTAACGCTGGAAGATCAGCAACGGCATGGTTGCTACTGACAGCGTATTTCTCTTTTAAGGGACAGTCTGAAAATGGCTGTCCTTTTCTCTTTGAAGAACTTACGAAAGGAGCTGAAAGAACTTGAAAAAGATTAAATCTTATACGGGTATCTGGAACGTGGAAAAAGTCTTGTATGCAATCAATGACTTTAACCTGCCTTTTCCCGTTACCTTTACACAGATTACATGGTTTGTGATTACGGAATTTATCATCATTCTGTTTGGGGATATTCCCCCACTTTCCATGATTGAGGGAGCATTTCTCAAATACTTCGGTATTCCCGTTGCTCTCACTTGGTTTATGTCGCAGAAAACCTTTGACGGAAAGAAGCCGTACAGCTTTTTGAAATCACAGATAACCTATGCCCTGCGACCTAAAATCACTTATGCGGGAAAAGCCGTAAAACTGCATAAGCAGACCTTGAATGAAACAATCACGGCAGTAAGGAGTGTGAACTATGTTCCCGATAAAATATATTGACAATAACCTTGTCTGGAACAAGGACAATGAGGTGTTCGCTTACTATGAGCTGATACCGTACAACTATTCTTTTCTATCCGCAGAGCAGAAATTTATCGTGCATGACAGTTTCCGACAGCTTATCGCACAGTCCCGTGAGGGTAAAATTCATGCGTTGCAGATTGCTACGGAAAGCTCAATCCATAGTATGCAGGAGCAGTCAAAGAAGCTGGTAACTGGAAAATTAAAGGAAGTTGCCTGCCAGAAAATAGACGAACAGACCGAAGCGTTAGTATCTATGATTGGTGACAATCAAGTGGACTACCGCTTTTTTCTTGGCTTTAAGCTCATGGTTACGGAAGAACAGCTCAATCTGAAGAACATAAAAAAATCGGCGTGGCTGACGTTCACGGAATTTCTCCATGAAGTGAACCACACGCTGATGAATGATTTTGTTTCCATGCCGAATGATGAAATCAACCGTTACATGAAAATGGAAAAGTTACTGGAAAATAAAATCTCCCGTCGCTTCAAGGTGCGTCGCTTGGAAATCAATGATTTTGGGTATCTCATGGAACATCTTTACGGCAGGAACGGTATCGCCTATGAAGATTATGAGTATCAGTTACCAAAGAAGAAATTGAACAAAGAAACGCTGATAAAATACTACGACCTTATCCGTCCGACAAGGTGTGTGATTGAGGAAAGCCAGCGGTATTTACGATTGGAACATGAGGACAAGGAAAGCTATGTGTCCTACTTTACCGTCAATGCGATTGTCGGGGAGCTTGATTTTCCGTCAAGTGAAATCTTCTATTTCCAACAACAGCAATTCACATTCCCCGTTGATACTTCTATGAATGTAGAAATCGTGGAGAATCGAAAGGCTCTTACCACAGTAAGAAATAAGAAAAAGGAATTGAAAGATTTGGATAATCACGCCTATCAAGCAGGAAGTGAAACCAGTTCAAATGTGGTGGACGCATTAGACAGCGTGGATGAGCTGGAAACGGACTTAGACCAGACAAAAGAAAGTATGTATAAGCTCTCTTATGTAGTGCGTGTATCGGCTGATGATTTGGACGAATTAAAACGCCGTTGTGATGAAGTCAAGGACTTTTACGACGACCTCAATGTAAAGCTGGTGCGTCCTGCTGGGGATATGCTGGGGCTTCATTCTGAATTTTTACCTGCCAGCAAGCGATATATCAATGATTATGTGCAGTATGTAAAATCAGATTTTTTAGCTGGGCTTGGCTTTGGTGCGACACAGCAGTTAGGAGAAACTACGGGTATCTATATGGGCTATTCCGTTGATACGGGAAGAAATGTGTACCTGCAACCGTCCCTTGCCAGTCAAGGTATAAAAGGTACAGTTACCAACGCCCTTGCGTCTGCTTTTGTCGGTTCGCTTGGCGGTGGAAAGTCGTTCTGTAACAATCTTCTGGTGTATTATTCGGTTCTCTTTGGGGGACAGGCGGTTATCTTAGACCCAAAATCAGAGCGTGGCAACTGGAAGGAAACACTTCCAGAAATCGCACATGAAATCAATATCGTAAACTTAACCAGCGATAAAGGAAATGCAGGACTTCTTGACCCATTCGTGATTATGAAGAATGTAAAAGACGCTGAAAGTCTGGCAATCGACATCTTAACATTCCTTACGGGTATTTCCTCTAGGGTGTTTATGTCAAGTGAAAAGTACCCCACCGTTGCCATTGAAAAAAGGACCACTTACGTGAAAAGCCGTTATCATTAT
>LVZN01000002.1 GCA_001695645.1 Erysipelotrichaceae bacterium MTC7 | reverse complement strand
TTTCACAAATAAATTATACCAAAAATAACGCCTATTCTCTTACGAGTTTAGGCGTTATTTTTATGATTTGAAGCTGTACTAAGTGTCACAGCCCCTTCCTTTACTTTATCTAAATGATTTACTTGATTGTTTTTAGGACAACAACACTTTCCACATGGCTCGAGTTGATGGCATTGATGTCATATTACTTTGCCCGTCTGTGGAAACATATCAGCAGCATTTTTGGAACTATCGGTAGACGGGAACATATCCAGCGGTTTTTGACCATTTTAAGAAATTTCGGTATGAGAGAACCTATCAATGGAATTCTCAACACCAGCCTTTTAGAGATTAAGGGAAGACTCTATAGACTTCTTCATATTATTAACGAGTTCAGTCACCTCAGAATCCATTCCTTTCCACTTATCAATATACCCTCCTAGATAAGCCTTTCTTGCTTTGTCAAGTAAAATGGCATGCTCATAAGGTAATTGAGGTATTGCCCATTCAGCTGCCAGATCTTTTGATCTGATTTCACCAGTAGATGCTGTCACCCACATTCTGGCTAAAGTTAAAATCACATTGCGTTCGTCACCTTTAATGCTAGTTATCAACCCGGGCAACGATTCTTTAATTGCTTTTCGAATATCTGTCATTGGCACAGGCTCAATTACTTCTGTTGCCTTTGGTCCCAAAAGGTTAATACTATTTTTTCTTAGTTGTGCTAAAAGTATTGCTAAATCCGGATCATAAGTCGACTCAGGAATTTCTCCCTTTTCAAACTGCTCTCTTAGCCACTCGCCATACATAAATTCATATTTGGGGGGGAAATGCCAAGGGACAATATCCTTTTGATTTATGACCGTAACTTCAAGAGGCCTCATATCTTTTATGTTTCCTATTTTCCCAGATATAAGCATTAACCTATTTGTAAGATTCCTTCGAGTTTTTTCAGATAAACTTTGATTTGTTATTACCAAAATATCTACATCGCTATTCATACGTAAACCACCCATTACTGCCGAACCATACAAATACACCCCAATTAACATATTATCAAGTAGTTCCGCTATAGTTTTTAATGCTTGAATTGCTTCTTTCGGAATTTTTTTGTTACTTAAATCTATACTCAACTTCGATCTCCTTTCGTCTGAAAACTGTTTTTTAACGCCTCTTAAAATTTATAAAAAAAGAGTAAACATCTTTCGTTGTATTGTAAATTAACGCCATCCAAAATTTTGATTCAAGATTTTCTTTCGGTTTATTATATGTTTGAGCCAATATAAGCTACAAAACTGCTGTCTATCCATTTTTGAGTAACCTCATTTATATCAATCCCAATAGTAGCCAACCCAATAATGCTGCAATCCAATTTCTCTAACAAAGCTATTAAAGCCTTCATTTGAGAACCTGTCTCTATCCAATCATCTACAATCAAAACTCTTTTGTTCCTCACAATAGAACTCTTAGATATTTCAAAGCTTTTATCTTGACCTGAATAGTCGGTAAAATGTGTCGAAATAATCTCTTCTTTTGCGTATGGCAGCTTATCACCTTTTCTTACTCCAATAAACCCCACTCCAAGTTCTTTGGCTATGGCAGTGCCTAGTATCCATCCAATTGCTTCTGGGGCAGCCACATAATCTACTTTATTTTGAAAATCCAATGATAGTACTTTTACAATTTTATCAAAAACGGTTTTATGTGTAAAAATAGTTAGTAAATCATATTTTCCAATTGAGTTACGAGGTAATATACCTCTAATTTCATTTATAACATCAGTACTTTCCATACATTTACACCCCTTGCTTATGGTTAATAATCTTTGCTAATCTTTAAAAATAGTCATTTTCAACATATTTTTTATACATGTCCTCGGTATATCTTGTTATGTTCTTACCATACTCTGGATAATCAAACCCCAGTAGTTCTGCTACCTCTTTGGACACTTCCCTGAACAATTGGTGGCATATAAATAATGACTTCCAAATATTTTCATAGGAATCCATGCGATATGTAGATAATAATCTATTCCATAGATCTTCATCAATGTATTTGTTAATATACTTATAATTTTTCCCAACACTTAATGAAAATTCTGTCTTTATCCCAACCTTCCACGACATCATCCTAAGTAGTTCAAACCGTAGAATCTGGTTCAGATGATCGATTGCAAACAGTATCTCTTTGCGGCACAATCCTTTAATAACATAAGGTGTTACATTCCAAAATTCATTGCAGCAATCATCATACTCCCTTGCGCTTGGCTTTCTTACATGATAATCTATATCAGTCGGAACTATGTCCCTTTTAATTCTACAATCTTTATCAATTAGAACCTTTATTAATTTATCGCCCTTTAGGTAATTATCTAACTCTTCCAAGGGCAATAAGGTAAGATCAATTTTATTGTAATCATCAAATAGCATAAGATAGGAAAATCCCTTTTCTTCAGGTGGGAATAATTCCATATCCTCCGGCTTTTGCATCATTATTATATTCCCAAATTGATTAAGCCAGTCATCATTAGATATAAACGGTTCTATATCACTTACAAAATATGTAATATCATAATCCTGAAATTCATCTTTAGGTATATTAATATTTGCGCGTGACCCCTCAAGGGTCACAATTCGAATACGTTCATCCTGTTCTGCTAAAGAAAGTACTAAATCCATCATTTCTTTTTCTGATCTCATTTACATACTCCTCGTTTATTTTTTCTATATTATTACATCTTCTTTTTTGCCGATACAATCAGCATCATTGGGCGTCGCATTTCATCCGCCATCCCCGGAATATCCATCATGTTCTCTGGCGGCTGTGGCTCCACAATCTGATTTATTATAAAACTATTTGAAAGCAGTGTATTTAGATATGTGGTCAGTGTTCTATGATATTTTGTAACCTTTTCTTCCAAAAACATAGCTGTCCGTTTGCCCTCATAATAATAATTGTCCACCGGGAAATGCAGTATTTCTCCTTTTTCGTTATAATACCAGTCTTGTGTTCCATGAGCAGTAAAAACAGGATGTTCAACTGTAAAAACTAAATTGCCACCAGCCTTCAGCATCCTATATATCTTTTTTATTAAATTCTCATAGTCTGCTACATAATGAAACGCAAGCGAACTTAGTATTACATCAAAGCTCTCCTCTGGGAAATCCACATCTTCTATGGCACAGCATTCATATTCAATCTGTGGAAAATGGGTTTTTCCTTTTGCTACTTCGAGCATTTTATGAGAAATATCAACACCTACTACAGAGGAAGCACCGTTTTCCATCGCATATATACAGTGCCATCCATAGCCGCATCCTAAATCAAGCACACGCTTACCCTTAAAATCAGGTAGCATCTTTTTCAAAGTCTCCCATTCTCCCGCACCAGCCAGTCCTTTCTGCGAGCGACTCATTTGACTGTATTTTTGAAAAAATATATTATCATCATATTTGTTTTCTTTCATCTGAACTCTCCTCGTTTAAAAAGTTATTTATCTCCGATACAATTTCATTCACTTCATTATAAAGCTTCTCGGTCATGTCGTAGCATTCAAAAAGTGAGATACCGAGTACTTCAAAAATATGATTTACCTTCTCGGTATATTTTTCAGGTTTATGTTCAAAAGTTTCAAGCAGTTTTATAGCTTTCTTTTCGTTGATACAATAAGCATTATTACATGCAAATAACACTTGATTTAAACATGAAACTATACGAAAAACATGACCCGCAATATAATATTTATCGTCTGTTCCCGAATTTGCTTTTACAAACATTAAAGAGAACCCTGCTTCAAACATAAAAAAGTTAACTAAACTTTTCTGCAAAGCATTGGGATAAGTTTCTGCCTGTTTTTTTAATTCGCATAAGCTTTCATTCTTAGCATATAGTATTTTGCTAATCGCTAATTCTCCTCGATACATTGCACTAATATAACCATGGGGATGCCCAGTCTGATAATTGGCAGTAACAATTCCGTGCTCTGTATCTTTCATTATTTGTTCCACACGTTTAATATCACGTAAAATTAAATCCACATGATACCCGTTTATGACTAACCATCCGCCGCCATTAATCCAATCACCCCATGCTCCGGGAGGTACAACAAGGTTATTTCTATGCTCATCATCCAGCTTTGTAGCGAATTGATTAATAGTATTTATGTCAAATGATTCTGAATTGTAATAGATGCCGATATCTATATCCGAATCCTCTGTATGGGTGCCCCTTGCACGTGAACCACCTAAAACAATACCTTCTATATAAGACAGAGAGGATAATTTCTCTGCTACTGATTTAATAATATTACCTACCATATAAACATCCTCCTTTATTCGTTAGATATTTTTATTTCTTCTCCATCTGGTAAAATAAATGCCTGCACAAACTTGACACCTAGCACATCAGCAATGGCCTTCAACTCATCCAAGGTTACTGTTTCTCGTTGTAATTTTTTATTGAAATTCTGTGGAGTCTGGCCAATACGTCTAGCAAGTTCGGAAACACTTATATTCATTTGCTCACACAGTTCTTTAATCATTTCTGCCGTAGTCATACAGCACCTCCAAGTTTACGCTAAGAATATTATAAACCATTTGGTTGATAAATACAATAGTTATTAAAATATTATTATAATCACAAGCAAAAGAAAACCCACAACTCTACTGTAGAGTCATGGGCTATTTACTTCTGGTTTTCATATTTCCATTTCGATGCCAGATTTGAAGGCTATGACGAAGTGGTCTTCATAGACTGTAACGCTCTGGATTATCTTCCTTACAAGCTTATCATCATATTCTAAGGTGCGGAATTTGTTCTTGCGGATAAATTCAATCAGCTCATTGATTCGCTCGTTCTCGCCACTGAGGGAGGCATCTTCTACTAAAAGGATCTGTCGCTTGTCTCTCAGCTCATCAATCTCATCTGCTAGGTGTTCATAGTCTTGACCCTTGTTCGCCAGCTTGATAAGTTCTTTTTGCTTTTCCTCCAGTAAGTTGTTAATCTCTGAAATTTGGTATTCTGTCGTTTCACCAATCACAGCATGAATGTTCTCTTCCAGGGTCTTTATCATGTTGTTGCCACCTGCAAGTAGCTTATTAATTGCGGTCATTACAGCACCATAGAGTTTATCTTCTTTTACGGTTCGGTTCTTACAAACTTCAGGACCTTGCTCGATTCTAGTCACGCATCGCCAGACAAATTCTTTTCTACCATGAATATTCCAATAGGTTCTCCTATAAATATCGCCACAATCTCCACAGAAGGTGATGGCACTTAAAGCATACTTGCTACTATAAATTCGTTTGTTCTTGCCTTCTCCTGTGTAGATATTGCTTCTTCGATGAATCTCTTCCTGCACCTGCAAAAATAACTCTTTAGGAATAATCGCCTCATGGCTATTTTCAACATAATACTGGGGAAGATGACCTTCATTCTTAACTCGTTTCTTGGTTAGAAAATCTACTGTGACAGTCTTTTGCAGAAGGGCATCTCCGATGTATTTTTCATTTTGGAGGATCTTCTTAACCGATTCCGGTCGCCATCTTGGTTTTCCTGCTGCTGTTAAAATACCATCCTTTTCAAGGCCTCGACCAATGCCTACTAGACTCTGACCTTCAAGGTATTCTCGGTAGATGCGTTTGATAATCTCAGCTTCTTCGGAGACAATAATTAAATTTCCATCTTCATCTTTCGTGTAGCCCATAAACCGCTTATGGTTGACCTGCACCTTTCCTTGTTGGTATCGGTACTGTAGCCCAAGCTTAACGTTTTGTGAAAGGCTCTGGCTTTCCTGTTGTGCCAAAGATGCCATAATAGTCAGCAAAACCTCACCTTTGGCATCCATGGTGTTGATATTCTCTTTTTCAAAGTAGACGGATATGTTCTTATCTTTGAGCTGTCTAATATATTGAAGGCAGTCTAGGGTGTTACGTGCAAATCGGCTGATGGATTTAGTAATAACCATGTCGATGTTACCATCCATACACTCTGCAATCATACGATTAAATTCGTCACGCTTTTTAGTGTTTGTACCGGAGATACCATCATCTAAGTAGTATCCCAAAGCGATACAATTACATTTTGCCCCTATACCTTTTGATTTTGCCTTGAACCTTTTAACTTTGCCCTACACTTTTTGATTTTGCCATACTTTATAATTTTGCCTTGCTCTGCTGTTGCCGTACATTTTAATTTTGCATAGAGAAAGCCGGACATCCCGCAATCCGCAAGGTGTCCGGCCGTGTTCTGCTGCCGTTATTTCACACTGATCTCCGTCCCGTTCTTGAAGGTGAAGCGCACATCCTTCTTCGAGAAAACCGTCACATGGTCGAGAAGGTTGAACCAAAGGTCATCCGTGAATTCCTGTACATCCTCATCCATCTCTGCCAGGTCATGAAGGAACGCCTCGATCATTTCCCGCTTTGCCTGACGCTCCATGATCCTGCCGCTGACCTTATCCAGCCGTTCCTTTGTCCTGTCATAGCGTTCGGAGAGAGCATCATACTTCTTTTGGTAATCCTTCTGATTCTGTGCAACATGGGCGTTCTCGCTGATGCACTGCTCGACCAGTTCCGTTACCACCATGACCTCCTGTTGCAAGGCTGCCTGTTCTGTCTCCAGCTCCGTGGTATCGTACATCTTGTCCTTGATGGCTTCAAAGGTGGCGATGATCTCGTCCCGCTCCTCTCCGAGAATCCGCAGGGCTTTGAGGTACAATGCCTTGATGGTGTCCTCGTCCAAATGAGGCGTGGAGCAGTTCTTTCCGTCATCGTACTTGTGATTGCACCGCCATATGACTTTTCTGTACTTGTCATTGGAGTGCCACACCTTCGAGCCGTAAAAGCCGCCGCAGTCACCGCATCGGATTTTGCTGGAGAAAATGCTCACGCAGCCGTGCCGGTCCGTATCACCGAACCGTCTCTGCATCTCCTTCTGCACCCTGTCAAACTGTGCGGGAGGGATAATCGCTTCATGGTTTCCTTCCACATAGTATTGCGGCACCTCGCCCTCGTTCTTCTTCTTTTTCTTTGTCAGGAAGTCCGTAGTGTAGACCTTCTGGAGCAGGGCGTCGCCTTTGTACTTTTCGTTGGTAAGTATGCTCTCGACCGTTTTCTTGCCCCAGTTCTTTTTACCGCCCGGCGTCGGGATGCCCTCCTCGGTGAGCTGCCGCGCAATCGCATACGGTGTTTTTCCCTGCAGGAAAAGCCCGTAGATTCTGCGGACGATGACCGCCTGCTCCTCGTTTACCACCAGGTTGCCGTCCTCGCCCCGGTCGTATCCGAGGAAACGCTTGAACGGCACCGTGACCTTGCCGTCCTGGAAACGCTTTCTCTGTCCCCAGGTGCAGTTCTCCGAAATGGAGCGGCTCTCTTCCTGTGCAAGGCTTGACATGATGGTCAGGAGCAATTCGCCCTTGCCGTCAAATGTCCAGATGTTCTCCTTCTCGAAATAGCACTCCGTGCCGTTCTCCTTCAGCTTTCGGATGGTCGTAAGGCTGTCTACCGTGTTCCTTGCGAAGCGGCTCACGCTTTTTGTCACGATGAGGTCGATTCTTCCCGCCAGGGCATCCTCGACCATAGAATTGAAACCGTCTCTATGCGTCGTATTGCAGCCGGTTATGCCTTCGTCAGCATACACGGCGACAAACTCCCAATCCTCGCGCCCTTTGATGTAATTCGTGTAGTAGTCCACCTGTGCCTCGTAGCTCGTCAGCTGTTCGTCCCTGTCCGTTGAAACGCGGGCATAGGCGGCAACCTTCCGCTTTTTCCTGCTGCCGAGGGGAGAGGCTGTGAACTTGCTGATGGTGGCGGGTATTGTGATTACGTTCTTTGCCACTTTTTTGCCCTCCTGTCTTTAAAAAAGTATTCCAGACTTCCGTCTTCCAATGCTGTGATGTGGTCGATCTGCTCCGTGAATGCTTTCCCGTCAAAATCATCCATGCCGAGAATGTAGGCGGAAACCTTACGGATGTTGAAATCCGCCAGGTCCTGCCCGTTGCATTCCGTCCTGACCTTGTGCTTGCCGGAGCATCGCCAGTAAACGTACTTTCCGTATCCGCAGTATCTGTGGTAAATGTTTCCGCAGCAGGCGCACCGAATCATCCCGGTGAACTCATCCGTGGATGTGGTCTCGTGCCTGTTGCTCCGCAGCTTGAGCGTCTCATATGTCTTGACCGTGCCGTCCTTCAGATGAAAGTCAATACTGCCGGAGGCTTGAACCACCATGCGGTCGACCGTTTTTGTGAAGTAATCCTCGTCAAAGGTTTTCTTCCCCATGACCCGGCAGAAGATGTCCCTGATCTCTGAATCGGGATAGTTGACACTGTCGCAGGTGATTCCGTGATTGCTCTTTGCTCGGCAGTACCAGTAAAGGTGACCGCCGTCCGTTGTATCGCTGATGGCTCTGCCAAACCGTCTGCCACACTTGCCGCAGAAGATTTTCCCGTCGAACAGGTTTCTTGGACGCTTGCTCTCCGGCTTTATTTTCTTCGGCTTGACCGGCTTTGGCGGCATCTGCCACTGTCTGACCTCGCCGCCATAAAGCTGCATCTCAATACTGCCGTCCGCAAGCGAGGTGATCTGCTTAACATTCCTCTCGAACGCTTCTTCATCGAATCCGTCCGTTTCCATCAGTTCGGCGCAAATATCCATCAGCTTATGTTCAGGATAATTGTGGCTCTTGCAGGTGACTCCAGGCTCTTTTTTGCTGCGGCAGATCCAGTCCACATATTCCTTGCCCCTGACCCTGCCTTTCTTCCTCGTAAAGTTCGCCCCGCATACGGCGCATTTGAACTTTCCCGTAAAGCAATATGTCGGATTCAGCAGCGAAGCCCGTCGCTCCATTTCCGCTTTTACCTTTGCGTAGGTGTCGCGGTCGATGATAGCCTCGTGGCTGTCTGCCATGTAATACTGCGGCAGCTCTCCGCGATTTGGCACCTTCCTTTTGGTGATGGGATCTTCGATGTAGCATTTCTGTCGGCGGATATCCCCGGCATAGACCTCGTTGAAAATCAGCTGCCGTACTGAGGCTTCCTGAAAGTCATTTCCCAGCGTGGTACGGATGCCCGCATTGTTCATGCTATCCGCAATGTCCCGCAGGGTAACGCCATCGATGTACATCTGGAACATCCATCTGACCGCCTCGGCTTCTTCGGGAATGATGACATACTTTTTCAGTTCATCATCGTACCGGTAGCCAAGGATGTGCTTGTTTGCCGCACCGATCTCTCCGTTTTTGAACCGCTTGTGGATGCCCCATTTCACATTTTCGGAAATGCTCCGGCTCTCTTCCTGGGCAAAAGAAGCGAGGATGGAAAGCATCAGTTCTCCATCCCCGCTCATCGAATTGATCTGCTCTTTCTCGAACCGAACCTCCACACCGATGTCCTTCAAATGTCTGACCGTATTCAGCAGATCGACCGTGTTTCTCGCAAACCTGGAAATCGACTTGCAAAGGATGATGTCAATCTTGCCAGCCTCGCAGTCCTCCAGCAACCGTCCGAACTCACTGCGTCCTGCGACGAGAGTGCCTGTTATGCCGGAGTCAGCGTACACGCCTGCATATTCCCATTCCGGATTCTTCTGGATGAGATCGCTGTAATAGCTTACCTGTGCGGAAACGGAGTGAAGCAGCCGCTCGGTGTCCTTGGAGACCCTTGCGTAGGCCGCCACTTTTTTCTTTGCCGGGAGTGCCTTGATACCCGGCTTGATTCTCGTGATTTTCGGCATGAAATCAACTCCTTTCCGACACTATATATCACTCTAAAAGCCAGTTATATCAAGGGTTTTCCCGATAATAATGTAGACAAAGTTGGCTTGTATTTTTCGAGCAGCATTGTATCAATTTTAGTGAACTCTTCTTCTGAAATGACGCCCTTCTTAAGCATCGCTTTCGCCGTTCCAAGGCACAGAAGGTACATTTTCTCCGCATGAAATTCCGCCTCATTCATCCGCTCCACCTCCGAATCGATCAGAGATATAGCAGGCATGAGAACAATACTTCCGCTTGGAGTTGCCATAGGCAGAGAATGGCTTACCGCAGTGCGGACACGTGTACTGATACACTGCCTTTTGATTCAGCCGTTCCGGATGCTCCTTCCACCACTTAACGCGGCATTCTTTTGAGCAGAACACGCGCCGTTTCATCCCGTCCACCTGGATCAGTGGCTTTCCACACTCACGGCAGACATCTGCTGCATCGGTATTCACAACCGGAATCGGCTTTTTTATTTCCTGCAGACCGTTCCTGCGGCAAAAGGATATGACCGCATCCCTGGAAACATCGACCTGCTTTGCGATTTTCGCATAACTCATACCTTCTCTCCGAAGGTTCCTGATCTGTTCCTTCTGAAATCCATCCATGACTGAGACCTCCTAAGTCACAGTCAAAAGATATGCGCCGGATTTTAACCTCATAACAAAAAAGAGCCTGTGGACACTCCGCAACGGGAATGCCCACAGGCTCAAATAAATTCAGATATTCTTCGTTATACACGGACGGTATAGTCGAGCGAAATCCATCCCGCGCCGCTCTTTAAGCGTCCCCATCCTGCGGTCGAGCCCTTGCCAGACTTGACCTCCACAATGGTATAAACGCCGACAGGGATATACTGCGTCCTCGCATAGTCCGTACCGGGACCCTTACGGATGTTCAAATCGCTGATGCTGACCTTCACGAAGAACGGAACCGCCGCCGCGGAATCAGATGTTGTGTTCGGTGTGTAGATGTTTACACCGTTTACATCGAACACACTATATCCCGGATTGGCATCCGCGCACTTCTTGGCGTTCTCCAAAATCTTATACGCGCCTTTCTGCGTTTTGGCGTCCGCCCAGGTCTTACGAACACGGTACCATGCGACAGCCGTCTCGCTTTCCTTCACATCGAACTGCGTAAGGTTCCACCGCTCGATGATGGAGCAGAGGTTCTGCACATAGGTAAGGCTTGTGGCGTAACCGCCGTCCTTGATGATCTGCGCCGCTTTCTTGTAGTCGGTGCAGCCCTTCAGACCGTCATAGCGGAGTTTGCTGCCGTTCTTCGCGCCGAGCAGATATGCGGAATGGTCGGCAATGGAATCCTCCACACACGGGTAATTGCGGAAGTCCGCTGTGATGGTGGTATAGCTGCCGTCCGTGTTCTGTTCCTTCGTCTGCTTGGTATACTTGCTCGTTCCGTCCCAGTTCGAACCGCTCCACGTGTTGCCGGAGAGGGAGCATTTCATGCCGAACACGTTATTGGCGTTCTGCGCCAGCTCCGACTTGCCATATCCGGATTCAAGGATGAACTGCGCCATCGAAACCGAGGCGAGGATGCCTGTTCTCTTCTGATCTGCCGTAAACAATGTCCCTACACTCTTTACAACATCCGACTCTGAAAGCGAAGAAAAGGCGGAAGCCTGTGTTCCTTGTGTAGTTGCGGAACCATCGGTCCCCCCAGTACCACTACCGAGAGCCGCCGTGACCTTTTCCGCAAGATCACCCATCCTGGCATACATCCAGTTGCCGGGACAGGACTTATTGGCGAACCACCGATGGACGGTCAGCACCATCTCGCCGGACTTCGGTTCGTAGGCAAGCGTCTTGTCCTTATCGCCAAACCACAGGAGTTTCGTCTTGCCGTTTCGCTTGCAGATATCCACGCACAGCTTGATGAGCGTCTGATATACGATATCGCGGAACGCATACGGCTCCGTGGTGTCGGATGCGCACTCGATGGTGATTGCCCTCTGGTCATTGGCATTGGAGGAAGAACACCAGGAGCGGTTCTTCTCCTCCACATACATTCCGACACGACCGTCCTTGTCGATGCCGTAATTCGAGGATGCCTGGGTACTGGATTTATAAAACCAGTCCCCAAGTCCCTCCGCCGTACACTGACCGACCACGCAGTGAGGAGTGATCCGGTCGATGGAATGTGTCCGCAGCCCGGAATGGTTCGGGCTTAGTTTGGTGTAAGCCACCATTGAACTGTTTGTGTAAGCCATTACTCGTCACCGTCCTTTCCATCGGTGTCGCGGTCATGGAGCTGCTCCAGCACCGCCTTCAGCTTTTCCGGTATAGGCAGACCCAGGTGCGCGGCATTCTCCGTGAGAGATACACCTTCGTTGGAGATGTAGAAAAAGATCACCGCCGTGCGCAGGACGCTGCCCGTGCCGATGACCTGCACATCGAGGATGTTGGCAATCCCCACAAGAAGAAAAATAAGCACCTTGCGGCAGATACCCTTGAAGCCGACCTCGCTGGAGAGCTTCTTGTCCGCCACAGCGCACATGACGCCCGTGATGTAGTCGATTGCCACGAACGCCACAAGAGCGATGAGCAGACCGTCACAGCCGCCGAGGAAGTAGCCCAGCCATCCGCCAATTGCCGTAAAGATGAGTTGAATGGTGTTCCAGAATTCTTTCATACGCTTGTACCTTCCTTTCTCTGGTTGAATTTTTGTATGAAAAAAGCGACTGCCCGCTATGGACAATCGCCGTTTTCCGATGATATTGTGTTTTGTTGCTTTGCCTTACAGGGTGATTTTCTCCCCGGTTATGACATCGCAGATCGTGGTTCCTTCCCCGAATGCCGCCCTTGCCTCGGCGAGCGTCTCTGCGTCAAGCCCTCTGTGGTTACCGCGATAGGCTTCCAGTTCCTTTGCGATCTGCGTCTCACGCTTCGCTTCCGTTGCCTCCGGTGAAAACCAGGTCGCTCCGGCAAAAGTCAGCTTCTCGACCACATCTGCCGGGAGGTATGAGCCGTTCGTCTTCCACTTGGCGGCTCCGTCATCCTCTACCTCAATTTTGTCTGCCTGGTCTAAAAGCCGCTGTGCCTCTTCGCGGGCATGCTTCTTCCAGAACTCTCCAAGTTCTCCGTTCCATTCTCTTTCAAATCTTGTCATTGCCGTACCCTCCGTTCGTTTTGGTATGTACATATATCACTCTGAACCGCGCATTTATCAAGGTAATTCGGAGCATAATCTGTACAAATATCAGAGGCAGAAACTGTGTATTGTTTTCATAGTGTCAGACCTGTTTCGGCAGCCACTCCCACAGCCGCAGATCCTCCTGCCCAAGGGACCACATACACATTCCCCGGAGATTCCACCGATAAGCCGCCTCGTTCGCCCAATAGATGAGGGAGTCCACGTCTTGGTAGTAGAGGATGGAGAAGCCGTCCGCGTCACCGAGGAACAGGCGGGATATCCAGATGTTGATGTCCACGGGGATGACCGTTGCCTGATAGTCGTTGCCGCAGGAAAGCGAAGTCATATCATCCGAATGGGAAAAGTCGTAGTCCATCGAGATGTCCTCGCTCCGAGTGCTTGATTCCTCCACATCGGCAGTCAGCGTGAATACTTGGAACTCGCTGTCCCATGTGCAGTTGCTCCTGCTGATGCGGCCGTAGGATTTTGTCGTTCCGTCTGGCATCACCACATCGAACCGCTCATACGGCTCGTATGTCCAGGCGTCACCCAGGCGCATCAGTTCGCATACCGTCCGATTGTCGGAGCGGTACCCGGCATAGCCGCCGGAGAAGCCGCTGACCGTTGCCGTAAACCGCAGCGTATAGGAGGAGCCGGAATACACGCGCACCCTGTTTCCACGGATACGCATCTCAACCGTGTACATATTCGGATCGTCACGAAGGTCTGTGGTCGGCGTCCTCGTGATCTCCTGACTGTAGCTGCCGAGGAGCGTGGAGCCGTTGTAAAGTTCCACCGCCTGACTATTGTAATTCAGACAGCAGAACAGATCACCGCAGAATATGCCTGCCTTGCCGCTGCCGCTTGCCGGGAATGCCAGCCTTGCCCGGAGGTGGATATCCGAAAAGCCGTCATACTTCCATGCAAGCTGACCGCTGCCGTCAAGCTGGGAGTAGACGCGCTCCGTGGAGTATTCATCTGACCGCCACACGGTAAAGGAACCTGACAGCACCGTCCAGTAGTTTGTCTCCAACACGCCGTAGTCACGGAAGTCCTCGTACCAGATAAGAGCCGAGTCCGGCTTTCTTCGGAGCATTTCCAAGGTGAGACGGAAACCACGGTCGGGACCGACCATGTTGCCCTCCACATCCTTGAACTGCCGTGGGGAAAAAGAATAGGTCGCTTCTCCTGCGGACGGCTCTTCCGAAAAGGACGAGCAAACGCGGAAACCGTAAAACTGTACGCCCTTCACATCGACTGAAATCTTTATGGTATGCGTTCCTGCGGAAAGGCTCACGCCGCTTGCAAGCGCAGTCCAGAAGGTAGTCCTCCAGTACGGCCACCACAGGCGGCTCTCCGTAAAGTGCGTAGTCGTTCCGTCCAGCGACACATAGATGCCGTTCTTGTCCCAGAAGGGATAACAGAGCCGCACCGCTACATCGTAGGTTCCCGCCGTGCTGACGGTAAATTGGTAAGTGACCGCTCCTTCATCACCAAGTGTGGCGACACCGTTCTCGATGGATACGATGCCGGATGCGCTGGCGTAGTTGGCGCCGTCATGGTCAACGATGATGTTTTCAAACTCCGTTTTCTGCTGCTTGCTGTATGCGGTCAGATAGTGCCTGCCATTGTATGTCCCGGACATCTGCGGGTACTCGTAGCTGTCGGCGTCCCGTCCTTCCATGTAGTCGTACACATGAGGGAGCGCCCACGGCACCTTGTTGTTATCGTCCCAATATCCCACGAATGGGATGAACGGTTGCGGCGGCTGATCGTCCGTGAAGTTATACACACCCTTCAGCCAGTTCTGCGCCGCATAGTAGGTCTGTGATGTACCGCGATAGGTCTTTCCGATATTGGACGGCAGGTCGTAGATCTGCCAGTTCCAGCCGTAGGCGGGCATACCGAGGAACACCTTCTCCGTGTCCATGACCTCGGAGGCATAATCGTAGATACCCTCAAGCCAGGAACGCGGGGACACCGGTCCCGGCGCTGAGCCTGCCCATGCCATGCCGTAGCTCATGATAGACGCGGTATCGCAGTAATTGTTGAGGTCGGCATATACGCACCAGTTCTCACCGCCGACCGAGCCGTTGACCGAAGTCATACCCGGCAGGCAGATATTCATCATCTTGGAAGAATCGTAATTCTTGACCGTGTTGTAGATATTGCGGAACATCGCCGTGGACGCTTCATGCGTGGAATAGCCATCGCCTTTTTCGAGGTCGATGTCGATGCCGTCACACCACGGATATTTCTGCATGATGCGGACAAGTTCCGAGAGGAACATATCCTGCGCTCCGTTCGTGTTGTCCCGCAGGGCTTTGAAGATGCTGTTCGCTCCGTCATTCGCTACGGTCAAAAGCCACTTGATATGAGGATAGCGGTTGATGTAGGTGAGCATATTGGAAATCGCCACGCCGCTCTCGTAAATCTCCCCAGTAGCCCTGACCTTGAAGGAGAAAAGTCCGATCTGGCTGATGCGGTCGCCGTAGTCACGCAGAGCGTTATACATTCTGGTGTTGCCCATGAACGTCCACACCATGATTTTCTTTCCCTTTAATGTGTCCATCAGAGCAGTTCACCTCCATTGTCCATTTCCTGCATCGAATATAAAAGCTGTGCAGACTTTCCCTGCGGCAGGGAGACTATATGCTTGGAATCCCACGCCGCGCTGTACTGGAAGAATCCGTACTTTGTTTCCGCGCTGCCGTTCCTCTTGCATTCCCGCGTGGATGCCAGCAGAGCCAAATCGTCCCCGGCATACATGGCGTTCGGGAAGGTCGCTTTCTGACCGCCGGCACCCTGCGCCAGCGTGACCGAGCCGCCCTCCATGTCCTGTTTCGGATAGAGGTGGATGTCAAGCCCCGCCGATGTTCCGCCGAGGTTCAAAAGGATCACTGTCTCTTCCGAGCGGACGATGCCGTTGAACCACACGGGATCATTCTCCGATTCCTTGAGAAACCCTTTCGTGTGAGGCGTATATCCCGACAGCATATCGCCCTCCTGGAGCATAAGATCAGTAAACCAGATATCGCCCTCGCAGTCTGTGACAATCGGACGGACGGTGATATTGACCACACGCTTATCCTCTTTTTTGGAAATAACCTCTACAAAGCGTTCAAAATCAGCCATTTAATCACCGTCCTGTGTCCACTCTATCTCGCTCACATGACCGACCCAGCCGGAGGCAAGGGAGCCGTCCTGCAAATTCATATCCGTGATGTATACCGTCCCCGTGCAGTCATTCACAAATATTCTGACCGTAATCTTTGCGACCCTGCCATACTGTGGGCTTACCGTGCCATGCACATGAGTAAAACTTGCCATAGCGTCACACCTCCGTATCTGAGGAGGATATGAGGTCTATCGTCCTCGTTTCCGTGCTGCCGTCCTCGTACTCGATCACGATCTCCACGCCGACCTGTCCGCTGCTGCCGAGACTGAGGTTCTCCGTAGCGATCTGAGCCGAGAAAGTATAGCTGTCACGGTTGGAGGGAGTGACAGTCTGCTCCATGTACTTGGTGGCGTTGTACGCGCCCTCGCACTTGAAGGAGGCCGTGCCTGTCACGCCGTTATCTCCATCCACCGAAAAGCCGGAATTCGTCCAATAGGCAAAGCCATCATCGCCACGGGAGTTTTTCAGATGGTTGAACGGCACGAAGTTCTGCAGCTGCTGGTTGTCGATGTAGTTTGCACCCTCAAGGACATCTGCGGCGGCGTCCCACTGAGACGTGGAATCGCCAAGTTCACGGAGCGTTGTGGAAAGTTCCAGTACCGTGTTCCAGGGTTCCTGCAGGTTATACTCCCGGCGGACGATCCTTGTCTTGATGGAAAGGTCTAAATCCTCATCCACCACCATGACCGTATCACCAAGGTTCCATGCCTCATGCTCGTAGCCCGTCAGCACGGTCAAGTCCATTGCTTTCAGCACATAGGAAATTCGCGGCGCCGCATAGTCCGCAAGGCGCATATTGGCAAACTCCAGCATCTGATAAGGGTTCGTGAAATTCGAGCAGTCCAGCGTCTTGATGCGCACCTCACTCGTATAGGTAAAGTCCTCCACATAGGGCTTTCCGTCATTGATATTGGCAAAGGTTATGCCGTCCGCACCGACAGCATAGAGCCTTGTGATAAGGCTCGTGGTGTCGATCACCCTCTGGATGGATTTCATGTTCTTCCTGTAGCAAAACAATGCCCCGGAGTCTGTGCCGGAGAAGGTCAGAAGGTTCACCAGCTTGTTGGCGTTATCAAAGATCAGGTCGCCGCCGTGGATGTTCTGCACATGGCGGAGAATAGAGAGCGCGTTATTCTCGGTCGATGTCCATGTCCTCTTGGTGCTGACGTTCACCACGCCGACTTCCCATTCCGTACCCTGCAGTGCATACGCCATCGGAACATCAGCGGTATCCGCCGTGAAGGTGTTCTCTTCCTTCTTGGCGGAGAAGGACAGGTCATAAAACGCCGCCTCCGCATACACGGAAGTGATCGCCTTGCCGCTCTCGTCCTTATCATCGGTTACGGTACGGATGCGATAGGTATCGGATACGATGCGCACCTGCTTTTCGTTCTCCACATACTCACGCTTGCTGTCCTTGAAGGGCAGCTTGAATTCCAGCGTATCGATGCCGTTGATCTCGCTGGTGACAATGATGTCGTAGGCGTTCTCAAGCACAGCCTCTGCGGTATCATCATCTCCAAGGATAACGGGACGTGCATAGCCAAGCTGCGAATACAGCGGTTTCGGATTGTCATACAGGCTTATTGCCGTCAGCACCGGTGTCCTCGCCGTATTCGTGGTGGAAAGTGTGATGCGGTACCGAATGTACTTCTTTGACGGAGACTGCAATGCTCCGCCCGTACCAATGGAAATCCAGTCCGTCCAGGTGGCGAGGTCATCCGATGTCGATGTCTCGACCAGCGAAACGGATGTCACGCCCGGAGACGTCTCCGCCTTGACAGAAACCCTGCTCGTGCCTGTTATCCCGCACTCCGTGGCGGCTGTGATTAGCACACCGCTTTCGGGATAGACGCCGCCCGTTGCTTTGAGCGTGACCGAATCTTCTGTGGTCAGACCGTCCACATCAGAATCCGTGTCCGCACCATTGGCAGAAAGGGATTTCAAAAACCACTCGGCGATATCGTCAGTGGTCAGATCCGAATTGCAGTCCAGGAACCAGTCGTCAAAGCCGCCTGCGTACCAGTAGGAACTGTTCAGCATTCCCCATATAAGGTCTGCCGTACAAGAACGGTTCAGTTCACCCGTGAAGGTCAATGCGGATGATTTCCACACCGCGCCGCTTTCCCTGCTGCCGAGTACATACCAGGCTCTCTTGCTATCCGGCTCAATCACAGCCGCGATGAAGTACCACTTGGCATTTTCCAGATTGAACGATGGAGTGACCGACGTATCTAATATCAGAGAGCCGGAAGAATTGTAGAGCATCAGTCTCGGCTTTCCACGGATAAGGGACAGGTAAAAGATCGGATTGCCCGTTCCCGCTCTCGTGGATAAGAGCGGCGTGTATGTGTTGCCCACGGAATAAGTGGTGGGCTTCATCCAGCCGCCGACCACGATCCTCTCACCGATATCCGAGAACATCGTGCCGTCATTGGATACACGCAGATAGGTCTGCTCCGAGGACGGATTGTTGATGTTCATTTGAAAGTAATTACCGAGATGCCCTGTCTTAAAATCGGCAGTCGTACCGCTCCACTTGTTAATATAGGCGTCGCGTCCGTTCCCGGAGGAGTCCGCCGTGCAGGTGTTCGCATCCGGTTCAGATTCATTGAAGCGCCACAGTCCGTCCTTTCCCCACGATGTGGGGAATTGCCCGGTAAAGGCATCCTGCGTGTTCATCGTATTTTTTAAAGCCATACAAAATCACCTCCAGCGGCTCCTCGCCGATATTTGAAGTTCCGTAAAGGTCACCGTACTGCCGGAAACAGCCACCGTGACCGTATTTTCTCCCACGTCCAAAGCAGGAAAATTAAGTTCCGACAAAAGCGGCAGACCATTTCGGAGCGTATCGCCGTTTGTGTCTACTACCTTTGCCGTCATGAGAGCCGAGTCGATGACCAGCGTTTCTCCGGCAGAAAGTTTCCCTACGATCTTCAACTCGCTGTCATTCGTGGTTATCGTGATGTATGTGTCCGTGCCGGAGGGGATCACTCCCGTCAGCGAGTATACCGGCAGGGAGTAAGCGTTCCCAAGGGAGCGGGAAACCGTATGCGTTCCCACGCTCCCGATATCGTATGCCTCGTCCGTGGCTGCATAGGCGTATGGATCGGGACATAGGAAGGTCAGGTCAAAGGTGCAGGAATTCCTCACCGCCTTGTCGAAGGAGAAGCCCTCGTTCAGCCTTGCGGAATACACTCGCCCCGGCTCCTTGTCAAGGACAAGCGGGCACAGCCCACTGTCCGGGTTCAGCCACGCTATGATATCGTCCTTCAGCGAGAGGAAGTCCTCATCGCTTTTCCCCGGAGGGATAAAGCAGGAAATCTGTATCTTCCTCTCGCCGATGGTTTCCCCGAAGTCGAAAACGCCCTCATGCCCCGGCATGGTGATGGTATTGTTACGTAAGTCCGGCATACGGTTTTCAGTTGTAATCCTTGTGGCGATCCCCATAGACCGGGAAGTCGTACCGTTAAATGAAAATCCCATATTAGATATATCCTTTCGCTCGTCTGCCAGCATTTAAGAGCGTGTTCAGTTGCTGAGAAATCTTGCGAATATCATCATCGCTCCTTACGCTCATTTCCTGTATGTTGATAAGCGGCTGGTCACCCGAAAGCGACAGAGCCGCGCCCTGCACTGCGTCCTGTATCATCGAGCGCAGGGAGGACACGCCCACCACAGCCTCGTCCCCGGCTTCTCCGCCGCCAAGGAGCGTATTTCCGCTCTGGCCAAAGATCGTAGCGTCCTTTAAGATCATGCCGCCCGACATGGCCTTCTTGTACCAGTCCACGGAGAAATGCGGAATGGACGGCGGGTTCAGCGAGAAGCTGCCCGTTATGGAGAAATGCGGCAACTTGATCTTCGGCAGGCTCCAGCTGAAGTTGAACACACTTTTCAGCTTGTTCACGATGCCGGAAACCGTACTCCAGATGGTATTGAACACATTGGAGATGGTGTTCTTTATGCCGTTCACGATATTGGAAACGGTACTCTTGATTGCATTGAAGCCATTGCTGATGCCTGACTTCATGGTGTTTACCACATTCATGACCGCCGTCTTTATGCCGTTCCAAACAGAAGTGACCACGCTCTTTACGGCATTGAAAACCGTGGAGGTCGTGGTTTTGACTGCGTTCCATGCAGTGGTAATCGCGGTATGGATCGCATTCAGCACAGTCGTAATAACGGTTTTGATAGCGTTCCAGATCGTAGAGATCACCGTCTGTATGGCGTTCATCACTGTGGTAATGACGGTCTGGTAAGCCGTGAAATATGCGGTCACGGCAGTCTTGATTGCATTCCATATTGTTTCAAAGAAGGTTTTTATCCCGTTCCATATGGAAGTGAAGAAGTTGCTGCTTGCCGTAAATACCGTGGTTGCCGTATTCTGTATGCCTGTCACAATGCCTGTGAAGAAACTGCTGATGCCGTTCCAGACTCCCACAAAGAAATCCTTTATCGAAGTCCAGACCGCATCCCATGAAGTCCCGAACAGACCGAGGAATGCATCCAGAATGCCTTTCAGCGTATTCGTAATATTGGTGAAGGTATTGCAGATGAAGTCCCAGGTAGAAGTAAATATTCCCTTGATTCCGCTTAACGCCTGGTCCCAGTCTCCCGTAAAGATACCGACAAAAATATCCACGATATTCAGTATCAGATCCATAGCGTAGGACAGGACATTCGCTATCTGCTGGAAAGCGCCCTCAAACATCGGTGCAAGGATGGAACAAAGACCATCCCATACTGCTTTGATAACTTCTCCGATATCTGAAAAACTGAATCCCAGCTCATTCAGCTTATCCACGATGCCCTGCGTGAACGCCTTGAATTTCTCGACAAGCCCGTTCCATATCTCAGTGATGGCGTTGCGGAAATCCTCATTCGTGTTCCAAAGATAAATAAAGGCGGCTACGAGAGCGGTGATAGCAGCAATGACAAGCCCTATCGGATTTGCCGCCATCGTTGCGTTCAGCCCCATCATTGCCGTTTTGACTGTGGACATAGCAGATGTTACTTTCGGAATGATCGTCATGATCGTGCCGACCGAGGAGATGACCTTTCCCACGATAATCAGCACGGGACCGATCGCCGCCACGACAAGTGCCACCGTTACGATAATCTTCTGCGTCCGCTCATCGAGGTTATTCAGCCAGTCCACGAAACTCTGAATGTGAGAAACGATGGACTTGATATACGGCATCAGAATCTGACCGATAGAAATGGCAAGTCCCTCCAGGGCAGATTTCAAAAGCGTCAGCTGTCCCTGCAGGTTGTCAAGCTGTGTGTCCGCCATCTGCTGCGCCGCGCCTGCGGAATTGGTGATGGAATTCTGCAAATCATCCCAGGTATCACCCGTATTGGCGAGGAGCGCATTGACGGACGCAAGGTCGGTCTTATTGAAGATCTTACTGATGATGTTGTTTTTCTCTTCGGCGGTCATGCCGTCCATCGCCGTGTTCATGTCGCCGAGGATATCGTTCAGAGAACGCATATTTCCTTCAGCGTCATAGACCTGCACGGACATATCGCCCACAGCGATAGCGCCGTTCTCACAGCCCTCCTGCAAGGAGAGGATGACGTTACGAAGGTGTGTGCCGCCCTCGGCTCCCTTGATACCGTTATTGGCGAGGATACCGAGCGCCGTGTTCAGTTCCGCCGTACCGCCCTTTACGCTCCTTGCTGTCGCACCAATCTTGAGGATGCCCTCACCGAGCTGCTCTACAGAGGTATTGGTGCTGGACGCGGTCTTTGCCATCTGGTCAACCATCACGTCCGCATCGGAAGTCTCCATGCCGAGAGCGGACATGGCGTCCGTCACCATATCCGACGCCGTGGCAAGTTCCATACCGCCAGCCGCGGCAAGGTTCAGAACGGTGGGCAGTGTGTCCACCATTTCCTGTGTGTCATATCCGGCAAGTGCGAGGTAATTTAGTGCCTCGGCGCACTCCGTAGCGGAGAATGCCGTGGTTTCACCCATCTGCTTTGCAAGGTCTGTAAGCGCGTCCATCGTATTGACGGACTGACCGTCCACCTCGGACATGGAGTCCTTGGTGATGCCCATTGTAGCCTGCACCTGCGACATGGCAGACTCGAAGTTAGCGGCGGTTGATACTGCTGCAGTACCGAGAGCCGTGATGCCCAATGTCACGGGCATCATTTTCTTGCCAACGCCGGAAATGGTGTCGCCCACGGACTGGAGCTTTTCCCCGGCGGCGGTCAGCTTCGTCATTGCCGTGGAGGAATTATCCAGTTCTTTCTGCAGGTTCTTCAGTTCATTCTCTGTTTCTACGATTTCCCTCTGCCAAGCGTCATACTGCTGCTGCGTGACCGTGCCGTTCTTCAAGCCCTCGTCCATCTGATCCTGCACGGATTTCAGCTGCGTCAGCTTGTCCTTCGTTTCGGAGATGGCGGTCTTTAAGAGCTGCTGTTTCTGCTGAAGGAGCGTTGTATTCGTAGGATCAAGCTTCAGTAATTTATTGACGTCCTTCAGCTGTGTCTGCGTGGACTTTATCTCTTTGTTTACGCCGGACAGGGCTTTCGAGAGGCCGGTCGTATCGCCGCCGATCTCGACTGTTATGCCCTTAATTCTGTCAGCCATGCGTCCTGCCTCCCTTCGTTAAAATCTGTCCATCTGCTCCTGGGTAGCGACCTGCGCGTAGTCCCAGTCATCATTTGACATTTCCGCATACATATCGTTCACCGTCCCGATGGTGAGCAGATCGAGTTCCGAGATGGAAAGCCCGATCTGCACACACCGGAGCAGGAACAGCGGCGTTGTCATCTCCCTTTCCGTGGCGGGACGTTTTTTTTAGACTCGACCTGCTGCTGCGTGTTGATGCCCCACAGTTCGATGATCTGCGGCAGCACCTCGTAGATGGAAAAGGTGTTGAAGCCGTCCAGCCACTCTTCGGGAGAGTCAGGAACGGCGGAGTCGGCGTGCCTCGCCATGAGCCACGCGATGTTCTCGAAAAGTTCCAAAGAAAAAGTGTCGAGGTTGGATTCCCCGGCACTGTTCTCATCGATCCCTTTCTGAAGTTCGTTCAGGTCACGGTAAATGTCCCTGTGGAACTTGTTTCTGTAAAGCCGCGGGATGGCGGCAGACGCACGGAAAGTCACGTCCTTGCCGTCAACGGCGATTGTTTTTGTTACTGCCATGATTTAAGCCCTCCTTACTCGCCGCTGCTTTCGGTCGAAATCTCATATACCGAGTTGTACCATGCGTCATAGACAGCCGCCGTGGTGTTCGTCCCGGTCTTGACCTTCACCAGTCCGCTCGGCAGAGGGGAAACAGTCAGCGAGAGTGTTTCTGTCTGCACCTCGGTAGAATCCTCGCGGGTATTGCCGGATACGGAAGGACGGCTCGCCGAGCAGTAATACATACAGTGGCGGATCTTCCTCTGGTCACCCGTAAACTCGAAAAGCAGTGCAAAATGCTCCGGCTCCACGTCCTTGTTCTCATAGAGAACGCCGTTGCTGTCCTCGGTCTCGTGCATGATGTCCGTAAGAAAACTCTCCGGGATGAGCGCAAGCTCCAGATCGCCGGAATAGCCGTTGTTGTCCGATACCATGTAGTACACGGAATCATCGGCGTAGAACGGCTCGTTTTCACCCTCCGCGTCAAGCGAAAGGGATACTGCGCCAGGCATAGCCACGGGCGTGCCGAATGTGGCGGTACCGTCATCCGCAAGCGTGACCAGTGCGTAATGGCAGTTCTTCAGACCGAACTTGACTTTGTTCTTTTTCGTTGCCATAGTCAGTTACCTCCTAAAATTTCTGTTTGATAAAGCACTTCATACATCTTTTCCGATTCGATCCAGTACTCCGACTTCTCATAAGGGATCTCGTAGGAGTCCAGGATGTCCTCGATTGTTTCTTCCGTTTCCGGCGACTTTTCGTCCGTGTACAGTTCGATGTTCAGCTGGTTGATCTTCTGCCACACCTTGTTGTCGGCGAACATATTGTCCGTCCCCGGAAATAGGAAGATTAAAAAAGGCGGATCGGGACTTTCGCCCTCCGCAAAATGGTCATACGCAAGAGGAAGGTTTGCCTCCTCCAGCATGGTTACGATTTCTTCGTGTGTCATAGGCATCACCCTTTCAGCTTCTGCTCGATGGTCTTTACCAGCTTTTCGTTTCCTGCCTGTTCAGCGGGAGCGATATGCGGTCTTGCCGCGACCCTTCCTCCGCCTCGCTTGGCGTGGCCATGTTCCAGAAGGTGCGCTATCTGATAGCGGTTTTTGGAATGCACCACCAGGTCGATGGTTTCCGAGGATTCCTTCACAGTCTTTACCGACCACGATTTTTTATATTTCCCCGTGCGTGACGGAGCGGACGCCTGGATGTCCTTGCGTACCGACTGCGCCGTCTCTTTCACGGCGGCTTTCAGTTCATCGGCGGCAAGATCGGAGTACTTCGTCAGTTCCTCCATGATGGCGTCCGCCATGCCGTCCACGGATACCCGGCGGCTCATGACTGTCCCTCCAGTTCGCAGGAAAACTTGATGCTGTTATGCTTGAAGCCCATCGGATTCACATAAATGATGTTATAGGTCTTACCCTCGCAGACGATCCTGTATTTCGTGGATTCCACGGCGGCAAGTTCGGAACACCACCTGCAGGTAAAGGAAAGAGACTCTTCGGAACGGATAACAACGCCCGTGCTTTCAGAGCCGCTCCCCGTCCCGCTTACCGCATTGTTGGAGCCTGCGGTCGCCCAGCAGGAGAAATAATCCGCCCAGCCGGTTTTGTGGTTTCCGTATTTGTCGACGATGGCCGTATTTTTCTGGAAAGTGACGCGCACCCGCATGGCTGCTATATTCATCAGAATTCCTCCTCCCGTATACCGAAAAGAAGGGAGCGGAGCGTCAGGTTCAGCGCGCTGTGGTCTGCCTCCTCACGATGCTCATAGAGATATGCGACCGTAAAAAGGATGGCTATCCGCACACGGGCAAGGGTATCTTCATCGGCGGCATCCCAGTCATCATCCGAGAGCCGCGACATATCCTGTACCAGCTTTTCCGCCGTAGATATAAAATTCGTGATAAGGTCATCCTCATCGGAATAGTCCACACGAAGATAGGTCTTTGCCTCATCAAGCGTGATAATTGCCATAGTCTCACTCCCTTCTCGTCCTCGCAAGTTCCGTATCGTTCGTTTTCGTGCAAACACGAAAGCTCACTCACTTCACTGCTCGTCCTCTCCCCAACAAGCCTTACGGCTTGCCGGGAACCCCATTGTGCCGCCCGCAGGATCGCTCCCACGGACGGCTCGGTTGCCCGGTTATTATTCGTCCGCTGCCATAAGTCCGGAAGTCTTCAGCTTTGCCAGCAGACCATTGAAGTCCTCTTTCAGAGCAGCCACAGTCGTTGCCTCGCTGTCTGCCTGGTTTTCCGCAGGAGTGGAAAGGAGCCCCTCCACAGAGGCTCCTTCCTCGATGATCAGCGTTCCTCCGATGTGTGTGATGTCACCGCCCTGTTCGGTATAATTCTTTGCGTTATACTCGCTCATAGCCTTGTCCTCCTTACGCTTTCATCTGCAGGAGCTGGATGCCCTCGGCGAGGATGACCTTGCCGTCCACACGCTCAGTGGCCACATAACCGATCTGACCGTTGGTAGCATAAAGCTCGTTCAGGCGCTGAACCGTTCTGCCCGCACGGTCGCCGATCCAGTAGTTCTGGAAATCACCGAATGCAACGGTATACGCACCCGCCGCCATAGTAGGCGCATACGGAGAGGTATAGAGGTCATAGCCGAGCAGCTTGTCAGGCTCTCCCGCCTGGAGGGAAGGCTGCCACAGATACACGCCGTTGCCGTCCTTCAGCTTGCGGATGGCGGAGATGGTCGCATCGTTCATGAGGAACTTTGCGTTCCTGCGATACGGAGCCTTGAGCGCGTATACGAGGTTGATAAGCTCATCCGCTGTGATGGCATTGTTTGCCGCAGCGGTCACGCCGACCGCGCCGCCATTGGCGGTAAAGATGCCCGTAGGACGCCCCGTGCCGTTGCCCACGCAGAACGCCTCTTCCTCGGCAGCACCGAACGCTCTGGCGAACTCATTGGCAATATACTCCTCCAGCGGAAACGCCGCATCCTGCAGAAGTTCCACACTGATGCGGATAAGGTCGGTGAGCTTGTAGGCGTCGATCTCCTTCTGACCGAAGGTGGGATTGCTCTCGGTGAAAGCCGCATTCTCAGCAGTCCAGTTAGCTACCGAATGGCCAACGGAAATCGGGATCTTCCTGTCATTCTGAGTCGTGATGACCTTGGCAATGGAACGAACCACGTTTACTGCGTCAAGCCCGGTCACGATGTCGCGCTCGAACTCCTCCGGCACAAGGTAGCCGCCGTCCGCGTCGGTGCTTTCGGAAAGCACGTTGTGGATGGGAGCCTTGCCGCGAAGGTGTCTGCCGAAGTCCTCCTTATAGGCATTGGACGCGCGACCCTTCTGCATCTCGGCATTCGGCTTTTCGGGAGTCTCCTTGATGGGAGTGCCCACAGGCTTGTTCAGTTCCGCTTCCATAGCGTCCCTGCGCTCCATGCGGCGGATCTCGTTGGACAGGTCGTTCAGATCCTGTTCCATAGCGGAATAGGTGGCGTCATCCTCTGCGGACAGGACGCCCTTGTCGTTTCTGTGGGTATCGAGGAAACCCTCCATCGTGTTCCACAGCTTTGCTCTCTTCTCACGCATTTCGATAATAGTCATGATGATTTACCTCCGTTAAATAAAGTTTTTGATCGTGTTGAGGCGGGCTTTCAGTTCATCGACCGAGCGTCCCGCCGGTGTGTCTGTCTGCGCATCTGCCGGGATATCGGCTTTTTGCACAGGCTTTGCCTTGGCAGTGATTTTGTTCATCAGTGCCGCCTGTACGGTCTTCCTTGAAAACGCATAGGCGGGTACGGCAATGTCAGCGGCCTTCTCATCTTCAAGAATGCCGTCCGCAAAGCCCAACTCCACAGCCTTGTTTGCGTTCATCCAGGTTTCCGCATCCATAAGGTGCGACAGCTTCGCCCTCGAAAGACTGGTCTTGATCTCATAGGCATTGATAATGCTCTCCTTGACCTCGTCCAGCATCTCGATGGCTTTCTGCATGTCTTCATGGTCGCCCATAGCGATGGTCGCAGGATTGTGGATCATTATCAGCGCCGTGGGAGCCATCAGCACCTCGGTTCCCGCCATTGCGATGACGGAAGCCGCAGATGCCGCGATGCCGTCGATCTTGACGGTCACGTCATCCCTGTAATCCATCAGCATGGTGTATATCTGGCTTGCCGCAATGCAGTCTCCGCCGGGCGAGTTGATCCACACTGTCACGGGACCGCTCCCGGCAAACAGCTCCTCACGGAACTGCGCGGGCGTGATATCGTCATCGAACCAGCTCTCCTCGGCGATCGTGCCGTACAGTTCAAGCACCCTTGCCTCGGTTCCGCCGTCGTCCGCCTGGTTCTTCCACGCCCAGAACTTCTTCGTCTGACTCATTGGCTTCTTCCTCCTTCCCTTGGTCAGTAGTTGTATCTGCAAAAGCACCCGCCCTGTTAAGCGGGAGCATGTTGCCGTTTACGAGGTAGAGATCGCCGCCGTCTTCCGCAGGGATGCGGTCAAGATTCTCAAGCTCCCGGATGTCGTTTGCGCTCATCCAGCCGTTCTGCCTTGCCGTGGCATACCCGCTCATGCGGCTCTGGTAATCTCCACGGAGCAGCCCTTCCACGTTGAACTTCACGAAGTATGTTTTCTTCTCCTCCGGCGTCAGGAGCGTCCGCTGTATGGACTGTTCCCATCTGACCACCCAGGGATCGAGCGTGTACTTCACAAACTCAAGGGACTGCTGCTCTATATTGGAAAAACTCGACTTCTCAAGGTCTCCCACCATGTGCGGAGGCACTCTGAAAATCCGGGCTATTTCATTGATCTGGAACTTTCTCGTTTCCAGAAACTGCGCCTGTTCCGGCGAGATGGAGATAGGCGTGTACTTAAGCCCCTCCTCCAGAACGGCGATCTTGTTGCTGTTTGCCGACCCTCCAAACTGGCTCATCCATGACTCGCGCACCCTCTGCGGGTCCTTGATCGTTCCGGGATGCTCCAGCACACCGCTCGGCGCCGCGCCGTTTGCGAAGAACTTGCTGCCGTATTCCTCGGTTGCAATCGCAAGCCCGATGGCGTTCTTTGCCATCGCGATCGGCGAGTATCCCACCAGACCGTCAAAGCCGAGTCCGGGGATATGCAGCACATCGGAAGGATGGAGCGTCACCGTATAGGTGTTGTCCTTCGGCAGCTCTTCCTGGGATTTCTGATAGGTGTAATAAAGCTGTCCTGTCTCATCCCTGCTGACGGTCATCTTGTTCGGCATCAGCGGATACAGCGCCACGACCTCACCCTTGCCGTTGCGGATGATCTGCGCATAGGCGTTTCCCCAAAGCAAAAGATGAGTCATCAGTGTTTCCCTGAACACGAATGAACTCATCTCCGGGTTCGGCTCGTCATGGAGCAGAAGGTATAATGGATGATCGAGCGCCTTTTCCTTGCCGCCGTCATCCTTGTAGCGGTACATATGGAGCGGAAGTCCCGCGATTGCCTCCGACAGGATACGCACACAGGCATACACCGCTGTCATCTGCATCGCGCTCCGCTCCGTCACCACCTTGCCGGACGAGCTGCCGCCCATGTAAAAGGCGTATCTCGAACCGACCGTGCTGTCGGTGGGCTTATCCCTTGACCGAAATAAACCGCTGAATATTCCCATATCTCATCACGCTCCTTCCTCATATAAACAAAATCCCACGGGAGTCATACACGCTCTCGTGAGATTCATTGCCGCACCGGATCGCCCGGTCGAGTGCCATGATGGTCGCAATCGCGCCATCGATCTTTTCTGTCGATTTTTCCTTGTCTGCCTTGATGTTTCCGGCTGGATCGGTACGGATGAAGATGTTGTCCATCATCCACCGCAGGACGGGATGCCCGCCGTGTGCGATCTTCTCCTCCAAAGTCAGCTTCATCAGTTCCTTGGTCGGCGGGGACATATCCTTAAATCCCTGTCCGAACGGAACGACCGTAAATCCCATGCCCTCAAGGTTCTGCACCATCTGCACCGCTCCCCAGCGGTCAAATGCGATCTCGCGGATGTTGAACCGCTCTCCCAGCCGCTCGATAAATTTTTCAATATATCCGTAGTGAACAACATTGCCCTCCGTGGTCATCAGAAGTCCCTGCCGCTCCCACAGATCATAGGGAACATGGTCTCGCTTTACACGAAGGTCAACGGTCTCCTCCGGTATCCAGAAGAACGGAAGGATGCTGTATTTATCCTCCTCATCCTGCGGCGGGAACACCAGAACGAACGCCGTAATATCCGTTGTGGACGAGAGGTCAAGACCGCCGTAACAGACACGACCCTCCAGATCATCCTCGGAAACAGGGAACGCACAGGCATCCCACTTGTCCATCGGCATCCATCTGACCGACTGTTTCACCCATTGATTGAGTCTTAACTGCCGGAATGCGTTCTCCTCGCCAGGATTCTGCTGTGCGGAATCACACGCCGCTTTCACCTTGTCGATACCGACCGTGATGCCGAGAGAGGGATTTGCTTTCTTCCAGACCTCCGGGTCCGTCCAGTCCTCATCCTCCGCCGCACCGTAGATAACGGAATAGAAAGTCGGATCGACCTTCCGTCCTGCTTGGATGTCCAAGGCTTTCTGATGCACCTCATAGCAGATGGAATTCGTATCATTCCCGGCTGTGGTGATCAGAAAGTAAAGCGGCTGCATCCTTGCATCGCCGGAGCCCTGTAGCATGACATCAAACAGCTTTCTGTTCGGCTGCGTGTGCAGCTCATCAAAAATAACGCCGTGGGTATTGAAACCGTGCTTGTTTGCCACATCAGCCGACAGCACCTGGTAGGAACTGTTGGTTGGCAGATAGGTTATCTTTTTCTGCGACTCCAGTATCTTCACGCGCTTGGCAAGTGCCGGGCAGAACCGCACCATATCCACAGCCACATCAAAGACGATCTTTGCCTGGTTCCTGTCGGCGGCACAGCCGTACACCTCGGCGCGTTCTTCGCCGTCTCCGCAGAGGAGAAGGAGTGCCACCGCCGCCGCAAGCTCGCTCTTGCCCTGTTTCTTCGGTATCTCGATGTATGCCGTGTTGAACTGGCGGTAACCATTGGGCTTCAAGATACCAAAAAGGTCACGGATGATCTGCTCCTGCCAGTCGATCAGTTCAAAGGGCTTTCCCGCCCATGTGCCTTTGGTGTGGCAGAGCGACTCGATGAACATGACGGCATAATCCGCAGCCTCCTTGTCATAGCGGGAGGTCTTCGCCATAAGCTGTGTCGGTTTGTATTTCTTCAGTTTTCTCGTAATGCTCACCTCCCGAATGGCATAAAAAATGACCTGCCAATGGCAAGCCGTCCATAAATCTATCTGTACGAGAGACAGAGCCTTCCGGCTCGTCCCTTTGGTTATTCGTTTTTCTGTATCTTACTGCTGCATCGCCCAGGCAATCGCGTGGCCATCATCCTCGAACTCGACCTCGCTTGCCGCATAAAGCCCGATGGTGCTTTCGCAGTCGTGCCTGCCGTCCTCAAGGTACTCGTAAACCGCTCCGAAGTAGGAAGGCTTGTTCTGCCCGTTGTAGTAATACCCAGCAAGAAGCACCTTGTCTCCAAAGTTCAGCACCTTGCTCCAGCGGCATTCCAAGTCCTCTGGCGTGGTGGGGTTCGGCAGTCTGTAGGTTCTCATTGCATCGTTAATTGTCATGGTCTTTGTCCTCCGTTTGCTTTGTTTTCCCTTTCGGTATGTACATATATCACTCTGAACGGCAATAATAGCAAGTCATTTCTGTAAAAATCCGATCTATAATCTACACAAATATCCGAAGGGGAAATTGTGTGGTTTACACCCTCAGTTCACGCTGAACCGGATGCCCATGACCTCGGTCGGCTCCTCATCGCCCCAGCGGTCTTCGTGCCGAGTGATGGTGCAAAGCCCGTCCATCGTGCAACCTTCTGCGGCAAAGGCGTGGAGGTTCTCCATCACCGCTGTGGACTGGTTGGTGTAAACAAAGGTCTGAATGCCCGCCCTGCGGAGCGTGTCGATGAAGTCGTGTACTTCCTTTTCCCAAAGGAAATCGTCCATCTCGACCTCGTCCTCCTTGCGGCTGATGCTGCCTGCCCATGCGCGGTAGGCTTTGCTTGCACCCTGTGGGAAGGGGAAAACCGCAGCCTTGTCCTCTTCGTACCAGGCTTTCAGTTCCTCGCTGTCCCAGCCGAGGGTGTCGATGATCTGCTGCTTGCGGTTCTTCCGTTCGACCTGTGCCTCTTCCCATGCGTAGCCGATGCGCTTCATCTCTTCAAAATAGCTGTTGTTCGTGTTCATCATGGTGGTTATCCTCCGTTCGTTTTGGTATGTACATATATCACTCTGAACGACGATAATAGCAAGCTATTTCTGTAGATTTCCAAGGCATAATCTACACAAATATCCACCGCAGGAATTGTGTATATTACTCCTGCGTGTGACGGTGGATCGTCTCGATGATCTGTTCCTGCTCCTCGGCATCCACGCCGATGGACTGGAGCGCCTGTCTTGTTCCGCAGTCCGGGCAGATGAGCGTTTTGTTATCCGTTCTCGAAAGGGCCGGAGCGCCGTGGTAGTTCTTTCCGCACAGCGGGCAGACCGCCATCCTTATCACATTATCCTTCATGGCCGCATACCTCCCTGCATTTATCGTAAGCATCGATCAGAATGTTCTTGTCGAAGTAAAAGGTGTCGTATCCCTCAAGGCAAGTCCTCATGTAGAAATTGCTCGGAACACCGATGGGACGCTCCTCGTGCATGATGTAGGCGAACGCCGTCACCGTCCTGCGCTTTCCCGTTCGGATGCCCTTGTACTTCAGCTTGATGTCCTTCTTGTAGTAGAAGGTGGGAAACCCCTCGTAGCGGTCAAGAGCCGCCTCGTCCGATTCCGTCACTTCCCAGATCACCACGGGAACCGTGCCGCCTTCGCATTCCTCAATCGTGAGGTAGGAGCCTGTCTTGCTTCCCTTGAAAAGCAGCTCCCAGCCCGTAAGGTTCGCCGTTCCGAGGATCGTGGCGCGTGGGCAGCGCATCCGCATCTGCGGAACGTTGAGGTTGCTGCCGTAAGCGATGTAGTATCTCTTTGCCATAGTCGTTACCGTCCTTTCTGAAGGACTTAGGTTACTTGTCCTTCTACCACCTTAAGACCGCCGAAGCGGTCAGAAGGCAGGGCATTTAACCTAAGTCCTTCAAGCGGCGGCTCTGCCGTGCCTGAATGCCGTGTCCCCGGAAAGGTTGCGGGTAAGGAAGTCCCTCGCCGTTGCGAATTCCTCTCCTATGAATCCGAGGCGGAGAAGCCAGGTTCTCATGGCGTATTTCGGATTCTCGTTCTGCTGCGGTTTCGGGCTTGCCGTCCGCACGTCCTTTGCCATCTGGCTGAGTGCGAGGCAAAGCTGAATGTAGCTCTTCAGCTGTCCTGCATGGATGCCGCCCTTGCGCTCCGCTGTCGGCTCATCGAACTGGAAGAGCCGGAACTCGATGGTGCCCTTCGTGAAGGTCGCATGGTAGTTGAGCATATGGTAGCGGCTGTCGTTGTAGTGCTGCGTCCTGCCGTAGCTCGCTCCCTGCGAGGTATACCAGATGTCCGCAAGCTGGCTCATGGTCTTAGGCTTCTTGCGGTTGACCGCCTGCAGGAAGTTCGGGTCCACCGTGCGGCAGTATCTGTCCATGCGGTAGCGGTCGAGCTTCAAAGCCTCGGCGATCAGACTCTCATGGCTTGCCATGATGTTTGCGAGGTTGCGGAGCGTCTGCGGCGTGTGACCGTTCGCTCCGATGTGGATGTGGACTCCGCAGCCCCGGCTGGCATCGCTCTTTGCGCCTGCGTGTCGAAGCTGTCTGCAAAGTTCCTGAAGGGTTTCGATATCGCCGTAGGTAAGGATCGGCGTGACCATCTCACATTTTTCATCGTCCGGTCCGCTGATGGAAACGTCCCTCTGGAATTTCCACTCGCGACCTTCGCTGTCCCAAGCCGACCAGGTGTAGTACCCGTTGCGGCTTGCTGTGTTCTCGTATCTGCCTGTTCCGAAGAAGTCGGCGGCAATCTTCGCTGCCTTGCTCCTCTTGATGCTGTTCATCTCGACCTCGACCCCGATGGTCTGGTTCTTCATCTCGGTAATCTGTCTCTCTGTCCTTGCGTTCATGGTGTGTGCCTCCTTGAAATCCTTTGTTTTCCGAGGGTTTCGTTCCCTTCGGTGTGTCTATATATCACTCTGAAGCACACTTTTATCAAGTTATTTCTCGCCATAATGTACACGAATATCCGCCCGTAAAACCGGCATGAATTGTGTAGATTATGTCCCCTCGGATACCGCTTTGAGGAAGGGCTTTTCTCCCTCATACAGGACTGCCAATGCAATTCGGAATCCTGTCTGGAATCCGTCAATGAAGTACCCTTCTGCGGTCATGCCCGTAACAGTTCCCTGCAGCTGTATCATCCTGTCAAGTAATGCCAGCGTGTTGTCGTCCAGCATTGTCCGGAGCTTCTCTTCCTCCTTGGCCAGTTCGTCTGCCGCTCTGCCAAATTCCGAATTGCGGTCAAACTGCTTCTCGTTCGGCACGATGTTGCCGTAGAAGAAATCCGAAAGAATCTTATTGGTCACTCAAATCATCAACCTTCCTTACGATATCCTCGCCGTAGACCACGTTCAGTCCACTGCCGTTGTCCCACCGCATGAGGAGGGAGCCGGTATCGTCCACTCCGGTGACTGTTCCTTTCGTGCCGATTGGCGGAGCCTGGGCATCGTCCATCTGCACAAGTTCTACCCGGCAGCCGACAGGGTACTGTTTGCGGATACGATCCACAATCTCTTTACTCGGAAATCTCATGGTCAGTACCTCCGTTCTTGAAAGCCGAGGAGCCCGTGAGGTTCTTCAGCAGGATTTTACGTTCGGTCTTGTACTCAGCACCGATGAAGCCCAGACGCAGGAGAAAGCAGCGGAATGCGTACTTCTCGTTGTCGACTTCCTTTTCCGTGGCGGTCACTCGCTTGGCGTTCCTCGCCATCTCGCAGAGTGCGGAGACAAGGTGCGTGTATGCCCTTGCGGAATCGCCGTCCATCTCCGTGAACCAGGGGAAGGATACCTTCTCGTCAGTCACTTCAATCGGAAGGCTGTCCGTGCCGATTGCCTTTTTCATGAGCGCCGCCTTGGAATCCACGATCCTCTGCAGGTTCTCAATGGCGGCGTCCGAAAGGCTGTCCCTCGGAACCGCCACCGTAAGCCCGTCTGTGGCCGCCTGTGGTGCGTTCTCTTCGGTTTCGGATACTTCCTCAAACTCCGAATCCTCTCCGTCCTGCGGCTCACAGTCGAACCCTGCGGCGGCGATGGCCTCAAGCACCTGCTCCACTTCCTCGCTGTCCGCTCTGTCATCGAAGATGAGCATTCCGTCCTTGGTTACCGTGAAGTAGTCGATCTCGTAGGCTGCCGTGGGCATTCCCATGTACTTTGCCTTTGCTCCCGTGGTATCGGCGATGGCCTTTACCAGTTCCTTGCGCTGTGCGCCTGTTACGTTGTACCTGATTTCCATGTGCGAAAACCTCCTTTGTTTTTGGTAGTACATTAATCACTCTGAACCCCAGGAATATCAAGCGATTTCCGCACATTTCGGTGTAGAATAACTCACAACAAAAATTCCGGGAACTGTGCATAGTACACGATCCCCGAAAGCACAAAGCAGACATTCGGCAAAGCCACGCCGTTGCCCCACATCTTATATTCTGCGGAGTCGGAATGCGGCTCCTTGATCCACTTGATGATCTGGTTCCTGGTCTTCGGCTTGGAGGATGTCCCCATAACCCTCCGATGCGTTTCAAACACCTCCGTCCAGAAAGCAATCTCCTCCTCGGTCGGCTCGTCCGTTCCAAGCCCGTCGCACCACCATTCGGGAAAGCCCTGCAGCCTTGCGCACTCAGTAGGAGTAAGTCTCCTCACGATATAATATGGGTCTTCCGATACCGTCGGCGGGTCTTTGAAGTCAGTGGCAACAAGCGTATCAGATACAGCTTCATCTGAGAAATTCGTGTGAAATGAACTCTTGCTGGAATGGTACACAGGCTGTCCGACCGCGCCCGGTCCCTTTGCCACCATCGTAGGCTCGACTTCCTCCTCGACCGCGATCCCGAACTTGGCGTTCTGCCCCATGTTATAGGTAGCACGGTCGATGCCGTATGCTACGGCATGCTGTTCTGTAGCATTCAGCGTGAAGCTGACATCTTCCTCGGAATAGCCGCTGCCCTTATGGGACGGTCTTGCACCGTTGCCCTCAAGAGCCACGACAGCCATGCCGCCCTGGTTGCAGGAGGGGTTGCCGCCGTTTGCGTCAAGCGTCCGTGTGGTATCCGCCTCATAGAATCCGCTTTTCGGATTATCGGACTTCATGGCGTTTGAATCCTTGGAGCAGATGCCGTAGACCTTAACCGCCAGCTCGTTGCACCTTGCCTCGCCGACGTCATGGGTATTCAGCGTATTTGCCACATCGGATTCCTTCCATTGCTGTCCCTCTTCGGCAGAATGTGGACGGGTGCCTTTTACAAACGGCACAAAGACGGTCTGATCGTTGTTGCAGCCGAGCGTTGCCGATTTATTATCCTGTATCAGTGCGCCCTTACCGCCACCCTCACAGCCGGAACGGATCTTCAGCGTTTTCGGAGTGTCCTCCACCACGAACGGCTGGTTATTGCCGCCCGTTCCGTAGGTGGACATCACCGTAGGAGCCACATCAAGCGGCCCCGTGTATCTGGTATCCTGGCTGTGGTTCTCATAGACCGCAGCCGGAACTGTCCCGGCACGGAGCGTGGGAGAAGTCTCCTCTTCATATCCGATGCCCCTGGAATCCGCTGAATGCTCAGTGCAGAAACCCGCCGCTCCCATCACGCAGGGAGGATGGTGCGCCTCTGCGCGGAGCGTACAGGTCACTCCCTCCGTCACATCCATGCGGTCGCCGCCCTGGTCGTTTAAGACCATGACGCCGTTCCTGCCCGTGGACATCCCGCAGTTCTCGCCAAGGGTAGCCGCCTCATCAGAGACAGCTCCGTTGTATCCGTCTATGCCGATGCCTGACGCATGAGCGCCTTCTTCAGCAGTTCCGGCAGCTCCTTCCCACGAGCGGAAGCCCTGCGGAGTATACCCAGACATGCCTTCTGACTCAAATAATATTTTTCCGGCACTCCCGCCTGCAAAATCTGCGACAAGGTAGATACGTTTTCTTCGCTGGGGAACTCCCCAGTATTGAGCATCAAATACCCGCCATGCGAGACTGAAATCGTCTGCCACGATCTCTCCGGCGTTTGGCCATTTCGCAGGTCGAGCAGGATCAATCTCGTATCCTTTGACGCTGCAGATCTCTTCGAGGACGGACTGGAAGTCCGCGCCTTTGTTCGAACTGAACGCGCCTGGGACGTTCTCCCAGACGATGTATCTCGGATATTTTCCATTGGTTGCACACCTCATTTCCTTTACGATTCGGACAGCTTCATAGAAAAGGCTTGAACGGGAGCCGTCCAGCCCCTCTCTTTTACCCGCCACGGACATATCCTGGCAGGGTGAGCCGAAGGTGATGATATCCACCGGCTCAAGCTCGCCGCCCTTTAACGTGGATACGTCACCATAATGTTTCACAAACGGCAGCCGCTTCGAAGTCACCATAACGGGAAACGGCTCGATCTCCGAACTCCACACGGGAGTGATGCCGGAAATCAAGCCGCCCAAAGGAAAACCGCCGGAACCGTCAAACAGGCTGCCAAGCGTCAGTTTACTCATTAGGAACCTCCACCTCTTTCACGAGGTCGGAGTACATCATTTTTTCTCCGTTTCTTTCAACATAAATGTCAGCGGGATCAATGCCGTTCTCCACAGCCCTGCGGAGGATGACCGATGCGTACTTCTCATCCAGCTCCATAGTGAAACACATGCGGTTCATCTGTTCGCATGCCATCATGGTGGAGCCGCTGCCGCCGAAGGTATCGATCACGATGGAGTTCTCCTGCGAGGAATTCCCGATAGGGTATCCGAGCAGGTCGAGCGGCTTTGATGTCGGATGGTTGGCGTTACGTTTTGGCTTATCATAATTCCAGATGGTGGTCTGCTTGCGGTCGGAGTACCACGGATGCTTGCCGTTCTGCAGGAATCCGTAAAGCACCGGCTCGTGCTGCCACTGATAATCCGAGCGACCAAGTACCAGGGAATTCTTCACCCAGATACACACGCCCGCCAGGTGGAACCCGGCGTCAATGAACGCTTTTCGGAAGTTCAAGCCTTCGGTGTCCGCGTGGAACACATAAGCCGCGCCGCCTTTCTCCAGCACATCCGCCATACACTTGAACGCAGCGAACAGGAAGTTGTAAAACTCCTCGTTCTTCATGGAATCGTTCTGTATGGTAAGACCGCTGGAACTCTTGAAGGATACGCCATACGGAGGATCTGTCACGATAAGGTTGGCTTTCCTGCCGCCCATCAGCAATGCGACATCTCCAGCGTCCGTAGCGTCTCCGCACATCAGCCTGTGTCTGCCCACTGTCCAGATATCACCCCGCTCCACAAAGGCGGCTTTCTCCAATGCGGCGGTCAGGTCAAAGTCATCATCCTTCGCCTCGCTGTCAGACTCTGTGCCAAACAGGTCAGCCAGTTCCTTTTCATCAAAGCCTGTGAGCATGGGATCGAAGTCCATGCCCTGCAAAGCCTCGATCTCGACACGCAGAAGCTCCTCGTCCCATCCGGCGTCCATCGCCATGCGGTTGTCGGCGATGATATACGCTTTCTTCTGCGCCTCTGTCAGATGGTCGGCAAAGACACACGGCACTTCCGTGATGCCTTCCTCTTTCGCCGCAAGAATACGACCGTGGCCGGCGATAACGCCAAAGTCACGGTCGATAATGACAGGATTGATGAAGCCGAACTCCCGGAGGGAGGATCGCAGCTTGTTTATCTGCTCCGGGGAGTGGGTACGCGCGTTATTCACATAAGGTACCAGTTTTGCAATCGGAACGAGCTGCATTTCAGTCGTTGTCTTCATATCGCACCAACCCCCATTCCGCAAATTTCTCAAAACCGCCGAGACCATCGATGTATTTCCTCGCGGTCTCTACGATCTCCGTATACGGCACGCCGCCGACCTTCTCATCTCCGATGGAGCAGGAAAGCTCCACGGGCTTGCCGGTTTCCTGCGCCTTGAGCCATGCCCAGATGTTCACGGACACGTCAGCTTTTGACAGGTCTTTACCGTGCAGACCGCCGCCTGTGACGGAATCGCCCATATCAGAGCCGAGCTTCCTGTTCGTGGCTCCTGCGTCCACATCCGTGCCGCCCGTCCAGTCACCCAGCGGATTGACCACGGCTTTCTTATATGATTTCTTCAGCTGCTGTGTATCTGCATTGCTCTGGCAGAAGGTCAGATTATCGCCGTCCAGAATATACTTGCCGTCAGCGTGGTACTGACCGTAGATATCTGCGGCGATCTTTGTCAGCTTTTTCTGCTCATCCGTCACAGGCACGCCCTTAAAGATGCCGTTGTCACCGCAGCGAAACCCGGCAGACTGATTCTTAGACAGGTGCCCGTCCTGCGGAACTTCCTGGACGCTGATTTTCACATTCCCGGCGATACGGCGGACAATATCCGTGATCTCGCCCTTCGGAATATGTACAGAAGTCTCCGCGATAATGTGACACATTCCGTGACCGAGCAGGACTTCCACGGCGATCTTCGGATCACTTTCTTTTCTGTATGCGGCATCCACAATGGCCCCGGCGATGCGGTCAGCCAGTTTATCGGGATGTGCGGGATTTACTTTTTCAAACATATCATTATCCTTTCCTTGCTCTGAGCAGTCGCTCCATCAGGTCATCCTGCGGGGAAACATCCCCGTAGTCGGTGCTGCAGTTCTCCTTCACGATTTGGAATATCTCGTTCCAGAGCCGCACCGCCTGGTTCATGTAGTTGATGCCGATGTTGATGAACGGCGACGGTATCGGCTTCTGCGTCGTCGGGTGCTTGGAGAGGAATCCCATGCGGTTCGTCATCTCCTCGCACTGTATCCACCTGGCACTGCACATGGCGTACCTCTCCAGAAGCTGGGGAGACACCTTTGCGGCGCACCCGACCTTCTGCAGCCATTCCCATGTTTCCTTATAGATTTCCTCCGCCTGCAGGGTACTTCCGTCCCTTTGCTCTGCTGACAGAAAATCATGCGGTTTTGGCATATCGACACCCTCGACTTCGGGAATATCAAGAACTTCCAGTCTGCGTCCGCCCGGATTGCCGTTCTCGGCTTTCTCCTTGACAGCGGATTTCTTCCTTCCCGCACCGGGTCTCGCACCGCCCCGACCGCCTGTGTTGTTGGATTTTGTCGGCATTTTCACACCTCCTTCCGCGCAAAAATGAAGCAGCCGGAACCGGCCGCCTTTAATTACCCTTTTGATTTCGCCTTTTTCGCACACGTGACCCCGCGCCGTTTTCCGCAGAAGCCCCTCGTAGAGATTTTGACCGCCCCTGGGTCCTTATCGATCACCACGTTCTTTGTGTATTTTCTCGTGACAGGAACGGCACAGGCTCATAAGGTTTGACTCATCGTGCGTTCCGCCTTCCGACAGCGGCACGATGTGGTGGACCTCCTCGACCGCAACATACCGACCTTCTTTCATGCACATCTCACAGAGAGGATGCTTGCTTGCGTACCGGTGACGGATGCGTGTCCAGGCACGTCCGTAACGTTTGCCGGGTGAGTAGCCACGCTGGAACTTCTCGTAGTGCTGTTCCATCTGTTTTGCGTGTTCCTCGCAATAAACACCGTCCGTAAGGTTCGGACATCCGGGGTAGCGGCAGG
This sequence comes from Erysipelotrichaceae bacterium MTC7, assembly GCA_001695645.1. Taxonomy (GTDB): domain Bacteria; phylum Bacillota_I; class Bacilli_A; order Erysipelotrichales; family Erysipelotrichaceae; genus Breznakia. The sequence continues at coordinate 44,461 of LVZN01000002.1, read as the reverse complement.
GACGCTTTGGTTTTCTTGGCATCCTTCCACCTCGCTTTCCGGGCATAAGAAAAGCCCCACAGGATTTCTCCCATGAGGCTCCGCCCACTATTTTACGATATCAGTATAACACGCCATTATAGATAAATCGTCTCAGAAAGTGGACAAGGGTTTAAGGCTTGCCGAACAGCAGGACGGTCAGCTTGTCGATGGCACGGTTCTTCCTGCGGTAAGCGGATGCCCGCTCGATATGGAAATACTCCGCGATGTCATCAACCACGCTGCTGCCGTACTCGTTGTCCTCACTGTAGAAGGTGTCCAGCACATAGCGGTCATCCTCCGACAGCTGCTCCCATGCGGGAACGAACCAGTCCATGTATTCCACCGCCTGCCTGTAACGCTCCTTCAGCACATCGATCTCATCGATGGCATTGATGATCCTGTCCTCGGCGGCGTGGAGATTCCTCACATGCGGCATCCCGTCATAACGGACGCCACTGACGCTCGACATCTTGTCATACGCCGCTTTGATCTCATCATCCGTGTTCTCGATGATGAACTTCATGCTGCCGAAATCCTTAAGCGCCGCGACAGCCCCGGCTCTTTTGTCCAGATACTTCCAAACTACATTCATGGTGTCTACCTCCGAATAAGAAATTGTTGTTTCCCTCGGATTGGCCATGATTGTCTCCATAGATTGTCATAGATGCCGTCATAGCTGAAGGTCAGCTTTCACGGCTTCGATCAACGCAGATTGTGTGCTGTCCTTTTCGGACAAGGCTTTCATGATCCGTCCGTCAATCGTGTCCTCCGCGATGATGTGCTGCACCACCACGGTCCCGGCTGTCTGCCCCTGCCGCCACAGTCTTGCGTTCGTCTGCTGATACAGTTCAAGGCTCCAGGTAAGCCCGAACCACACAATGGTGCTGCCGCCGCTCTGCAGGTTCAGCCCGTGTCCAGCCGATGCCGGATGTATGAGTGCTACGGGAAGCTCCCCAGCGTTCCACCTCCGGATACTGGCGTCCGTGTCCAGCTTGGCAAAGGGACCCTTGATTTCCGCAAGTCTCGCCGTGATACGCTCAAGGTCGTGCTTATACCAGTACGCCACAAGCAGCGGTTTGCCGTTCGCCGACTCAATGATGTCCTCCAGGGCGTCCAGCTTGCGGTCGTGGATCTTCACCACCGACTCATCATCGGAATAGACCGCTCCGTTCGCCATCTGGGAGAGTTTCCCCGAAAGGGCAGCGGCATTGGCGGCTGTCACTTCACCCTCCGGCAGCTGAAGGATCAGTTCCGCTTTCATATCCTCATACCGTTTCCGTTCATCCTCCGACAGGTACACCGTATGCTTTGAACTGACCAGCTCCGGCATTTTCAGATGGTCGGTTGATTTCATGGAAATCGTGATGTCGGATATTTTGCCGTATATCTGCTTTTCGGCATCCGGCAGAGGCTTGTAGCTGTAAACGATGGGACCGTTGACCTTGTCCGGCTTGAAATATGCCGTTCTGTACTGCCCGATGAACCGTCCAAGCCGCTGTCCCATGTCAAGCAATCTGAACTCCGCCCACAGATCCATCAGGCCGTTGCTGCTCGGCGTTCCCGTAAGCCCCACGATTCGTTTTACCCTCGGTCTGACCTTCATAAGGCTCCTGAACCGCTTTGCCTGGTGGTTCTTAAATGACGAAAGCTCATCGATCACCACCATGTCGAAATCAAAGGGAATGCCGCTTTTCTCAATCAGCCACTGCACGTTCTCACGGTTGATGATGTAGATGTCCGCCTGTCTCTGCAGGGCTTCCAGCCGCTCTTTTTCTGTTCCGACTGCCACGGAATACTGAAGTCCGCTCAGATGCTCCCATTTCTCGATCTCTGCAGACCATGTAAACCTGGCGACTCTTAAAGGTGCCACGACAAGTACTTTATGCACCTCAAAGCTGTCAAACAGAAGGTCGTTAAGAGCCGTCAGCGTGATGCTCGTCTTGCCAAGTCCCATGTCCAACAGGACTGCAGCAATGGGATGGCTTTCGATATATCCCGTGGCATATTTCTGATAATCATGTGGCTCGTATATCATCGATGATTCCTCCTATCTGCTCCGCATCGTCCAAGACATACACCTTGAAGCCCAGACGCCGCAGGAGCCTGTGTCTTGAAAGCTGCAGCGGTCTTGGTTTCTCGCCCGGTGCTTTCACCTCGACAAACCCGATGCGCCCTCCCGGCATCAGCACCATGCGGTCGGGCATCCCGTCAAATCCGGGAGAGGTAAGTTTCGGTGCGATGCCGCCTGTAGCTTTTACGGCTTTTACAAGTTTCTGTTCAATCTGTCTCTCCCGCATAATCCCTCCATAACTCCTCGAATGCCTCCACCGCTCCGCTGCAAGCGCCGATGCGCCCAAGGTACCGTGCTATGATGTCGTGTTCCGCCAGGATCGGGAACTCGAAGTCGTGAAGCATATCCCTGACGAAGTCTCCGCAGGGCGTGGCGTCCATCTCGTATTTCCTCACCCAATGGAAGAACGGGCTGGGATTGTCATTGATCTCCCGTGTCAGTTCAATGCGGTACTTCCAGTTCAGGTCCTTCGGATTCACGGGCTGGTATCCGGCAAGCAGCATAGCGTCCTTGAACTCATTGTTCGTAAGGTAAATGCCGGTGTCGTGTTCCAGCATGTGCTTCATCCCGTAACTCGTGTGTCCGTGGAGTATCTTCTTGCCTGTACGGACATTCTTTCTGATCCATCCGTCAACAGCCGCTATCTCCTCATCACTGTGTTCCGTGATAAGCGCCTCATCGACAAATCCGTTCTCATTCGTATAAGGTCTTCCGTTTTTGATCATTTCTGATTTCTCCTTTCAGAAGTTGTCCCGTCCAGCACTTGTCCGCAGAGCCTGTCCACAGTAAAAACCCTTGCTGTGACTGCGTTTTCGCTGCTTTTGCGGACAAGTGGACGAAAAAATCCTTTACGCGCGAAACGTGCGCATTCGCCTGTGTGCAGGACGGGATTTGTAATATGAAATTAAATGTTTTTGTCTTTTATAGATTTTTCTGTCCAGTTGTCCACGGACTTGCAGAAAACCCTTGTGGTGACTGCATTTTCTGACCGTGGACAACGCCCGGACAGGTAATGGACGGATTAGGTTGTCCTCGTATATACACGCTGTCGCCCATAGATGGGGAGCATCTGCCGCGCTCCGCACTTCTCCCAGCCCTCAATCCGCACCATGATGGCGGATATGGCATAAGAGTCGGAGGGACGCATCTCCTCTTTGCTTTTGCCGAAGCATTCGCACCAGATCTCAATGTTGCTCACGGTCTGACGCTTCACAGTGCCCTCCGTCCTTGTCGGATCGTCGATGTCGCGGATATACTCCCTGCGCCTGTAATAGTCCATGCTGTCCCAATTGTCGGGAAGAAGCATATCCAGGTAGTTCCGCACGATGCCCTCACGGTCATCCTGCTCCATCGCCTCGCGCTGCTCCTGCTTGGCAAAAGCCTCAAGGTCAGCGTCGAGATACAGCCTTTCTCCCGCTTTGGCAATCTCGGCGACCTCCGCCCATATTTGCTGAACCACCTCGTTGGTCATGTCCCAGGGCTTGTATTTTCCCTGACCCGTGACCTTGACGTTCCAGAATCTGCGGTTGCCGGTGATGTCGCGGAGATACCCGTTCTCGCTGTTGGTCGTGCCAAAGAACACGCACTGCCTCGGATGCGGAGTCACCCTCCGTCCGAAACTGGCGCGGTACTTGTCATCCTGACGGGATATGAAAGCTTTGACCTTGTCGATATCCGCTTTCTTCATGCCAGCAAGTTCACCGATCTCCAGAATCCAATACCCCTGCAGTTTCTCAGCTGCCGTCTTGTCGTTCATGTCCGAAAGCGCAAGGCTGTCCGAGAACCATTCCCCGCCGAGGCAGGCGATCAGGGTGCTTTTGCCGATGCCCTGTGCGCCGTTCAGAACGATCATGGTGTCGAACTTGATGCCGGGATTATGCACCCTCATGTATGCCGCGCACAGCGACTTCCTCGTGACCGCCCTGACATAGCGGTTGTCTTCCGCGCCGAGGTAGTCGATCAGTACGGTCTCCGCCCGCTTGACCTTGTCCCAGGGTGGAAGTGACTCGAACATTTCCCGGATAGGATGATAAGAACGGTCGTCCGTCACCTTGGTGACAGCGATACGGTAGTTGCGTTCCGAGAAAGAGCCATAATGGGAATCCACAAAGCTGATAAGCTGGGCGTCATCCGCATCGCGCCAGAACCTTGCCGGATGCTTCCATGGCACCTCGCCCTTGATCTCCATACCGTCAGCCAGCTGATTAAATACGATGCCCTTGAGGTTGGGATCGTTCTCCATGATCAGGGTAATGTTGTGCAGGGAATTTTTCAGCATGGTGGAACGAGGCTCATACTCCAGCTTTTTCTTCCAGGAATCGTCCTCGTCCGTGATGTCGAAGTCCGTCTCCGCCTCCTGCTGCTTTTTCTCAAGGATCAGCATCTTGACCTTTTCATCCTTGCTGGCAAAGTCCGCCATCGCACGGAACGACTTCTTCTCGTCCTCATCACCGAACAGGTGGATTCGGACGATATCGAATGCGCTGCACAGCTTCAGATATGCCGGGTCCTTGGCGTGGTGGCTGTACACGAACTTGCCGCTCTCCTTGACCTCGACACCCGGCTGGCTGCTCGACTCCTTAAAGCGGTAACGGGTACCGTCCGCCGAAAGCTCGTAGACGTCACCGAGGAATTCATCAATAGCAAGGTTCACAGGGAAGTAGGCGTTATTGAACATACCGACGATGCCGTCCTTTTCCAAAGGGTCCGCCTGTTTCTTGTCGCTGATGCCCTTTGCCTCGCTCTCCCTGGAGGATGTGGGCAGTCTCGCCGGGTCCGTCCATTCGGGATGCGCCGAGAGGATGTCATCGGGATTCAGCCAGTCTCCGTCCGTCACGAGATACAGGTATTCTCCGTTCGACGGCGTACTCGGCCAGTACATCATCTGGTTCGGAAGATAGGAGCATTCGTCAAACATGTCGATGCCCAGTTCCTCCGCCACATATCTTGAGATGGCGACATATTCCTCCGCAGTCACATCCCTGGTGAGGGGGATCAGTATCCTCACCCTCGGAGCTTCCGGCACATGACCGTGCGTGGAGTACAGGCAGGAGCGGTATTTCATTCCGGCTTCGTAACCGTCCACAAACTCCGCCGTGACCCTGTCGCCGTCCAGGTTGACCATAGAGCGGCTCGCCACGTTCTGCAAAAGGCGCCTGCCGCCCGTAAGGGCTCCGCAGACAAAGCCGCCGTGGTCTTTTGCCGTCTCGCGCTCTTTTGATTTCATCTTTGCATATTCCTCCACCGACTCCGGCGTCCGGATGGTGGTCTTCAGCCTCTCGCACAGGTCATCGAAGGTCGTGGTCTTATTCGACCACTTCTTCGCATGGCTGCTGTGACCGTAGGCAATCGGTAAATCACGCATGCTGTACCTCCTCCATTTTGTATTCCTTTGAACTGTAGGCGGCGGGATCGTGGCGCTGCTTTCCCTTACGGTAAGGCGATATCCACACCCGCTTGCCTGATTTGTAATTTCTCCAATGGCCGATAACGCCCCAGCAGGGACAGCTCATCTCCCTGTGAGCCTTTGTGTAATCGTCAAATTCATCCTGCGATATCCGCAGTACCTTTACCGCCTTGACGATGCGTCTGCGTCCTTTGCCTTTACGCTTTTTCTTTGTGGGCTGCGGATCAACGCTCATTTGTTTTCTGGTTTCCACAAAGACCTCCGGGCGGTCATAAAGAGCCTTTTGGATCAGCAGATATTCCAGCTTTGTATAGCGAAAATACTCAATGAGATAATCGTCACCCAGAAGGTCATAATCCTTTACCCACACAGGCCGCTGAAAAGTGCCTGTGGTGATTTGACCGCCATCATATTCCGCCTTGAACACGCCCATCGTCACGACTGCGTCTGCCACTATGCCACTGTCAAAGAAAAAATACGCATCAAGAATGGGCGTCATCGTCATGATCGCACCGTCTCCGTGCTGTACCCAGGTATCGGTTATGACCGTTTTCCGAAAAAGGATATTGTTGTACCCCTCAATGCCCTGTTCATTTTTTCCTGTCATATGAAGGACAAATACCTCCAGAGCGGGAGAAAGCATCAGATCGGAACCGCCGTATTTCATGGTTTCAATTTGCGGGAGCATATCGCTGCATTCCTGCTCCGTCAGATTCACCGTATCAAACAGTGCGAGGTTAACGGGACGGCTCCACTTCCTGCACCACTCGTCCACATGGGAGTTATCCTCGCTGAGTCCCGGAGGATCTTTCGTTATGAGAAATCTATCCAATTCCATTGATCTGCTCCTCCTCCAGTACTTCCGAAAAACGGCGGATCTTCTTTTTCATCCGTTCCGCCTTATCAATCTCCTCACGCATCCCGGCAGTTATCCTGTTGCCGAACACCCACACCTCATCGCATTTACCAAGCAGGACGCCTCCCATAAAAAGCGCAAGGCTGCGTTCCGTATCCTCGGACATGAACTGAGGGAAGAGCAGGTGGGGAGCAATCGGGATCGCCCTCTTGACCACGGCAAAGCGGCTGTAGTTCCTCGCCCTGCAGGTGTTCTTTTCCACATCCCCGGCATAAGGGGAGCAGATATACACGAGCGGACGGTAGTTCGCCGCTTTCCTTGCGGCGCGTTCCTCCTGCTCGATCTTCATAAGTGCCTCGTAAGTGGTGGGATCGTAATATCCCTCGCTGTTGTACTTCATTTCATCCATTCGTCGTCTACCTCCAATTTGCAATAAAGCCTGTAGTTACTGTCCGCCCGTTTATAGAGCGACTTCCGTTCCGTCACGCTGTATGTGACGAACCTGCTGCCGTACTCCCAATCTGGCGGAACGCCGGAAAAGCCGTCTCCCGTTTCCATCTGCGCCTGCAAAAAAGCCCGGAGAAGATACAGGTAACGGCCGAGAGCCGCCCTGTCCTTTCCGGTGCAGTAACGCTTTATCATCGGGAAGAGCTTCCTTGCATGTTTCTGGAGGCACGGGAAATACACAGGGACATTGATCGTCATGTGTCCGTTCTCGTAGCGAATCTCCAATACATCCATCTGATAGTCCTCCTTCCGTGAATCGTAAGGAGCCATTGCCCCTTCAAGTCACAGTCAAAGAAAAAAGGCGGGATTTTAACCCCGCCCGAAAAAACTATCAGTCTTTTTTATAAAAATCGGTCTCGTACCCATCCGCGCGGAGCAGCAAGCCCTCTGCCCAGGGCGGCGTCCTTCCCATCTGTTCACATACGGCGTCAAGCGACATCCGCTTATCCGCCTCTATGATCAGTTCGTCATGCACATGGGCAACGATGCTGCAGCACCGCAGCGTTTTCATGGCATACATGAGGATATCCCTTGAGATCGCCTGCACGATGTTCTCCACGAACTTGGGACCATAGCTTTCCAGCCGCTCCCACTTCTTTGTCCCGCCGACTCCCATGTATGTCACGCAGTCACCGCCGAACTGGTTCTCACCGATCCTCGGCTTTACATAGGCAAGCTGTCTGCCGGAAGGAAGCGTGATAAACAGCATCCCGCTCTTCCAGGAGAATCGGATGTTCTTTACCCTTGTGGGAACACGCTCCCGAACCGTCTTCATGACCGCACGGTCGACATCCCACCAGAACTCCACGATTTTCGGATTGGCAGACCGCCATGCGTCCACCAGCGGTTTCAGTTCGTCCTCCTGCATACCAGCCTCAAGAGCGCCCATCGCTTTGAGCGCACCGACAGATCCGCCGTAGCCACAGGACAATTCGCACTGCTTGCCCTTCTGGCGCAGCTCACCGTTCTCGCCGTGCTTGACCACCCTGCAATGGAACATCCTCTCCGCCGTAGCACAGTAGATGTCCCCGCCCTCGGCAAAGGTCTGCATCCGCCACTGTTCCCCGGCAAGCCAGGACAACACACGAGCCTCAATAGCGGAGAAGTCCGATACGATGAATTTGTATCCCGGTTTCGGCACGAATGCCGTGCGGATCAGTTCCGATAAAACCTCCGGCACATTCTCATACAGAAGTTCCAGCGCCTCATAATCGCCGCATTTCACAAGGGAGCGGGCTTCCGCTAAATCGGGGATATGGTTCTGAGGCAGATTCTGCAATTGCACGATACGCCCGGCGAACCTGCCCGTCCTGTTGGCTCCGTAGAAAGCGAACATTCCACGGCACCTGTTATCAGCACAGACAGAATTTTGCATTGCCTGATATTTCTTTACAGAGGACTTGGCAAGCTGCTGCCGGAGCGTCAGTACCTCCGCCAGTTTCGGCGGAGCGGTCTTCAGCATGGCAGCGACCTCTTTCTTTCCGAGGGAATCCACCTCCATGCCGTTATCCGAAAGCCACTGCTTCATCTGCACCACGGAATTTGGATTCTCAAGGTCGGTCAGTTCCTGCATGGCTTCTGCCAGTTCTCCCTTGGAGCGTTCATCAAAGTCAATAGCGTTCGTGACCACGTCCATATCGAGCATGATGCCCCGGTCGTTGATTTCCTGGTCAATGTGGAACTCATCCCACACGAAGTCCGGCACGGGATAATTGGCGAGTCGTTTCTGTATCGCCATCTCTGTCTCCACATCGCGCTTATTGTATTTCTTGAACATTTCCCACTTGTCAGGATCGTGGACAGGCAGATTTCTCGTCCTGCCGCCGTTCGCCTTGGTCGGCTTACAGGGGACGCAGAAATAACGGATCAGTTCCTTGCCCTCCTTCAGCTTCTGTTCCTCAAGGCCGAGAACAGCGCCAACCGACTCAAGCGAACGGGGAAGCCCCATGTATGCCGACCAGATCATGGAGCAGCGCCAGCTTTCGGGATTTAAGAACCTCGCCATCTCCGTGGTCAGTTCATGGCGGTCATGAAACGGATCAAGGCTTATGCCACGATCAGACAGATAGCGTGAGAGACACACCCGCTCGAACTGACAGTTGTACGCCCACTTGATAACTGAATCGTCCGTAAGGGCATCAATGACCGTCTGCGGTATCTTCTCGCCAGAGGTAAGGTCAACTACCTCAACTGGACCGCCGTCCGCAGAATAACCAAACAGCAATATTTCAAAATCGGGAGCCTCAGCATACTTGTAAACGCCGCACTTCTGCAGGTCATTGCTGCTGTAGGTCTCCAAATCGATACTCAATGTTTTCATATGCACCGTCCTTTTCAAAAGGGCGGCAAAGGTAACCCCTGCCGCCCCATCCGCATTACTTGTCGTTTTTCCTGTTTCGTCTGTTCCTGTAGTACCTGCGCATCTGTTCACGCTTCTCCCGGAACGCCTCGTGTACGCTGACGAATACCAGCGCAGCGACCTCCGCAAGCAGCAGGATCACGAGAGCAGAACACAGGAAATTGAATACTTCATTAACCATCTTCGTTTACCTCGCTATGTGGCAGACGGCGGTTTCCCGCCGCCCGCCGAATCCGGGATCAATCGAGGAAGTCCTCATCATCGTCCGCGAAATCATCCTCCGCACGGGTCTTGCCGCCGAGAGGCTCGCCGTCACGCATCTTCTGGAGATTGTTCAGACCGCAGGCGATACCCTTGTTGCCATTGGAGTTAAACGCATAGAAATTGATGCTGGCGCGGCCGTACACACCGGAATACACCTCGGAGTGGTCGAGGATCGGCTGTCTGTCCGCATCCACGATGCCGGGAGCCGTGCCGGAGTTGGCGTTCACGAAGAAGGCATTGGCATACGCCTCATCGTCGGGACGTTCCAGATCGCCGTCACGCAGGGGAGTCTTAAGAACCGAGAGCGCGGGGACGGTCTTGCCGTTGCCCTTGAGCTTGGATTCACCCTCCTCGTAGGCTGCCTGGATAGCCGCCTTGATCTTCTCGATGGTCTTGGTATCGGACTTCGGGATGATGAGGCTCACGCTGAACTTCGGCGCGCCGCCGTTGATGCTCTTCGCCTCCCAGACATTCGCATAGCTCCATCTGGTGTTGGGACCAGTGATAACCTTGGTGGGATTTACAAAATTCTTTGACATGGTATTGTCCTCCTTAATCTTCTTTGAAATCTTCTGCTGCCGTATTCATTACCGGACGCTTGTCCGTAATCGGCACTAATGTGGGTTTGCCCTGCGGCTTATAGGTAAGGGAGCCGAGCAGTTCCTCAAACTTCCCTTTGCCGAGGAGTTTCGTCATCGCCGTGATGCCCAGAACTTTATGTTCGTAGGGATCGTATCCGGCGTCCTGCACCGTCTGTGCGACGGCGTCATCGTTTGTGTACTTCCTGTTGGAGCGGCCTTCGACCACCTTCCAGTCCTGCCATTGCTTTCCCTGCAGAGCCGCCTGGAGAGCAAATTCCTTGACGTCGCCCGCCCAAGAAACCAGTTCATCCGCTCTTGCGAGGATCGCCTCGATCTCGGCGTCCTCCAGGTTAGCCGGAGGCTCGAAGTCGTAGCGGGCAAGCTCCAGGTTATGTTCCGCTCGTTTCCTGCAGGTGGCTTTCACCTTGCAGAACTGGCAGTGTTCCCCGGCGCAGTATTCGCCCTCGCCCTTTGCGGCAAGCTGCGCGGTCGGTGCAAGCACCTCTTTTGCCCAGGTGAGCAGTTCCTCCTTGGGGATGGTGTATGTGCTGACATTCTCGCGCCTCGGTTGGAAGATGGTCATGGATACCGTGTCGATATCGTAGATCCCGTCAAACAGCGCCAGCGCACCGAGCGCGTAACACATCATCTGCGGATTCTTCTCTGCCTCGACCACGATCCCTACGCCGTACTTGAAATCGATCACCGAGAGCGTCCCATCCCCGACAATGACGCAGTCCCCGGTGCCGAAGCCCTCCGGCACATACTCGGAGAAATCAAGCCGCTGTTCCACCAACACGATGGGATCGGCGCATTTCTGCTTTGCCGCCTCAACCTGCTCCTGTACAAACTCTGCATAGGCATCGGCGCAGCCCACCATCTCCTCATCGAAATAGGTAAGGTTCTCGGTCGGGTCTTCTGCTTTCTGTCCCAGGGATTTCAGAAGCTTATACTCGCAAAGGCTGTGCGCGTCCGTCCCTTGCTGGGCATACTCGCTTGCGGTATCCTTCACGCTGGCACAGGCCAGAGCAGAAGGCGGGCAGGCAAGCCACCTGTGTGCCGAGGATGCGGAAAGCACCGCGTGTTTCTTCTCACTCATCCCAGCACCTCCGCATCCGCAAGCAGGGCGGCGTACTCCGTTTCCGGCACTTCCGACAGCCTGTCCGCGCCGTGTTTTGCGATCAGCGCCTTGACCTCTTCGGTAAACCCGGCTCTGGACTTCTCGGCAAGCACCGCCCTGACATCCGCAAGGGTGAGTTTCTTTTCTGGCTCCGCAGGCTTTTCAGGTTCCGGCTCCTTTGCGGGAGCAGTCTTTTCCGCCTTTGCCTTGCCCTTCGGCTTTTCCGCAGGCGTTTCCTGTGTCACCGTCATATCATCGCCGCCGCTGAACATCTCACGGAGCGTATCGGAAATCCCGATCAGGACTTCACCGCAGTGGCGCAGCTCATCAAGTTCCGCTGCAAGTTGGCTCATTTTTGGCATCCGTTTTACCTCCTTCCTTGACCTCACTGATATTCACGGATTCAACTGTCTGCCCCGGCGAGAGGAGGTAGACCTGCTGGAAGTCCCCGAAGAGGAACCTCACGAGCCTTGCAGGGAGCCGCATATCCGCCCCGCGCAGCACGGCAGCCTTCTTTCCGTTCGGATCAGTGACATTGATGGTGATTCTGTGTTTCATTGCCATGTGTCACCTCGCTTTCTGTAAGGTCATCTGCCTTACAAGTCACAGTCAAAGAAAATGGGCGGGATTTTAACCCCGCCCGGAAAAATCACATTTTTTCTTTCTGTTCCTCGATTCGCTCCATCGCTTTCTTCAGATGCTTGTTGATGTTCGGAATGCTTGTCCCCAGGATATCCGCCGCCTCTGTCTGCGTGTGTCCCACGAGCTTTACCAGGCGGTACACCTCGCGCTGGATGTCGGTCAGGAACCACAGGATGCGGTCGAGCATTTCTTTTTCGGTCTCGTCCTCCGTTTCCATGTAGGTGCAGGTTTCCGAAAGGATGCGGCTCTTGTCCAACTTGTCCTCGTCGCCGTCATCGCCCGCCATGTAGTCGAAGGAAAGGTTCCAGTTTGCGGGGTACCGCTCTCCTGGATGCTCCGCCTCCCACTTCCTTTTCTCCGCTTTCTCTGCGTCTGTCATCGGAGGACGGCTATTTTTGATGTTGTTGTAAACCTCGGCATCGTCCAGGGAGTGCAGGACTTTGATGTCCGCCTCGGTCACGCCGTCTTCGCCGGGTCTGACGGTAACGCTGCTGCCGTCATTAAAGTTGAATGTGTAAGTGCCTCTCTTGTCCCATCTTGTCTTTTTGGTTTTCATTGATTGTCCTTTCCCCTGATTCTTGGGAAAGGGCATCAGATACAGATAAAGGCCGGAGTGCCTGTGGAGCATCCCCGACCTTACTTGCCTGCAAAAGGGTATAAGGAAGAAAGGGTACTCCATATCGCACTTTCGCCGCCGCAGCAGCTTGTCCGATATATGTATCCTTTGCCCTTATACGTAATCAGGCATTGAAATATTTTGTTATGTAAAAGCGGTCGCCCGCCTTTTACCTTGTTTGTGTGGCTCCTATCAGGTAGCCTTGGGAGAAGGGTAAATCTGACGGTTTCCTTCTACTTCCTGCCGAAAAATTCAACCCCCTCACTATCCACTGGAGATGAACTGCCGGTTTGAGCGGACTCTTCTGAAAAATTCTTAGTCCTCAAGTCACAGTCAAAGAAAATCAGCGGATTTTTAACCTCCTGCGAAATTTTTCTGTTCACAGGTAGCGCACGAGAGATTGGAAACTGAAGTCCACGCACCGTGATTTTCTCAGTATTCCTGTTCATGATCTTGCTGCGTCCTTTTCGCAAATAATTTATTTGACATTTGAACTCATTTGTGGTATACTATCTTTGGTGTCTTTTGACCCACCCACTGTCGTTTCAGAAGTCGTTTTCATTATAGAAAATGAGACCTCTCGATCTGGGGATGGTTTGGTGCATCGTGGTGCGTCGTGGTGCAAATCTTGGTAAAGGAGTGTCAGGCCAACGTGGAATTTAAAACGCTGTTTCCTATCATGAAAAAGCATTTAGCCGATGGCGACGATGTTCCGTACTTCTTCCGCGAGCTTATGGCGATGATAACGACTGTGAACGAGGATGAGTGGGGAACCGGGAAAGACCCGTCTGTTAAGCTGAGTGATGAGACGATCCGCAGTTACACAAAAAGAAAGCTGCCAAAGAAACTGGCAGGCTCCATCGTGTACAGGCTTACGCCGGAGGTTATGGTCGAGCGGATCAACGAACACAGTGACACTTCCCGGAGCCTCCTTGCTGACGATTTGAAGGGTTATGACCCAACGCTTGATGCGGATAATGTCGCAGACACCATTTCCGGCTGGATGGTTGAGATCGTCCAGGAGTCTGCCGGACTTGTTCCGCAGGACGCTTTGCAGAAACAGCAGCAACAACAGCTTGCATCAGACCTAAAAATCAGATATGGGGATTACCTTCTTGGAGAAACGGACGGTTACTGCCCGTTTCCCGGCTGCGGCAGACAACTGACCATCACCAATAGAGGCAAAGCGGTTCATACATACGAGGTAAGCCTGATAGACAAACAGAAACCCGCCACGCCGGATAACCTGATGGCGATGTGTCCGCAGTGCTACGCTACATATCTTCTGGATGACAGCAAGAAACTGTCCAAAGAACTGAAAGAGATAAAGAACATCCTGTCCACGCATAAGCAGAGCGTCCACTTGCTGGATGACCTTCCGCTTGAAAAAGGCATCGTGGGCGTAATCAAGAAGGTCAAAAAGCTCGGAGAAAAAGAGCTTGTTGGAGCTTCCCTTGACCCGAAAGAGATCAAACAGAAACTGAGTCCCACACAGGACATGGCGTTATACATAGCCGTGAACGGGTACGTCACGACCTACTATCCTCGGATCAGGGAAATCATGATGAACCTGGATAAGCGCGGAGAAATCGACTACGATGAGATACAGGATCAGATCCACGCTTTTTATAAAAGACTGAAAAAGGCAAATAAGTCACGCCTGGAGATATTTAACGAGATTGCGGGGAAGATACACCGCGTTACCCTGCAGGACGATATCTACTGCCAGATCGTTGTCTCCTATTTTGTTCAGAGCTGCGAGGTTTTCGATGCAATTACCGAATAAACTGTATTCATATAAAGCAAGCACCCTGGAACTGGTTCCCAAGGTGCTGACCGAACTGAAAAACGGTCCTAAAGAAGTGAAGGACTTATTCCTTGTGATGAGACCGGCTCTGGCCGATGCTACGGACTTTTTGTCCGTCATGGACTGCCTGTATGCTCTCCGGGCGGTTGATATCAATGAAGATGGGGAGGTGTACTCATGCTTATAGAAATGACCTCACCTGCGTTTAAGGAAAAAGGAAAAGAACGGCCTCCAATCCGTTTCAAAGACGGATTGAACGTCGTTCTTGGAAAAGAGGATGGCGAGAACTCCATCGGCAAGTCCTCCGCCATGCTTGCTATTGATTTTGTATTCGGCGGCAACACCTATCTTGCCAGCGATGGTGTAAAGCATATCGGCGACCATACGATTTTCTTCACCTTTGCTTTTGACGGAAAGCCGTACTACTTTGCCCGCAACACTGCGTCCCCTGATGACATCCATGTGTGTTCCGAGGGATACCAGCTGACCGGGGATGTCTGGACAAAGCAGGAATTTGCCAACTGGCTCAAAGAAAAATATCATATCGACTTCTCCGGGCTTTCGTTCCGTGAGACCATGAGCAGTTTCTTCCGCATCTACGGCAAAGAAAATACGGACGAGCGCCGTCCGCTCAAAGGGCTCCCCGGCGAGAGCATGCAGAAGTCCATCGACATACTTGTGAAGCTGTTTGACCGCTACAAGGACGTGGAGGTATTTAACGGCCGCCTTGAGGAACAGAAGAAAAAACTGGCGGCATACCGCGAGGCTCGGAAATACCGCTTTGTTCCCGACTTGGTTGGCGGCAAGACGCAGTACGACGAAAATGTTGCGCAGATTCGCAGCCTGCAGGTAGAACTCGACAATCTGACCGCAGAGCAGGTGGAAGATCAAAAAGGTATAGATATAGAAAAAAGCCGCATCAAGTCTCAGCTGCAGGCAAGCAAACTGCGCCTTGAGACTGAAATGCAGTCCAAGCAGCGCAGGCTGAACCTGCTGAACATGAGCCTTGAATACGGCTTATACCCAACGGAAGCGGATCTGTCCGCCTTACAGGAGTTTTTCCCGGAGGTGAACATCCGCAAACTATATGAAGTTGAAAAGTATCACCAGAAACTGGCGGCTATCCTTGACGAGCAGTTTTCTGCCGAACGTCAGTCTGTTGAGGGAGAAATCGCCGATCTGCAGGAACAGATAAAGGCATTGCAGACGCAAATCAGCGAACTCGGTTTTGTCGGAAACCTCTCCAAGGAGTTTCTGGACAAGCACTCCGAGATCAAAGGTCGCATCGACGCATTGAAAGCACAGAATGAGGCTTACCTTACGTTGACCGACCTGCAGGATGCCCGCAAGAAGGCAGATGAAATGCTGAAACGCGCTATCGAGGATATCCTTGCGGACATTGAGCGTTCCATCAACGACAAGATGAAGGAATTCAACGACTCCCTCTTCACGGAGTCGCGCAAAGCTCCTCATCTGCACTTTAACGAATACAACAGCTACAGATTTGAAACGCCGGACGATACGGGAACAGGATCCAATTACAAGGGTATGGTGGTTTACGACCTCGCCGTTCTGTATCTTACGGCACTCCCGGCTATCGCGCACGACTCCCTTATTCTGAAGAATATCGGTGACGGAGCGGTTGACGGCATTATGAAAATATACGCGCAGAGCAGAAAGCAGGTGTTTATAGCGTTCGATAAGCAGGCGGCTTATATGCCGGATACTCAGAAAATATTAGCTGACAACACCGTATTGAAACTGTCTGATGGTAACTGTGAACTTTATGGTGAGTCATGGAATAAAGAGGTATCTCAAAATGAAGATGAGTTATAAGAAACTGTGGAAGCTACTGATTGACAAAGATATGAAGAAGACGGATTTGCGAAAAGCGGCGGGCATCAGTTCATCTTCTCTTGCGAAACTCGGCAAGGATGAGAATGTCACTACGGATGTACTGCTTCGCATCTGCAAAGCACTCGACTGTGAGCTTGATGACATCGTGGAGATTGAACGAACAGAGGAATAGGCGGAGAGACCGATTATATTCTGACCATACTGCTTTGGTGTTCAGTGGATATCTGTCGCAGTCGAGGTTGAGGATAAAGAATAATATTATCGAATAATAACCGCTAACGACCATTCATTAAGATGAAGGGATGAACTGAACGACCCTCGCCTAAAGGCGAGGGGTTCACTTAAGCGACTGAAAGTCGCCCACCAGCTAAAGCAGGTATATAGTGGTTACTCTTCATCAATCGTGAAATTATCTACAGGGTGTTCTTCATTGTGATGTTTTATATAATGCTTTATTGTTTCTTCTGAATTAAAATCCACATGTTCAGTAAAACAAATAACTCTTGTACCCGTTTTGCCGGCAATCAGACAATAATCCTCCATCGTAGACATTCCATCAATTGAGAATTTTGAATGGACATGCATATCAACAAATTCATTCATAATCGAGCCTCCATTTGTGAAGTTCATGCAGATCAGTGAACGCAAATACTAGATCACACTCCGACATGCTCTTATTTATGCGATGAACCCTTTTTTCCATTCTTGCTTTTATTGTTTACATAACGTCTCTTACTTGGCTTCAATCTACTCGAAGATCCAGCATTGTTCGACGAACCTGTATCCAATTCCGAAGCTCCTTTTTTCTTGGGTGCACTCATATTGCGGTTATTTAATCTACTTACCAATTGACCACATGCGGCTTTTATATTGCCACCTCGGGATTCTCTGATTTTCACAGTAAGTCCCACCTTATTTAACTTATCACGAAATGCAACGAGTTCCTGTTTGTTTGGTCTTCGAACTGCTTTACAATCCGTTTCATTGTATTGTAAAAGATTAATCAATACATTTTTGTCACGAAACCATCTTCCCAACTGTTTTACATCATTCGCACGATCATTTACACCCGGTATAAGCAAATATGCTATAGTAACGCTACGATTATGTCTTTCTGAATATGAGAGTACTGATTGAACTACTTCATTTATATCATACCCTTTCATATGCGGCATGATATAGTCCCTTACATGCTGATTCGTGGCATGCAGGGATAACGTAAGTTGGATTTTTAAATGTTC
The DNA here is from genome assembly GCA_001695645.1 of Erysipelotrichaceae bacterium MTC7. GTDB lineage: Bacteria > Bacillota_I > Bacilli_A > Erysipelotrichales > Erysipelotrichaceae > Breznakia. The sequence goes on along the minus strand of LVZN01000002.1, from coordinate 27,113 downwards.
TTCTCTCAACTTCTTCATCTGAGGGAGCGGTCCCGTTGTTGATATTGTTATACCATCTGTTGGAAAATCAAGTCCTTTGCGGTCTCTTAATATATGAATGGACTTTATCACGTTATCATAATTGAACAGAGGTTCTCCCATGCCCATGAATACAATCCTATTTACTCTACCATTTATCAGTATTACTTGTTGAACTATTTCAGATGGTGTTAGATTTCTGACAAATCCATTTTCACCAGAGGCGCAAAAGATGCACCCAACAGGGCAACCTATCATGGTGCTCACGCATACAGTAGTACCAGTTTTTCTTTTAATGCTTACCGTTTCAATGCAATAGCCATCTGACAATTCAAAAGCATATTTCTGAGTATCCGGACCACGAAAGATTTCCTTGATAGTTATCGTTTTATACTTGTTACTACTTTAGGTTTTTATACAAGGGTATAATCATAAAACACAACAAAACCGAGCCAACCTACACTAAAACGTCGCTATTTCTTTGTGAAAAGCGACGTTTTTTTATGGGCCGGACAGAGAAAGGAGGGAAAGTTTTTTAGTTAGCCAGGCCGGGAGGTCTGGCTTTTTTCATTTCAAAATAAGGAGGTTAGCGAATGGCAGATGACAAACTGAAAACAGGCCCGGAGTCCCCTGTCCTGGATCACCCTGGCGGGGGCCCTGCTGGGGACGCCCAGGCTGTAACAAAGCCCCCTGTCCCGGAAGAGGTAGAGGGGCCCGCTGCTGGCACCGGCCCGGCACCCCAGCCGGAGCAGTCTGTGATCCCCGGTATGGGCAAGGACGCTCCAGCCCAGCCTGCGCCGCAGGTCGAGGCTGAAAAGACGGGGAAATCCCTCAACCAGGATAAAAAAGTGGAGCCGGAGGAAAAAACGGCAAAGCGCCGGGGCCGTCCCCCAAAGGAACAGGATCACCCCCAGGGCGGCAAAGCGGAAAAGGGGCCGGAGCCCCGCAAGGGCCGCCCGGCCAAGGCTGACAAGGCGGCCCTTGGCAAGTCCCCGGCCCCCGGTGTTCTGGACAAAGTGTCCAGAGGTGGAAAAAAGGACAAGGAAACAGGTTCCGGGGGTGTTGGGCCCGGTGTGAAAGTCCCAAAGGGCAAGCCCGCCCCGGTCAAGGAGGCAGAGGCCCCTACCCCGGAGATCAAGCTGCCGCCCACGCCGGAGGTGCCTCCCCGCCCGGTGGAACAGGGCAAAATCGTCTATTTGAAGCTGTCGGAGCTTCACCCATTCCATACTTTACGGGATCACCCATTCAAGGTGCAGGACGATAAGGCGATGGACGATCTGGTGGGGACGATCAGGGAACACGGCATTATGACCCCGGCCACCGTCCGCCCGGAAAAGGACGGCAAGGGCTATGAGATCATCGCGGGACATCGCCGCTGTCATGGCGGTGAGCGGGCTGGCCTGGACGAGATCCCCTGTATTGTCCGTGAGATGACCGACCTTGAGGCTGTCCGGGAAATGAAGAACAGCAACAAGCAGCGGGGCGACCCTCTCCCCAGCGAATTGGCAAAACTCCTGGATTTGGAGCTGGAGGCCATCAAGCGCCAGGGGGCCCGGCCCAAAAATGACCAGGAGGCGGAGGCCCTGGGTAAGCTCTCGGTGGAGATCGTGGGCAAGGAGCATGATATGAACTATAAAAAGGTGCTCCGTTATGTCCGGCTCAACCATCTTGTGCCGGAGCTTCTGGAAAAGGTAGACACAAAAAATATGGGCTTTATGCCCGCCGTGGAGCTGTCGTATATCAAGCCGGAAAACCAGCGGCTCATCGCCGTGTCTATTGATGGGGAGCAGTCCTCCCCCTCGGTCAAACAGGCAAAGCGGCTCCGGGAGCTCGACCAGGAGGGCCTGCTCAACGGAGATGTGATCGACGGCATTTTAAGCGAAGAAAAAAGGGAGGTTGACAACGTGATCATCAGTACCGACGAACTCAACAAGTATTTCGGCAAGGAAATCACTCCTGCCAAAATGAAAGAACAGATCATGGCCCTGCTGGACGAGTGGAAAGAGAAGCAGCCGCCCGAACTGGCAAAGCCGGAGAAGAAGAACGAGCTCGACAAGTGACCGGCCCCCTGCTTCTGGACACTTTGTCCAGAGGTATGCGCTCCGCGCTTGGGATGGGCTCTGCGGTGATATATCCCCCGTCGCCGGGTTTGACGCCGCACAGCCGGGAGTGGGCCGTCAAGGGGCGGAACGCCCGCCGCTTTTGCGGCGGCTTGCCCTTTACGGTCTGCCCCGGCTGTGCTATTCCCGGCGAGCGGCGGGGGTATATCCTCCAGAGCCGCCCCCTTTCCCTGGATAGGGAAAGGGCGGGGGATAGGGTTGACCCTACCTATATATAAGGAAAAGAAACGGAGGTTTGGATTATGAAACGACCCCTTGCGTATGTGACCGCCGCATGGCGCGGCGGCGAGTGCGAGGTTATGGAGCAGGCGGCTAAATATTGCCGTATTGTCTACGATGCGGGGTATTCCCCCATCTGCCCGATGCTCTATCTGCCGCTGTTCCTCAATGACGCGGTGCCGGAGGAGCATAAAAGCGGTATTGACATGGGGCGCGACCTGCTCCGGCGCTCCCGTGTGCTGGTAGTATGCGGGAGCCATGTCGATGAAGCGGTGAAAAATGACATCGCGGTGGCCCAGCGGCTTGGGATCACCGCCACCACCCTGGACGGCATCCTCACTGTCAAGGGCCAGAGGCGACGCTGATATGGCGGTGATCGAGGCGTATGTCACCAATCTTGGGAAATACAACGAGGGCGAACTGGCAAGCTCACTTCTGAAATTCCCCACCACCAGGGAGGAGGTACAGGAAGTCCTAAAACAAATCGGCATTGACAATATCCGCTATGAGGAGATTTTTATTGCCGACTATGGCGGCGACCTGCCGGAACTCAATGCCTGCCTGGGGAATACGAAAGCATTGACGAGCTCAACCATCTGGCCTGCCTGCTCTCCGAGCTGGACAAAAGCGATTTGGAGAAGTTTGAGGCGGCTGTCGCCAGCGGCGAGCACACCTCCGGCGCGGGCGACCTTATCAACCTTGCGGAAAACCTGGATTGCTACGATTTCTATATCGGCGTGTCCGATGATGAAACCCTGGGCCGTATTTACGCGGAGGACATGGAGATGATCGACATTCCCGAAAACCTGCGGGATTATTTCGATTATGAGGCGTATGGCCGGGATATGCGGATCAATGAGGATGGCAGCTTTGTCAAAGGTGGTTTTTTCCTCCCCAATGGCAGCCAGTTTATTGAATACTACCACGGGCGGGAGGACATTCCCGCCGAACACAAGGTTTTTGCTTACCCGCGGCTCTCCATCCGGGAGCAGATGGCGGCTTACAAAGAAGTCATTGGCCGTTTCCCCCAGGCGGCGGAGCGCCCCAACCCGGAGCAAGGCCATTCAGACCGATAGCGGCACTCCTGGACACTTTGTCCAGAGGTGCTTTTTTCATGGGAAGGAGGGATTTGGCTGGTAGATGAAGATATTTCCAGGCGAACCATAGCGGTATCTATCAAGGCAAGCAAGCTCACGGCGCGGGGGCTTGCCTGTGTGCTGGGAGCGATTGCCCGGAAGATCGCCAAACACCACCGGGCAAAACAGACGCCCCACGGCAGGCAGACGGTGGGGCAGCTCATGGGCCACGGGGCCGCCACCAACAGTATCGAGGTGGAGGCCCCGGCCCTCTTTGACCGGGTGGCCCGGAAATGGAATGTGGACTATGCTTTTTATCAAGTCGCGCCGGATAAACACTTACTGTTCTTCAAGGCGGGGCAGGCCGACGCGATCACAGCCTGTTTCTCCGAATATTCCAAACGGCTGCTAAAGCGCACCAAATCCGCAAAGGCCCCCATCCGGGAGCAGATCAAGGAGGCCGCCGCAGAAGCGGCCCGCCAGCCCGCCCAAAAGCTGGAACGCACAAAGGAGGCGGTGCATGAGGACAGATAGCGTAAAAAAATATGTGATACCAAACATCCCCTATTTGTTTGTGCTGTGGGCCTGCTTGAAGCTGGGGACGGCCTACCGGCTGGCCGCCGGCGCGGATTTACCCCATAAGCTCATGGGCCTGGGGCAGACGGTAGGCCCGGCCTTTGCCGATCTCGCGCCGGGGCTTGATCCCTTTGACTGGCTCATCGGCATTGTGGGCGCGGTGGGCTTCCGGCTGCTGATCTATGTAAAAAGCAAGAACGCCAAAAAATTTCGGCGGGATGAGGAGTACGGATCAGCCCGCTGGGGCTGTCCGAAAGATATAGCCCCTTTCGTCGATCCTGTCTTTGAAAACAATGTCATTCTCACCGGGACGGAGCTTCTCACCATGAACACTCGCCCCCAAAACCCGGCCAACGCCCGCAATCTTAACGCCTGTGTGATCGGTTCGTCCGGCTCCGGCAAAACACGGTTTTGGCTCACCCCGCAGCTTCTCCAGGCCAGCGCAAAGAAAAAGGGCGGGTGCAGCTTTGTGGTGGTCGATCCAAAAGGCGGGGTGCTCTCCCAGGTGGGGGCTTTCCTGCAACGGCGGGGCTATCGGATCAAGGTGTTCAATTCCATTGATTTTTCCCAAAGTATGCACTATAACCCTCTGTCGTATATCCGCAGCGAGGCCGACATCCTAAAGTTTGTCGATACCCTCATAGCCAATACCAAAGGCGAGGGCAAAGAGGGCGACCCATTTTGGACGAAGGCGGAAACGCTTTTGTATTGCGCCCTCATCGCCTATATCATTTTCGAGGGCCCCGCCGAGGATCGGAATATGAATACCCTGGTGGATATGATCTCCGGCATGGAGGTCAAAGAGGACAACGAAAACTTTATGAACGCGGTGGATTATATGTTCAAGGGGCTGGAAAAGCGCAAACCGGATTGCTTTGCGGTGAAGCAGTACAAAAAATACAAATTAGCCAGCGGCAAGACGGCCAAAAGCATTTTGATCTCCTGCGGCTCCCGGCTGGCCCCCTTTGACATCCCCCAGCTCCGGGAGATCATGAGCTATGACGAGCTGGCCCTTGACCGCATCGGGGATCGGAAAACGGCGGTTTTCTTCACCATTTCCGATACCACGCCAACCTACAACTTTCTTGTAGCTCTGGCCTTTTCGCAGATGTTCAATCTGCTGTGCGAGAGGGCGGACAATGTTCACGGGGGCCGCCTGCCCCATCATGTGCGGGTGCTGTGGGACGAGGCGGCCAATACAGGGCAGGTGCCCAATCTGGAAAAGCTGGTGGCCGTTATCCGCTCCCGTGAAATATCGCTGACGCTCTTTTACCAACAGATGGCACAGTGCAAGGCCATTTATGACAAACACGCGGAAACGATCATGGGAAATATGGACAGCGTTGTTTTCCTGGGCGGCAGGGAAAGTTCCACCATTAAGGAGATTTCGGAAAACTGGCTGGGGAAGTCCACGATCTATATGCAGACGGACGGGCGCTCCAAAGGCCAGTCGGAAAGCTACAACCTCAACACCCAGCGACTTGGCCGGGAGCTGATGACCCCCGCCGAGCTTGCTACCATGCCCGGCGACAGGTGCATTTTGCAGCTCCGGGGCCTGCCCCCGTTCTATTCCCCAAAGTACGATTTGAAGCAGCACCCGAACTACAAATATACGGCTGAGGCCGATCAAGTGAAAAACGCCTTTTCCCTTGATAAGCTCATCAACCGCCGCAGGCGGCCTGGGCTGAACGAGGCTTGTGAGGTGTACGAGGCAGACGGGACAGACACAGGGCCCATAGGCGAGGACGAGGACATCCTCAACTATGACGATGTGGATGACCCGGATGCCTATGTATAAATCCTACTTCTGGACAAAGTGTCCAGAGGTCGTAACCTGCCGCCAGAGATGGCGGCTTATTTATTAGGGTTCCCGCAAAATCAAAGATTTTGTGGGAAGAGGAACCGCAACGGAATGAATGACTTTTCGCGCTTGCGCGGAAAGGAATGATATGAAGTTTGCGGTGACGAGGCCGGGAATATCCCCGGAGAAATGGAGGCTCTATGCAGTTTTTTTCTTCCGCGATCGATACTTTGCAGACCCTCGTTGTTGCCCTCGGCGCTGGTCTTGGCGTGTGGGGCGTGGTGAATTTGCTGGAGGGCTACGGATCGGATAATCCTGGCTCCAAAAGCCAGGGCATGAAGCAGCTCATGGCCGGAGGCGGCATTATCCTTTTGGGCACCACGCTGATCCCCCTGCTGTCTGGTTTGTTCTAAGGAGGGATTATGGATTTTCTCACCGACTGGCTCACGGACTGGCTCAAAGAGCTGCTGATTGGCGGGATCATGGGAAACCTGGAGGGGCTCACCGATTACGTCAACGCCCAGGTCGGGGAGATCGCGGTACAAGTGGGGACTACCCCGGCGGCGTGGAACGCCGGGGTTTTCTCCCTTATACGCCAGCTTTCCGAAACGGTGATCTTACCCATCGCCGGGATGGTGCTGACCTTTGTTGCCACCTATGAGCTGATTCAGATGCTTTTGGAAAAAAACAATATGCACGAGTTTGATGTGGCGAATATCTATAAATGGATGTTCAAGACGGCTTGTGCCATTCTCATTCTGTCCAACACCTTTCATATCGTGATGGCGGTGTTCGATGTGTCGCAGTCCGTGATCGCCCAGGCGGGCGGGCTCATCCAGGGCTCCACGGACATCACGCCGGATATGCTGGCGGAGCTGGAAACCACCCTGGAGGGCATGGACTTGGGGCCGCTTCTCGGCCTGTGGCTCCAGTCCTCCATTATCGGTGTGACCATGTGGGCGCTGGGCATTGTCATTTTTGTGTTGGTCTATGGCAGGATGCTGGAAATCTATTTGCTGACCAGCTTGGCCCCTATCCCTATGGCTACCCTGGCCCATCGGGAGGTGGGGCAAACGGGCCAGAATTATCTGCGCTCCCTGTTCGCTGTCGGCTTTCAAGGGATGCTCATTCTGGTGTGCGTTGCCATTTACGCGGTGCTTGTCCAGGGGATCGCCACCAGCGGCGACCCCATTGGGGCCATTTGGGGCATTGTGGGCTACACGGTTTTACTCTGCTTTATGCTGTTTAAGACGGGCGGCATCGCCCAGCGCATCTTCGGGGCGCATTGACGGGAGGTGCTTCAATGGAAAAAACGATATTCGATACCTCTGGACAAAGTGTCCAGAAGTCCCAGGAGGGCCTGTTCCTGCAAGACGGCATCGCGGGGCTGCGGGCGCTGCCCCGTCATTCGGTGGATATGCTGCTGACCGATCCGCCCTACGGCACTACCCGGAACTTTTGGGATGTGCCGCTGTCCCTCCCGGAGCTGTGGGAGGCGGTGAAATGGGCTGTCAAGCCGGAGGGGGCGGTGCTGTTCTTCGCTCAGTGCCCCTATGATAAGGTGCTGGGGGCCTCCAACCTCCCTATGCTCCGCTATGAGTGGGTGTGGTACAAGAGCCGCTGCACAGGTTTTCTCAACGCAAGGCGGGCCCCGCTGAAAAAGACGGAGAATATCCTGGTGTTCTATCAGAAACTTCCCCTTTACAATCCGCAGTTTGAACAGGGCAAGCCTTACAAGCGGAATGTGAAAAACAACGGGGACAGCCCGAACTATGGAAAGTTTGTCCGCTCATCCGGGGGCTCGGAGGACGGGCTTCGTTTTCCGGGGAATGTGCTCACATTCCCCACGGTGCAGCGCACCATCCACCCCACCCAAAAGCCCGTGGAACTGTGCGAGTATTTTATTAAAACCTACACCCGGCCCGGCGAGGTGGTGGCGGACATCTGCGCGGGCTCCGGCACAACGGCGGTGGCCGCCCTCAACACGGGCCGCCGCTTTATTTGTTTTGAAACCGTCCCGGCCTACTACGCTGCCGCCAGTGAGCGCATCCGTGTGGCGCGTTCGGCGGTAGAGTCCGGGGAGAAAGGAGTTTGACTATCGGACGCTATTCTATCATTTATGCCGATCCACCCTGGCGCTACACAGCAAAAAAGATACAGGGGGCGGCGGAAAACCATTACCCCACCATGAGCATATCGGAACTATGCGCGTTGCCTGTGGCCGACCTTGCGGCCAAGGACAGCGCGCTTTTTCTGTGGGCCACGTTCCCGCAGCTCCCGGAGGCCCTGCGGCTGATCCAGGCGTGGGGCTTCACCTATAAATCTGTGGCTTTTGTCTGGCTCAAACAAAACCGCAAGTCCCCCGGCTGGTTTTACGGCCTGGGCTTTTGGACGCGGGGCAACGCGGAGGTCTGCCTGCTGGCGACACGGGGACACCCCAAACGGCAAGCGGCGAATGTCCATCAGTTTATCATTTCCCCTATCCGGGAACACAGCCGCAAACCGGAGGAGGCCCGTGAAAAGATCGTGGCTCTCATGGGCGACCTGCCCAGGGTGGAGCTGTTCGCCAGGCAGTCCCCGCCCGGCTGGGATGTATGGGGCAACGAGGTGGAGCCCACGATCCCGGACTTCTGGACAAAGTGTCCAGAAGCAGCGGGCCAAAAGGAGGTCTTGTGAATGGGCTCACTTTGGGGAGCCTGTTTGACGGCATCGGCGTTTTCCCTCTGGCGGCGTCGCGGTGCGGCATCCGTCCCCTGTGGGCAAGTGAGATCGAGGCCGCCCCGATCTCCATCACCCAGCGGCATTTCCCGGATATGGCCCACCTGGGGGACATCACCAAACTGGACGGCGGGGCCATCCCGCCCGTCCATGTGCTGACCTTTGGCTCCCCCTGTCAAAACCTCTCGCAGATCGGTAATCGCACCGGCCTTGCCGGGGCTAAATCCGGCCTGTTCTTTCACGCGATCCGTATCATTCAAGAAATGAGAAAGGCCACCAATGATCTATATCCAGTTATCTCTATTTGGGAAAACGTCATGGGAGCGTTTTCTTCAAATGACCGGATGGACTTTAGAGCCGTCCTATCCGCTTTCACAGACACCGAAATTCCAATGCCTGCTTCGGGAAGATGGGCAAGCGCCGGAATGGTGCGAGGGGGATGCCCCGATCTCGCATGGCGGCTCTTGGATGCCCAGCACTGGGCAAGGCCCCGGCTGGCCCGACGCCAGCGCGTCTTTCTTGTGGCAGACTTTGGAGGGCGGCGTGCTCCCGAAATATTGTTTAAGCCCCGCCCAATGCTCCCACTTCCTGCGCCTTGCACAGCGGGCGGGCTGCCCGCCCCCGGCGGAGATCGAGGCCCTGTTCTTGAAACAGGGGGGCGCGTACCCATCACAAGACCCTTTCAAGGGTTCCGTATGCGGGGGGCTGCCAAGGAGGGGGAACAAACAGCGTTCCAAAACAGCTTCGGATTTCCAGCAGACCCTTTTCCCACTCTGTTAGCCGGTACTGTGACACCGTTTGCCTTTTGGTACGAGGACGATCCGGCGGGCGGCTGTATTCGTTTTCCCACGGAGCTGGAATGTGAGCGGCTCATGGGCTTGCCGGAGGGGTGGACGAAGTACGGGGCCGACGGCGGGGAGATCAGCGCGTCCCAGCGGTACAGGGCCCTGGGCAACGCCATCGCCCTGCCCTGCGCGGAGTATATCATGGCTGGGATCGCGGAGGCCCTGCGTTAAAATTACCCGTACTTCTGGACACTTTGTCCAGAGGTAGCCGGGCCGGAAAGGAGTGATCAAAATTCCCTATGTGAATGTTCCCAACGATCTATCAAAGGTCAAAACCAAACTTGCCTTTAATCTGACGAAACGCCAGCTTGTGTGCTTCGGCATCGCGGCGGCGGTGGGCGTCCCGTCCTACCTGCTGGCCCGGAGCTCTATCGGCAACACCGGGGCCATGTTTCTTATGATGGCGGTGGCGCTCCCGGCCTTTTTGCTGGCGATGTATGAGAAAGACGGGCTCCCGCTTGAAAAGGTGGTGCGAAACATCATCCGGGCCCGTTTCCTGCGGCCTGGGGTGAGGCCCTACCGAACAGAAAACATCTATGCCCCGTTCACCCATCGGGGCGCTGTGGGAAAGGAGGATGCGATTGCAAAAAGCAGAAAATCAAAAGCGCGGCTCCGGAAAGGCCGCTGACCGGAAAGCTGTTTTGTCCGCCCAGCAGACGATCCCTTATCTGGTGATGCACCCGGACGGGGTATGTCAGCTCCCCGGCGGGCTTTACACAAAAACGGTGGAGTATGAGGACATCAATTATTCCGTGGCAAGCACCGAGGATCAGACGGCCATCTTTGGCGGCTGGAGCTCATTCCTCAATTACTTTGATACCTCTTTGCCGTTCCAGCTCTCCTTTATCAACCGCCGCTCCCGCTCCCGGAACAAATACCGGGTGAATATCCCCCAGGCGGAGGACAGCTTCAACAGTGTCCGGGGCGAGTTCACGGGGATGCTGAAAAATCAGATCGCCCGGTCGAACAACGGGATCGAGCGTTCCAAATATATCACCTTTGGGCTCCCCGCCGAGGGGATCGGGGAGGCCCGGCCCCGGCTGGAGCGCGTGGAGGCCGATGTGACAGGCAACCTCAAACGGCTGGGGGTGCCCTCGGAGCCCCTGGACGGGCGGGCGCGGCTGGCCCTGCTTCACAGCCAGATGCACCCTGGGAACCGGGAGCCGTTCCGCTTCTCCTGGCAGGATATTCCCAAAACAGGGATGGGGACAAAGGACTATATCGCCCCGGACAGCTTCGACTTTAGGCAGTCCCGCCTGTTCCGGGTGGGCCAGTATTGGGGCGCGGCCTCCTATTTGCAGATCATGGCTTCGGAGCTCTCTGACAAGCTCCTGGCGGAGATCCTGGAACTGGACGCAGAGCTGACTGTGACTATGCACATTCAGACGGTGGATCAGCTCAAGGCTATTAAAACGGTAAAAGGCAAGCTGTCCGACATTGGAAAAATGAAAGTGGAGGAACAGCGCAAGGCGGTGCGGGCCGGATATGATCCCGACATCCTGCCACCCGATCTCATTACCTTTTCCAAAGACGCAGCGGAGCTGCTGGCCGATCTGCAATCCCGCAACGAGCGGATGTTCCTCTTGACGTTCACGGTGATCAATATCGCCCCCACCCGCCAACGGTTGGAAAACGATATTTTTACAGTGGGCGGCATCGCACAGAAATATAACTGCGCCTTGAAGCGGCTGGACTGGCAGCAGGAGCAGGGCTTCGTGTCCTCCCTGGCCCTGGGCTATAACGAGGTGGAAATCCAGCGGGGCATGACAACCAGCTCCACGGCCATCTTCATTCCCTTTATGACGCGGGAGCTGCGGATGGCGGGGCCCTCCCTCTATTACGGGATGAACGCCCTTTCCCACAATGTCATCATGGCTGACCGAAAAAAGCTGAAATCCGCCAACGGCCTGTACCTCGGCTCCACCGGATCAGGGAAATCCTTTGCAGCAAAACGGGAGCTTCTAAACGTGTTCCTCACCATCCCCCAGGACAGGATTCTGATCGTAGACCCTATGGGCGAATATGCCCCGCTGGTGCGGCGGCTGGGCGGGCAGGTCATTGAGATCGCCCCCGGCTCCCCCAGCCATATCAACCCTATGGACATCCGGCTGGATATGGACGAGGACGAGAGCCCGCTTTCCATGAAAGCGGATTTTTTGTTGTCCCTGTGCGAGCTGGTGGTGGGCGGTAAGGATGGTTTGCAGCCTATCGAAAAGACGGTGATCGACCGCTGTGTACGGCTCATCTACCGGGATATGGCCCTGGGGATCGGGGACGGCAAGCCGCCCTTGCTCCAGGACTTGTACGAGGAACTTCTGAAACAGCCGGAGCCGGAGGCCCGGCGGGTAGCGACCGCCCTGGAGCTCTACTGCACCGGCTCCCTCAACCTGTTCAACCATTTGACAAACGTGGACTTGACCGCCCGCGTGGTGTGTATCGTGCTGAAAGGGCTGGGAGAAAACCTGCGGAAGATCGCCATGCACATCACCAATGATTTTGTAACTTCGGCGGTCAACGTGAATTTCCACAGCGGTATTTCTACCTGGTGCTACTTTGACGAGTTTCATATTTTGCTCCGGGACGCCCTCACCGCCAGCTACTTTGTAGCCGTGTGGAAGATGCTTCGCAAAAAGGGCTGCGTCCCCTCGGCTTTAACGCAGAACGTCAAAGACTTATTGGCCAGCCGGGAGATCGAGGCCATTCTGGACAACACCGATTTTATGATCCTGCTGGCCCAGGCCCAAAGTGACCGGGCGATTTTGGCAAAGCAGCTCGGCATTTCCGAGCACCAGCTTTCCTACATCACCCACTCTAATTCCGGCGAGGGCCTGCTGTTCTATGGGGATGTGACCATCCCCTTTGTTGACCGTTTCCCCAAGGGGGAGATATATAACCTGCTCACCACCCGCCCGGAGGATTTGAAGAATGAAGCGAAAACCGAATAAACCCAGCCCGGAGGCGGCTCCCCGGCAGGACGCGCCGGAGGGCTCCCCTGACGGGGCCAGGACGGAGGCTACCTCTGGACAAAATGTCCAGAAGTCAAAGTTCCGGCAGAAAAGCAACCAGGAACAGGCCGCCTCGTCAAAGCTCCGCATGGAAAAGCGCGGGGAGAAGCTGGAACAGGCAAAGGATAAGCTGTCCAAACAAAAGCCGCCCAAAAAGCCCGGCCCGGTGAGGCGGGTGGGCCGGGCCGCCGGCGGCGCCGTCCACGGCTTTGTGCATGGAAAGCTCTTTGAGGTGGAGCAGGAGAACGTGGGCACCGAGGGGGCCCACCGCTCCGAGCTGGCGGGTGAAACCGCCCTGCGGCATGGCTCCCGGTTCGTTAAGAAGAAAATCCGGGAACACCCGGCAAAGGCTGTCCAGCGGGCGGAGTCCAAATATATCAAGGCTACGGCGGATCATCATTTCCGCGTGGCCGCCCAGGAGAACCCGGAGCTGAGGCAAAATGCCTGGAAACAGTTTTGGCAGAAACGGCAATACCGCAAGCAGGCGCGGCAGACCGCCAGGGCTGGGGCGGCAAAGGCGGCGAAAAAGACCGCCGCCGCCACGGAAAAGGCCGGGGCCCAGGCGGTAGGCTTTATCAAGCGGCATCCCGTGGGGGTGCTCCTGGCCCTGGCCTGTCTGCTCCTGCTCTTTATCATGCAGTCCTGTTCGTCCTCCCTGGTGATGCTGGGTAACTCCGGCGCGGGTGCCGTGGGCGCTACCACTTACCCCTCAAAGGACGAGGATATTTTGGGGGCCGAGGCCGCCTATGCAGATATGGAGGCGGAGCTGCAAAACTACCTGGACACCTACGAAAGCACCCACGATTATGACGAGTACCACTTTGACCTGGACACCATTGAGCACGATCCCTATGTGCTCATCTCCATCCTCTCTGTGCTCCACGAGGGGGAATGGACGCTTGCCCAGGTGCAGGGCACTTTGCAAATGCTTTTTGACCGCCAGTATATTCTGACGGAGCGTGTGGTGCGGGAAACCCGGTACGACAGCGAGGGCGATCCCTATTCCTGGTATATCTGCTATGTGACGCTGGAAAACAAAACCCTTTCCCACCTTCCCCTGGAGCTTATGGGCGAGGAGGAGCTGGCCCGGTATGCCCTCTATATGTCCTGCCTGGGCAACCGGCCCGACCTGTTCCCGGAGTCCGGGTATGTGGACAAATACACGAAACCGCCCGCCGACTACGATGTGCCGGAGGAATATCTGGACGATGAAACCTTTGCGGCCATTTTGGGCGAGGCGGAAAAATACCTGGGCTATCCCTATGTGTGGGGCGGCAGTTCCCCGGCCACTTCCTTTGACTGCTCCGGCTTCGTGTCCTGGGTGATCAATCACTCCGGCTGGGATGTGGGCCGCCTGGGGGCCCAGGGGCTTTACAACATCTGCACCCCCACCGGCGCACCCCGCCCCGGCGATCTGGTCTTTTTCGAGGGCACCTATGATACAACCGGCGTTTCCCATTGTGGCATCTATGTGGGGGACGGGATGATGATCCATTGTGGCGATCCCATCAGCTACGCGAATTTGAACACAAATTACTGGCAGTCCCATTTCTACGCCTACGGGCGTTTACCATGATTGGAGGTATCTATGGCGGCAAGCAAAAGCCAAAAAATCCAGGCTGAGATCGAAAAGGTCAAGGCCAAAATCAACGAGCAGCAGGCCCGGCTCAAGGAGCTGGAGAAAAATAAGCTGGAGGCCGAAAACAGCGAGATCGTGGACATCGTGCGGGGCCTGAGCATTTCTTTGGAGGAGCTGCCCCTGGTGCTTCAGCAGCTCCGGGAGGGCACCTCTGGACAAAGTGTCCAGAAGTCGGGGCCTGCGGAAAAGGAGGAAAACTGAATATGAAACGATGGAAGTCTTTGACGGCGGCGCTCTGCGCCGCTGTTCTTTTATGCGGATTTACCGCTGTCCCGGCCTATGCCTACGCGGACGGCGGGGCGGGCTCCAATCACGGCGATCCCACAATGGAAACCCCGGCCCCGGAGCCTACCATAGAGCCGGGCCAGGGCTTTTCGGAGGAGGGCGGCTTTGTGACCCGCGACCTGCTCTATGACGAGAACACCAATAAGCAGTTTATCACCGTCCAGACCAGCGGCGGGGCCACCTTCTATCTCGTCATTGACTACGACAAGCCCGTGGACGAGGAGGGCGAACAATATGAAACCTACTTCCTGAACCTGGTGGACGAGGCCGACCTGCTGGCCGCTGTGAAAGCTGCGGGGGTGGAGCTTCCGGCCTGCACCTGCGGGGAAAAGTGCGCTGTGGGCGCCATTGACACGGCCTGCCCGGTTTGCTCCATCAGTATGGCCGACTGCGCCGGGGTGGAGCCGGAGCCTGCGGAAACCGAGGAACCTGCGGAAGAGCCGGAAACAGGCGGCAGCATGGGGACGCTCCTGCTCATCCTGGCGGTGGCCGGGATCGGCGGCGGGGCCGCGTTCTATTTCAAGGTGATCCGGCCCAAACAGCAGCAGGCCGCCGAGCCGGAGGAGGACTACGGCGAGGACTATGAGGACGACGGCCCGCCCTGGGACGAGGACGAGGAAAACAGCGAGGAGGAGGAAAGATGAATTTTACCAATAGTCCCTACGAAAAAATGATGAAGCAGAGGCCCCGGCCCCTGGCCCCCTCCGTCCCCAAAGCGCCCAGGGGCTCCCGGTGCTCCGGGTGCCCCTACTGGCGGGGGATCGGCTGTGTGTCCTGCTACCGGGAACTTTTGAAAGCCCCTGCCGGGAGGTGATGGGGTGGCCCGCGAACTGACCCGCAAGGAAAAATCCGCTATCCGCGCCCTGGTGGTGAAGTGGTGCGCCAACTATGACAAGGAATATGGGTGCCTGCCGCTGGAGTGCGAATGTTATATGTTCGGCAAATGCTGGACGGGGGCCTATTGCCGCTACTTCCGGGAGGCCGTCCTGCCCCTTGACCCGGCGCTAGAGGCCGCCCTGCTGACTGAGGGGCCCAGGCCGGAGTTTAAGCCCTGCCCCATCTGCGGCGGGGCCGTCCCCGTGGATGGGCGCATGGCCTACTGCTCCGAGTCCTGCGCCCGGATCGCCCTGCGGCGGCAAAAGCGGGAGTATATGCGGAAAAGACGGAGGTGATGTGTGGAAAATTAGGCCCCGGAAAACCCGCTGATCACAAGGCTTTCCGGGGCCGGTTTTGGGGCGGGCCGTATGTTTCTATGTCCCGCCCCCGCTTTGTCAAAATGCTTTCCACATCTATCCCCGCTGCTTCTGGACACTTTGTCCAGAGGTGATGGCACATTTAAGAGGAGGTGTTATTCTGGAAGAAAATCAAGGCTATGTGATCCGCCGCACGATCCTGTTTGATAATAAATGCGGCTTTGTATTGGGGGAAGACCCCAAGGCCCCGAACCCCTATGTGACATGGCAATTTAACGAGCAGGACGGACACCGCGACTATTTTTGGGGCCACTACCATAACGAGCCGGACATGGCGGAGCGCGACTTGCACAACCGGGCTGAGGACTATCAGCGGCGCTATCATGTGTTTGAGGTGGAACAGGCCCCGGACAAGGAAACATACAAATACTACTCTACCCAGCGGCCTATCGACATGGGCACCTATCCCAAAAGCTATTTCAACCGGCCTGTCCACATGGACATCTATTTTAACCGCCAGCAGGTGCAGGGTGAGGCGTTCCAGGCGTGGGGGGCCATCACCTATGCCCAGCCGTTGACTGAGCAGGAAATGCGGGATTATGAGCTGCGGCCCTCCCGTGAAAATCTGGATATTCGGCGGCAGATGGATGCCCAGGCCCAGGTCGTGGGCAAATGGGAGGATGCCCACCACGCCCCGGAGCAAAAACGGCTGACATGGTTTTATCCCGACTTCGGCAGCTATGTGGTAAAAGAGTATGTCACCCCGGAGCAGTTGTCTATTCGCGCCCGTGGGGTGGAGCGTCAAGCAGCGGCTAAGGCCCACAAGCAGGAAAAGGGCAAACAACCGATTGCCGAACAGCTCAAGGCCGCCCAGCGGGAGGCCCAGGAGCACCAGGGGCCGGAGGCCCCAAAAAAGAAAGCCCCCGACAGGGGCGAGCGTTAGGAGGTGCGCGTATGGAAAAACAGAGGGAACAGGATCGGGCTGACCTGGAAGTGAAGCGGCTGTGCGGCGTGTTCGGCTCTCCCCAGCCCCCGGAGGAGGAAAAGCCGCTGGACAAGGTAAAGGAACCGCCCCGCCCCTATCGGAGCCGGGAGCGTGAGGAGCGGTGAGCCAGAAAAAGCGCCGCCGTCCTGTCCATCTTCATGTGATGGTGTCCGAGGAGGAGCTGGCGCTGATCCGGGAGCGCATGGCCGAGGCGGGCGTCCGCAACTTGGGGGCCTATGTGCGGAAAATGGCCCTCAATGGCTATGTGCTCCATGTTGACCTTTCGCCCGTCCGGGAACTGGTATCGCTCCAGCGTCGGTGCTCCAATAATCTAAACCAGGTGGCGATCCAGGCCAATACCTACGGCGGCATTTACCCGGAGGAGATCAAGGCCCTCCAGCGGGACTATG
This sequence comes from Erysipelotrichaceae bacterium MTC7, assembly GCA_001695645.1. Classification (GTDB taxonomy): domain Bacteria; phylum Bacillota_I; class Bacilli_A; order Erysipelotrichales; family Erysipelotrichaceae; genus Breznakia. The sequence continues at coordinate 10,223 of LVZN01000002.1, read as the reverse complement.
AAACCCTGTGGGAACCGTTGTCCGACCTGCTCAAAAAGCTGTCGGCGGTGGTAGAGCTTTGACCCTTGCCGGGGAGCGTTGCGCTCCCCGGCTGCCCCGGCTTCTGGACGCTTTGTCCAGAGGTGGGGGCAGCCGGAGCCATCCTTGTTTGCCCCCTCTTACGGAGTTATAATATACATATAGAGGCAAATATCAAACTTTTGTAGGAGGTATGAACCATGCGTACAATTTTGAAAATCATCGCGGCCCCCTTTGTTTTGGCGCTGATCCTCGCCGTGGCGGTGCTCTCGTTCCTCTCCTGCATCGCGGGCGCGTTCTGCTGGCTGGCGTGTACCGCCTTTGTCCTGCTGGCGGTCTGCGGGCTGTTTGCCGGATTGAAAACCGGGTGCATCGCCATGCTGGTGCTGGCGTTCCTTGTTTCCCCCTTTGGGCTCCCGGCCATCGGGGAGTGGCTGCTGGAGCGCCTGTATGGGGTAAAATACGCCTTGCAGGATTTTATGTGCAGCTGATGACCTCTGGACACTTTGTCCAGAAGTGCCGGGCGGCGGGGATTCTCCCGCCGCCCGCTTTTCGTTTATCTGGAGGAGGTGAGCCTACGGCCACAACGCGCTTGATCACCCACCATATCAGCAAGGGGGAAACCGTCGCCCAATCGCTGAAAGACCGTTTCGACTACGGCCAAAACCCGGAGAAAACCCAGGACGGGGAGCTCATTTCCGCCTATGAGTGCGACCACCGCACAGCCGATGCCGAGTTCCTGCTGGCAAAGGCAAAGTACAAGGCTGTCACGGGCCGGGAACAGCGGCGGGACGCCGATGTGCTCTGCTATCAGATCCGGCAGTCCTTCCGGCCTGGGGAGATCACCCCGGAGGAGGCAAACCGAGTAGGCTATGAAACGGCTATGCGCTGGACAAAGGGAAAGCACGCCTTTTTCGTTGCCACCCATACAGACCGCCAGCACATCCATAATCACATTTACTACAATTCCACCACCCTGGACTATACCGGAAAATTCCGGGATTTTTTCAGATCGGCGGCAGCCCTGCGGCGGCTCTCTGACCGGGTATGCCTGGAGCATGACCTGTCCGTGATCCAAAACCCGAAGCTCCACAGCAAGGGCCGTTTTCTCCACTATGGCCAATGGATCGGGGAGCGCCCGCCCTCGGCCAAACAGCGGGTGCGGCTTGCCATCGTGGAGGCCCTGGGGAAACGGCCCGCCGACTTTGCGGCGTTCCTCCGGCTCATGGAGGAGTCTGGCTTTGCGGTAAAGCATGGCCGGGGCGGGGTGATCTCATTCCTGGCCCCTGGGCAGGAAAAGCCCACGCGCCTGCGCTCGTCCACCCTGGGCCCCGGCTTTGACCCGGAGGACATCCGGGCGGTGATCGCCGGGGAACGCCCGATCCCGGAGCTGCCCCAGGAGGGCCCGCCCCCGCCCAGGCGCGTTGATCTCATTATTGATATTCAGAACCGTCTGGCCCAGGGGAAAGGCCCGGCCTACGAGCGGTGGGCCAAGGTCTACAACCTAAAGCAGATGGCCGCCGCGCTCCTGTATCTCCGGGAGCATGGTCTGACCGACTATGACGCGCTGGCCGCCAGCACCGAGGCGGCGGTGGATCGCTTTCACGCCCTTGCCGGGGAGCTGCGGGACACGGAGGCCGCTCTCTCCCATACTTCCCAGCTTATGGGGGCGGTGGTGCAGTACGCAAAGACGCGGCCCATATTCGACGGTTACAAGGCGGCCCGGTACAGCAAAAAATATCTGGCCCAGCATGGGGCGGAGCTGGCTGACTACCGGGCGGCAAAGGCGGCGATCAATGAGCTGTTGGATGGGGCGAAGCTCCCAAAGATGGACGCGCTGAAAAAGCAGCGGCGGGAGCTGGCGGAAAAGAAAAAAGCCCTCTATGCGGAGTACCGCAAGGCCCAGGCGGATATGCGGGAGGCTGTGGCGGTCAAGGGGAACATCGACTGTCTGCTCGGCCACACGGACGAGCGGAACAAGGCCCAGGAGCGGTAGCGCCGGGGCCGCAGATAACAAGCACCTCTGGACACTTTGTCCAGAGGTGCAGCGGGTTTGGGGAGCTCCCCAACAAGCATTTTTGCGGGCCCCCGGCCACGCAAAAATAGCAGGTGTGGGCACACCTGCCCTGCTTGCCGAAACGTGCATCCCCGCAACATGGCATGAAAAAACGGAGGTACACGCTTTTCTTACGCATCCTCCGTTCTCCGGGCCCTTTTCAGTCCCTCCGCTGTGGCTTCAATAATGGTTAGCTCTTTTTCGTCCATTTCGTTAAGCAAGTGATCTATATGCTTTCGGCAATCACTTTGGCCGTTCTGCTTGTCTGGATAGAAAAAATCATCTACGGAAATATCCAACAGGGTGACGAGCTGATAAAAAGTATTGAGGCTGGGGTGTTGTCCTCTGTTTTCAAAATACATGATAGAGCGCGGGGTGCGGTCTACAAGCTGTGCGAGGTATTCCTGTGTCCAGCCTTTGGCTTCTCTTTTGCGCTTGATTTCCCGGCCCAGCGCGTGAAAATCAAGTTTTCGTTCATCTTGGTACATTTTCATCTCACCCCTATATTATTTTACATTTCGGGTGATATTATTTGAACGAAGTGTAATTTTATGTTTATGTAGTATTTTGTTTCGCCATATCAAAATGATAAAATTATGTATTTTGAAAGACAGCTACGAACAAATATTGAAAGACTATACTAAGTCGTTCCTCCGTGATACATCACATAAAAATGCCCGCGAAATTCTAAAAGGAATCATGCAGAAATCACCTGCTGAACCTCATGGTTAACATAATCTAATAATTGACGAGCCGAAGCAAGTCCAATTAGTTTAGATTGGAGATCAAGAATCTGTCTGGTGACCTCAGCATCATTTAAATCACAGAGCATTTGACAGATTTCTTGTTTATCATCTTCTGATACACAATCGTAGTTTAACAATCGTCTAGCTGGTGACATGGGTCTATCGTAAATACCCCTTGTTCTGCCAGACTTTGTTTTGGTATGCCCAATACATTTTCTGGTTGGCAACAAATAATTTTTCCTAATATTCACCCAGTACCAAAGATCGTTAAGAACAGCCATAGCTGTATCTCCGTTATACCGATACCTAAAAGCATATCGTCTAACTATTTCACCATTTTTTTGTTCTATATGAGCATTGTCATTGGAATGGTAAGGACGAGACCTGGTCATTTGGTAGTCCTGTAATTTTGCGTAATCAATCATTTCTCGATTAATAAATTCACTTCCACCATCGTAATTTATCCCTAAAACAGGAAACGGAAAACGAGGTAATATTTCTTCATGTCCTTCTTTAACGAAGATGGAAGCTCGACTCTTAATGGAGAGTGTTTCTGTCCATCCAGTAACCGTATCGGTACTGTTTAAGGTCCAAATATGATCCCCTCTAAGATTGGCTCCGCAGTGGGCAACCGTATCTGTAGAGAGCCAGCCAGGTTCCTGGTGCTCTGTATATGATTTACCAAATGGAATTTCATTTCGTAAGGGATAGGAAGCGGGTTTTGTTGTTGTTTTTGAAAGCGGCATAAGTTCCTTCTTATACGCAGCCAGATAGCGGTCTATTGTCGCCGAAGACATGGACTTAAGTTCTGCTACTATGGGGTCTCCTGCTTCGATATAAGGGCCTTTGTTGCCTTTGAAGCGATGTAACTCCTTATGCGCAATGACGCGTTCAATGAGTCCATCCTCGATCTGATAAACCATGTATTGGCCGCAACATTGACCTGAAATGCACCAGAGATTAAAGAGAATGAGTCTCGCTTCAAACGAATATTTCAAAGGTTTCGTACGATTCCTTTTGGTCGATGTTTTTACAGATCTTCTAGATGCTCGTTTTAACTGACGCCTACAGTTATCTCTACTCCACCCAGTCGTTTCGCAAACTGCATCAAGGATTTCGCCTTTGCGTTTCTTTTTAGCACTTCGGTATTCTTTTGCTTTGCTTTTTGTTATTTCTTTTTTTGCCATTTGTGTTATCCTCATTTTGGATGCTCCTTGTATTTGCTAACACAAAGATAGCATCCTTGGTGCTCGTCAAGTGATTTTGGCGGGCACTTTTATTTGATGTTTGTGAGGAATTTCGCGGGCAAAAGATTTGATTTACGTCGTCCTCTTGACAAACATCCGTATTCGGACTACAATATAAGTGTCCGAGTACGGATGTTTGGAGGGATTAAGATGACAGAGATAAAAGAACAGCTATCTCAACTCAATAAAATGTCCAATAAAAGTGAAGCTCTTTATCACAAAGTTGCTTTTTCTATTGGTATCTCTGATAGCTCACTTGGGGTACTGTATACGCTGCTGGACGCAGAGGCGCCGTGCTCTCAGTATGACCTGTGCAGCGAGTGGTCTATTCCCAAGCAAACTATCAACACCGCCGTAGCTGCCCTGCAAAAGAAAGGGGTGGCGTTTCTTTCGCCCATCCCCGGAACAAGGAATAAGAAAAATATAGCGTTCACAGAGTTTGGTAGAGATTTTGCCGAAAAGACGGTTGGCATATTGCGCATGGCAGAGCTTGACGCTCTTGCGGAATTATCACCGGAAGAAAGAGAGCTTTATATTCGTTTGAATGAAAAATATAATTGTCGCTTGATCGAGAAACTTTATCGCATTATGGACGAGGTGAACCAAGACAGGAAAGATTGCGATTAAATAAGCAGGAGAAAATATAATTATGTCCAAGTATAAAAAAATGAAACAGCTCATAGCGGATATGCGCTTACCTGAGTATCGTTATAAGCAACTGCTTGATGCTGTGTTCCTACAAGGAATTATGCGTTTTGAAGATATGAAGTTGCTTCCAAAAACGCTGCGCGAAAAGTTGGTGGAGCAGTTTGGTGAAACTGTTGTGGAGATCAAGGCGATCCATCATGAGAAATCAATGCAAACTGACAAGGTGCTGTTTGAACTGTCGGACGGAAACCGTGTGGAAACGGTGGGTCTGTTTTATAAAGAGGGCTGGAACTCCTTTTGCATTTCATCTCAAAGCGGTTGCGGCTTCGGTTGTAAGTTTTGCGCAACAGGGACTTTGGGATTACGCAGAAACTTGACTGTGGATGAAATTACCGACCAAATCCTATATTTTATGCAACAAGGATGCAGTATCAACAGTATCTCTTTTATGGGAATGGGAGAGCCGTTCGCTAATCCACAAGTTTTTGAAGCCCTGCATGATCTGACCGCCCCGGAACTGTTCGGGCTGTCCCAGCGACGCATCACCATTTCGACTATCGGTATCGTGCCGGGTATTCAAAAATTGACAAGAGAATATCCGCAAGTCAATCTGGCCTATTCCCTCCACGCACCTACTGACCGTCTGAGGGAAACGCTCATGCCAATAACTAAAACATACCCCCTTGGTCAGGTACTGGATACATTAGATCAGCACATTCGGCAAACAAATCGCAAGGTGTTTTTGGCATACATCATGCTAAAGGATGTCAATGACAGCGACAGACACGCAGAGCAACTTACCAAGTTGTTATTCAAACACAAAAAGTATTTGCCACTATACCATTTAGATTTAATCCCATACAATCAAACGACAGTTACGGAAACTATGGTGCCCTCAAGCCACACACGAATAAAGGCCTTTTGCCGTATCATTCATAATGCAGGAATTAGCGTCAATATCCGAACGCAATTTGGCTCCGATATTAACGCTGCTTGTGGCCAGTTGGCGGGGGCCTACCGTGACGATCAAAAACAAGGAGAGAGAACAATGTCCGCTATACAAGAACAGTCTTTTGAATGGCTCTTGTGTCCTGTGTGCAAGAGCAAAACACGACTTAAAATCCGAAAGGACACGATACTTGACAATTTCCCACTCTTTTGTCCCAAATGCAAAAGTGAAATGCTTATCTGTGTCAAACAATTTCATATATCTATTATCAAAGAGCCAGACGCACAGACGCAGAGCCGATAATCCGTAGCCCTTGGGTGCGAGTTATCGGCTCTTTTGTTTTTTGGCGGGTATCAATCAAAGCTACCGCCTTATACGATGACTTTAGGAGGAACACGGCGGTTTCCATGGGGGGATCGTCGTGTTCATTTTGCTTTTTCACACTACCCATGATCTTCACCAGCTAAAAAAAGCGTAGTTCCCCCACCGGGGCAGTTTGGCTACGAACATGAAATATTTAAGTATGTAAAAAGAAATATATTTTCGTGCGTCCGTATAGCGTCATGCTGTACGGGCGCTTTTATATATCCTCACCTTGGGACAAGCTGTCCCAAAGCTGGCGGCCCCGGCTGTCGATCTCCGCCAGCCTCCGTTTGGATCTCCCACCCACAAAAATCTGAACGGAGGAAAATATAATGACTACTATCAATCTGAAAGACTATTACCCTTGGTACTTAACCAATGAGTATATCGAAGTCACCGATGAAGTGGCCGAGGCGCTCATGGCCAGCAAGCGGGCCGAGGCCGCCCATGCGGAGCGGGTGCGCTACAACAGGGCTTATTATTCCCTGGACTGTGATGACGGGATCGAATACTCCGCCTGTGTTCACGAGCCCAGCCCCCAGGAGCTCCTGGATCGCAAGGAGATGTTCTATCTGTTGTGGAACGCCCTTAACTCCCTGCCGGAAGTCCAGGGCCGCCGGGTGGACGCTTATCTGATCCTCGGCAAGACCTACCGCCAGATCGCCCGCGAGGAGGGCGTGGACAAGTGCGCTGTCCGCCGCTCTGTGAAAAGCGGCATTACGCACATGAAAAAATATTTGAGAAAAAATTTCTGATCTGCTATCTCCTTTTCGCCCTTTTTTCTGGAGGTATATGAGAGGAGGATTTCTCCCTCTCCGCAAAGAGGACGCGGGGGCCAACAGCCATAGCGCGGGGCCGGATCAATGTCCGGCTCTCCGAGCCGCCGCCCCTCTCTGCGGGGGAGCGCCGCCGCCGAGGATGCTGTCTTATGACGGGGCAAGAAAATGAGCGCGGCGCTCCCCTATATCTTTATGAAAAAGGGGAACGCTCTATGAACTACGATCCAGAATTGGCGGCCCTGCTCTCTCAGCCGTGGAGCGAGGGGGCCTGCCGGGGCTATGTGATCTCCGCGATGGAACGGTGCGGTTTCAAGCCCGCCGACATTCAGCAAGTGATGATGGAGCTCCACGAGATTTTCGACTATACCACACTGGAGGAGGCCCGCGCCTACTATGAGCGGAGCCCCTATTGACTTCTGGACAAAGTGTCCAGAGGCCATACCGTCAAGCGGCCAGCGCCCTATGTGGGTGCTGGCCGTTTCCTTTATCCATACTGTTTTCAGAGGGAGGTATTTTATGCAGGCACAGGTCAAATACGAAAGCGAGTTCAAAACTGCCGTTCTTGGTGATCGGACGATCACCGTCAAGAATGTTACCCCCATTTACCCGCCGCAGGAGCGGGACAAACGTGACCGTGAGATCGAGCGGCGGCTGTTTGATGTGTTTGTAAAGTATGCCGGGCGGCGGGGGTAGGCCGGAGTCATCCTTGTTGTATGGGGGCATCAGAGGTATAATATAGTTGTAGGTTGGCTCCCACTGATAGAAAGGGAGCTAATTATGGATAACAGAATTGACGCGATTTATGGGCGGCAGTCGATTGACAAAAAGGACAGTATCAGCATTGAAAGTCAGTTTGAATTTTGCCGTTACGAATTGAAAGGCGGTGAGGGCCGGGAGTACAAGGATAAAGGTTACTCCGGCAAGAACATTGAGCGCCCGGACTTCCAGAGGCTTTTGCAGGACATCAAGCTGGGGCTCATCAAGCGGGTGATCGTCTACAAGCTGGATCGGATCAGCCGCTCCATCGTGGACTTTGCAAAGCTCATGGAGCTGTTCAAGCAGTACAATGTGGAGTTTGTGTCCTGTACGGAAAAATTTGATACCTCTACCCCGATGGGCAGGGCGATGCTCAATATCTGTATCGTATTTGCCCAACTGGAACGGGAAAGCATCCAAATGCGTGTGCAGGACGCTTTTTATTCCCGGTGTACCAAAGGCTACTATATGCGGGGCCGAACGCCATACGGCTTTGATACCGAGCCCATCGTTATGGACGGGATCAAGACAAAGAAGCTGGTGGAAAACGCGGAAATGGATTTTGCCGAGCTGATGTTTCAAATGTACGCGGAGCCGGGCAATTCCTACGGCGATATAACCCGGTACTTTGTCAAACACTCCATTAAGGTCTATGACAAGGCGCTCCAGCGGGCCTTTATCTCCAAACTGCTGAGAAACCCCGTCTATGTCCAGGCAGATATGGACATCTACGAATACTTCAAGGCCCAGGGCGTGAAAATCGAAAGCACCCCGGAAATGTTCACAGGGGACAATAGCTGCTATCTCTACCAAGGGCGCGAGGGCGAGGAACAGATCCTTGTGATCGCCCCGCACCAGGGCCGCATTACTTCCCAGCTCTGGCTGACCGTCCAGCGCAAGCTGTCACAGAACACGTCTTTCCAGAATGGCCGCAAATGCCATAATACCTGGCTGGCCGGGAAAATCAAGTGTGGGCGCTGCGGTTATGCTTTGACTGCCCTGCGAGCTCAAAACGGTGTTACCTACCTGCGGTGCAAGCAGCGGGCGGATAACGGGAGCTGCGAGGGGGCCGGTACGCTGACGGCGCAAAGCATGGAGTCCTTTGTGTATGGCGAGATGGTGGAGAAAATGCGGAAGTATCACACGCTGAAAGGCGGCAAGGAACAGGGCTATAATCCAAAGCTGACCGCCGCCCGTGTTGCCCTGGCAAAGACGGAAAGCGAGATCGAGAAACTTCTGGACACTTTGTCCGGGGCCAATCCGCTGCTCCTGCAATACGCAAATAACCGGATCGAGGAGCTGGACACAGAACGACAAAAGCAGTTAAAGCTGGTAGCAGACCTTACCGCTAATTCCGTTTCGGACACGCAAATTGACTGTATCACGAATTACCTCAACGATTGGGAGTCCGTGAGTTTTGACGATAAGCGCAAGGTGGTGGATATTCTCATATCCCACATTGACGCGACCAGTGAGAGCGTTACAATCCACTGGAAAATCTAAAACCTTTTTCACTTGGCATTATGCCCTTGTAAAAAATAGTTTGGGAACCGGAGTATAATTCGCGATAAAACTTATCCGCCTCAACTTCTCCCAATACACCAACCATTTCAGAATATGTGTATCCATATGGATCCTTATATATATCCGTGGCTTGAACAGAAGCATTCTTAACCATATTCAACATATGACCTCCAATAAAAAATCACGCTAAGATTCGTTGCAAAAGGCAATCACATTTCCTTTGCAACGCCCTCCTGAAAAACTTCCATGGAATCCAACATTTTCAGAGTTCGTTCATCACTACTAAAAACTGCAAACAATGCTAAAAAAACAGTCCAATTCAATTTTTTCTTACCATTTTCAATTGCATTATAAGTTTGCCTTGAAATGCCTATCTTTTCAGAGATATCAGCTTGGGAAGCTCCTATCCTTGCACGCAGCACAGGCAACTCTGTTACCATTGTATTGATCAGTTCCATTCTCTTACTATTGTTAAACTCCACTTCTAATCCCCTTTCTAAAGAATAATTTGCTCCTTTTACTTAAGTTTGTTTAATTATCGTTCAGCAAAAGACCGCAAATTTTATCTTGAATGACAACAAATTTATTATAGCACATGTCGTCTATGTTGTCAATATGTCACCCTCGGCGACTTTAAATAATGTTTTGCTTTTCCCCGTTTTTTTCTGATTTGGGCTTTTGGGGCTTTAACAGAATTCGCAAATTTAAACAAAATGTAGAAAGTCTCGTGTTTATAACTGATTTTGCTGTTATCAGCGGGTGTTGTCACATTTCTCTCTGCTGTTGTCACCATTGCTTGAGGTGTTGTCATTTTCTCCGTTGCTGTTGTCAAAATCATCTGCGCTGTTGTCATGATGTCGGCAACAATCGGGCGTAAAGAATGAGTTGCCGGAGAGTTCCTAATCTCTGAAAGCCCTTGATTTCAAGCCATTCTGCCGCTCTGACAACAGCATTTCTTTGTATCAATTCTTGGGTTTACCTTTCTGCAAAGATGCCGGCAAACTCCCATTCATTATTTTTCTTTATAAACTCTGTATAGTGTGCGACCTGAACCTCATAACTAGAATTTTGTTCTTCTGTTTCTGTAGAAACACGGCAATAGGCAGCAACACGAAGTTTCTTTATCTTTTCTTTTGC
>LVZN01000001.1 GCA_001695645.1 Erysipelotrichaceae bacterium MTC7 | reverse complement strand
TTAATTTTAAAGGGGTTCGGAAATAGACACACTTAATTTTATAGCTTAGCCACAGCCACACGATATTTTAGAGCGCCATAATAAAAAAACACATGAACGAATCATGTGTTTTTTCTTGTAATGTCTCTATTTCTTAAAAGGATCGCATAAGAAATGGAATGGGTAAGATTGTCATAAAGGAGTCCCAGACATACAAGTTAGACTTCACTAACTAAATGTATAGTACATGTAATTTTAAGAAGTGTCAACTCATTTGTTTGTAAAAGTTAACTTTAAGTTAGAAATAGTTAACAAAATATTGACATCTGTGTTAACCGATGCTAACATTACAATGATAAAAATAGAAAGGATGATGTATATGCCATTAATTATTGCACCGATTGGAAAATCTGTAAAAGTCTTAAAATATTCTATAGATGAGGGTTCAGAAAAAAGGTTACGTGATCTGGGATTGGTACCTGGTTGCCAAATTGCAGTTGTACAAGAGTGCGCTGGTGACATCATCGTTCAAATTAAAGATGCACGTATTGCCATTAATAAAACATTGGCTCGTAAGATCTTTGTTGCTTAATACATGGTGGGAGGAAGTTTATGAATTTAAAAGACGTGAAACCAGGAAGTACGGTTACGGTGAAAAAAGTCAGTGGGGCTGGTCCGATTCGTCGTCGTATTTTTGATATGGGAATTACCCCAAATACACAAATCTATGTACGTAAAGTGGCACCTTTAGGTGATCCAATTGAAATTACGTTACGTGGTTATGAATTATCGTTACGTAAAGCTGAAGCGCAAGAAATCGAGGTTGAGTAGTACCTATGATGAAAGTAGCTTTAGTTGGAAACCCAAACAGTGGGAAAACGACTTTATTTAATGAATTGACTGGATCGACTGCGAAAGTTGGAAACTGGGCAGGGGTTACGGTTGATAAAAAAGAAGGTACGTATAAAAAAGCGAAAACGCCAATGGACATCATTGACTTGCCAGGGGTGTACTCGCTATCGCCGTATACTTTAGAGGAAGTCATTGCACGTGACTATATTGTCAATGAAGAACCGGATGCCATTATTAATATTGTGGATGCCACAAACTTGGAGCGTAACTTATATCTGACAACGCAAGTTTTAGAAACGGATGTTCCTGTGGTAATTGCCCTAAATATGATGGATGTGGTGAAAAAAAACAAAGACAGCATTGATACCAAAGCACTCGAACAAAAACTTGGTGTTCCAGTTGTGGAAATCAGTGCCTTACGTGCTGAAAATATTGAACGCTTAATGGAACTGGTTGGTAAAGCAACTACAAAACGTCAACCGTTGGATATTTTTAAAGATTCAAAACTGGAAACATCGTATCGACAATTGGTCGATTTATTCACAACAAACGGTGTGAAACAAGCAGCTTTTACGGCAAGTAAAGTATTGGAAAATGATGAAAAGGTGCTTTCTTTTGAAAGTGTCGTTGCTTTGAAAGATCAAATTGAGCAAATTACAACTGTTACTGAAGACAATGAAGCGTTAATGGCGGATGTTCGCTATGGTTTTATCGATAGTGAATTAAGCAGTACAATTAAAAAATCGCGTATCTTAGGAGAGATGACAACATCGGATAAAATTGATAAAATCTTAACCAATCGTTTGTTGGGATTGCCGATTTTTGCAATCATTATGTTTTTCATCTTTCACTGTACGTTCTCTGAAAACTTCTTAGGGTTAGGTATAGCTTCACCTGGGGTGTATATTCAAGGATTGACAGAAATCCCAATTGGTTGGATTTCAAGTGGAATTGAAAGCATCTTAGATACCCTAGGTGCATCGAGTTGGGTATATGGACTTATTGTTGATGGGATTGTAGCTGGAGTTGGTGGTGTTTTATCATTTATTCCACAAATTCTATTAATTTTCTTCTTTCTATCCTTCTTAGAAGATAGTGGATATATGGCGCGTGTCGCGTTTATTATGGACCGTATCTTACGTCGTTTTGGTTTGTCTGGAAAAGCCTTTCTACCATTACTGACAGGATTTGGATGTTCTGTTCCTGCGATTATGGGAGCACGAACACTTGAAGGTGAAAAAGAGCGTAAATTAACAATGCTGCTTGTTCCATACATGTCTTGTGGGGCAAAAGCACCGATTTGGGCACTATTTGCTGCTGCAGTATTTCCAAATCATGCCGACTTGATGACCTTTGGAATTTACTTTATTGGAATTTTTGTAGCGATTCTTTCAGCGATTTTGTTAAAGCAACTGGTTTTTAAAGGGGAGGTAACTCCGTTTGTAATGGAAATGCCTACTTACCATTGGCCAAGATTGAAAAATTTACTGTTGCGCTTGTGGGATAAATTAAAAGGATATTTGGTGCGTGCAGGAACAGTAATTCTAGCAAGTACCATCGTTCTATGGTTCTTAGGAAACTTCAACTTGAGTTTACAAATGGTGGAAGCCAATTCAAATGATAGTATTCTAGGTGTATTTGCCGGAGCAATTACCTTTATCTTTGAACCACTGGGATTTGCAAGTGGAAGTGCAGGTTGGAAAGCTGTAGTTGCAATTCTAACAGGGTTAATCGCAAAAGAAGCTGTGGTTTCTACCATGGGTGTGCTATATACGGGAATGGAAAGTGAAGAAGAGTTCTTGGGTGATGATGATGCAACCGCATCGTTAGTTGCAACCATAGCGCATACCTTTAGTCCGTTGGCGGCGATTTCCTTCATGACATTTAACTTACTAAGCATTCCTTGTATGGCTGCAGTTGCAACCTTACGTGCAGAAATGAACGATCGTAAAATGTTCTGGTTTACCATCGGTTACTGGATTGTGATTGCGTGGATTGTTTCTTTCCTAATCTACAATGTAGGAACGTTATTGGGGTTCTAAAATTGAAACCCGTAGATATCGTTGTTCTTGTCTTAGCTGTTGGTTTTGTAGTTTTTATTTGCTACCGACAACTGAAGAAACGCCAAGCAAGAAAAGCAAGTGGTATCATCGGATGCAATGGGAGTTGCATCGGTTGCTCAGATAAAGTGACTTGTGAAACCATCCGAAATATCAAAGAAATTATAAAAGAGGATGAAGCCAACAAATAGTTGGTTCCATCCTTTTTTGCATAAAAAAAGCGCGTTATGACTCGCTACTTTTTTCTTCTATCATTTTTTCAATGTTTGTGAATGTCTCTGCTGAAATGATGTGTTCTATTCGACAAGCATCTTTTTCTGCGACATCATCTGAAACTCCTAATACTTCAATTAAAAACCGAGTAATCGTTGTATGTCGATGGAAGATCATCGCTCCCATTTTTCGACCCGATTCGGTCAGTGTAATCCCACCATAAACTTCTTGGGTGATTAATCCGCGATCCTTTAAGTTGTTAACAGCTTTGTTTACACTTGGCTTCGAGACACCCATCATTTTTGCTACATCAATCGAACGAACTTTATCACCTTTTTCAGATAGCACCATGATGGTTTCTAGATAGTCTTCTAATGATTCACCTAAAAGCATATTATCACCTCACTTGTCCCTATTATATCATATTATAGATGATTTTTTTACATTATGCCTGGCGAATCATGTCCAGGAATGTGGCCTCTTTAAAGCCAACAGTCACTTGATCATTTACCATAAGGATTGGACGTTTAATCAACATTCCATTGCTTGCTAGAAGTTTGATTTGCTCATCCTCACTCATGGAATGAATCGTATCTTTGATTCGCATTTGGCGATACAATCCTCCAGATGTATTCCAAAAACTTTGTAGGGATACGTTACTCATCTCATATAGTTTGCGAATTTCGTCCTCACTTAATTTCTCGTCGACGATATCTCGCGTTTTAAATTGCACATTATTCATCTCTAAAAAGCGTTTTGCTTTTTGACACGTGCTACATCTTTTGTAACCCATTAGTAGTATCATAGTATGTTCTCCTCAAGATTTACTATCATATTATATCGTGATAACGCTTTCTTTTCTACCCTTTTGTTAGGTATGTATATTTGGGGTGAAAATCCTTGCTTTCGTGTGCACTTTATGGTTAAATTAGCATACATCAATTATCAAGAGATGGGGTAGAGAGTTAGCTCGTTACATCCCACGCCAACCTCACTATATGTGAACGGTGGTACTGCTAACAACGATAAGAGAAGAATACTTGAAAAAGCAATGCCTTCTCGTGGGGCATTTTTTATTGCCAGAAAGGAATTTATTGATGAAAGATTACATTTTTACCAGTGAAAGTATCACTGAAGGACATCCAGATAAAATCTGTGACCAAATTGCGGACGCGATTTTGGATGCTGCATTACGTGAAGATGCAAACAGTAAGATGGCGGTCGAAGCGACAATCAAAGATGATTTTGTGTTGATTTATGGAGAAGCAAATACAAAAGCAAGCATCGATTATGCAGGGATTGCCAAAGCGGTAATTAAGAAGATTGGCTATGAAGAAGATTATGAAGTACTTGTGAAAGTGAACCGTCAAAGTGCTGAAATCTATGCTGCAGTAGAAGAAAATGATGGAGAAGTAGGAGCAGGAGACCAAGGACTGATGTTTGGTTATGCATGCGATGAGTCAGATGAATATATGCCTGCACCAATCTACTATGCACACAAACTTGCACGTAAGTTAACAGAAGTACGTCGTCAACATGCAGATATACTAAAACCTGATGGAAAAACACAAGTTTCTGTCGAGTACAAGGATGATAAAGTGAGTCGTATTGATACCGTTGTCGTTTCGACGCAACATGCGGAAGGCATCAGCCAAGAAGAAATTAAGGAACTGGTTATGAATGAAGTAATCAAACCTTCATTAGAAGCA
Organism: Erysipelotrichaceae bacterium MTC7; assembly: GCA_001695645.1. Classification (GTDB taxonomy): domain Bacteria; phylum Bacillota_I; class Bacilli_A; order Erysipelotrichales; family Erysipelotrichaceae; genus Breznakia. The sequence continues at coordinate 276,952 of LVZN01000001.1, read as the reverse complement.
GAGCTTGTTGATGAACATACAAAATACATCATTAACCCAAGCGGTAGTTTTATCGTTGGGGGAAGTTTTGGAGACTCAGGAACAACCGGACGTAAAATTGTTGTTGATACATACGGTGGAATGGGGCGAATTGGAGGAGGATGTTTATCAAGTAAAGATCCAACTAAAGTTGACCGTTCTGCAGCCTACTATGCACGTTATGTAGCTAAAAGTGTTGTCGCAAATAAACTAGCTCACCGTTGTGAAGTACAAGTTGCTTATGCCATTGGAAAAGGGGAACCTGTTTCTTTGCTTGTTGATACATTTGGCACAGGTGTGCAAAGTGATGAAGAATTATTAAACATCATCAAAAAGAACTTTGATTTCTCGGTTGCCAACATTCTTAAGGAACTGGATTTGAAAAAACCAGTGTATGCAAAAACTGCTTGTTATGGACATTTCGGTGATCCACAATTCAGTTGGGAAAAAATAAAGAAAATCGAAAAATAGAGATGTCGAAAAGATAGTTGCACAAAAGTGACTATCTTTTTTTTGACAATTAAGGTATTTTCATATTTCCTTTAATTATTGTGCAAAGTATATTATAATAGGTGGGAATAAGCGATGAGAAAAAGAGTAAGTATGAAACGTTGTGTAGAGAGCAAATGGTTGGTGAAAATTTGTGAATGAATCATAGTGAAGATGGTTTTTGAGCTTTCGTATCGATAGGTAGGTACGAACGTATGCGGCGTTAACGCACTTAAGGTATGCACATGCATACAAAATAAGGTGGTAACACGTACTCTCGTCCTTTGGGTGAGATTTTTTATTTTATATGGAGGTAAAACATGGAAAAGAAAAAGTATTATCTAACAACCCCAATCTATTATCCAAGTGATAATTTTCATATTGGGCACTGTTATACAACGGTTATTGCCGATACACTAGCACGCTACAAACGTGCCAAAGGTTTTGATGTATTCTTCTTAACGGGTACAGATGAACATGGACAAAAAATTGAAGAACGGGCAAAACTTGCAGGAACAGATCCAAAAAGTTTTGTGGATAAGATTGTTGCAAACGCACAAGACTTATGGGCATCGCTAGGAATTACCTACGATAAGTTTATTCGTACAACAGATGAGTACCATGTCAAAGCTGTGCAAAAGATGTTCCGCGATTTATATGAAAAAGGTGACATCTATAAAGGTGAATATGAAGGATGGTATTGTACGCCAGATGAATCGTTTTGGACAGATTCACAACTTGTTGATGGAAAGTGTCCTGAATGTGGACGTGAAGTTAAAAAAGTTAAAGAAGAATCGTATTTCTTACGCTTAAGTAATTACCAAAAACAATTAGAAGAATATTTGGAAAGTCATCCAGAATTGATGCAACCAGAATCTCGTTATAAAGAAATGTTAAATAACTTCTTAAAACCAGGATTACAAGATTTATCGGTATCAAGAACGAGTTTTACATGGGGAATCCCAGTAGACTTCGATCCAAACCATGTCATTTATGTTTGGATGGATGCACTTTCAAACTATATTACAGCACTTGGATACAACAGTGATGATGATTCCCTGTTCCAAAAGTATTGGCCAGCAGAATTGCATTTAGTGGGAAAAGAGATTTTTAGATTCCATACGTTAATTTGGCCAATTATGTTGATGGCACTTGATTTACCATTGCCAAAGCAAGTGTATGGACATGGATGGTTAGTTATCGATGGTGGAAAGATTTCGAAATCATTAGGTAACTATAAAGATCCACGTGTCTATATTAATGACTATGGTGTAGATGCTGTACGTTATTACTTATTAAGTGAGGTACCATTTGGAAATGATGGAAACTTCTCAGAAAAACTACTTGTGGAAAGAAGCAATTCTGATTTAGCCAACGTACTTGGTAACTTGGTGAACCGTACGGTAAGTATGACAAATAAGTACTTTGGCGGAACTGTCACAAATACAAAGGTACATGAAACTGTGGATGAGGATTTAATTCGTACGGTAAATGAATTAAATGCAAAAGTAGAAGCAAAAATGGATACACTACATGTTGATGCAGCGATTGCTGAAATCTTTAATGTACTAAAACGTACCAACCGTTATGTTGATGAAACAACACCTTGGGTCCTCGGTAAAGATGAAAGTAAGCAAGATCGTTTACAAACTGTTTTATTTAACTTACTTGAAGCGATTCGTGTTTGTACAATTCAATTGGATGCCTTTATTCCAGGTAGTGCAAATGCTATTTTCGATCAATTGCAAACGGATGCTCGTACCTTTGATACCGTAGCGTTCGGATCGGTTGAAGCGTACAACGTTGTCGAAAAACCATCCATTTTATTTGCACGTATTGATGAAAAAGAATTGGAAGAAAAATGGGCACAAGAAGCTGCAGCAATCGAAGAAACTGTAGAAGAAGCAAAAGAAACAAAACCAGAAATTACATTTGATGATTTTATGAAAACGGAAATGAAAGTTGGATTGATCATCTCATGTGAAAAGCATCCAAAAGCTGATAAATTGCTTGTTTCACAAATTGACCTTGGAAATGAAACACGCCAAGTCGTGAGTGGAATTGCACCAGACTACACACCGGAAGATATGGTTGGTAAAAAAGTGGTTGTCGTGACAAACTTGAAACCGGCAAAAATCCGTGGTGTGGAAAGCCAAGGAATGATTCTTGTTGGTGAAGATGCTAATGGAATCGAAGTTGTGAGTGTGGATGGAATGCAACCTGGAGCAACTGTGCGCTAATGAAAAACCATAAACGTTATCAAACCAGTATCATTTTGTTGCTGGTTTGTTGCGCCTTAATATACAAAGGAATCCGTGATGGACAAACACCAATGATTGTGGTTGGTGTTTTTGCTGGCGTGTTTGCCATCTTACGAATCTTGATGATTCGCGTCTTGGGAAATGTAGAAGATACCAACATTTCATCGGATACCGATATGACAAGTCAATATTTGTTGACAAATTATGAACGTTATATTGAGATGTACGTCTTATATAAGAGTGGCAATGTAGAAATTCTATATGAAGAGAGAGACGGTGTTTTGCTGTATCATCAAAAAGATGATATGTATTATGCCAGCGCAAAAACACAAGCAGCAGTTATCGATATCATGAAGTTAGTCCCACAGGACAGTCGAGGCTTTTGCGCGTGTGATGATATTTTCTTAGATACACTTCAAAAACAAAATGCATATGGAACGATGTTTCTTTCCTACAATATGGTCTATGAAAAAACAGAAATGGTTACCATAGCAAACGAAGCTTTAGAAATAAAAAGCTTAACGCTTGATGAAGAAACTATTGTAAAAGAAAGTTACAGCAATCCAATTTATGATCAAGATGGATACATAGCATCATGTATCAAAAATGGAATGCTTGGTGCGTATCAAGACGGGCAGTTGGTAGGATATATTGGGCTTCATAATAGTGGAGCAATTGGTCTATTGGAAGTGTTTGATGGTTATCGTAGTCAAGGTGTTGCAAAAACATTGATCGCAAGTATGATCAATCATTGCTTAAAAATGGATAAGATTGCATATACACAAGTACAAACGACCAATGAAGTTTCTTTGAAACTTCAAGCGTCACTGGGTTTTACGAGGGCAGACAAGCCGTGTATTTGGGTATTTCGCAAATAGGATAAACATAGGGGGATAGGATGAATAAAGAAGCGTTACAACTGATTTATCAAAGAAGAAGTATTCGTGAATTTAAACAGGATCAGATTACAAACGAACAACTGGATGCAGTATTAAAAGCGGGGGTGTTAGCACCATCAGCAATGAATGAACAAACACCAGTAATTGTTGCTGTTCAAAGTCAAATTTACCGAGATGCAGTCGTTGAATTGAAAAGTTTAGGGAGCGACAAGGATCCATTTTATGGAGCACCAACCATTGTTATTGTCTTTGTGCCAAAACGTCGCTACGCGGCACTTGAAAATGCTGTAGCCGCACAAATGAATATGATGAATGCAGCAACAGCTGCTGGACTTGCTTCTTGTTGGGTACATATGCCAAAAGAGATATTCAATCAAATGGAAGGAAAACAACTCATGTATGCATGGGGGTTGCCAGATAACATGATAAGTGTATCGGCGATGGCAATTGGGTATCAAGCTGGTGAAACACCGGAGATGCCAGAACGAAAAAAAGATTACATTATCAGAGTATAAAACACAGTGGGAATCTGTGTTTTTTTATCGTGTTTAATAGAAAAAGTGTGTTTTATTCGTTTAGTTCACGCTATAATATGTAATGGATGGAAAGCGGGAAGGATTTATTTTGTAAAAGTTTTTTACAAAACATGTAACTGACATAAGTGCACAATGCGTACTAGAATATGACTAAATGAGGGGGAGTATATATGTTAACCGCCAGAATGATCAAAATCATCGGATATTTGGAAAATAATCATGTTACGAGTTACAAAGACATTGCTACATCATTAGACTTAGGGGAACGGCTGGTACGATATGATATTGTTCGAATTAACGAATTGCTTTCTGAACGACATTATGACCAAATAGAAAAACAATCCAAAGGAAAATTAATTGTACCAAAGGATTTTAATTTACTTGAGTTAGAAGATGATTCTGAATTTGTTTATTCGCAAAAAGAACGTATTGACTTACTTTGCTTATTATTAATTATGAATCCAACAGAGTTCAAGTTAAATCGTTTTTCAGACCATTTCCAGGTATCGAGATCAACCATAAAGAATGACTTGAACATTTTAAATACCAATTTTCGAGAACATCGCTTAGAAATTGTATATAAAAATGCTTTTTTTATTGATGGTACACCGATTGATGTATTGGAATTTTCCATTGATCAACTAAAGCAATATATTTATGTGTTTCAAAAAATTGATACAGAGTTAAATTTGTTTGAGTTAAATGCGAAATCGATCATATGTGAGGGATTGGGCAAGGTTAATCCAAAACACATCATACAGTGGTTTAATGAATTGTTGGAATCAATGAATTATACAATTACAGATGAATCGTATCAATGGTTTGTCGCGAATATTTTCATTGTTTTATGGCATGTCGAACACAATCGTGAGCATCCCATGGAGGTAAATGCCATCAATGGATTTGATTTAAGTGTGTTTGAAGAACCGCTAAAGGATTTGGAGTTGATCGTTGGAAAGAACATTTCTCCCAAGTTGCGTAAAATTATCGTTAGAGCTTTTAACTACACACATAAATACAATCACTACAGGCGTGCAATTAACATAGATCAAGTTGAAAAAATTGTTCGACATTTGATACGTGATATGGCTTTACAAACACAAATACCTTTCGACAATGATTCTATTTTGTTTGAAGGATTGATGAATCATATGGAGTATTTGTTAGTTCGTTTAGAAGGGAATGTATCGATGAGTGATGGATCATTGTCGCTGTTGTCGACTAAAGAACTAGAGATTTATGAACTTGTCTGTCGCGTTATTAAGAATATTGATATTCTTAATACAATTCAGAACGAAGATGAAATTACATATTTGACAATCCATTTTATTGCTAGTATCAAACGTACACAACAAACAATGATAAAAAGAGTCTTATTGGTGTGTGGTTTTGGCTATGGCACAACGATGCTAATGAAAGAATCTCTAATTACACAATATCAAATTCAAGTTGTTGATATCATTCCCGTCTACAAGTTAGATACATTTATGCGATGGGATGAAGTTGATATGGTTATCAGTGCTTCAAGAATTGACACTTTTGTGCCCAAAAAAGTAATATTGGTGAATCCTATATTTAAAGAGGAGGATTACAATAAAATTGACAAGCTGGGAATTCCCAAGAAGAGTATTCTAAAGAATTATTATACAATCAATAAGAACCTGGATTTTTTGAATGATACAGATCGATTAAAGGTTTTACAAGTTATACAATCTGGACTGGGATTGCATGAAACCGCACAACCCACAAAGATTAACAAGTTAAGTGACATCTTAACGAGAAATATGGTAAGTCTTGTAGAGCAAGATATGGAGTGGGAAGAAGCTGTACACGAGAGTGCCAAGATACTGATTGATAATAACTATATTAGTACAATCTACGAAATGAATATTATAGAAACGATGAAAAATATGGGATTCTATGCAATTACAGATGACATGTTTTCGCTTTTACATGGTGATCACACCGCAGGTGTAAATAGAACCGGCATGTCGTTGATTGTAAATAAAAAGAAAGTATTTTTTGATGATAAAGGCGTCAATCTAATTTTCTGCTTGGCCAGTATAGATAAACGAGAACACATACCAGCAGTTATCAGTTTAATACGAATGGTTAAACAAACGGATTTTATCAATAAGGCAAAAATGTGTGACAATACAGATGAACTTTATGATTTGTTACTTGAATGTGAATACATAGCAGATCAAAATAACTAAAAATTTAAGATTGCAATTAGCACCTCCAAATGTCAGGAATCACTTGACAAGGGGGTGTTTTTTTTAAATGCCAGCAGGGATTGTAATTTAAAGTTAAATATTCGATTTATAGTTGTTTTATACGAGAACATGTAAATAAGTTGGATTCATTTTGGAATACGAATGTAAATTTGATCGAACTGTAAGGGGTTACTTTTTGTAACATTATTTTACAAAATTCGAATCTTTAAAGATCGTGACGATATGGTAGATTAAAAATGTAAAGGGCTATTGGAAAAGTAAAAAGAAGAAAGTTAAATTAGGCGGAGGAGTATTATGAAGTCAAAAGCAATGAAGGTTTTGAAAAGTGCTTTAACTTTGGTTATGGCGATGACGTGCTTGGTTTTTGGAACGGCATCAGAATTTAAAGTAAAGGCAAATGAAAGTGAGGAGAATTTTACACAATACGTGGACCCTTTTGTGGGGACAGAAGTTGACTATGGTCAGTTATTCCCTGGAAGTGTTGCACCAAATGGACTTGTGAAATTAAGTCCAGATACATATCCACATGAAACAAATGATCACGCTGGGTATGATTACTCTAAAAAGTATATTCAAGGATTTTCTCATACCAGAATAGAAGGAGTCGGTGGGCAAGGTGCAGGTGGAGATGTGCTTATTTCTCCTACGTACGTAGATTACACAACTAGACCTGGTGCGGAATCAAGAGCATTGAAATATGAGAAGCAAGATGAGGAAGCACATCCGGGATATTATGGAGTAGAATTATTAGCGAAAAGTGGTACAAATAGTAATGTTAAAGACGATGCGTCGATTGGAAAAATAAAAGCGGAAATGACGAGTGATGTTCGAACTGGATATCATAAATATACGTTTCCAAAAGAAGGCGAAGTGAGTTTACTAGTTGATTTAAACTATACCTATCATGGAACTGATATTAGAGATGCAATATTAGATGTTGTGGAAGAAGCAGGTAATAAAACAACTATTTCCGGAAGATTTAGCGGAAAAAATGTAAGTGGTCATGGAAAATATACAATGTACTTTTATCTTGAAACGAACAGAGAAACTGAAAGTGTAAAAACGTGGAATGATAATAAGTTATCCAAAAAGACTTCACAGACAGGTAATGATTTGGGAGCGATTCTAAACTTTAATGTTGAAGCTAACGAGTCTGTTGAAGTGAAAGTAAGTATTTCCCCAATTAGTAGCGAGCAAGCAAAGATTGATATGCACACAGAAGTGCCAGAATGGGATTTTGAAAAAACACGGACAGATGCAGATGCAAGTTGGAATGAAGTGCTTGGGAAAATTAAAGTAGAAAACTCAAAAACCAGTGATCCAGATGGAAGATTAAAAAAATTATTTTATACTCATTTATATCATATGTTTACAACACCAGTGAATGCGACAAGTACAAGTAATACATATCGTGGCACGGATACAAATATCTATGAAGCGTCTGACTATACACATTACGACTCTTGGACATTATGGGATGATTACCGTAAATATCCGATGATTGGTTTAGTTATGCCTGATGAATATAAAGATATGGTTCGATCTATTGCAGATGCACTAGAAACTGGAATCTCTACTTGGGGGAATAATACGCAACCAATCCCAACAGTCCGGAATGAACATGCAGTTGCTTTATTAGCAGATGCAGTTGCTAAAGGTTTCACAGACATCGACAATTTGCCAGTGGCTTATGAAAAAGTAAAAGCTATTGCAAATGATGCGATAAATCAGGAAGCAGAGTCACTTGGATATATTAAAGATCGAGTTGATAGAACTGTCGAATATGCATATGACGATTGGGCTATCTCATTAATCGCAGATTCTTTAGGTCTTGAAGATGAAGCTACATATTTCTTGAATCGTTCATTTAACTATATGAATTTGTTCAAAGAAGATGCAGTAACATTAGAGAATGGAGATAATATTGGTCTATTGTGGCCGAAAGATGGTAGTGGAAACTGGAAGCATGCAGATCCAGAGCGTTATGGCGATAACGGACTTTACCAAGGAACGCTATGGCAATATACTTGGTATGATTCGAATGATGTGAATGGGTTACAAAATCTTATGGGTGGTAAGGAAAACATGCTCAAAGCATTATCAAGATTGTATGGAGAACAAGATCCAGACAATGGGAAAGCTATGTTGCATACAAACACAAATGAAATAGACTTGCATACTCCATACCTATTTAATTATGCTGGAAAACCAAGTAGAACACAGTATTGGGTAAGACAAATTTATTCAAAGCAAACTTGGAACAGATATAGTGGAACAGGAGAATTTAATCCACCAATTTATGATTATGCATATAAACTAGATCCATCAGGATTTTTAGAAACGATGGATGATGATGCTGGTACTATGGCATCTATGTATGTGGCGGCAGCAATGGGTATATATCCAATGACTCCAGGAGATACATCATTTCAAATTGGTTCGCCATTCTTTGAAAAAGTTACTCTAGATGTAGGTGATGGGAAAACATTTACAATTGAAGCGAACAACGTCTCAGAGGATAACTTCTACATTCAATCTGCAACATTAAATGGCGATTCCTTAGATCGTTCATGGATAGATTATGCAGAAATCACAAGGGGTGGAGTATTAAAGTTTGAAATGGGTGACAGTCCTTCAACTTGGGCTGAAGACGGAATACCAGCAAAATCAAGCAGCGATAATGTTAGTACGAGTCAACTTAGAGATGATGAGGTTATTTATTCGAAAAGTATGTTTGAGGAATCAGATTTAAATAAAGGAACTTTTGAAGATAAAATAGAAGTTGAATTAACTAGCCTCAATTATGAAGGTAATATAGGTGAAGATTTATATGCACAAGGGAAAATTGCAATTACTAACTTACCAGAAGGATTGAGTGCAAAAGCAATTATAACTACTCCTCAGAAAGTAGAAATTTCCTTACATGGTCAGGCAAAGAAACATGGACTAAATGATAGTATTGGAAATTTAACCATAGAGATAAAAGATAGTGCAGTAAATTCACCACTTTTAAGTGTCTACAAAAAACGTGACAATATTAAAGTAATGTTTCAGGATGATGCTTTAAATTACAGCAGTGATTTCTTAACCGAAAGCAACAAGGATAATGGTTCGATTTTGGATACAACAACTATCACGATAAAAGGAACAACAGAATTTACCGGAGAAATTGGTGAAGACTTTATTGCAACTGAGAAGGTGAAAATTAATAATGTTCCGGAAGGTTTGACACCTTTATTAAAAAAGACATCCGAAAAGACTGTAGTATTAAGTTTTAATGGAAATGCAAAAGAACATAATATTGACAGAGATATTTCTATTGAGTTCAAAGATCAAGCATTTACGAATGGTAAAGCAAGCTCTATTCAAAATAGTTTTAGAACAGGAATGAGTTCTTTAGTCATTGATTTCTACAACAATTACAAAGCGAAACTTGAAAATGCGATAAAAACAGCTGAAAGTATAAAGGAAGGGGTTTACACAACTTCGACATACAATAAATTACTAGATACAATAGAAAATGGTAAGCAAGTTTTGGGTGATGAAAATGCTTCTGAAAAAGAGATTCAAGATGCATATTTAAGTATCACAAATGCAATGGATAAATTGAAAGGAAGTACAAATGCTTTGGTTCGTATTGAAGCAGAAAAAAGTGATGACTGGTCTGCAAATGGATTGAAAAATGAATCTATGAACATCGGAGGAACATATGATGGAGCGTGGATAAAATTTGAATCTTTGGATTTCGAACAGCAATTGATTGATACGATAGATATCCGATATGTAAATAACTCTGGAAGATGCGCACCAGATAGTCGCGTTGAAGTAAGAAAAGACGCGGTCGATGGAGAACTTTTAGCAACTGTAGAACTAAAACCCAATGATAGTGGTTGGGGTAACTATACAATTGCTAAAGAAAAAATTAATGACGACGTGAAACTAGATGGCGTATATGATATTTATTTTGTCATGCATGGAACAACTAGTGTAGACAAGCCATATATTGCCAATATCGACTACATGCAATTTAAGGAATCACAGTCATACGAACGCTTCGAAGCAGAAAAATATTCTAATTGGAGTGCTGGAAATTTAAAAATTGAAAACAGTACGGATACGAATAATAACTCTTTAGTAAATGTTGGAGGATCATACGATGGAGCATGGTTAGCTTTTGAAAATCTAGCATTTACACATGATGGTTTACATGAAATTAGAGTAAGATATGTGAATAACTCAAATCGTTGTGGTGAAAATGCTAGACTTGAAGTGCGTTTAGACTCGCTTGACAATGAACCAATCGATGTAATTCAACTTCCTGCTACTGGAACCAATTGGAATAGTTATGAAGTTGCTTCAGTAAAACTTACTGAGAAAATAAAAGGAGATCATACAATCTTCTTCACGATGAGAGCTGACTCAAACAATCCTTACGTTGCGAATCTTGATTACTTCGAGTTTTATGAGGAGTTAAATAAAACTGAACTACAAAAATTGTATGATGATAGTTTAAGTATTCTTGAAAATAAAGAATTGTATACTGAGATAAGCGTAAAGCCATTTGTTACAGCTATGAAAGATGCACTTGATGTATTAAATAGTGATGATGCATTACAAAGTGATGTTCGCTATAGTCAAAAGGCATTAGAAAAGACTATAGAAACTCTGGAATTAAAGATAGTTGGTGAATTAAGTGACTTAGTTGATGAGCTTTCAGCAATAAAAGAGGATGGATACACAAGTGATAGCTATAAGGTTTTACAGGAAGCATTATCTGTAGCAAAAGCAATACCAGAAGGTAGTCCATATGCACAATATAAAGAGGCTTATGATAAACTTCTTGATGCAAATGCTAAGTTGACAGTCCTAGATAAATCCGAACTCGACCAAATTATCAATGAAATGAGTGAAGTAAATCTCGATTTATATTTTGAAGAAGGTCGGGAAAGATTCTTATCATGTCTAGATGCTGCAAGAAAAGTACAAGCAAGCGTATCGCTTACACAAACTGAAGTTGATGAAGCAGTTAGTAACTTACAAGAAGCTTTTGATAATCTGGAATTAATACCAGATGTTACGAACTTAGCAGAACTTGTTAAAGAGGCGGAAAAAATTGACTTAAGTCAATATAAAGAAGAAGGACAAGAAGCGTTTAAAGAAGCTTTAGAAAATGCAAAGGTATTACTTGAAAATCCGACTTCATCAAAAGATATTGAAGAAGCAATTGCGCAATTGCAACAAGCCATGGGGCAGTTAGTATTAATTGAAGATAAACCAGGGACAGAAGTTGATCCGAATGAAGAACTACCATCAATCGATGCAAATGGAGATGACGGATCGATAAATACGGGTACTTCAGTAATGGGTACAGAATTTATTCTATGTTTACTAGGTCTATCTGGTTCAAGTATTTTAATGCTTAGAAGAAAGAAATCAAAGAAAATAAGATAAAATTATATGTGATAATGCGTGTATTAGCCATCACATAAACAAAGAGCCTTCTTGGTGGAAATGTGTTCCGTTGAGAAGGTTCTTACCTTTATTGTTCCGATTTTTTTTGAACCAACTAATACAATTGCTATCAAACTATTTGTTATGCAAAGAATAATCAGCGAACTGAGAATTAACTAAATGTATTATAGAAAATCGAAATTTTCGTAAAACATTACAACTTTTGTAAAAAATAAATACAAAATTTCTATTATGATTTATTGTAAGTTTTTTTTACAATACTTCTATCTTGGAAGATTTTATACATAACTTATAATATTCATAGGAGATATAACCTATGAATATATCAACGACATTTAAGGATCCAAGTGTGGTCGATATTTTATGACGTTATACAGATGCTCCTGATAAATAACAAGAAACTGTTTTACATGGCAAGGAAATCATTTCTGATAGTTTGGAAAATCAGTTTAGTATGTTATGGGTGAAAGGATGAAGTATATGAGTTCAATAGTTAATAAAGAATGTATTGTATTTGATATCGATACAGATAGTAAGGATGAAGTAATCTATACATTGGTAAAAAAACTGAAAGAACAAAATAAAATTAAGGATATTGAAGATTTCTACAAAAATGTCCTTGCGCGTGAAGCAATTGAACCAACAGCAATTGGTCATGACATTGGTCTTCCTCATGGAAGAACAAATGGAGTGATAGAACCAGCAATTTGTTTTGGGCGTTTAAAGAAGCCGCTCGTCTGGAGTGAAAAGACAGGTGAATTGGGAGAAGTCATTTTAATGATTGCGGTTCCGGAAAATGATCAAGACAACACGCACATGAAAATCATTTCAAAACTAGCAAGAAAGCTAATGCATGATGATTTCAGAGACAAGTTACTTACAGGTGACAAGACAACGATTTATAAATTATTAAAAGAAGGTTTGGAGGAGTAATATTATGGATTTCAAGAAAGCTATATCTACAGCAAAAAGACATTTATTAACCGGAACATCACACATGATTCCGTTTATCGTTGCCGGGGGGATTTTATTCTCACTAGCAGTTATGTTAAACCCAGAAGGTGCCGCAACGCCGGAAACGGGTTGGTTAAAAGGACTATCTGACATTGGGTTAGCAGGGTTATCACTATTCGTTCCAGTATTAGGGGGATACATTGCCTATTCAATCGCAGATAAGCCTGGTTTAGCACCAGGGATGATGGGGGCATACTTAGCAAGTCAAGTTGGAGCTGGATTCCTTGGAGGAATTGCGGCAGGATTTATCGCAGGTTTTGTAGTTAAACAATTAAAACGTATAAAACTACCAATCGCATTAAAATCACTTGGTTCAATTTTCTTATACCCATTGTTTGGAACATTAATTACTGGTGGTATTATCGTATGGATAATTGGAACACCGATCGCAGGTTTGATGGAAGGTTTAACAAACTGGTTAAATGGACTCCAAGGAATTGGAAAAATTCCATTGGCAGCAATTCTTGGTGCAATGACTGCATTTGACATGGGTGGTCCAATTAACAAAGTTGCTACTTTATTCGCACAAACACAAGTTGATGTATTGCCTTATTTAATGGGAGGAGTTGGTGTTGCTATCTGTACACCTCCAATTGGAATGGGGTTAGCAACATTACTATCACCAAAGAAATACAACACTGAAGAAAGAGAAGCTGGAAAAGCCGCTATTCTTATGGGGTGTGTAGGAATTACCGAAGGTGCAATTCCATTTGCAGCAAATGACCCTGTTCGAGTTATTCCATCAATTATGGTAGGAGCAGTTGTAGGAAATATTATTCCGTTCATGATGGGTGTATTGAACCATGCACCTTGGGGTGGACTGATTGTACTACCAGTTGTCGAAGGTAGATTAGGATACATCTTAGGAATCGCTGCGGGTGCAGTAGTAACAGCAGTTATGGTAAACTTATTGAAGAAAGAAAATACGGATGTTACTGACTACGACAAAGAGTCAGAACAAGAAGAGTTAGATATCGAGTTTACAAGTTTGTAAAAAAACAGAAAGAGAGTATACGATGAAAGTAGTTGGAGTAACTTCGTGCCCATCAGGTGTAGCACATACCTATATGGCTGCAGAATCATTGACACTAGCAGGAAAAAAGCTAGGTATTGATGTGAAAATTGAAACGCAGGGTGGGGCAGGAGTAGAAAATGAATTAACACAAAAAGAAATCGATGATGCTGCATGTGTTGTGTTATCAAATGATGTTGCCATTCGTGGTATCGATCGTTTCAAAAACAAAAAAGTTGTACAAATGGGAGTTGGTGATCTTATTAAGAAAGCTGAACCCTTAATGAAAAAAATCAAGGATACATTTTAGTAGTGTAGAATTCATAAAGGACTTTTCATAATAAAGAGAAGTCCTTTACTTTTTCAGTGAATCGATAGCGCTTACAAATTGTAAAAAAAATTTACGAAAATTCTATCTTAAACAGAGTAAACAAAAGTGTTAAGTTGAAAATAGGCAAATAAAGAAGGAGAACATATGAAAACAAAAGCTGGTAAAATTTTATTAATTTTATGTATGATGTTTGCATCTTTTGCTTCATTCTTTGGAACTGACAGTCTAAAGACTTTAGCGAAAGATGACAATGTTTTTAAATCTAGTCCAGATTATAAAAACGATAAAAAAACACTCTTACTTCAGTCATTCGAAGATGAGAAGGATGGACTATTAACAAATGAAGTTGATCCAACAAAAGGGGTATCAAATGTTGTTAATGCGCCTGATAAAGGGGTAATCACAAGCACGGTGATTGGGGATTCCATAAAGGGGAGTGCCGACTTTAACTCAAATGAGACAAAAGTACGTTTGTTTGATCAAGATACAAATACAAAGTTCTTGACAAATGAACACAAACCTAGTGAATCACAACCGGTTACTGTGGAATTTCAAACAGAAAAGGTGAAGCCGATCTCGACATACAACGTTGCTTCAGCCAATGATTCTGATGGGCGTGACCCAAAAAACTGGGAGTTGTTTGGAAGTACGGATGGGAAAACGTGGGTAAGTTTAGATAAACGTGAAAATCAAAGATTTACCGAACGTAAACAAACCAAATCATTCGAATTAAATTTAACTGAAGCATACGGTTATTATAAATTCGATATTACAGCGAATCATGGAAATGACGGAATGACACAATTCTCGAATTTAACATTTTTCACAAATGATCTTGATGTGAGTCCTGATGGGATGGTGACACGTCGAAGTAATGGTCCAATTAGTACTTGGAACCAAAAAGCTGGAGCTGGATGGACAGGAGCTAAAGCGTTAGAGGTTTCTGGTGCTCATAGGGGGCATGATGGAGCACATGCTTATAATACACTGTATAAAGATGTAAATATTGCGGTTGATGAAAATACTTATTTAAGTTATACAATGTTTCCGTATTTATTAGATGACTCTAATTACGATTATGAATTTACAGATATGCATATGATGATAGACCTTAAATTCAGTGATGGATCATATTTGAGTGATTTAGGTGCATTGGACCAAAACGATGTCGCAATGACACCTCAAGCACAAGGTGATTCTAGAATTTTGACAATGCACCAATGGAATCAAGTAACAACAAAACTTGGTAAAGTTGCAAACGGCAAAACTATTAGTGAAATATTAATTGGATATGATAAAAAAGATAATCTGAAAGAAGAAGATTTAGCTGAATTCTTAACATATTTTGATGATATTGAGGTATACACAAAATCTGAGACTGATTATGCAAATGTGTCTGATTATGTGAATATTCTTCGTGGTACAAACGGAAATGGAAACTTTTCAAGAGGTCTAACAGTTCCGGCTGTAACAATGCCACATGGGGCAAACTTTTGGGCTCCTGCGACAACAACAGGTGACACGATTTATGAATATCAAACAAGAGAGTTGAATCATATGAC
The DNA here is from genome assembly GCA_001695645.1 of Erysipelotrichaceae bacterium MTC7. GTDB lineage: Bacteria > Bacillota_I > Bacilli_A > Erysipelotrichales > Erysipelotrichaceae > Breznakia. The sequence goes on along the minus strand of LVZN01000001.1, from coordinate 261,121 downwards.
TGTAAGCCACGAACCATCAATTTGGACAAGTGATCGTGGTACATGGCAATACATGTCAAATACAAGTATTAACGCAGCGGATGTAACAAGCAAAAACCAAATTAATGTGGATGCACGTCGCTCTGCATTCTCACATGACAATGAAATTGGGCATGCACATTATTATAGTGTAAAATTTGATGACAAAACACCTGCGGCTAACTCTAAAGTTGAAACAACACCGACAGAACATGCAGCAGTTGTTCGATATACATTTGATAATGATGCAAAGAACCAAAGTGTGATTCTTGATTGCATTCGTGGGGCGAGTCAGTTTGAATTTATCAATGGGAACTCTGCATTTCAAACGTATTCGGATCATGCAAGTAATGGTTCAAAACGCATGTATGTATATGGAGAGTTTAACAAAACACCAACAGCAGTTAAAAACTTTGATGGCTCTGGAGCAGCAATCGCAACATTTGGTGAGGGTAAAGGAACTGTCGAAATGAAAGTTGCTACTTCATACATTAGTTATGAACAAGCGAAAAGAAATCTAAGTAATGAAGTAGAATCTTCAGATACGTTTAATGATGTATTCAGTAAAGCTCAAAAAGTTTGGGATGAGAAAATTGGAATTGTCGAAGTTGAAGGTGCAAGTGAAGATGAAAAAGTCACACTTTACTCAAACTTATATCGTTTATTCATGTATCCAAATAATCTTTCGGAAAATACAGGAACAAATGATGATCCAGTTTGGAAATATGCAAGTCCTTATGGTGGAACTGTGCAAAATCCAATTATTAAAGAAGGAAAGATGTATATTAACAACGGATTCTGGGATACTTATAAAAATACATGGGCAGCATATGGATTGTTGACACCGTCAATGAATACGGAGATGTTAAATGGTTTAGTGGCACACTACAATGACCAAGGATGGGTTCCTCGTTGGATAGCACCAGGTGGAACAAATAGTATGGTTGGTACGAGTTCAGATGTAGTATTTGGTGATGCGATGAACAAAGGATATGAATTTGACCATGAAAATGCGTATAAATCAGCAATTCGTAATGCAGCTACAGTTTCAGACAACTTGGTTAATGGTGGTCGTGCTGGACTTGAAGAATCAATTTTTAGAGGATACACAGCAAATAATGTTGGTGAGGGATTCTCTTGGTCAATGGAAGGTTACATTAATGATTATGGAATCTATCAAATGGCTAAAAAACTTGGTTATGTAGATGAAGCACAGTATTACTTAAACCGTGCGCAAAACTATACGTTATTGTACGATAATGCAGATGGAAATATTGCAAATAAGTTCTTTAAAGGTAGAACGACAAGTGGAGATTGGTCAAATGAAAACTTCAATCCTCATTGGTATGGTGGAGACTATACGGAGACTAATGCTTTCAACATGTCGGCACATGTAATGCAAGATGGACAAGGTTTAGCAAATTTATATGGTGGTAGAGAAGAACTTGGTAAAAAATTAGATGAAACATTTACAGATACAGGTAATTATTATGGTTATGGTGCTGTTGAATCTGTAGGTGGAATTCACGAACAAAAAGAAGCGCGTGAAATTAAACTAGGTCAATATGGACACTCTAACCAACCAAGTCACCACATTCCATATATGTATAACTATGCTGGTGAAGCATACAAAACGCAGTACTACACTAGAGACATTATGGAAAGAATCTATCGTGGAAGTAGCTTTGGACAAGGTTATATTGGAGATGAAGATAACGGAGAAATGTCTGGTTGGTATATTTTCTCAGCAATGGGACTTTACCCTGTATCTATGGGGAATGATGAATTTGCCATCGGTTCACCATTATTTGACAAAATGACAGTTCATTTGGAAAATGGAAAAGATTTAACTATTATTGCGAATAACAATAGCGATGAAAATGTATATGTTCAATCATTGAAGGTCAATGGAGAAAACTCAACAAGAAGTTACATTAAAACATCAGAAGTTCAAAATGGTGGAACGCTAGAATTTACAATGGGCAGTGAACCTAATAAAGAATTTGGAAGTAAAGAAGAAGATCTTCCAACTTCAATTACAAAAGGTGATGAAGTTGCAACGCCTGACCAAGATGTAACACAAGCAAATGTAGCTGTTGCAAAAGATGCTCCAAAAGGAGAATTCGTAGTTGCTGATACAATTTACAGTAAGAGCGATGTGAAAAACTTATTTGATAATACTTCAAAGACAGTAGTACCACTTGAAGATAAAACGACGCTTTACTATAGTGGTGCACAACGATCATTAGTGAATATGATTACATTGACAAGCGGAGCTGCTGATAAAGCTCCTACAGGTTTTGTATTAAGTGGATCAAACGACGGTGAAAATTGGACTAAACTAGAGTCACGTAAAGATTTAACCTTTGAGTGGAAGAAGTATACAAGACCATTTAAAGTAAGTGATACAGGTACATATGTACACTATAAGTTAGAGTTGACGGGCGGAAGTGAGTTAGCGGAAGTTGAACTTATTGGTGAACGTTTAGATGGTGATGTGTCAAAAGCAATGTTACAAGCAGTGTACAATGAAGTTGCTAAGATTGATCAAACAGATATGAACAAGGTATTTGTGAATATCATTAATGAAGCGTTAGGTAACGCAAAGACAGTATTGGATAATGAAAATGCGACTGGGGAGGAAATCAGTGCGCAATACTTAAATTTAATTGATTTATTGAACAAGATTAATACATCAAAAGATGTGTATGAGCCTATTGCTCCACAGTCTTATGTTGCAGATGGCGGTGTTGCCAATGATCCAGATGGTGTTGTCGGTGGTGTGAAAAATGGAACATATGTTGCGTATGACTTGGCTTTCCATGGAACAATTGACAAAATTATGTTTAATCACTCTGTTCAAAACGACTCAGGAGGAACGGTATCGTTCCGCATTGACAGTAAAACAGCTGAACCATTCGCGGAATTCACAGTAGAAGGTACAGGTAGCTGGGGTAACTTTGTTAACAAGGAAGTAGATATTGATGATGTGAAAATTGAAGGTTACCACAGATTGTTTATCACTTTCAAGGCGAAAGAAGGTAGTAGTCATGTTAGTAACATCAAAGGAATTACCATTATGCAAGCAAAAGGGGATAAAACATCCCTAAACGATTTAATTGAAGAGGTTAAGGACTACGATGGTTCGAAATACACAGAAGAATCATTTGGAAATTTTGAAACAGCATTGAATGAAGCTAAAGAAGTTACTAGCAACGTAGACGCTACACAAAAAGAAGTAGATGATGCAACAACTGCGCTTCAAACAGCAGTTGATAACCTAGTAGAGGTTGAAGAAAGTAATGTAAACAAAGATACATTAACGGCAACAATTGCTAGTGCAGAAGCTTTAAAAGAAGCTAACTACACGACAGAAACGTGGAAAGCAGTTTCAGATGCATTAACATCAGCAAAAGCAGTTCTTGCTAATGCAGATGCAACACAAGAAGAGGTTGATGCAGCTAATACAGCACTTCAAACAGCAATTGATAATCTAGTAGAGGTTGAAGAAAGTAATGTAAACAAAGATGCATTAACGGCTACAGTTGCTAGTGCAGAAACTTTAAAAGCAGCTGACTACACAGCAGAAACATGGAAAGCAGTTTCAGATGCATTAACATCAGCAAAATCAGTTCTTGCTAATGCGGATGCAACACAAGATGAAGTTAATGCCGCAAAAGCAGCTTTAGAAACAGCTGTTGCAAATTTAAAAGGGGCTGTAGTTTCAGTTGATAAAACTGAATTGCAAACTTCAATAACAAATGCAGAAGCTTTAAAAGAAGTTGACTATACACCAGAAACATGGAAAGGTGTAGTAGAAGCATTAGCAAACGCAAAGGCTGTTATGGCAAATGAGGAAGCAACACAAGAAGAAGTGGATGTTGCAAAAACTAAATTGGTTGATGCAATTAGTAAGTTAAGTAAAGTTAGTGAAAAACCTAATGTAGAGGCACCTAGTATTGCACCGGGAGATAATAATAAACCATCAACTGGGACAAATACTTCAGACACTACAAATACAAGCGTATTCTTGATGATGCTACTATTGTCTACAGTAGGAATTGGATTCGGAGTCTCTAAGAAAAAAAGAAAATTAAACAAGTAGAATTTATATAAATGTATCAACAATCAAAAAATGCATAAGCTAGATTCTAGAAATTAGGTCTCATCACGAGAACTTAAGAAAAATGTAGAAACCCTCGTTGTAATTAAGTCTAAACTTACATCAGAGGGTTTTTCGTTATGCACAAAATCAAAAAGTAAGCAAATCTAAGTAAAGTCTTGTAGTATGTTGAAACGTGTGTTTTATAATAAAAAGTCGTATAATATATTAAAATATGTATTTGGAGGAATAACAAATGAATAGAGATGAAATAAAAGCGAAGTTAGATGAATACAAAAGTCTTGGTTATGAAGTGCCAAGTATGGATTTGATAAAAACACCCGAACAAATCGAAGGTATTAAACAAAGTAGTGCAATTAATATTGCATTATTAGACTACATCGAAGATTTTGTAAAGCCGGGAGTGACAACAGCATTTGTAGATACGCTTATTCACGAAAAAACAATCGAGTTAGGAGCAACACCAGCACCTTTAAATTATGAAGGGTTTCCTAAAAGTTGCTGTATCTCCATTGATGATCAAGTATGTCATGGAATTCCTTCGAGCAAAGAAATTTTGATGGAAGGCGATATTGTCAATATCGATGTTTCGACCATCTACAATGGATATTTTTCAGATTCTTCACGCATGTATGGCGTTGGCGAAGTTCCAAAAGATAAGCAACGCTTAGTTGATGTCACAAGGGAAGCGATGATGGAAGGAATTCGACAAGTTAAACCGTGGACACGCTTAGGAAATGTAGGTGCAGCGGTGAATGCGTATGCGAGTAAGCATGGGTATACAGTGGTTAGAGAAATTGGTGGTCATGGTGTTGGCCTTGAATTTCATGAAGAACCATGGGTTGGCTTCACAACCAAAAAAGATACGGGAATGTTACTGGCACCGGGCATGGTTTTTACCATTGAACCAATGCTAAATGCAGGAGGTCCTGATATCTTTCAAGATGCGGATAATGGATGGACCATCTACACATGCGATCAAAAACCTTCTGCACAATGGGAGAACACTGTGCTTGTAACCGATGATGGATGTGAAATTATTACTTATTAAATGGATTAGAAAATAGTCTGTTTTATCCTTTTGAACAAAAAGTATAGAAAAAAACCTAGACAGCAATGTCTAGGTTTCGTTTGTATTTATAGGCTTTTTGCCATTTTTTTGAAAAATGGTCGGGCCGGGGGGACTTGAACCCCCACGAGGTTGCCCTCAACGGATTTTAAGTCCGTTGCGTCTGCCTATTCCGCCACGGCCCGATATTTTATTGCACACTTTATCACAATTTCAAAAATGGAGGTTCCTACCAGATTTGAACTGGTGATCACAGAGTTGCAGTCTATTGCCTTACCACTTGGCTAAGGAACCCCAAATACAAATGGTGCGCGTGAAGGGACTCGAACCCCCACGGTTGCCCGCCAGATCCTAAGTCTGGTGCGTCTGCCAATTTCGCCACACGCGCAAGTGCTTTTATATTATAGCATAGCGAAAATAAAATGCAATATGAAAAATAATAAAAAATGAAAATTTTTATTCCTTCTTTTTAAGGTATTTAAATCCGCGAACCTTGAACTATTTGTTATGAAGTTATAGGCGATTGGTACAGAATATGATAGTATAGGATACGATGTATGGAGGTTGCTATGTTAGATGTGTTAAACCAAGTGAAAACGATTGCAGTGGAAGCTGGTCGCTATTTTAAAGAACAACGAGATTTTAAAATTAACGAGAAAGATGGAGCAAGTAATATAGTTACAAGCACGGATGTCAAAACCCAAGAAATGATTATTGAACGTTTACGTTATATTTTACCTGAGGCAAAAATAATTGCTGAAGAAAATGATGTAAAGGATTATGACGATGGCTATGTATGGGTGATTGATCCGATTGACGGAACGACTAATTTTTATTATGACATGAAGTTAAGTTGTGTATCCATTGCCCTGCTTTATAAACAAAAAAGCATTATGGGTGTTGTGTATAATCCGTATCTAAATGAATTGTTTTATGCCTTGAAGGGTGAAGGTAGTTTCTTGAATGGAAATCCAATCCAGGTAAATCAAGCAGATGTAACACATAGCTTGTTTGTTGTTGGAACAGCACCTTATAAAAAAGCAGAGAATGTAGATTATACATTTTCTACATTACGCAAATTGTTTTTAGCAGGTCGTGATATTCGCCGAAGTGGGAGTGCGGTTTTGGACTTATGTTATGTTGCAAGTGGACGAGTTGATGGCTTCTTTGAAGCTTCTTTGAGCCCTTGGGATTTTTCGGCTGGACGTATCATTATCGAAGAGGCTGGAGGTATCATTGAACCAATCCAACCAGATGCTTGGAGATACGATCAACCCATTGGAATTATCGCGGGAAATGGCAACAATTTTAGCTTTCTACAAGACGCATCTAAGCGCAATTAATTTTTCGAACTTTTTAAGAAAAGGTACTTGTCAGAGTACTTTTTCTTTGCTATAATAACAAAGCAATGCCTGAATAGCTCAGTTGGTAGAGCACTCGGCTGTTAACCGAACGGTCACAGGTTCAAGTCCTGTTTCAGGCGCCATGAAGCGTATAAACATCAGTGTAAAAACTGGTGTTTTTTTATTGTCTTAGCGATTGGTTGTTCTTGAATATGCTGTGAAAACTAAGCTTTTACCATTCGAAAACTGTATATAAATTTCATTTCAAAAAGAAAAGAGAAGATGGGTAACAAAAGATTTGGTAAAGTGATATAATGTTATAACAATGGGAGGGAGTGTTATGCAAAAAGCAATTATTACAGATCAAGTGCATGAGGATTTAGAAAAAGCATGTCAAATTATTTGTGATGATGGTTACAAGTATATTGAACTACATAATGTCTTTGGTAAAACGATTGAGGCGTGTAATGATGAAGAGGTTCAACAAATTAAGAAGATTGTTGAACGATACCAACTACAGGTATGCAATATCGCAAGTACGGTGTTCTTTTTGTGCCCGCTTTATCCGCATTATAAAGTTTCATTATTCAATCCTGCATTTTACACCATCGAAGGTGATGTCAAAACACATTTACAATACTTACATCGCGCATGTAAAGCTGCACAAGAGTTGCAGTGTCCAACGGTTCGCATATTTCCTTTTCGTTTTCCTGATAACGAAGATGTGGTTGTCGTAGGTACAGATGCTGACATAAAAGAGATTAGCAAACATCTACGTAAAGCAGCAGATATTGCCCAAAGCTATGATCGTACGTTGGTTTTAGAGAACTGCCCATACTCACATTTACCGAAGGGGGAAATGACGTTTAAGGTTGTCCAACAGGTGAACCATAAACATTTACAATTGCTGTGGGATCCTGCTAACTCATATCGTGCAGAGAAACATAAGGTACCGCAAGCATATCTCCAATGTGATTTACATCAAGAATACGATTTGATTCAGCAAGCCATTGGGCATGTGCATATCAAAAACTATCACTATGATCCAAGTTATCAAAAACCATTTTTACACACCAATGTAGTAGCCGGAGACATCGATTATATGGAACTATTCACATTGATGAAGCCAAGTTATCAAGGCGTGTTGTCACTCGAGCCAGAAGTTGATCACAAACAAACCATCGTATCCATGGAGCAACTCACAAAAATACTTGCACAGATTTAAAAAAAATAATTTGCTTAAATGAAAAATTTTTCATTTAATGTAAAAAGTTCCAATTATGATTGACATACTTTTACATTGTCGGTAAAATGAATATAATAAAACAAAGAAGTGAAGTAGTAGATACTTTTTGGAAATTAGAGATGTTATGGTTGGTGCAAATAACACGAAGAAGAGTTTTGAATTCATCATGGAGTTGCTTGTCACAAAAGGCAAGCTGGTTAACAACCATTATCTTGTGTACCAAAGTGGTCATCAAAAGATGACAAACGAGGTGGTAACGCGGTGAATCATCGTCCTCATATTTGAGGACTTTTTTTGTTTTTTGAGTCATAGGGGGAAGTGTTTTATGAAAAGAATTGGTGTATTAACATTGCTGCTTTGTATGTGTGTTGCGCTTACTGCATGTAATGAAGAAGAAAAAGCAGAAGGACATGCAACGGTTGGAATCATCCAATATGCAGAACACCCTGCGTTGGATAAAACGTATGAAGGATTTATCGATGCATTAAAAGATGAAGGATTCGAAGAAGGCAAAAACCTAACAATCAATCGAAACAACGCACAAAGCGATAGTTCAACGAATGAAACCATTGCTGATAAACTGGTAAACGACAATCCGGATTTAATCTATGCGATTGCAACACCAAGTGCACAAGCGGTTGCGCAAAAAACATCTGAGATTCCAATTGTTGTGAATGCGGTAACTGATCCAGAAACAGCTGGTATTGTAAAAAGCAACAAAGAACCAGGTGGAAATGTAACAGGGGTTAGTGATTTAACACCAGTTGCGGAACAAATTTCATTAATCAAACAATTGCTTCCAGATGTGCAAAAAGTAGCAATCATGTATACAAACTCTGAAGACAATTCGAAGTTTCAAGCAGACATTGCAGCTGAAGCACTTAAAAAAGAAGGAATTGCATTTCAAGAAACAACCGTTTCTGATATTAGTCAAATTCAACAAGTTGCGGAAAGTTTAGTCGGACAAGTCGATGCGGTTTACATTCCAACTGACAACTTACTTGCTGAAGGAATTGCAACGGTAACACAAGTAACCAACGAGAAAGGAATCCCTTGCATTGTTGGTGAAAAAGGAATGACTGAAGGTGGTGGTCTTGCATCTTATGCAATTGATTATTACAAACTTGGTCAACTTGCTGGAAAACAAGCTGCAAAAATTTTACGTGGTGAAGCAGTTGCTGCTGATATGCCAATTGAATACTTGAAAGGTGATGATCTAGAACTAGTCATCAACCAAAAAGTTGCTGATAAAGTAAAAATTGATGTTCCTGCTGCATTACTAAAAGATGCAACGGTCTTGGATTAATTTGACAAGCTTTATCGAGTCAACTACAATTGAATCAAGATAGACGAAGAAGTGAACAAGTAATGATCCTTTGGAAACAAGAGATGCTATGGTGGTGAAAATAGCACATAAGAAGGTAAATGAATACATCACGGAGTTGAGTACCGAACATATAAGGTTTATAAGTAGGCTACCTCTGGTTAACACCCATTATCGTGTTTCGAGTTGTTATACATTTGTATAAAACAGAGGTGGTACCGCGGTTTTCTAATCGTCCTCATTTGGGGACGGTTTTTTTATATCTAAAATATGAGATGGAAGGAGAATTATGATGAAAAAAGGATTGATGATTTGCATTAGTTTACTTATGATGGTAGGCTTAGTGGCTTGTAATGATGATACAGAGGGGATGAAAAAAGTAGGGATTATTCAGTATGCACAACACCCAGCATTGGATGCTGCACATGATGGATTTCTTGAAGCATTAAAAGATGAAGGATTTGAAGAGGGGAAAAACATCACCTTTGATGATCAAAATGCACAAGGAGAAGGTAGTAATGCAGAAACCATTGCTGATAAATTAGTAAACGATGGAAATGATTTAATTTATGCGATTGCAACACCAAGTGCGATTGCCGCAGCACAAAAAACTTCAGAAATACCAATTGTGATTTCGGCGGTGACCAACCCAGAGGATTCAAAACTAGTAAAGTCGAATAAAAAACCTGGCGGAAATGTTACCGGAGTTAGTGATTTAACACCAGTTGCAGATCAAATTGATTTATTGTTGAAACTGGCACCAGAAGTAAAATCGGTTGCAGTTATGTATACAAATGCCGAACGTAATAGTGAACTTCAATTTGAAATTGCCAAAAAAGCATTGGAGGCAAAAGGGGTGAAAGTGGAAGCGGCAACCGTTTCGGAATCTAACCAAGTGCAACAAGTTGCAGAAAGTTTAGTCGGTAAAATAGATGCAATTTACGTGCCAACAGACAACATGGTTAGTGAAAGTATTGCCAATGTTGTAAGTGTGACCAATGAACACAACATGCCAACAGTGGTAGGAGAAATTGCCATGGTAGAAAAAGGGGCTCTTGCAACATATGGAATTAACTACTACGACATTGGCTACCTTGCAGGTAAACAAGCAGCAAAAATTTTAAGAGGTGAAGCTGAGCCAAAAGATATGCCAATCGAATACTCGGCAGAAGACAAATTGGAAATGGGATTCAATGAAACAACAGCGAAAAAGTTGGGAATTACAATTCCAGAAGAATTATTAAAAAACGCAAAAATAGTGAAATAGGAGAAAGATTATGACGGGATTATTATTATCGTTGCAAGGAGCGGTAGCACAAGGTATCATCTGGGGGATTATGGCCTTAGGTGTATACATTACGTTCCGTATTCTTGATATCGCAGATATGACAGTGGATGGATCGTTTGCAACAGGTGGAGCTGTTTGTGCGGTTTGTATCGTCGGTGGTATGAATCCAATACTAGCAGTGTTGCTTGCGATGGTTGCTGGTTGTATTTGTGGATTTATTACCGGATTGTTAATTACCAAATTTGAGATACCAGCAATTTTAGCTGGAATTCTTACACAAATTGGATTGTATTCGATTAATTTACGCATTATGGGTAGAAGTAACTTACCGTTAATGCAAAGTGATACGGTCTTTAAAAGTATTAGTGAATTAACTGGATTAAGTGCTGCCCAAGCCAGCTTGGTGGTAGGCGTACTAGTGGTCATCTTAGTGATTGTCGTTTTATACTGGTTTTTTGGAACCGAAATTGGATCAGCCATTCGGGCAACAGGAAATAATGAGCGCATGGCAAGTGCGTTGAGTGTGAATACCAAAACTACAAAGATCATCGCGATTATGATTGCCAATGGACTTGTTGCTTTTTCTGGAGCACTTGTCACGCAATCACAAGGGTATGCAGATGTAAAAATGGGAGTTGGTGCCATTGTAATTGGATTAGCTTCGATCGTGATTGGAGAAGTCCTATTTGGAAATAAACGTGGATTTAAATTGCGTTTAACATCCATTGTGGTTGGATCAATTGTATATCGTGTGATTATTGCGATCGTACTACGAATGGGAATGCAAACCGATGATCTTAAGTTGTTATCAGCAATCTTAGTTGGAGTATCTTTGGCATTACCGGTTATGATGACAAAACGTAAACAAGTCAATCTATACAAAAAATTAACAGGGAAGGAAGGTAAATAATATGCTTAAAATTACAAAAGTATCAAAAACTTTCAACCTTGGAACAGTGAATGAAAAAAAGGCAATTGACCAAATTAACTTAACATTAGATGAAGGAGACTTCGTTACCGTGATTGGGGGAAATGGTGCTGGGAAAAGTACGGTTTTAAACTTGATCGCTGGTGTGTACCCAATCGATTGTGGAACCATCGAACTTGCAGGGGAAAACATTTCACTTTATCCAGAATACAAACGCAGTCGTTTGATTGGTCGTGTATTCCAAGATCCGATGATGGGAACCGCAGCAGATATGGGAATTGCAGAAAACCTAGCCATGGCAAATCGTCGCGGTAAGAAACGCGGCTTGCGTTGGGGAATAACACAACATGAAAAAGAGACGCTAAAGAAACGATTGGAAAAATTTGATTTGGGCTTAGAAAATCGTTTGGATGCAAAAGTTGGATTGCTTTCGGGAGGACAACGACAAGCACTTACCTTATTGATGGCAACCTTACAGAAACCAAAGATTTTGTTGCTGGATGAACATACAGCAGCGCTTGATCCAAAAACAGCAAAAAAAGTGTTAACGTTAACCGATGAGATCATCAAAGAGGAGAACCTAACAGCCTTTATGGTTACCCATAATATGAAAGATGCAATTACTTACGGAAATCGTTTGATTATGATGAATGAAGGAAAAATTATTTTTGATATCAAAGGGGAAGAAAAGAAAAACTTAACCGTGAAAGATCTTCTACAAAAGTTTGAAACAGCAACTGGTGAAGAACTTAACGACGATGCCGTATTACTTGTTAAAGACTAAAAAAACACGTCCGTAGTTGGACGTGTTTTTAATGGACGAACAGTGGTTTGATTTGACTGTGATAGAGTATGAGAATCGTAAGCATGCAGCATAAGGCAAGACCTTGCAAGATTATGCCACCAGCGGCAATGAAAAAGATACACATGTAAAATAAAGAAATCCAAAATATGATAAGTTTCTTTTTATATGTATTTTTTACATAGTATATGGATAGGCACAAGAAAACAAGAAATGAAACTAGAAATGACGGTATGGTAACGTTGTTTGTAAATCGAAAGAGGCATAAACAAACACCGGTGATAAAACCAATCACCATACTACGTAAAAGTAATGTGCTCCACTCTCGTAAATTTTGCATAAACGTCCCCTTTATCACTCTATCTTTGTAATTATTTTATCATATAAATATCTAGGCGACAATTTTGACTCACGAGCAATACGAGCATAAAAAACGAAATATATATCGTGTGTGATACAATCAATATAATGAAATCGATGGAGGTATAGACGTATGAAAATTGCTTGGAATACAATTTTAGTTGATGAAATGGAGACATCTTTCCAATTTTATGTTGATGTGTTAGGTCTGCAGGTTGCACGCGAAGTAACACAAGAAAATTTGCATTTAGTCTTCTTAAAAGATGAAGATGGAATCTGTGTTGAACTTATTAAGTCAGACAGTCAAATAACTAAAGGAAATAATGTTGGTTTTATTTTGCAAGTGGACGATATGCATGCAAAGAAAAAAGAATTGGAGCATAAAGGTGTTGAAACCGGCGAATTGATTTCGCCAGCACCTGGTGTGAATTTCTTTCATGTAAGTGATCCTAATGGTGTAACGATTCAAATTCAAGAGAAAGCAAAGTAGAGGTGTAATAGCCTCTATTTTTCATGTTATACTTTAGATAGATAACAACGTAAAGGGAGATGTGTATGAAACGATTGGTTTGTTTGATTCTAGCATTTAGTTTGTTTGGTTGTACTGCATCCCGTAAAACCATTGAAGCAAGTACGAACTACGGGAACCTAGATCATGCAAGAAACAAAGAAATAGAAATTGCAAAGGAGTTGCCATATAGAGATATAAAGTTACGCACGTTGGATGAAGTACAAATGCAAGATAATGGTGAATTGGATATTCGCTTTACAGATATCCGTGAGCGTACCTTTTCGACGGAAGAACTTCAATATGTGGTGTTTGATAGTGCAACAAAATGGTCCAAAGAACTTCTAGTGGAATATCAACCCGCACAAGTTATGGATATGGGTAAAAATCCGGGTTTGGGAATTCGCGATTTACATAAACAAGGAATCACAGGCAAAGGTGTCAATATTGCAATTGTTGATCAAGGATTAAATCCTAATCATGAAGAGTTTCGTGACAAACTTGTTTGGTATGAAGAAATTCATTCATATGATCAATATGTGTCTATGCATGGTCCTGCGGTAACAAGTCTTGCGGTTGGTCAAAGTACTGGCGTTGCTCCAGGTGCAAAGGTGTATTATATTGCGTCCAGTTTTTATGATGTGGATGAGAATCAAAACTTTCAAACAAATTTGACATACATGGCAAATGCGATTGACCGTGTTCTTGAAATAAATGAAGCTTTAGATGCACAAGAGAAAATTAAAATAATTTCAATTTCACGTGGTTTCACTTTAGGTGAACAAGAAGAAAAAGGAAGTCGCGAAGTCTATGAAGCAATTGAACGTGCAAAAAAGAAAGGAATTTTTGTTATTACGACATCAACAAATGAAAACTATCAGGTGAATGTTTTGGGGTTAGGCAGAAACGCAGATGCAAATCCAGAACATATAGATGCTTATGATAAAGGTATGTTTCTAAAGAATGTAAACTTTGTTGAAGATGAGATGAATAACATCTGGGTTCCTATGGATATGCGCACGTATGCTTCATTTACAGGAACACAAGATTATACATTTGCAAGTCAGGGAGGATTAAGTTGGGTCGTTCCTTGGTTAGCGGGAATGTACGCGTTATGTTTGCAAGTAAAACCAACGTTAACGTATCAAGATTTTCTTAATTTGGTATGTGCAACTACACAAACCAAATCATGTGAAGATGGTAGCGTACTACAGGGCATAATCCAGCCAAAAGCGCTTATTAAAGCGGTTTCAAAGCAGTAAAACATCGCGTACGTTGTTTGAAAGGTTGCATGGTATATTATTTTTTGGTATACTGCCTAAGAACATTTGGGAGAAATTATGAATCAAAGATTTATTCAGTTTTTGCGAGTATTTCTTGTGGGTTTTCTAGTTTCTATGGGTTTGAATGTGTGTTTACTTTTATGTACAGATTTGAGTAATGCATATACGCACTTGTGTGTATTTGGACTGCTTTGGTTGATTATGGTACTGGGTGTAAAATGGTACTGTAATGTAAGCAAGGTTGATTATTATCACGTAGTAGCTTTCGCCGGAGCTATTTGTATGTTTTTTGTTCGTGATGATATTCAAGTAGTAACAGAATTACCATTAGGGAATTTAATCGCATTATTAAGTGCTTTGATTGTAGCATTATGCTATAAACGAAGCTTTGAGATCTTCACTAATTGATGGTGAAGATTTTTATTTAGTAGTTGACTCTATGATAACTATAGAGTTTATAATCATGATGTGGAGGTTTGTATGAGCAAAATTAAAATGATTATTATGGATGTTGATGGAACAATGGTCAACTCAGATAAGGTGATTACACCAAAAACCAAAGAAGCACTATTGAAAGCGCAAGACGCAGGAATTCGTCTAGTTATTGCCTCAGGTAGGCCAACAAGTGGAATTCGTGCATTGGCAAAAGAATTGGGCTTGAAGGACCATCTAGGTATGTTAGTTTCATACAATGGAAGTAAGGTCTTTGATTGTGCAACACAAGAAGTTCTTTACAATCAGGCGTTAAGTGTTGATCAAGCAAAACGTGTGTTAGAACATTTGAAACAGTTTGATGTATATCCAATGGTAGATCGTCATGGATACATGCACGTTCTTGATGCATATGCACCAGCACTGCATGTGGATGGGAAATTACTGGATGTTATGAAGTATGAAATACGTGGTGGTAATTTCTTAATTCGTGAAGAGCGTGACTTGGCAGCATTTGTTGATTTTGAACCAAATAAAATTTTAACTGCTGGAGAACCTGACTATTTACAAGAAGTATACGAAGCGATGCAAGAACCATTTAAAGATGAGTTGAACTGTATGTTTACAGCATCTTTCTATTATGAATACACACCAAAGGGTGTTGATAAAGCAAAAGCACTTGAAAAGATTTGTAAATTGACGGATATCGATCCAAGTGAAGTGATTGCCTTTGGTGATGCGATGAACGATTTAACGATGATTCAACTAGCTGGAACTGGAGTAGCGATGGCAAATGGTGCACCAGATGTACTTGCTGCAGCTGATTTTGTAACACTAAGCAATGATGAAGATGGAATTGCACACGCATTAGCAAAATATTTAAATTAGGGAGAAATCCCTTTTTTTGTTTCATGATGAAAAGTAATGGTGGTTATGGTAGAATAATGAGGTTAAAGGTGGCCATATGAAACTAGAAAAAGAAATCAATTTTAAACAAGGTTTATCATATAAAGAAGTAACAACGAGAAAAGAAAAAGGGTTATCAAATAACCCACCAAAGAAAGTAACAAAAACAAATGGACAAATCGTTTATGATAATGTTTGTACGCTTTTTAACTTTCTAAACTTTGCAATTGGAGTTGCTTTGTTGAGTGTTGGGGCAATTTCCAACATGTTTTATTTACTCATTATTTTGACGAACATCGTCATTGGAATTTATCAAGAAATTCACGCAAAGAATCTAGTGGAAAAGTTAACCCTTATTTCTGCAGATAAAGCAGGTGTTGTACGTGAAGGAAACATCGATAAAGTGAACCTTGAAGATATCGTAATGGATGACATCCTTTATTTAGAGATGGGGGATCAAATTCCTGCGGATGCAATTGTCGTAAATGAAAGTGTAGAGGTTAACGAATCTCTATTAACTGGAGAAAGTGACACGATTGTCAAAGAAATCGGAGATGAACTCTTCTCTGGAAGTTTTATTGTTGGTGGTCGCGCTCAAGCACAAGTCATTCGCGTTGGTGATGATGCTTTTGCCAATAAAATTGTAAGCGAAGTAAAAGAATACAAAAAGAACCATTCGGAATTGATTCAAGCCATCCGTACGGTTTCTAAATTTACGAGTTTTATCATTATTCCATTGGGATTGATTTTATTTTATCAAGCATTTGTCGTGCGTGAAAATACCATGTTTATTTCCATTGTTGCAAGTGCAGCTGCACTATTAGGAATGTTACCAAAAGGGTTGGTGTTACTCATTGGTATTGGGAGTGCAACGGGTGTTATCAACTTAAGCAAACGCAATGTGTTGGTACAAGATATGCATTGTATGGAAATTTTTGCCCATGTGGACATGTTATGTTTGGATAAAACCGGAACGATTACCGAAGGAAATATGCGTGTTGTCAAAGCAGAGGGTTTCCATGGAAAAAACATGGACAACATCATGGCCAATTACATTGAAAATACCCAAGATAACAATGCAACGTTTCAAGCGATGCATGAATATTTCTTTCAAAGAAAAGAAAGTGAATTTGAAGCAGGACAAAAAATCCCATTCTCGAGTGAGAGAAAATGGGGAAGTATTGATTTTAAAAATCTTGGGGTTGTGAAAGTTGGAGCACCTGAAAAAATGTGTGATCCAAAAGACATTCCTGTAGAAATTAAACAAGCGCAAGAAGAAGGATATCGCGTCCTTATGGTATCGCTTGATGATACACCACTTGGACTGATTTGTCTGGATGATCCAATTCGTGAAAATGCCAAGGCAACGTTTGATTTCTTTAAACGTGAAGGTGTTGAAGTTAAAGTTATTAGTGGAGATCATCCCTTAACGGTTGCAAATGTTGCAAGACGCGCTGGACTTGAAGGTTGGGAAGCGTATGTGGACTTAAGCCAAGTGGAAAATGAAGCTGATGTTCGCAAACTTGCGCATACAAAAAAAGTGTTTGGTCGAGTTTCACCAGAGCAAAAACAATGCCTGGTTAATGAATTGCAACAAATGGGTCATACTGTTGCCATGAGTGGTGATGGGGTGAATGATGTTCTTGCATTAAAAGAAGCAAATTGTTCCATCGCAATGGCAAATGGAAATGCAGCGGCTAAGCAAGTCAGTCAATTGGTTTTGTTGGATAATGACTTTTCCAACTTAACGAAAGTACTTTCGGAAGGTAGAAGAATCATCAACAACGTGACAAAAGTATCGGGTATCTTCTTTATCAAAACCATCTATTCTTTACTCTTGAGTTTGGTGTGTATTGTACTCAATGTACCTTTCCCGTTTATCCCAATTCAAATTACACTTATCGATTTAGCAATTGAAGGATTTCCTTCATTCTTTATCTCATTTGAAGAAAACAATCAACAAGTTACAGGTACCTACTTGCGTACTTCATTGCTGCAAGCATTGCCAAATGCGATTCTCATCATTCTTAACATTGTCATTGTGATGTGCGTAAAAGATGTGTATCACTTTAGTGATAGTCAAGCAAATGCAATTATGTATCTGTTAGTTGGGGCAATCAGTATTTTAGGGGTCTTAAAGGCATGTTTACCGTTCAACAAACTTCGTTTATTTCTATTTTGGTTTGTGGCAATCGGTTTCTATGTGGCAGTTCTCTTATTCCATAGTTTATTAAAAGTGCCGCCATTCAACCATGATATGATCATCTTGACACTGAGCTTAGCAGTAGGTAGTGGAATTCTCTATGGACTTTACCAATGGATACAGTATAAAAAAAATCACGATTAACGTGATTTTTTTATAATTCGAAACTTTCTGAAGTAACGATTTTACGATTTGCTTCCAAAAGTTTGTTTAGGTATGTACCTGCTGCATCAATCAAATCCTTAATTTCTTGACCATCAGACATTACGCTTTCGTAACGTTTGATAATAAAGTAACGAGATTTTTGTAGAATTTCTCTACCCTTATCAGTAATTTGAATGTAGGTTACACGACGATCATACGTTGATGTAACTTTTTTTAGGTATCCTTCTTTAACTAAGTTTGTCACAATAACCGACATGTTTGCTGCCGCCTTGTTTACATTTTGGGCCAATACATTAAGCGTTAAGTTTTCATTCATTTCTGCTTCTGTGATCACGGAAATCTTTAAGAAGTTCATTCCGTACTTTTCATAAAATGGTTGCATCAATGATAAACCTGCCGTTTGAATATCAGCTTTTAGTTTTTCACTTTCTCTAATTAATTCCCATTCCATCCTTGTGTTCCCTCCTACTACGAACGTTAATTACGTGTGTATATTTTTGTTATTTATAATATATACATAACGATTATATAGGAAAGGATTTGATTATGTCAAATATTTTAATAAAATAATCATTATTTTACATAAGAGTTATGTAAGCGATTAAGAACATATTGTTGATTAAAACTCTTCGTTGGAACGTAACCGCTTTTGTTTAAGTAAAGAAGGCTCGATTTCATGTAAAAAAGTAAGGTAATCGTCTTTATATAAGGAGTCTTTACGCCAGATAAAACTAAACTCATGTTCAATGTGGAATCCAGGGATTTCAATTTCTTTTAGAATGCCTCGTTTCAAGTCTTCTTCAACAAGGAGCTCATAAACGAAAGCAATTCATAAATCTTCCTCGAGCAAATGTAAGATTGCACTCACCGAGTTCAGGGTTGAGAATGTTAGGAAATCTTCGATGCGAAAACCATTGTCCTTCAAGAATTCTTCAACTAAATTACGGCCTCCAGATCCCGCTTCACGTAGTATGATGGGATGGCTAAACAACTCACGAATATCTTCAATCGGCGGAATGTCTCGTTTGCTGTTGCAAACCGCAATAAAACGTTGTTTTGAAAAAGGAATATAATCGAATTCTTTCTTTTCAAAAGTTCCTTCCACAAAGGCAAAGTCGATTTGTCCTTGTTGTAGCTTTTCTAAGATAACGCTTGTGTTATCCACGCTGTAGTTCATCACGGTATCATGATGACTTTTTAAATAAGGAATTAGGGCATTTGGTAAATACATTTCACCAATGGAGTGGGTTGAGGCGAAGTTTAACTCATTGGTCTTGTTTTTTAAAGTATGTAACTGCTTTTGTAAAATTTCCACATCGTGTAGCATCGTTGTCATTGCCGTACGCAAGACTTCACCTTGGGTTGTAAGTGTCAAATTGCGGTTGTGGTAACTAAACAATTTAACTTGGTAATACTCTTCTAATGACTTGATTTGTTGGGTGATTGCAGGTTGCGTTAAATTAAGCGCTTTTGCTGCATTTGTATAGTTTAAATACTCGCACACCGTTAAGAATGTTTTAATTTTATAATCTAACATAAATATCACTTCCTTTAGCACCATTCTACCATTAATAATATTTATAACATACTAAGAAACTCTAATTTTTCATTATGTAGGTCTGGTGCTAAAATAAGTAAAACTGAGATTGTCACCAGTTATGTAATAAACGGAGGAGTACAGATGAGCTATATCTTAAACCATGAAGCAAGCGAAGCTATTTTCAGTGAGCTTCAAAAGACTTATACGATTTACGCGCCCAAACGAATCGAAAAAGCAGGAAGATTCTCTGATACTGATTTAATTCAATACGGAGAAGTCCATTCGTTTGATGAAATTGTGTTTGATAAAAAATCAACATTCCCAATGAAGGAAGTCATCAACCCAATTCAACAAACGCTATTCTATTATACGGAAGAAGAATTCCGTGAAAGTAGTGGACCAAAAAAGAAAATTCTTTGTTTTGGTCGCCCTTGTGATATCAATGCCCAAAAAATTCAAGCAAGAATTTACGATGGAAAAGGTGGATTTGTTGATCCATACTACAAACGTTTGGAAGATGTGATTTCATATGCCTTGATGGAATGTCCTCAAGATAGCGATTCATGTTTCTGTGTAAGTATGAAAACAAACAAAACCGACAACTATGTCTTTGCGATTAAAGAAACTGCTGATGGTTTAAAAATTGAGGTGAAAGACAATAGTTTTGAACCTTACTTTCATGGAGCACCAACAACAGACTATAAAGTTTCATTCCCAGAATCAAATGAACTTACTCTTACGGTACCAACGATTCCAAGTAAAGAAGTACAAAATGAATTAAAGAAACACGATGTGTGGAAACAATTTAACTCACGTTGTATTTCATGTGGAGCTTGTACAATTGGATGTTCTACTTGTACATGTTTTACAACGAGAGATGTTGTGTACACAGAAAACGATAAAGCTGGAGAAAGACGTCGTGTAAGTGCATCTTGCCAAGTTCCAGGTTTCGACCAAATGGCAATGCAAAAAGAATTCAGATCAACTGCCGGAGATCGTATTCGTTACCGTGTTCTTCACAAATTCCACGATTATGATGCACGTTTCCACGAAGGTCACATGTGTGTAGGTTGTGGTCGTTGTTCAGACCGTTGTCCTGCATACATTGAAATTACTTCAACTGTAAATAAGATGGCAACAGCTATCGAAGATATTAAGGCGAAGGGAGAATAACATGGCTTACAATATATTGTCACCAAAAGCTTGTGAAATACTAAGCATTGATAAAGAAAGCGCACATGAATGGACATTCCGTGTTGCTTCAGATGTACATCCTAAACATGGTCAATTTATGCAACTTTCTATTCCTAAAGTTGGAGAAGCTCCAATTTCAGTAAGTGCACAAGGGGATGGATATCTTGAATTTACCATTCGTAGTGTTGGAAAATTAACGGATGAATTCTTCAACATGCAACCAGGAGAAACAATCTTCTTACGTGGTCCTTACGGAAAAGGATGGCCAATTGAAACATTTACTGGAAAAAACCTAGTTATTATTACGGGTGGTACGGGTCTTGCTCCTGTTCGTAGTATGTTAAATATTTTAAACAGTGATATGTCTAAAGTAGAAAGCTTACACTTAATTTCTGGATTTAAAAACGAAGAATGTATCGTTTTTAGAAAAGAATTAAACATGTGGAAAAACCGTTTCAACACAACCTATACATTAGATAATGAAGAAATCGAAGGATTTAAATCAGGATTGGTTACAAAATTCATTTCTGAAATTCCTTGGAAAGACTTTAATGATAACTTTGAAGTTGTTGTTGTTGGTCCGCCAATGATGATGAAATTCACTGGATTGGAATTGCTTGCAAATGGTGTTCCAGAAGATAAAATCTGGATGTCATTCGAACGTAAAATGTCATGTGCAATTGGTAAATGTGGACACTGCCGTATTGATGAAACATATGTTTGTCAAGATGGACCAGTATTCAACTATACCGTTGCCAAAGACTTAGTGGACTAGGAGGTTGCTAACGTGAATAAAGATATTAACATTGGTGCAGTTCGTAAAAACTGTTACCGTCAATCTAAAGTAGATGGAGAATTCATGCTACAAATGCGTGTACCAGGTGGTGTGATTAAAGCAGAATACTTAAAAATGGCTGCTGAAATTGCGGACCGTTGGGGAGATGGAAACTTCCACATGGGAACTCGTCAAACCCTAGATTTTACTGGAATTAAATACGATGATATCGATGAAGTAAACAAGTACATTAGAACCTACATTGAAGGTACAGAAGGTGCTGCTGGCGTCGATATGAATAAAGTTGCTGGTAAACCAGAAGAATGGGATCCAGAAGCTGGATATCCAACCATTGGTGCACGTAACGTTACGGCATGTATTGGAAACGTTCACTGTATATGTGGGAACGTAAATACACAAGATGTCGCTAAAAAAGTTGAAAAACTTGTATTCCCATCAAACTACCATATCAAATGTAATGTTTCAGGTTGTCCAAACGACTGTAACAAAGCAAACATGTGTGACTTTGGGATTATCGGTATTGCAAAAATCGACTTCCATCCAGAACGTTGTATTGGTTGTGGGAAATGTGTCGCTGTGTGTAAACATGGAGCAACACGTGTCCTATCAGGAACACCAAACGGAATTCCAGCAAAAGATGATTGCTGCTGTACAGGTTGTGGGGAATGTGTACGTTTCTGCCCAACTGGGGCATGGACACGCAACCCTAAGAAATTATACCGTGTAATTATCGGTGGACGTACGGGACGTCAAACGCCACGTGCTGGTAAAGTATTCTTAAACTGGGCAAGTGAAGAAGTTGTTATGGGAGCATTAGCGAACTGGCAAAAATTCTCTGCTTGGGCACTTGACTACAAACCAATGTACTTACATGGTGGTCACTTAATTGACCGTGCAGGTTACATGAAGTTTAAAGAGATGATCCTTGATGGTGTGGAATTAAACCCTGAGTGTTTAGTTGCTGAACGTATCAACTGGTCAGAAACTGAATACCGTTCAAACTTCTCTGTGAAGGCACCTGCAGATCATTTAACTGCTGGTCCTGGTTCACAAGACAATCACTAGATATAAAAATCTACCCAATGGATACGTCCATTGGGTATTTTCTATACATAGACAAGGCGATGCTTATATTCTATAATGATGGTAAAGAACGCTTACAACATCAATACAGATAGGAGGTTAACCTTATGTTTGCAATTATTGCTGCTATTATCGCATTTTGTTATTTTGGAGCAATTTTGAATGAATTATCTAAAATTAGAAAACTCTTAGAACAACAAAAAGCAGACCAACAAGTCACATATGAATAAAAAAGTTCCATAGGAACTTTCGTATGATAAAGCTAAGAGATATCTTAATAAAACATTAGCCTTACGTGAATGTGCGTGAGAATGTGATATACTTCAATTAGGGAGTGTTCACATTTGGGACTCAGATCTCGTAAAAACCTTAATAGCTTAGACTATTGATTAAGGTTCACTCCCACATAGTGCATATGAGAGCTAAGAGGTATTTGAGATACTCTTGGCTTTTTTTGTATCCTCATTTTCATTTTTTTACGTATTGAAAAGATAGACCTCCAACATATAAAACATATCCAAGAATTAAAGTTACTATGTTTTGATAGACTGCCTCAATATCACTATGTAATGGTTTATCAACTAATAGGATATAGAAAATATTTAACACACAAAAAAGTATCGCCAATATGAGGGTTAGGTTATTTTTTTTTCTATCTTTTTTCATTCTGAAATAAACTGATAAAAGTATAATAATAACAAGAATTAGCTGTAAGTAAGCAAAATTTCCTCCTCCTGTGTCTGCAGTTATACCAAAAACAAAACCAATAATTAAAATTAAGCCGATAATGCTAATAACAATTCCAGAATTTCCAATGTTTTTATTCATACGATGCTTATTTCCTTTATTTATTTTAATTATACACGGTGTTTGAAAAAAATATAGTGCATATAATGATAATGTTCATTTATTATAATTTTATTTTATTAATTTTAGTGATATTACGTTTTCAAGGAGGTTTTTTATATGAACCATTTGACGAAGTTTTTTTAACGAACACATTATTAGTATCAACTTTTTTTGGAATATCTGCTGAACCTCAACCATTACCATTGCGTGATAATCCAACATCTTCAACATGTCCATATGCTGAGAATAATGAGATCGACTGGAATGAAGTGACAAAGGTAATAGTACTATTTGATGATGGAACTAGCGGGGAAAACGGTATAATAGAAACCGCGAAAAGAAATAATGTACCAATTGAATATGAGTTAGTAATAACACCAAGATTTGAATATTTTAAAAGCGTAAATTGGATTGTTAGAAATTCAGTTGTTTCTCTCAGTGTAGATCCAAAACATCCTTGGACAATTCCAAAAGAAGATTCGTGGAGAGAATTAATTAGATTTTTCCAATATCACCCAATGTACACAGCAATATCTAATCCAACTAAATTTTCAAGTATGTACAATCAATATGTATGTCATGCTGATTTTCCTGCAGGATTGAAAACACCTTGGAATCTTGAACCAGCCACACCTAATAAAGGTTACTGGGGATTTGTTGGAGGAGGTTGTAATTAATCATAAAAACAGACACCTAACCAGGTGTCTGTTTTTATGATTCAAAATCTATTTCGTTTTTTAAAGCAGCACGACGATATTGGTTAGGTGAAACGTTTGTTTCTTTTTTGAAAATTTGGGAAAAGTAGGACTGACTAGAAAATCCGGTTAATTCACCGATCTTAGCGATGGTGTAATCTGTTGTTGCCAGTAAATTTTTCGCTTCATCAATTCTTCGTGCAATTAAGAAGTTGATGGGAGAAACACCTTTGTACTCTTTAAACTCATGAATGATGTAATACTTGTTTAAGTATGTGAGTTTACTTAATGTATCTAAGGATATTTCTTCTGCAAAGTGATTGTTGATATACTCTTCGATTTGCTTGATCTCTTTAGAAATGCGTTTGGTTGCAACATAAGAAATCGCATTGTTTGTTTTACGCACAATTTGAACCATCAAGATCTCTAAAATATTCTGAATGATCATTTCATAGTTGTTATCCTTTTGACGAATTTCTTGGAGTAACGTATTTAAGTAGTGTAAGATTAACACTTTGTTTTGATCGAAATTTGATAAGACATAATCACAGCTTAAATCTGCTTCATTACTTAGAAACTGCATTCCTTCAATCCCTAAAACGATGTATTCGAAGCCACCTTTGTCGTGTCCTTCTTCGGTATGGGCAACGTTTGGATTGATAATGATCAAATCGCCGTCTTTCACAGGGAAGCGTTCGTTTTCGACAAGAAAGCCGCCCTCTCCATTCACGATGAAAAACACTTCGGTAAAGTGATGGGTATGTTTGATACTATGCCAATCCACATCGCTTTCTGCGTGAGTGATATAACGTAGTTTCAAATTCATCTTTTCAATTTTATTTCGTTCGAATTGGTAACGATGATTGCTCATAAAATCTCCTATCTCCGTATCTTCATTATATGGTAATTATTGCGAGCTAACAACCATTTAGCAGTTTTCTTGGTTTTTATAAACTAAGCAATATATCTAAAAAAGTTAAAAAAATCGATTGTTTCGTATGGAATGTTAGGTATGTTGTCTTTTTTATGTAAGTGCTTACAAAATGGTGGTTGTGTAGGTGAATTTGTTTGTGTATGATGAACTCGTAAAGCTAAGGAGGAGAACTTGTGAGCAAACAAAAAGGCCGATTGACCGTTCCAACTGACATCGATATGATCGGCGAAACCGTGCGTATCATAGACTACTGGGGTGGCGATGCCATACGGGATTGTGATGGAACTGTAATGCCAGACGAACTAAAAAGTATGGATATAAAAAAATACGCTACGTACTACACGACGCGTAAAGATAATGATTGGGCAAGAAAGAATCCCGATGAAATTCAACAAGTATACGTGATGTCACAATTTGAAACGGCAACTTCCAAGAAGTTGCATATTAACATCATGAAGTACATCTATAACGATCTTTTACAACCAAATGACAACATTGATATGGCGAAATGGTGGGAAGTCATTGACCGTACAACAGGAGATATCATTCCCTATGGACAATGGACATTTGATACAAGTACAAGTGAAGTCATCATAGGTGATGCGATCCCATATCATGCATATACCGTAAGCTTTCTAGCGTATATCATTTGGGATCCAGTACATATGTACAATGCAATCACCAACGATTGGAAAGATGAAGAACATCAGATGACCTATGATGTACGTCAACCAAAAACACAAGCGTACGTCATTGAGAAGTTTAAACAATACTTAAAAGACAATCCGGAAATTGACGTGATTCGATTTACGACATTTTTTCATCAGTTTACACTCATCTTTGATGAACAAGCACGTGAGTCATTTGTGGAATGGTTTGGATATAATGCGAGTGTTTCTCCTTACATCCTTGAACAGTTTGAAGCTTGGGCAGGATATCCATTCCGTCCAGAATTTATCATTAACCAAGGGTATAACAATTCACAGTTTGTGGTACCAACCAAAGAATATAAAGACTTTATGGAATTCCAACAAATCGAAGTTAGCAAATTGATGAAAGTATTTGTGGATTTAACACATAAAGCTGGCAAAGAAGCGATGATGTTTCTAGGTGATCATTGGATTGGTACAGAACCATATGGAAACTACTTTAAAAACGTAGGCCTTGATGCAGTGGTTGGTAGTGTGGGGAATGGTTCAACCTTACGAATCATTTCGGATATTCCTGGGGTGAAATACACAGAAGGACGCTTGCTACCATACTTTTTCCCGGACACCTTTCATGAAGGCGGGGACCCACTACATGAAGCAAAGGTGAATTGGGTGACTGCACGACGAGCCATCTTACGTAAACCTGTAGATCGCATTGGTTATGGTGGATACTTGAAGCTTGCTTTGGAATTTCCCGAGTTTATCGACTACGTCAAAGAAGTCGCAGATGAATTTCGTGAATTGTACGATAAGGTCAATCAAGTCCAACCATACTGTGTACCATTTAAAGTCTATGTCTTAAACTCCTATGGAAAGTTACGTTCATGGGGTGCACATATGGTCCATCATGCCATCCCGTATGAAGACAATTATAGCTATGAAGGCTACTTGGAAGCATTAAGTGGATTGCCTGTGGATTTAGAGTTTATCAGTTTTGATGAATTGTTAGATGATGAACATCTATTGGATACACCAGGAGTCATCATTAACGTGGGGGATGCATATACATCATTCTCAGGTGGCAAATATTGGAAAAATGAAGCCATTGTAACAAAATTGCGTCAGTTTATTTATGAAGGAAATGGTTTCATTGGAATTGGGGATCCAAGTGCATACCAAAAAGAAGGTCACTTCTTTCAGCTGTACGATGTCTTAGGCATAGACAAAGAAGTTGGTTTTAGTCTATCGCATGATAAATACAACTGGCAGCAACAAGAACACTTCATTACAGAAGGGTTACCTGAACAACTTGATCTAGGAAGCAAGGTGAAATTTGCCTACGCGCTTCGTGATACGCAAGTCATTAAAACAACTGGAAAAAGTGTAAATCTTGCAAGTCACAAGTATGGAAAAGGACGTGCCATTTATATGAGTGGTTTGCCATTCAACTTTGAAAACACCAGATTGCTATATCGTAGTCTATTCTACGCAGCAGGCAAAGAAAATGAGATTTACGAATGGTATGCCGATAACTACAATGTTGAGGTCAATATGTATCCATCAACGAAAAGCTATTGCGTGGTAAATAATACATACGAAGCACAGGATGCAACGATTTATACTACCAAAGGAAATACACATCACGTACATTTACAACCAACAGAAATACTCTGGTTTGATGTGCCAAATGATTTTTAGAAATCTTGGGATATGTCATCAATATATATAAAATACGTGACAATATCTTATATTGTGTAAGCGCTTAACTTACACTATGATTACAGTAGATGATTGATTTGATACAAATAAAAGGAGGATACGAATCAATGAAAAAGTTTATGAAGTTAGCTTGTGTGAGTGCCGTTATGTTAACAGCGCTAGCAGGATGCGGAAGCTCAGACAAAAAAGCTGACACGGACGAAAAAGTCTTAAAGATTGCCGGACTTAATGGAGGTTTTGGTACAGGCGGATGGGAAGCTGTTGCCAAAAAGTTCGAAGAAATGGAAGGCGTGAAAGTAGAGTTGGAATTTGAAAAGAATATTTCCGATGTTCTACGTCCAAGAATCCAAGCTGGTGAAGACATTCCTGATATTATCTATCTAGCAATTGGTGGTGAAGGTGGTTTAACTGACACGATGGTGAAAGAAAAACAAATCCAACCGATTGATGATATACTTGATATGACAATTCCAGGAACAGAAACAAAAGTTTCAGACAACATCATTCCAGGATTTACGGATGCTTTAAACTTACGTCCTTACGATGATGGAAAGTTATACTTAGCACCACTTAACTACAGTCCTTGTGGCTTGTTCTACAACGCTGGATTATTTAAAGAAAAAGGTTGGGAAGTACCAACAACTTGGGATGAAATGTTTGCTTTAGGGGATAAAGCAAAAGCCGAAGGAATCTCACTATTTACCTACCCAACAACTGGTTACTTTGATGCATTCTTCTCAGCATTGTTGAATGAAACAGCGGGACCAGATGCATATGAAAAAATGATGCACTACGATGAAAAAACATGGGAAAGTGCAGAAGCTAAACAAGCATTTGAATTGGTTGGAAAACTAGCAGACTACATTGAACCAAACACGGTTGCACAAGCAAATGGTACAGATTTCTCAAAAAACCAACAAGCAATTTTAGATAACAAAGCCTTATTTATTCCAAATGGTACTTGGTTACCAGGTGAAATGGAAAAAGCACCAAGAGCTGAAGGTTTTGAATGGGGCATGATGGCATTACCAAAAGTGAGTGCTGATGGAGATGCTTACTCGACAACATTCACAGAACAAATGTACATTCCTGAAGGTGCAACAAATGTGGATCTTGCAAAGAAATTCATGGCATACTGTTACTCAGATGAAGCAGCTACCTTATTCTATACAAAAGGTAAATCAGCTGTAATGCCAACCATTCACGCATCAGACAACATTAAAGATGATGACATCAACAAAGTGTTCTACTCAATCTACGACAATGGAGCAAAAGCAAATGCAGTTGGATTTGCGGCACTTGAAAATCAAGTAGAAGGTGTGGACCTTACAACTGGTGAAGGAATCTTATATGGAACTGTTAACTCAGTTATGACAAAAGATAAAACAGTTGACCAATGGTACGATGAATTTATTACAGCATTAAAAAAAGTTGTTGAAGCAAACAAATAAAATGTAGCGGTGGCAACACCGCTATTTTTTTAAGAAAGGAAGACATATGAACAATCGAAAACAAGAAAGACGTTTTGTCTGGTTATGCTTAGCACCAGCGATTCTATTATTTACCATTTTTATGGTCTTCCCTACACTAAATGTATTTCGTATGTCGTTACTGAAGTGGGGAGGATTATCAGCGAATCAGGAATTTGTTGGATTCAACAATTTCCTTATCTTATTTAAGGACATGAACTTTATACGCTCATGTCAAAACACCATCTTAATCATTGTCTTGGTGGCAATTATAACTTTGATCTTTGCGGTTGTTTTTGCGGCAATTCTAACACGAGAAAAAGTAAAGGGTGAAAACTTCTTTCGCATTATCTTTTACATTCCCAATGTGTTATCGGTTGTTGTCATTTCTTCCATCTTTAGTGCCATCTACGATCCAAGCAATGGATTACTAAACAGTATCATTGGTTTGTTTAAACCAGAGAACTGGGAAGGAATCAAATTTCTAGGCGACCAATCGATTGTGATCTATGCAATTATTGGAACAATGATTTGGCAAGCAATTGGATACTACATGGTCATGTACATGGCAAGTATGTCTAGTATTCCTGAACACCTGTATGAATCAGCTTCACTAGATGGGGCAAATAAGATCCAACAATTCTTTAAAATCACGTTACCGTTAATTTGGGGGAATATACGAACAACGCTTACGTTCTATATTATCAGTTCCATCAACTTAAGTTTCTTATTTGTGAAAGTTATGACCGGTGGGGGTCCAGATGGGGCAAGTGAAGTATTTCTAAGTTACTTGTATCGACAAGCCTATGACAATGCAACCTATGGATATGGAATGGCGATTGGTGCAATTGTCTTTATTTTCTCATTTGCATTAAGTGCTATTGTCAATCACATCACACTTCGTGATGATATGGAATTTTAGGAGGTTATCGTATGGATAAAAAAACTAATCGTTTGTATCGAATCTTTATATATGTAGCCTTACTAACACTTGCCATATCTATTATTGTACCAGTGGTGTGGGTATTTCTTGCGTCGATCAAACAAGATAGTGAATTCTATGGAAGTCCATGGACCATGCCGCTGGGAATGCATCTTCAAAACTTTGCGGATGCCTTTGAAAAGGCAAATATGGGTGAGTACTTTCTTAACTCTGTTATTGCAACTGGGCTTGGGCTAATCATCTTGCTTGTTGTAGCCTTACCTGCTGCCTATGTTCTTGCTAGATTTAAGTTTAAAGGGAAAAAGATCATAAACTTAGGATTTATGAGTGGATTGTTTATCAATGTCAATTACATTGTTGTGCCAATTTTCTTAATGCTACTAAGTTGGGATAAAGGTGTTTCCCAAATCATTGGTCAACGCATCTTTTTAAATAATATCTTCGTGTTAGCTGTGATATATGCAGCTACAGCTTTGCCGTTTACCATCTATTTATTGACGAGTTATTTTCGAACTTTGCCAAAAGCGTATGAAGAAGCAGCGTATATGGATGGTTCGGGCTATTTCCGGACCATGGTGAAAATTATGATACCAATGGCAAAACCAAGTATCATTACAGTAATTCTTTTTAACTTCCTCTCATTTTGGAATGAATACATCATTGCCTTGACCTTGATGCCAGGAACAAGTAAAACATTACCCGTTGGTTTGATTAATTTGATGCAAAGTCAAAAAGCAGCAGCAAGTTATGGCTCGATGTATGCAGGACTGGTTATCGTTATGTTGCCAACCCTTATTTTATACATTATGGTGCAAAAGAAATTAACCCAAGGGATGACCCTTGGTGGATTGAAAGATTAGGTGCAAGCTATGGAACATAAAACATGGAAACACATCATCATTGCACTAAGCTTTATCGTTAGTTTGTCGATGGTGATCATTGGTCAAAAATATATTGGTTATGCAGGCTTAGTAACTCAACTTGTGGGACTAACTGGATTGCTTATCTTGTTGTATATATACAACCGACGTTACAAATAGGAGGAGTTATGGCTACATTAAAATTAAAAGATATAAATAAGATTTATGATAATAAAGTCCAAGCGGTCTTTGATTTCAACTTGGATATACAAGATAAAGAGTTCATTGTCTTTGTCGGTCCTTCTGGTTGTGGGAAAAGTACAACACTGCGGATGATTGCTGGGTTGGAAGATATCACATCAGGTGAACTTTACATCAATGAAGAAAAGATGAATAACGTATTACCAAAAGATCGTGACATCGCGATGGTGTTTCAATCGTACGCACTTTATCCACATTTGAGTGTCTATGATAATATGGCGTTCGGTCTACAAATTCGCAAAGTACCAAAAGCAGAAATCGATCAACGTGTACGCGATGCTGCAAAGATATTAGAAATCACAGAATATTTGGATCGTAAACCAAAAGCACTATCTGGTGGACAAAGACAACGGGTGGCGTTGGGACGCGCAATCGTAAGAAATGCTGAAGTGTTCTTAATGGATGAACCGTTAAGTAACTTGGATGCCAAGCTACGTGTAGCGATGCGTTCAGAAATCATCAAACTACACGAACGGGTAGGAGCAACGACCATTTATGTAACGCATGATCAAACCGAAGCGATGACAATGGCAACACGCATTGTGGTTATGAAAGATGGATACATTCAACAAATTGGAACACCAAAAGAAATCTATAACAATCCAGCCAACATGTTCGTTGCTGGATTTGTCGGAAGCCCTGCAACAAACTTTGTGCACGGAAACGTAAGTGACAACCACTTTATCGTAGGGGACTTACAAATGGAGCTTCCTGAGAAGTATGCTAGTGATCTAGCTGCATATGAAAATCAAGATGTTGTGATGGGGATAAGACCAGAAGATATTTACTGTGAAGGAATCGTAGAAGAAACCTATCCAAGTGCAAGTTTTATGTTCCAAGTAGATATTAGTGAATTGCTTGGACACGAGAGCATTCTTCATGGTTCGTTCTTTGGTCAAGAATTGATTGCCAAAGTATCGACACGTTTAGGTATCGAATCACATACCCAAACGAAGTTAACATTTGATTTAAGTAAAGTGCATTTCTTTGATCCGAAAACGACCTTGCGGATTGATAAGTAGGTCGTTTATGAAAACATTTATTATTGGTATTGATGGTGGTGGCACCAAAACCCAGTTTGCAATCTATGATGCAAGAGGAAATCAATTAGCGAGTACAACACTTGGTAGTGTTCATATCATGCAAAAAAGTGAAGCGGAAAGTGTTGCCCTATTAAAAGAAGGCTTTGCACTTGTTACACAAGCGATTGCCCATGAAGAAGATTATCAACTGTATATTGGATTGGGACTAGGTGGTTATGGTGGCAATGCCACCATGCAAGAAAAAACCGATGCAGTGTGCAAACAGGCCTTTGGTGAGATTCCATATGTTGTATTTAACGATGGACAAGTTGCTTTGTTTGGTGCCTTTGATGGAGCAGATGGCATTCTAGCAATTGCAGGAACTGGAAGCATTGCCTATGCTCAAAATGGGGATACCTTTACCATGTGTGGAGGTTGGGGCTATCAAATTGGTGATGAAGGAAGTGCCTATGCTGTTGGCAAAATGTAGCTTAAAGAATTTAGTGAACAAGCCGACTTTCGTAAAGAACGTACCTTTCTATACACCTATATGATGAACAAGTATGAATTTACGAGTCCCTATGATTTGATTTCGTTTGTTTCTGATACCTTGGAAAACAAAAGGGAAAATATTGCCAAGTTATCACTTGATGTATACGAAATGGCAAAAGCAAACGATCCTGCAGCACTTGTGATTTTTGAACAAGCTGCAAGTGACCAAGCATGTTTAGTGAACACCTTGTACCAACAAACTGGAATTTCACAAGTAAGTTATGCTGGTAGTTTGTGGAATGCCGAAATGGTACTTGATGCCTTTAAAGCAAAGGTCAATCCTGCAATTACGGTTGTATCACCGTTACACGGTCCTTGTTATGGCGCGTATGTTGGTGCACGTGATACCTATGTAATCTAAAAACATCCGTCCTTTGGTAAAACAACTGGGACGGATGCTTTGTTTCTATAAAAAGCCATTGGTCTGTGGGGGTCCAATGGCTTTTGCTTTACTTCTATGTAGGGGTTATGAATATTAATTGTGTAAAATCATTAATTATAAGAAAACATTGAGGGAATATTTTAATATTCAATATCATAGAAGTTCTATCCACTCTCCTATATAAAGTGGTATTATTATCATATCATAATTATTAAGACTTACACTTCATATGAATGAAAAAAGAAAAGTATGGTAAAAACATAAGATTTTCTGGAAGAAAAGGATAGGAGTGTGGATAGGAGGATTATGTTACAAGATATTTCACCAGATATATTGGACAATCGTTATTTGGATAAACAAGTCCATGACGATGCATATGTGGTACAAGTTAGCAAGCAAGGCATTCTCGCAAGACAAGAAGGCAGCCAATATACATTTTATACGTACAAAGAACTATGTGATTTACAAATCCATTTGGGTGTACTTGTTTATGGATTTGCCATTGCTAGTAAAGATGTCTTTATCGCCCTAGACTGGACGCCCTGTAAGCTAGCCTACACGCCTTTACGTAAGTTTATGGCTCATAGTTCACAAGTGACTAGTTATGCTGCTAGCACGACGTATCATTTGGCACAGTGGTATCGACAATATCGCTATTGTGGACATTGTGGAAGTCAGTTTCATCCTGCAACTAGCGAGCGCGCCTTATTGTGTGATGTGTGTGGAAACATCGAGTATCCACGCATCAATCCGGCAATTATCGTTGGTATCATACACGAAGATGAACTTCTACTAACAAAATATGCGGGGCGTGACTATACACGGTATGCTTTGATTG
Organism: Erysipelotrichaceae bacterium MTC7; assembly: GCA_001695645.1. GTDB lineage: Bacteria > Bacillota_I > Bacilli_A > Erysipelotrichales > Erysipelotrichaceae > Breznakia. Next base: position 227,336 of record LVZN01000001.1, on the reverse strand, counting down.
CAGGTTTTGTGGAAATCGGGGAGACCATTGAAGAAGCGTGTGCGCGTGAAGTTAAAGAAGAAGTGGGTCTAAACATCAAAAATCTCCGCTATTACAAAAGCCAACCATGGGGTGTTAGTGAGTCTATCCTAATGGGATTTTATACAGAAGTCGATGGAAGTACTAACATTACTTTAGATGAAGATGAACTTGCTCTTGCACAGTGGTTAAAAGCAGATGCCATCGGTGATAACTTCTCCAAAGACTCGCTTACAGGAGAGATGATTTCCAATTTTAAAAAGGGGATGAAACTTCGTTAGATTGAAGTGATATTCTTGACTTATCCATGTATAATCCTTACAATTTTCTTAAGAAAGTAGGTCCGAATGATAAACGTAATTATTCTTATTGTTTTAGTGTTGATCAATGCCTTTTTTTCAGGTAGTGAAATTGCTTTAATTTCCTTAAATAAAAAGAAATTAAAACTTGAATCGGAAGAAGGCAATCGCAAATCAACGATTTTATATCGACTGGTAAATGTACCCAATCGCTTATTGTCAGTGATCCAAGTTGGAGTTACGCTTTCAGGGTTTTTAAACTCGGCTTTAGCTTCTGATGCGTTTGCTGATAACTTAGTTGAATTGATGCAAAGCCTAGGGCTTTCGATCCATGTCAGTGCGATGCGTAGCATTTCCATGGCTTTAATCACGATTCTATTGTCATTTTTGACACTGATCTTTGGGGAACTTGTGCCAAAGCGTATCGCGATGGCAAATCCAACAAAGTTTGCCAACGCTGTAGCAATGCCAATTAATATACTCTACAAGTTGTTTTTACCGTTTGTGTACATCTTATCGTTTTGTACAAACGGAGTGTTGCGTCTTTTGCGTATTGACCCAAATAAGAATGATGATTTAATTAGTGAGGAAGAAATTCGTTTGATGGTTGCAACCAGCTCAGAAGAAGGAGAAATCAATGTCTCAGAACGCGAGATGATTGACAACATCTTTGAGTTTAACGATACAGAGGTAAATGAAGTTATGACCCATCGCGTGGATGTGGAAGGTTTGGAAGTACATGCATCTTATGAAGAAGTGATGGACTACAGCAAAAGTTCACGTTATACAAGAATTCCGGTCTACGATGAAACCTTAGATGATGTTGTTGGCATCCTTCATGCCAAAGACCTATTACGTTATATTTATGAAAACAAAGATGCGAAAGACTTTGATTTACAAAAGATCATTCAACAACCACTGTTTGTGCCAGATTCATTAGCGATTGATAAACTGTTTTACGATTTAAAAAAACAACACAAACACATGGCGATTGTCATTGATGAATACGGGGGAACTGCAGGTATTGTGACCATGGAAGATTTAATTGAAGAAATCGTCGGAGAAGTGTTTGATGAATATGATGAAATTCCTGTTGAATACCGTAAGATTGGTGATCACACCTATTTGATGGAAGGTTCAATTGAACTAGATGAAGTAGAAAAAATCTTAAAGATCCAATTGCCAATTGATGAATACGATACCTTAAATGGATTCTTGGTATCAAAGTTGGAACGTTTACCACACGTTGGTGATAATGCCTACATTGATTATTCTGGATATCGCTTCACGATTACACAAGTGGATGAAAAAGTCATCAAACAAGCGCGTGTTGAAAAAATGGATGATGACCAAGAAGAAGTGAATGAAGAGGATAACTAGTGACTAAAAAAGGAGACTCTATGGAACATACACAAGAGCGTGAATTATCAAAAATGCAGCAGTTGAAAGTGTATTTCTATGCGTTTGCTGGATTCGTGATTATCATCTCAAGAATTCTTGGCCTGTTTGATTGGAACATTGGGATGAGTTTGGCTTCGATCGCTTTAGCTATCACTTTGTTTATAGATGCATATAGTGCATACGATGAGCATCATAAACTAGCTGCATTTGCCAACGGATTCTTGGGAGTGATCATTGTCATCATGATTGTCTTACTTTGGTTAGTTTTATAACATATGAAAAAGGATTCTCGATTGAGAATCCTTTTATGAATAGATGTTCAGTTGCTTACTCATCACCAAACACGTTACGTGTTTCACTTGGAATGAATGCAGTGATTTCGTCATTGTCAAATCCAACTACGAAACTGTCGTGATCAAGTAGAATTGGTCTTTTTAAGACGGTAGGATTCTCTTGAATAAAGTTTACTAAGTCGTTGACTGTTAAATCATCGATGTCCTTTCCTAATGTTTTAAATGCTTTCGAACGGGTAGAGATGATGTCATCAGTTCCATTCGGGCATCTTTGCAGCAAATACTTAATCTCTTCCTTGTTTAAGAGTGTACTTTGAATATTCTTTTCCACGAAATTCAAATTGTTCTCCTTCAACCAAGTCTTCGCTTTGATTGCACTTGTACAACCAAAAGATGTGTACATTAAAATCATATCTTCCTATTACTCCTTTCCTTTTCCCTACACTTATAATAACATAACTATTATTCTAATTCCTACCATTTTTACCGAATTTTAAACCGATTTTAACAATTTCTTAACAATTGACATCAATCTGCAACAATTTTTCATTATCTTCACACAAATTTCCATAAAAAATTGATATTGTACCCACTTGACGACTGTATTATATGAGTATACAAACGTTACACCCGTTTGTTGAAGTATCAACATAATCCTAGATACTTCATTATATTCTCCCTTTTAAATAATTTAAAAAAGTAAAGAGCTCGGCGGCTCTTTATTTTTTTATTATCAGGGTAGTTGATTTTTTGAAACGCCCTTTCTATGCTATAATGTTTGGAGTTTGGAGGATGTTATGTCAAAAAGAATGAAGAAATTTCTATCATATTATAAACCGTATAAAAAGATATTTTTTACCGATATGTTTTGTGCCTTTGTGGCTAGTGCAGTTACGTTAGCATTCCCATTGATGACGCGTTATGTTGCCAATGATGTGCTTGGTAGTGGTGGCCAAATTGCCATGGATACCATTGCCTTGTTTGCTGGTGTCTTTATTGTCTTAGTCATCATTGAATATGTGTGTAACTACTATGTAGCGTATCGAGGACATGTGATGGGTGCGTTTATGGAAGCGGATATGCGAAATGAATTGTTCCAACATTACCAAAAACTAAGTTTTAGTTTTTATGACGATCAAAAAGTAGGGCAGTTGATGACACGTTTAACCAATGACTTGTTCTCATTAACAGAATTGTATCACCATGGCCCTGAGGATATTGTTATTTCCTTTATTAGAATCGTTGGAGCATTTGTTATTTTAATTGCGATTCATGTTCCTTTAACCTTAATCATGTTTGCCATTATTCCCTTTATGATTGTTTTTGCAGTGTACTACAACAAGCAAATGAAAAAAGCGTTTAAAGCCAACCGTCAAAAAATTGGTGATATCAACGCGAGAATTGAAGACAGTCTTTCAGGGATTCGTGTGGTAAAAAGTTTTGCCAATGAAGAAGCTGAAATGAACCGCTTCTCTCATGAAAACAGTTTGTGGATTGACACAAAACGTAATTCCTATCATAAGATGGGTCGTTTCCATGCAGGAATTGGTGCGTTTATTTCTATGTTGAGTGTGATCATCATTATTGGTGGTGCATATTTTATTAGCATTGGACAAATGAATGCCGGAGATTTAATTGCATACTTGTTGTATATTTCAAATTTAACAGATCCCATCAAACGTTTGATCAACTTTACGGAAACCTTCCAAGATGGGATTAGTGGATTTGAACGCTTTATGGAATTGTTGGAAATTCACCCAGACATTGCAGATGCACCAAATGCGGTTGCTTTGCAAGATGTCAAAGGTGATGTGAACTTTGAACACGTCTATTTCCGTTACAATGAAAAAAGCGAGTATGTCTTACGCGATGTAAACTTACAAGTACAAGCTGGAGAGTACATTGCCTTGGTTGGACAAAGTGGAGCCGGTAAAACCACGATGTGTTCCTTAATCCCTCGCTTTTATGAGTTAAGTGATGGAACGATTACCATCGATGGCATTTCAAATCGTGAAGTTACACTAGCATCACTTAGAAACAACATTGGGGTGGTGCAACAAGATGTGTACTTGTTTGCGGGAACCATTATGGATAACATTGCCTATGGAAATCCAAATGCCAGTGAAGAAGATATTATACGTGCTGCAAAACAAGCCAATGCACATGACTTTATTTTGGAACTAGAAAACGGTTATGATACAGATATCGGATCACGTGGAGTGAAACTCTCTGGTGGTCAAAAACAAAGAATCTCAATCGCGCGTGTATTCCTTAAAAACCCAGCAATCTTAATTTTTGATGAAGCAACAAGTGCTTTGGATAATGAAAGTGAAAAAGTTGTACAAGAATCACTTGAACAACTGGCAAAAAACCGAACAACATTTGTGATTGCGCACCGTTTATCAACGATCAAAAATGCACAACGGATTGTTGTTCTTGGTGAAACTGGAATTGATGAAGTTGGTAGTCATGATGAACTTCTAGCAAAAAATGGAGAATACGCGAAACTATACGAAATGCAATTTAGATAGGGAGAAGTATATGGACCACAAAGTGAAGAAAGATAATTTAACCAATCAAAGAAGGCAAGCGATTCTACATGATTTAAAATATGCAAAAGAACCACTCAATGCTACAAAGCTGGCGAACAAATATGGTGTTTCTAGACAAATCGTTGTTGGGGATGTTGCCATCTTAAAAGCACAGCAAGAACCAATCGTTGCCAGTGTGAAAGGCTATTTGTATTTACATGATCCAGATGAAACCTATACCATTGCTTGTAAGCATGAAGGACATGAAACGGCAGATGAACTTGGTTTGATTGTGGACAATGGTGGCGTAGTTTTAAATGTCATTGTGGATCATCCACTCTATGGTGAACTTGTGGGTAATTTAGATATTCACTCGCGTTATGACATTGATGAATTTGTGGAAAAAAGCCATGCTCTGGGTGCGAAAAACTTAAGTGAGCTAAACGATGGGATTCATCTTCATACGATACAATGTGCAAATGTTGAAACCTATGAACGCATTAAAAAAGTACTTCGTGAACATCATTATTTATATGAATAAGCATGATAACGACAGAATGGATAAAAAAAGTATCCACTGTCGTTTTTTTTGTGCAAGGCTTTTCAAAAAACATAGTATAATACGGGTATGAGAATTGAAACAATACAAGAACATACCATCATCCTTGCACCAAGTTATGTGCATAAACAATTACGCAGTGAACTGCTTGAACAAACCAACGCAGTTGCCAATCTATCCATCATGAGTGTGGACACCTATCTTGCAGGTTTGCTTAGGCATACGTACGATGCCTACATCTATCAGTGTTATGTCAAACTACAAGATATGGAACTTACCTATTTTGCAGGTGTGAAAGAAAACACTGATTTTGTAAATGAAGTCGTTAGTTTTGTGGATGATGTACATTTCTATGGAATACAGGATGAACAATTAAAAGAAAGCGATGTCTATCTAAAAGAATTGAAAGACATCATTTTGACGTTGAAAGAAGTACCCTGTGCAAGCAAGGAGCAAATGCTTGCTTTGCAACAAATCGAAGATGCAAAGCATATTTTGATCATGGATGATTTTGCCAGTGCTCGACATCGCTATGTTTACAACATTTTACAAAGCAAAGGGGCATCAATCCAACCGACAAAGATTGTAAAACCCAAAAAAAGTTTTTACTATGTATTAAATAAAAAGGAAGAATGTGAAGCAGTGGCACGTTACATCATTCAACATGATATTGCAGCTGAACAAGCGAAACTGACGATGTGTGATGAAAGCTATCAACCGTTTCTTGAACAAGTACTCGATCGCTACAAAATTCCACATTCGTTTCAAAGTGTAAAGAAAAAAAATCGGTTGATTTTCTCGTTTACGAGTTTACTTGCCTATTATCTACAACCAGACAGTGAACATCTTGCCGCACTTTTTGAAACTGAGGTTTTCATTAGTTCAAAAGCGGAAGCGTTTGTCAGTTATGTACGTAGTTTCAATAAGACTTTGGATGATGATTTTGATCACATTGCACATCATGTTGATGAAACTAAACATATCATTGATGAAAAAACACGTTCTAATTTTAAACAATTGGAGCTTGATGCACGTGAAGTGAAAATAGAAGTACAAGAAACCTTAGAAAAACTGCTTGCCTGTTCCTTGCAAGAAGCGGTGTTATACATTGAAGCTTTGCTTGTTGAACAAAGTAGTTTTCAGACTTTGGAAGATGTACAAACCATTCGTCAGATTCGCACGGAGATAAAAATCGCATATGCGTATCTCAATGAAAAAACGATTGCCTTGTTTATGGAACGTTTGGAAGCTTTACAAACCAAACAAACCAAAGAGATGGTGGGTATGCAAATTGGTAGCTTGAGTCAGCCACTCAAAGAAACAGACTATCACTTTGTGCTAGGAGCAAGTGCAAGTTGTTTTCCTGGTTTTGCGGCAAATAGTGGTCTGTTTTCCGAGAACTACGTAAAGCAAACGGCATATCCAAGTTTGGAAGAACGCTACGAAATGCATGTCAAGCAAGCCTTAGCTTCTTTGCAAACAAGTAAACATGTGCTTGTGTTTTATGCAACCAGCGGCTTGGATGGTAAAGTACAACAACCTTCACTTGAAATTGAAACCTTTATGGATAAGCCTGCAAAACCATACCCATTACCATTTTCCATGAAATCTTACACAGTGGATACCAACCTTGATACAAGCTATGGAGAAGCATTGTTTAAAAAAGATGGAGCTTACCATGGATCAGTATCATCCTTTGAAATGTATACCAACTGTCCATATAAATATTTCTTACGTCATGGATTGCACATTTATGAAGAGGCAAAAAGTCCATTTGATTCGGCGACAACTGGGACCTTGATGCATTATATTTATGAAAGTTTAACCAGAACCTTCGGAAAGGATTACGCCAGTGCATCAGTCCATGATGTAAGTCAGCTAATTGCTAAAGAAAGTGAAGCACTCGCGAAACTTTATGTGCAAGATAGAGCACGCCTGCAAATGAGTCAAAAACGATTGTTAAGCTCAGTGATGGATAACTTAGCGTATTTAGAATCATTTGAGCAAGACAACCAATTGATGCCAACAGAATTTGAACATCGTTTTGATACGGTGATTCCGGTAGGTGATGAAAAGGTTCACCTTCGCGGTTTCATCGACCGCTTGGATATGAATCGTGATTTTATCAGTGTGATTGATTATAAAAGTAGTGCCAAAAAATTGGATTTAAAAGATGTACGTAAAGGGATCAAACTACAACTGCCTACGTATTTATATGTTGCACATCAAAACTTTGCACGACGTCCAGTAGGAGCGTATTACTACAGTTTTCAAAATGGAAAACAAGGAACACAGTATGCAAAACTGAATCGTGGAAAATTGGAATGCCAGGATGATCAACAGCGCAAAGAAAACTTTGAAAAAAGTAAGAAGTTTGTGGGGTGGACAACCTCAACTGATTTTCCAGTCATGGATGCATCAGAGAGTTTTATTGATGGTATTGGACGTAAAAAAGATGGCACCTTTAGTGCCGCAACAAAAATCTACAACATTGAAGCTGTCGAACAATTGTTAATAGCGAACTTGGAACGGATCGTTGAACAATTGCGCAAAGCTAAAATTCAGATTGAACCAATCAGTTGTAACTACTGTAAATACCAAGATATTTGTCACAATCGTAAGGATGGTTATGACCGTGACATGTTACCAGTTGATCAAGATATTTATATCGTTGGGAAATTAAAAGAGGAGGAGAGCGAGTGAGTCTAAACAAGGAACAGTTACGCGCAATTGCAGCACGTGATACCAATATTCTTGTTTCAGCAAGTGCTGGAGCTGGGAAAACCAAAGTACTGATTGAACGACTCATGTCGTTGATCGTGGATGATAAAGTTGAAGTTAGTGAAATATTAGCCATGACTTTTACCGAAGCAGCAGCAGCTGAAATGAAAAAACGTTTGGCAAAAGCATTGGCTGAAGCCTATGCTAAAACAAACGATCCATTTCTAAAACAGCAACTGGCAAATTTAGAAAGTGCAAATATCTCAACTATCCACGGATTTTGTTTGCGAATTTTAAAAGAATATTACTATATGATTGATTTACCAAAAAAACGGGTCAATCACCCATTGGATGAACAACAAGCAAGTATGTTGAAAGCCCAAGCACTCAACGACGTATTTGCGTATGCATATACACAACCATGGTTTGCCTCATTTGTAGATGTATTTAGTGATCGCCCAGAGACCTTGGGAAGTTTAGAAGATGCGATCTATACATTTGCTAATGTGGTTAACGCCAAAGCTAATCCAGAAACGTATATCGAACAGTGTCGTGCGTCTTATGAAAAAATTGACAACATTGTGCAACTGCCAAGCATGATTCAAGATTACTTCTTTTATGGAATTACGTTAGAATTGGATCTACTTATAGATGCCTTAAAGCGCGTTGAATACGAATTTGAAGATGATAGCAATTTGCTTAAACAAACACGCTATGAAGAGGCCAAAGCAGCCATCGAAGTTCGTGATTATGAACTGTACCGAAAAATTTTACAAGCAACTGTTCAAGTGAAATCACCAGCAAAAACCAAAAGTGGATATTACACAACCATTGGTGACGCAGAAGGACGACTGTTAGCACAAGCGTTTAGTGAAAAAGAGTTTGTCTTATTCCACAATGAAAATGTTGATGTGATGCACCATTTCATTGATTTAACAAAGATGTTTCTTGCCAATTATGCACAAGCAAAAGTTGAACATGAATGTATTGATTTCTCCGATATGGAACATTATGCTATTGATATACTACAAGCCAAAGAACATCATGTTGCAGCCTTATTACGCAACCAATTTCAAACGATTATGGTGGATGAATTTCAAGATAGTAACGACGTTCAAGATACCTTAATTAAATTAATAGCAAAAACGGATAATGTGTTTCGGGTTGGTGATATCAAACAATCCATTTATGGCTTTCGTAACGCATCTCCTGAAATCATGAAGGGCTTTATCGATACACCAGATGCAAAAAATGAAGTTATTTTCTTTAAATACAATTATCGAAGTAAAGAAAGCATTGTGGAATTTACCAATCAATACTTTCAAGCATTGATGAATATTGAAGGTCTTTCATCCTCTTATGAAAGTGATGATGTGGTGAGCGTTGGGCGCCCCGAACAAAAAGAAGGAAATGTACCCGTACAACTGCATGTGATTGATAAAAACCTTAAGAAAAGTGATGACTGGATTGAGAAACCAAAAGATCTAACAACAAGCTATATCGCAAACCAAATTCTTAAAATCAAAGCTGAAAAAGGATATGCATTTAAGGATTTTGCCATTCTTGTCCGTGGGAATGCAAAAATGAAAAGCATTAACGAGGAACTGGGTGAGATAGGAATTCCTTGTTTCTATGCAAATGCTGAGGATTTTTATAAAAATGTTAGCATTACGTCAGTTTTATCCTTTTTAAAAGCGTTGGTGAATATGCATGATGATCACCAGTTTCTTGCTTTATGTACATCGTGTTTCTACCAAATTCCAGCAAATGATTTGGCTTATGCAAAACTGCACAAGGATACAGATATGTCGTATGCACAGTATTTTATGAAGGATGCGCGTTTGTCTAGTTTTTATGACCTGCGTGAACAACTTTACAAACAACCCTTAAGCAAAACGATGAAAACCATCTATGAGACTCATGATTTCTACATGACATATACAAGCTTGCAAGATAAAGTAAATCTGGATTTGTTATATGAATTAGTTTGTCAAAAGGAAAATGAAGAAGCGATGGGGGTTCAGGGGTTCTTGCGTTACATTGAACAAGTACAAAACTTAAAAGTACCAGAAGCATTTCCATTAGGGGAAGGTGATGATGTGGTCCGCTTAATGACCATTCATAAGTCAAAAGGGCTCGAATTTAAAGTGGTCTTCTTGGTCAGTGGTGAAAGTAAAAATAGTAAATCCAGTTTCTTAGTAAGTGATGACGAGCTTGGAATTGCCATTGATTATGTAGATACAAAAAACTACCAAGTGTATAACGACATTAGCAAACTTGCTATTAAAAATAAGCAATACATCAGCTCACTAGAAGAAGAATTGCGTGTCTTATATGTTGCGATCACACGAGCAGAATGTGAAATGCATGTTGTGGGTACTGGTAAAGAAACTCAAATATTGGAAGCAAACTTCCAAAACTTCTACAACACCAAAGGATTTTTATGGTGGATGCGTATGGGGTTGGATGATGTGGATTCTTCGCTGTATCAAATTCATTTTGTGGATACCGTATGGGAAAATGAAAAACAAGCACAGAAAAGTGTGCATTATCAACCAAAGTTTTACAACAAACAAACTAGTGAAGTACTCTTTGCTTCGCCAAGTGATAGTGAAGTGTTTGTCCAAAAACCACAACCATTCTCTTTGCAGGAGGATGTTGGATTTGAAAGAGGAACAAACTTGCACCGGATGGTCGAAGTTTTACCAGATGAAACATGGAGTCAAGAACTCTTAGAAAAGGTTGCAGTTCAAGAAGCCATTCAACTTACAAGCCATGATATACATGTCTTGCAACAACTGCAAGCAGAACCGCTGTACCAAAAAGCAAACAACTTTGATCAGGTGTACCATGAGTTTGCCTTTATGGTGAAAGATGAACAAGGTATCATGCATGGATATATGGATTATCTTGCAATAAATGATACCCAAGTGATTATGATCGACTATAAAAGTGATCGTGGAATCGATGAACAAGTGCTATATACTCGCTACCATCAACAAATTCTAGCTTACCAAAAAGCGTTACATGTACTTTACCCTAAAAGGCAAATTGAAACGTACATCTATTCATTTGAACTAGCAAAATTAATTGCTGTAAATTAAAACGCCATATCTAGCGATATAGCGTTTTTTTTAATCTACTGATTTCAGGGCTTGTAGCATATCTTCCTTGCGTAGTTTTCGGTTGACGAATACACCAAGAATGAAAGTTACAATGGATACCAAAATGATAGAAACAAGATATCCATTTGGACCAGTGGTTGGATCAAACATCACATCTTCTGGTGGTACGACATGTAGAATGTATAGATGTAAGAATCGTCCAAAGGCAAATCCTGTAAGAATTCCAATAATTGTTAGGATGATGGTTTCACGATATATGTACATAGTGACTTCTTTATCATAGAAACCAAGCACTTTGATAGTTGATAACTCACGAATTCGTTCCGAGATATTGATGTTGGTTAAGTTGTACAAAATAACGACTGCAAGTAAGGCTGCTACCGTAATTAAAACTTCCATAATCATATCCAAGGCATGAACGATGGTATCAATTTGATTGATGAGTGTGGTGTTTTGAACGACACCTTTGATACCAGGTAAATCAACGAATTTCGCCGCTTGTTTATTTGCATTTGTGATGGAACGGTCATGTAATTGCACAAAGTATGCGTTGTTTGTATAAGTTTCCTTAAATACTTGTTGGTAGGTACTTTGATTCATAAAGACGAAATGACCCATATACATTTCACAAATACCATTGATTTTCATTTGATAGTTTTTGTTGTTGGCATCTTGAATCGTAATGGTGTCTCCAATCGTAGCATCAAGTGATTTTGCTAAACGTTCACTGACAATGACACCGCCATCTTTCAAGTTAATGGTTGTCTTACCTTTTCGTGTATCCAAGCGTATATAGTCATTTAACTTGTTTGCATCGCTAGGGATGATGATCTTTACGTCTTGCTTATCACCACTTGCATTTGGTGAAATTGACATTTCTTTAAAGTTAATTGGCATATTGCGTTTTATTGGAGAAGTTTCCAATTGTTTATCTAAACGTTCTTGTTGCTTAGATTGGATCGTAGAGTCTTTTGCGACAATCATATCGTATTTGATAATGCTTCCAAACTGACGTTCACCAATACCAGAAATGGAGTGTTGTACGCTAAATCCTGCAAACAGTAAGGTTACGGCTCCACAAACCCCAAAGATTGTCATAAATGCACGTTTCTTGTAACGGAATAAATTTCTTGCAGTTACTTTTTGCGTAAAGGATAAAGATGACCATAGTGGTTTGATGCGTTCCAGCAAAATCTTACTTCCGGCTTTTGGTGCTTTTGGTTGCAATAAAATACTTGGACGACTTTTTAGTTCACGACTTGCCACCATGTATGCTGGTAGTACAGCACTGATAAGGGAAAGGATAATTGCAACAATACTAACACCTGGATACATGTGAAGTTCAATCTTTGGAACTGTAAAACCAATCTTATAAGCTTGATAGACAATCATTGGTAACAATACATGTCCCAAGATGATACCGATTGTTGTACCAATTAATGCAGCCAATAATCCATATAACGTAAACTTCTTACGAATGTCTTTGTTTTCATAACCTAATGCTTTTAAGGTTCCCAGGTTGATTCGTTCTTCATCAACAAAGCGTGTCATCGTTGTAAAGGTAACTAACGCAGCAACAAAGTATAAAAAGATAGGAAATACATTAGCAAGACTATCTACAATGCTGGCAATACTACCGTAAATTTTGTAGCCTTGCGAACCTGGCGTTTCTTTACGTGATTGTATGGCATAGGTTGGTTGTTCTAATTCATCAAAACTTTCTTCCATTTGTGAAAGTTTCGATTTACCATCTGCCAATTCTTTTTCAATTTGCGGACGCTTGGATGCAAATTCTGCTTGTTTTGCTTCAAATTCCATCGTCTTGCTTTGTAACAATTGGCTTGCTTCTGCAAGTTTTGTTGCTCCACTTTCTTTCTGTGCCAAGAATGTAGCTTGTGTATCGTCATACGTTTGTTTTCCTTGTTGCAATTGACGTTCACCAAGTTGAATTTCACTAGCCGCAACATCTAGTTTTGCTTTGGCCGCTTGTAGCTGTGCTTCTGTTTCACGTAATCCATTTTGGTATTGAACAATACCCGCTTGCACTTGGATAAGTGTAGCGCTGGCTTGGTTTTTTTGTTCATCGCTTGCCTCTGGGTTGTTGATGATTGCAAGCAATTGTTGTTGCTGTGCTTCAAGGTTTGCAATCTGCGCTTCAATCATGGGTTTATTCGTATTGAATGTGTTCAATTTGCTTTGGTATGCACGCAAGTTGTTTTGGTAGGCAATATTTCCTTGTTGTAGTGTTGCTTCACTATTTGTGAGAACTTCTTTGGCTTGATCCAATTGTTGCTGTCCATCAAGGATTGCTTGGTTGTATACCGCTTGTTGATTGGCAAGCTCTTGTTTTCCTGCTTGTAATTGTTGACTTGCATCATCGAGTTGTTGTTTTGTATCTTCAAATGTCCTTTGTGATGTTTCTAGATAGTTTTTACCTTCATCAAGTTGTTTTTGCACATTTGCCTTAACCGAAGTAAACCGTGCTTGTGGTTGTGTTTTTAATAAGTCTTCCAACTCATTTTTATGTTTTAGAACACACTTGGCATAGGCGTCACTATATGGATCCAATTGCTTTGCATCCGCATACGATAATCGAGCCATCATATACACATCGCTATCAAAGACGGTTGGTATGACGGTAGCATAATGGCGAAGTTCACCAGTACCGGCAGTTGACTCACCTTCGTTTACTTGAGAGATGATTTCTGTAGAGTTGATAAAACCGACGACTTTGAAGTGATGTTGTTTCAACACCGTTTTTCCGCTTATATCTTTCTTTTCGTGAAAACGAATGGTGTCACCAATGTGATATGTTTCTTGCATATTGTTTTGCAAAGCGATTTCTTGATCTGTTTTTGGAAATCTACCTTTGGTTAACTCATAGGTCGAAACATCTTTTGTATTTGAGAACACACGAATTGCCGTGTCTTCATTTGCAATGGTGACATCTTTTAAATATCCATATGCAATGACATCAGCATTTGCTTGATTAATGATATCTTGGTCACTTTGATCAAGGCCATAACTTGCAATAACCGATAGGTCAGCAGTATTATGCTCGTTAAAGTAATGTTCACCACTTGTACGCATATCTGGTCCTGTTACCTTTAAACCAACAAGTGCAAAAGAACCTAGTGCCATTAAACATATAATGGAAATGAATCGACTTTTTGATTTGCTAAAGGAACGAGCAATTTCCTTTCGTAGGGCTAATTTTTTCATAACAACTACCACTCAATCTCACTGATAGCTTTTGGATGTTCATTGATTTCAATGCTTTGTACTTTTGCATCACGCATACGAATGACACGATCAGCAATTGGGGCTAAGGCACCGTTATGTGTAACGATGATGACAGTGGCACCATGTTTGCGTGACATATCTTGGAGTATTTGTAAGACTTGTTTACCGGTGTTGTAATCAAGCGCACCAGTTGGTTCATCGCAAAGTAGTATCTTTGGGGTTTTGGCAATTGCACGTGCAATGGCGACCCGTTGTTGTTCACCTCCAGAAAGCTGTGTCGGAAAGTTGTTGATTCTTGCTTGTAAACCAACGCTGTTTAACACTTCAACGGCATCGCTTGCATCTTTGACAATTTCACTTGCAAGTTCTACGTTTTCTTTCGCGGTTAAGTTTGGAACTAAGTTATAAAACTGAAACACGAAACCGACATCGTTACGTCGGTAGGTAATCAGCTGTTTATAGTCGTACGTAGCAATGTTGTTTCCATCGATAATGACATCACCACTATCGTTGCGGTCCATTCCACCAAGAATGTTTAGGATGGTGCTTTTTCCTGCACCAGAAGCACCAAGGATGATGGCGAGTTCACCTTTCTCAATAGAGAAGTTCACCTTATCGTTTGCGGTGATTATACTATCACCCATTTTGTATTGTTTTGTACTATCTTTAATCTCAATGTAACTCATAAAATAACCTCCTTTATGAACAACGTGTTGATTTTAATATCACCTAGTATATAATGAGGGAAACGAATCATCAATAATCAAAAACATCCGTTTTGTTCATTTAAGAGGTGATGGAAATGAGTCAACAGCGACATACAGAAACGACAAGTAAAATTAAACAGACATTTACGATATTATTAAAAGAAAAAGGGCTTGATGCATTAAGCGTGAGTGATATTGCACGAGGTAGTCAGATCAATCGTGGAACGTTTTACTTACATTATTTGGATAAGTACGATTTGATGGACAAACTTCAAGAAGAACTGATTCAAGATTTATTGGCAATTCTTGATACGGACGTAGAACTTAGTGAAATGGATAATCCATTGGATATTATTCCTTATTCACAAATCTTAAAAGCGTTGCAATACGTGAAACAAGAATTTACGTTCATTGAAACGCTGGTTGGTGAACATGGGGATCCAAAATTCGTGGCAAAATTCAAAGCCATTATCTCAGCAGTAATTAAAGAAAAAGTTAGTCATTCAAGTAACTTAAAATTAGGGACAGAACATTTACCAAAAGACTATGCTGATGAAATATTGCTTTCAGGTGTTGTTTCTATTATTTTACTATGGATACGAAAAGGTGCAATTGAATCACCTGAACAAATTGCCAAGATGATAACACAAACGCGTTTTCTTTCTCCATCAGAAATTGCACATGCATAAAAAAAGCCGGTTCTGCAAAGAATCGGCTTTCGTATTTAGTCTTCGTATAAGTTGTTGCCTTGCGTATCAAAGGCAATTGTAATCGGGAAGTTTTCAACTGTTAGTTTTAAAATTGCTTCAGCTCCAAGATCTTCAAAGGCAACTGGCTCTGCTTTTTTGACACACTTTCCTAAAAGTGCACCAGCTCCACCAATGGCAACAGCATAGATGGCTTGGTTTTTTACAACGCTATCTTGCACCACTTTGCTACGATATCCTTTGCCGATGGTACATGACACACCCAAATCGTATAACGTTGGTGCATATGGATCCATACGTGCTGAGGTTGTTGGTCCAGCACTACCAAAGGTTTGACCAGGCATCGTTGGTGTAGGTCCCACATAGTAAATCGTTGCATCTTTCAAATCGAAAGGTAAGGGTTGATTTTGTTGAATCATTTCAAATAAGCGTTTGTGTGCAGCGTCTCTTGCTGTATACAATTGTCCGCTTAGATACACTAAATCACCTGTTTTCAAGTCTTTGATTTTATCTTTTGTTAAGGGAAGTTCCAAATGAATCATGATAGAATCTCCTTTGCGTGTCTTGTGATGTGACAAGAAATATTAACTGCAACTGGCAAGCCAGCGATATGCGTCGGGAAATATTCAACATTGATTGCAAGTGCAGTTGTATCTCCGCCAAACCCTTGAGGGCCAATTCCTGTTTCATTCGCTAGTTTTAATAACTTCTTTTCCAGTGCAGCATATTTTGGATTGCTGTTTGGTATCGTTGCGTCACGGAATAAAGCTTTTTTAGCTAGAACTGCAGCATAGTCAAAACTTCCGCCAATACCAACACCAACGACCATTGGTGGACATGCGTTAGGTCCTGCATTTCTAATCGTATCGAGTACGGTTTGAATAACACCTGCTTCTCCATCAGCTGGCGTTAGCATGGTTAGTGTGCTTTTGTTTTCTGAACCAAAACCTTTGGCTTTGACTTCAACAATCACATCATCACCAGGAATAATCTCTGTGTATACAATGGCTGGCGTGTTGTTTTTTGTGTTTATACGGTCATATAAAGGGTCGTCCACCACAGACTTACGTAAATAACCTGCTTCATATCCAGCAGCAACACCATCATTGACAGCTTGTGTGACATCGCCATCGATTAAGTGGACATCTTGTCCAACTTTGACGTAGACGATTGCCATTCCCGTATCTTGGCAAACGGGGATATGCTCATTAGCAGCGATATCTGCGTTATCAAGTAGAATTTGTAAGGTATCTTTTCCCAATTGCGAGCTTTCATTTTCGCTTGCTGCTTTTAGTAACTGATAAATATCTTTAGGATAATTTACATTTATGTCCTGCACCATTTTCGTGACTGCATCACGAATTCGGGTTACGCTTATTTCTTTCATTGCGATTCTCCAGCCTATTTGTTGGCTTCTGCTTTAACGGCGTTAGCAACAACATTTACCACATCTTTGTTGAATGAGTTTGGAATGATGTAGTCTTCTGTTAGTTCATCGTCTTTTACGACAGAAGCGATAGCTTTAGCAGCAGCAACTTTCATTTCTTCAGTAATGGCACCTGCTCTAGCATCAAGTGTTCCTCTGAATATTCCTGGGAATACTAAAACGTTATTGATTTGGTTTGCAAAATCACTACGTCCAGTTGCAACCACGCGGGCACCACCTTTTTTTGCCTCATCTGGCATAATTTCAGGTACTGGGTTTGCCATGGCAAAGACAATGGCATCATCACTCATCGTACGAACCATTTGAGCACTAACGATGTTTGGTGCACTAACGCCAATAAACACATCCTTGTTTTCCATAATGGTAGCTAAGTCTCCAGTTTGTTTGTTTGGGTTGGTGATTTCAGCCATGGCTGCTTGTGCATCATTCATCCAAGTTTCACCTGGACATAAGGCACCTTTTAAATCCACTAAAGTTACATCTTTAGCACCAATCTGCAATAGTAACTTGCAAATACTAATTCCGGCACTACCTGCACCGTTGATCACGATGCTTGCTTGATCGATTGGTTTGTTAACAAGTTTTAGTGCATTGATGATTCCAGCGCTAACAACGATCGCTGTTCCATGTTGGTCATCGTGGAACACAGGAATGTCACACTCTTCAATTAATCTACGTTCGATTTCAAAACATCTTGGGGCACTAATGTCTTCTAAGTTGATTCCACCAAAGGTTGGGGCAAGTAATTTTACTGTGCGAATAATCTCTTCGGTATCCTGTGTATCTAAACAAATAGGGAAGGCATCAATGTTTGCGAATTCTTTAAACAGAATGGCTTTTCCTTCCATAACTGGCATGGCTGCTTTTGGGCCAATATTTCCAAGTCCAAGTACGGCACTACCATCTGTTACAACTGCTACGAAATTACCTTTGTTTGTGTAGGTATACATTGCATCTGCGTCTTTTACAATTTCACGACAGGGTTGGGCAACTCCTGGAGTGTAAGCCAGCGATAAATCCTCCATATTGTTAACAGGAACTTTTGAAGTTACTGCTAGTTTTCCTTGATGCTTTTTATGTAAAGCTAATGATTTTTCATAAACGTCCATGATTTTTACCTCGAATTCTCCTTAATTTCAATATTGTTATTATACATCACTAGTGCACAGTTGTGGACATCTTTTCATCCAATTCGGTAGGAACATCAGAATACTTATAAAATGAAAGATTATAGGCCATATAAATCCGTGAAAGCGGTATGCATTGTATGAAATCCTATAGTATTCATGTATGAAAAGTGATACTATTTTAGTAACGAAAAGATTTGTAGTGTGTGTGAATCAAAGAAAGGTAAGGTTAGGATGAGTGATTATCAGTATACAAATCCAGGGGAACAATTTTTAGGTCAACTAAAAGATTTAGAAAACATTCATAACTTTGATGAATATGTTAGTTTTGTGCGTCATTACATCGAATATATTTGGGGTGGAAAAACAGAACTTCTTGGGTCCAATCCGTTTGGTGTAACCGTCATGGCAACGCACGAAGAATATGATGAAACTGTTGCTGTTTCTGTATATTATCAAGCATATCCGGTCACCTATGAACAAGTTATGCATGCACTTGAAGGACAGGCGTACTTACGCACCAATAGTGTTTGCGTCATATCCAATCATGCAATGGATACAGCAGCACAGGTGCTTGCAAACGATCATTCCGTACTGTATTTTAAGTTTTCATAATTTGAATATATTATAGATAAACCTCGTGTAAAATGAGGTTTTTATTATATAATTTCGTTCATGACATTAAATCGGCAATTCATGACATTTCTAAATTATAGGTGTCCAGCAATGGTATAACTATCCATGTAAGGGTAACTCCTTATTGACACACATACATATGAGTAAAAACTGTGCCTGCACTGTACGGTTTTATGCACCTAAGGGTGCTTTTTTTTATTTTGACTTATTATTTGCTATAATGGTTGTAGAAAAGTGTTTATAGTTTAATTAGGGGACATATGAAAACAAAATTAAAATTGATTCTGTTTGTAATGGTTTGCATGCTTGTGGCATGTAATTCAAATACAAACCAAGAGGAGTCAAATGAAACAACAGATGATCAAGGAGTCATCTTCCCAAGCGATTACAGCAATTGTGCAGGATCTGGAGAAGGATACGTTTGTCTGAAAATTGTAGAAGATGAAGTTCACTTTTTCTCAGGAATGGATGAAAACAAATTAGAGTTTCGTCCAGAATATACGATTAATGTGGAAAAAGGAACTGTCTTTGCTGAAGTTTCATTTGATGGGGGAACAAAAGAAAATGTCATGTACTATGATATTGAACTGTGTACCAAAGAAGATGAATGCATGACACAAAGAGTGGAATTGAAAGATAAATTATATTAAAAAAGAACCGAACAATCAGTCCTTGATGGTTCGGTTCTTTTCATGTATTGAGTATTTAGCGATTGTGTAATAGGTATAAGCAATAGCGCTTCCAAATAGCACATCGCTAGGATGATGCATGCCATAAATCACGCGCGAAGTTGTGACAAGTAAAATGAATATAACAGCTATGGCAAGTGCTTGCTTTTTATGCTTCTTAAAATAGAAGGAATAACATAGTGTTAAGGTAGCCCAATTGCTATGGCCAGAAGGAAACGACTTGGTTGTATCGCTTAAATCAAAATAGGTTTTAAAGCGATTCGTATTGATGTGAAACCAGTTTGTGTAATAACTTGGATTTTCGATATGTGCGTAAGGACGAACACGACCCCAAATTACTTTGAGTAGTTCCACAGTAAGTAAAGCAGCAACAATTGTAAATAAAACAATCCATGCAGTTTTAACATAAGAATCAAGTTGGTCCCATCTAATGCAAGCGTAAATGATGATTATGGAAATCAAAACATGAAGAATCATTCCGAAACCAGCAAGAGCTTCATAGAAATAATAACTTGTGATGAAAAAAGCGATGGCACATAGAAACATGGTTAGATATTGAAGTTTCCAATTGGTTTGTTTCTTAAAGTAATGGACGTATAAGATTGTTGTACTTAATAATAATAAATAACATCCTGGCAGATAGGTGAACTTTTCAAAAAATGCTCCATATAAACTATCTGGATGGTACAAGAAAGTTACGATTTGTTGATCATAAATGGTAAAAAATGATAGTAAGACAACAAATAGGAAGATTTGTATCCTTTGTGCTTTGAGTATTGTTTGAATCATTATTTTCATAATGATATTATACATGATTTCATTGGTGAGATGTTGAATAAAAAAAGTCACGAAATTGTGACTTCAGTTTATGCTAATTTTGTTCGAACAGCTTTTGCTTGTGGTATTAATTGGTAGACTGCTCTGGCGATGATAAAATCAATCATTGAGTGAATAACTGTTCCAACACCAACGAGTCCAAATACTAGATAGAAGAAGTTATCAACAGGTGCTCCATTTAAGTAGATTGGAAGAACAACCAATACTTCACATACTGCGTGAATTAAGGATAGCACAAAGAATGCTAGCACACATTTTGTTGGGTTATTAAGTACTTCTGGTTTTTTTGCAAAGTACAATGCACCAATTAAGGCAAACACAATGTGCGATCCTGCTCTTGCCACAACTGTAATTGGAAATCCCCCTAATAAGAAACCAATAGTTGTTCCAATGGCAACTGCTACAGTTACTCCTGGTGAAATAAACATTCCAATCATGATAGCAACGTGACTTGCCAAAGTGAATGAAGCTGGTTCAATCACTACTTTAATTGGTGAAAACATTGGAATGATAATTCCAACTGCAATCAACATTGCAGAGATGACCATCTTTTGAATTGCTTTTGATGATGAATTCATAATACATATTCTCCTTTTGTATATTTAAGTGTCTTGACACATTATATATAGTTTTTTAAGTGATTTCAATATGAATATAGAAGAAAAATGAAGTAAGCGTTTTCAAGTTAGTTCCTTAGACTATTTTTATATATTCCGTTCACGAGTAAAGATGTTATAATTATTACAATGTAAAATAAAAAGTAAAGCTTACTTTTAAATTATCTATAATCGAAAGTGAGTTTGGGTATGGAATACGTGATGATAGGTTCAATGAATCATTGAACAGGGGGAAATATGGGTTATCAAAGTGAGGCACAATTAGAAGAACAGTTAGTTGAACGCTTAGTAAATATGGGATATGAAAGAGTTAATGTCAAAGACGAAGTGTCTTTGATTCATAATTTTAGAACCCAACTTAACAAACATAATAAAGATCGATTAAAAAATCGTGATTTATCTGACAGTGAATTCGATAGATTAATGCAATTGATTTCAAATAAGGGTGTTTATGATTCAGCAAAAATTCTAAGGAATTTGCAAAATATTACACGTGATGATGGAACTGTTTTATACCTTGAATTATTCAACAAACGCGATTGGTGTAAAAATATCTTTCAAGTAGCTAATCAAATTACCATACAAGGAAAGTACGAAAATCGCTATGATGTTACAATTTTAATCAATGGGCTGCCATTGGTTCAGATTGAACTAAAACGTAGGGGTGGAAACACAGATGAGGCATTTCATCAAATCACAAGATACCAACTACATTCATACAAATATACAAAGTTATTTCGTTTCATTCAAATTTTTGTAATTAGCAATGGGACAGATACAAAATACCTGGGGAATAGTGGAAAAGAGCTATCTTCAAAGTACACGTTTTATTGGACAGACGATAAAAACAATCGCTATAACAACCTGAAAGAGTTTACGACGTTTTTTTTAGAAAAGTGTCATATTGCAAAAATGATTGCAAGATATACGGTTATTTATGAGTCGGAAAAAAACTTAATGGTACTAAGGCCATACCAAGTATATGCAGTTGAAGCAATTATCCACAGAGTTGAGAATTCAAATAGAAACGGATATATATGGCACACAACAGGATCTGGTAAAACACTAACTTCATTTAAAGCTAGTCAAATCTTACAAGATAATGAGAAAGTTGACCAAATATTTTTCTTGGTTGATCGAAGAGACTTAGATTCACAGACCATTGAAGAATTTAATAAGTTTTGTCCAGATAGCATCGATACGACCAACTCAACAAATCAACTTGTAAAACAAATAAATGATAATAATAAAAAACTTATCGTTACAACGATTCAAAAGTTATCGAATGCAGTAAAAAAATATCCACAGAAATTGGGACAATATAAAGACAAACGTGTTGTATTTATCATTGATGAGTGTCATCGTTCACAGTTTGGAGACATGCACAAAGAAATCGACATGTATTTTGATAATGCGCAATATTTCGGGTTTACAGGGACACCACGATTCTCTGTGAATAAGAGTATTGACGGACGTTCTACTGCGGATATATTCGGTGAAAACTTACATAGTTATTTGATAAAAGATGCGATACATGATGGAAATGTACTAGGGTTTAAGGTAGAGTATTATAAATCTGTCGATTGGCGTGAAGAAGGAGCAATCGAAGAAAAAGTTGAAGGAATAAATACTTATGAAATCTTAACCTCAGAGGAAAGAACGCGTAATATTGTTGAAGAAATCGTAAAGCATCATGATATGAAAACGGTCAATCGAACATTTAATGCCATGTTTACAGTGAATACGAGTGAAGGTGGAGTTCCACTTTTATATCAATACTACAACCAATTTCAAGAAAAAAATAAAGAGCTTGATAAACCACTAAAGATTGGAGCAATTTTCTCTTATGCTGCCAATAGTCAACTTCAGGAAGATTATAAAAATGAAACAGGTGAAAAGATACATCAACGAGATATGTTGCAAAACATTATTGATGACTATAATGTCATGTTTGGAACAAACTACTCAACGGACACCTATCTTCAATACTTTATCGATTTGTCTAAACGTGTAAAAAATACAGAAATAGATATTTTGTTAGTTGTCGATATGTTTCTAACAGGATTTGATGCAAGACGGTTAAACACATTATATGTGGACAGAAACCTTCGTTATCACACGTTAATCCAAGCATATTCACGGACTAATCGGATTTATGATGCAACAAAACAATATGGGAATATCGTATGCTTTCAAAATCTTAAGAAAAACACTGATGATGCAATAAAACTGTTCTCACAAACAGAAGATGTTAACAATGTTCTTATGAAAGAATATGCATATTATGTAGAAGAATTCAAAAATGCGTACATTGCGTTTAAGAAAATTGTACCAACATTAGATTCAATTGATGCATTAGAAACGGATGATCAAAAAGCAAAGTTTATTCGTCTCTTTAAGTTACTTGCTAGAACAGCAATATCCTTAAAAACGTTTAATGAGTTTGACTGGAAAGATGTTCCAATGAATGAACAAGAATTTGAAGATTATAAAGGCCGTTATTATGAACTAACAAGAAAGATAGAAAAAGATAAAGTATCTGTGCTTCAGGAAATTGATTTTGAATTGGAATTGATTCGAACTGATAAAATTGATGTTGGATATATACTTGAATTAATTCAAAACATTGAGCTAACAGATCGTACAAAACAGATTAAAGATATTAAAAATATCTTGGAAATTCTAAAAACTGCAACTGATGAAAAGCTAAGAAGCAAGCGTGAGTTAATCGAAATGTTCTTAGAAAAAGTGGTCCCAACTTTAAATGAAGATGATGATATTTCATTTAAACTAGAAGAGTTTGAATCTGAACAAAAACTCTATGAAATGAAAAAGTTATCAAACAAGTATGACCTTGATTACAATAAAGTTGCCGCCTATGTGGCGGAACAAGAGTTCGTAGGATATATCGATGGAACAAAAGTTATCCAAGATATGAAAGGTGGATTACTTGAGAAAAGCAAAAAGAAAAAAGACTTTGTCCAAGACATTGAATCACTTGGAATGAAATATGAGTAGAAGGAGAATACAATGACTGTTGAGCAAAAACAAGTAGTGCAACAAGCTGAACTGAATAAGAAATTATGGGCGATTGCAAATGATTTACGAGGAAGCATGGATGCTAGTGACTTTAAGAATTACATCCTAGGTTTGATTTTTTATCGTTTTCTTTCAGAAAAAGTAATCGACTATTCAAATACACTTTTAGGTGATGACGATAATATTTCTTATGCTGATGCTTGGAATAGTGACGAACTTAAAGATACTTTGGTTGAAGAGATGATTCGAGGATTGGGATATGTTATTGATCCTAAATTCTTATTTTCTACATTAATTGAAAAAATTCGCACTGGAGATTTTGAAATCGAAATGTTACAGCAAGCAATTAATGAGATTGAAGAATCTACTATCGGTCGTGATTCTGAAGATGATTTCAATCACTTATTTGATGATATGGATCTACAAAGTTCCAAACTTGGACGCGATAATAATTCTAGGACTGAGCTGATTGCAAAAGTCATGAATAACATAGATCAAATCAATTTTGGGATTGGAGAAGCAGAAATTGATGTGCTTGGTGATGCGTATGAATTTTTGATTTCACAGTTTGCAGCTAGTGCAGGGAAAAAAGCAGGCGAATTCTATACACCACAACAAGTGTCTGAAATCCTTACACGCATTGTAACCATAGATAAAAAAGATCTTCGAAGTGTATATGACCCAGCTTGTGGATCGGGGTCTTTGTTGCTGCGTGTAGGTAAACACGCACATGTTTATAATTACTATGGGCAGGAATTAAATACAACTACATATAACTTGGCACGAATGAATATGTTGTTGCATGACATTAGATATAAAGATTTTGCAATTTACAACACGGATACACTAACACACCCAATGATTGGTGAAGATCAAACCTTTGAAGCAATTGTTGCCAATCCACCTTATAGTGCGAACTGGAGCGCAGACCAGAAGTTTTTATTAGACCCAAGATTTAGCCAATACGGTAAACTTGCACCAAAATCAAAAGCTGACTTTGCCTTCGTACAAGATATGATTTATCACTTAGATGAAAATGGTACTCTTGCAGTTGTACTACCACACGGTGTGCTTTTTAGAGGGGCAGCAGAAGGTGTGATTCGTACATTCTTAATCAAGGAAAAGAATTACTTAGATGCGGTTATTGGTTTGCCAGCTAACATATTCTTTGGAACGTCAATTCCAACCTGTATTTTAGTATTCAAAAAATGTAGAGAAGATAATGAACATGTATTGTTCATTGATGCATCAAACGAATTTGAGTCCGGTAAAAATCAAAATCGACTTACGAATGACAATGTTGATAAAATTGTAGATACATTCAAGAATAGAGAAGAAATTGATAAGTATTCTCACTTAGCTACCATGGCTGAAATTAAAGAAAATGAATACAATTTAAATATTCCAAGGTATGTAGATACTTTTGAAGAAGAAGAACCAATTGATATTGTTCAAGTTTGCAAGGAAATTGAAGAAATCAACAACGAAATTAAGCAAACTGAGAAAGAATTTCTAGAGCTAGTAAATCAGCTTGCCATTACAGATGAAAGTAAAGATATCATAGAAGCAACAAAAAAGGTGTTCCGTCATGAATGATAAGAAAAAACCATTAATTAGGTTTAGTGGGTTCACTGATGATTGGGAACAGCGTAAGTTAGGCAAAGTTGTTAATATTAGGTCGGGATGGTCCCCATCTGAATTTATTACTTCTGAGAGTCAAGATTCAGAACCATATATTAAAGTAGATGACCTGAACTATTCCGCACGAATTCAAGACAGAAGTATTTGGAACGTAAAACCTCATGAAAGATAATAAAAGATAAAAAGAGGAAGTATTATTTTCCCTAAAAGAGGAGCAGCTATACTCACGAATAAAGTACGAATATTAGGAAGAGATGCATATATGGATACTAATATAATGGCATTAGAACCGGTGGATATTAATTATAAATTTCTTTATACATTTATAGGTCGAACTGGGCTATATAAAATAGCCGATACATCCACCATTCCTCAAATTAATAATAAACACATTGAACCATATGAAATTGGTTATCCTAATATGAAAGAGCAAGTTAAAATCGGCCATTTATTTGAAAACATAGACAATACTATTACTCTTCATCAGAAAGAGTTAGAACGTATGAAAACGGTAAAGAGTGGTTTTCTACAGAAAATTTTCGATCAAAGTGTGCGATTTGATGGTTTTACTGATGCTTGGGAACAGCGTAAGTTAGGCAAAGTTGCTGATATAATTGGGGGAGGGACTCCAAGCACGTCGAATGCAGAATATTGGAATGGTGATATTGATTGGTATACGCCAGCTGAAATTGGAGAAGAAATATATGTTGCTAAGAGTCAGCGAACAATCACTGACCTTGGTCGAATGAAGAGTTCAACTAAAATCTTGCCAGTTGGAACTGTTCTGTTTACTTCACGTGCTGGGATCGGAAACACCGCTATTTTGGCCAAAGAAGCAACTACTAACCAAGGCTTTCAGTCAATCGTACCTCATAAAAATGTACTAAACAGTTACTTCATTTTTTCACGATCACATGAATTAAAACGGTACGGAGAAGTAATGGGAGCAGGATCAACATTCGTAGAGATATCTGGAAAACAAATGTCTAAAATGCCTGTGATGATACCTAACATCGTAGAACAAGACAAAATCGGTGCGCTTTTTGAGCAATTTGATTACGCTATCACTCTTCATCAGAAAAAAATCGAAAAATTACAGGAACTAAAGAAAGCATATCTTCAAAAAATGTTTATATAGAGTAGGACGCAATTTAATTGCGTCCTTTGGTACTTTTACAGTGAAACAGTAATTAACAAAGTGCAGAGAGATAACGCATAACTTTGTCATTATCTTGGTTTTCTAACTCTTGAATCACATGCAAATATGTTTTTTGTGTTGTTGTCATATTAGAATGACCTAATCTATGAGCAACACTGGCAATTGAAACTCCAGCAAACAGTAGTAGAGAGGCATGTGTGTGTCTTAGTCCGTGTACAGAGATTACAGGAATATTAGCTTTTTCACAGTATTTTTTTAGTCGATTATTGATTGTTGAGTTAAAAACTCTTCCACCCACAAAAATGGGATCATTTTTTGGAAGTTCTTTAAGTAGTGGATTGAGTTGCATCGTTGTATGCCAATCTATTTGTACTTTTCTCATGGAAGCCTTGTTTTTAGTTGGTTCAAATCCACCGTTTATAGATTTATAATCCCATGTCTTACTTACATTAATTACTTGTCTCGTGAAGTCAAAGTCTTCTGGTGTTAAAGCTAGAGCTTCTGAAAAACGTAATCCTGTTTTAGCGATCAGTAATATCAACCAATCCCAGGAAACAACTTCATTAAGGGTTAATTCACTCACAAGTTTTTGTAATTCGAATTGATTTAAATACTTGATCTTCTTTTTTCTTGGAGTTTTACCTTTAATTACCACTTTTCTTGTTGGATCGATATCAATATAACCTTCTTCTAATGCATCAAGTATGGAACCTTTTAATAGATGATGAAAATCCATTGTTGTCTGCTTTTCGTGCGTTAATGCATAATCATTCAAAAGCTTTTGATAAGACTTACGATCTAACTCTGAAATTTTCAATATTGGGGCAAGTTTTATAAGATTCTTGTGTGCGATTTTGTATTTTGTTATGGTGACATCTCGGACCGCACCGCTTTTATATAAATTAACCCATTCAATAAAATAATCTTGAAATAACATATTTTCTTTTTGCATAATTGCACCTCCTTTATATGTGTATTTCTAAAACAGTAATAGTCACTGTTTTTGATGAAGAGTGATAGTTGTGTCCAAACTCGCGAAGAAAGCTCCAATCTTATGTTGTTCATCTTT
The DNA here is from genome assembly GCA_001695645.1 of Erysipelotrichaceae bacterium MTC7. Lineage (GTDB taxonomy): Bacteria > Bacillota_I > Bacilli_A > Erysipelotrichales > Erysipelotrichaceae > Breznakia. The sequence continues at coordinate 199,471 of LVZN01000001.1, read as the reverse complement.
CTCAGGTGTCGCAAAACTCATATTCTCAAACGTTTGCCTAGAAATATAGAAGATAGTTGAACCAGCCGATTCCAATCTCATCTTACGTTGCACAGTAGGCGATTGTAAAAATGTATATAAGAAATCGACATCGAATTCCTTTCTCGGTACAAGTCCAATAAATGTTTGGTTTGTGATCAAATCTCGTGTCACAACGGCAACTACACCAAATGTCGCACTTGCAGAGACGATTAACGAACCTGCAGGGATAATCTTAAGATTCATTTTTTGAACAATGTCTTCCGAAACATATTGACCTGATAAACTATCATTAAGAAATTTTCCTTCAATATCTTCAATCCGAGTCCATGGAATATCTCCACCAAACTCTTTTGGCTTATCTCGCATAGGGACAATAAATTTAGACATCACATCAGATAACTTACGATGTTCCCAAGTTATTGTGAAAATGATAAAAAACACGTAAAAAAACGTGGAAAATGAAAAAATCTCACGATGATGAAGAGTAATAGTTTGGTCGAGAGAATCAAAAAACAATGAAATCTTCATTTGCTCTTCAATTCTAGGGAATATTACATTTCCACTGATTACATCGTTTCCCGAAACTTGAATAAACCTGTCTCCCATATTAACTAATGGGAAAATATAATTGTTCATTCTTGTATCTAACTCAAAGTAAACTTGAACAAATTCAGGATGGACATTCTCCTTTGGCTTAAAAACTGCATAAAGTGGCGAAACAACGCCTTCATGAATGCGATTAGTCCGTATTGTCCCATAAGGATTATTGCTAGAAATGGACTTTGCATAAATCACATCTCTATTTTTCACAATGTAATAACCTTTTAGCGACTCCCCAGCAAAAGATCTTCCTTTTAATTCAAGTTGATTTACGACCCCCAACGTACTTGAAACAGAAAGCACCTCACTCCTTGAATAACTATCTTCTTTATTTTTTATATTGGAAAATTCTAGGTATTCTCCCAACTCACGCTGTTCCCAAGTTTTATCACTTGCATGTGATTAAAAAACTATTACTTGTAAAGTTTGATTAGTAAGAGTGTTATATGTGGTATCTTCATTGTAGAAAATTAGTGTGTGATACACAAATACTATTCGAATAAAATAAGCAACAGCAGGTTTGGGTCATATCTGTGTGCTACAATATATACATAATTAGAAGAGGTAGAATATGTTTGAAAAATTAGTTAACTTTAGAGACTTAGGGGGCCTTAAGACAAGAAGTGGGGAAACAGTAAAGAAACATCGATTGCTTAGAAGTGGGGTATTACAGGATCTTCCAAAGAATGAACAAGATACTTTGGTAGATACGTACGAATTAAGAACAGTTGTTGATTTGCGACGAGATGATGAACTGGTTAAACACCCTGATGATCAAATCGATGGAGTGAAAAACTATCACATTAGTATCATGGAAGGTGATACGAAAACAACAACCCAAGAAACGTTGATGCAAAGCATTGATGAACATGATGTTCATGGTTTGATGAAAGGATTGTATCGACAGTTGATTATGAATCCCTATGCACAAAAGCAATATCGTGCGTTTGTGGATGTATTGCTTAAGCAGGAAATTGGAGCTGTGCTATTTCACTGTCAAGCAGGTAAAGATCGGACCGGTCTTGCTGCAGCAATCATCTTAACGATACTTGGAGTGTCTGAAGCAGACATTATGGAAGATTACTTGAAGACAAATGCCAGTCGTAAACAAGCCAACGAAGAAATGGCTAAAGGACTACGTGCAAAAGGAAAAACAGAACAAGAAATTGAACGCTTTTTGGCACTTATGTCAGTAAGTGCAGACTTCTTAGAAGCAGCATACGATGAAGCGAATAAAAATTATGGTTCGTTTGATGCCTATATTACAAAGGCTTTATATGTAAGTGATAAGGAGCGTCAAAAATTAAAAGATATGTATCTAATTGGATAATATTTATATTTTCATAACAATATTGAGCGTCTAAATTGAAAGAAAAGTTATCTATGGTACACTATATTTACAGGTTGAAAGACCAGGGATAATATAGGAGGAACATATTATGGCAGATTTAAAAAACAAATTAGATGAATTGAAAGACAAAGCAGAAGATTTTGGAAAAGATGTATCAGATAAGGCGAAAGAAGCTGCTGATAAAGTGAAAGACTTTGGTGAAGATGTAGCAGATAAAGCTGGAGATGCAAAAGATGCAGTTGAAGATAAATTCGATGAATTAAAAGACAAAGTTAAAAAATAAACTTGTTTTGCCCAAAAGAGTGACTAGCAGTAGTTGCTCTTTTTTTCATCAAGACAACATAAAAGCGGGATATGCGTCCCGCTTTTATGTTAGAGATTCAATCATCCATTGGAGGAAATGATTACATTGCTTTAATATCAAGGAATGTTTCTAATGTTTCCACATAAGAGACACTTAAAGCGTTTGTTTCTGTTTCACTGAAGATTCGTAGAAGTGGTTCTGTTCCTGAGAAACGGGCACTAACCCAAGAGCCATCAGTAAAGTATACTTTTAGACCATCCATGTAACTTACACGTTCCACTTCATTGTGGAAGTCTGGTAAAGATTTGTCTTTCATAAGAATGTTATTAATTTGCTCTTTCTTCGCTTGGCTAAATTTATAGTCACGTTCAACTGTGTACAATTCACCAAATTTTTCATACAACTCTTCAACAAGTTCATGAATACTTTTCCCTGTAACAGCAATCATTTCTACAAGTAGACTTGCTGCAAAGATTCCATCTTTTCCATGAATGTGACCTTGAATAGTTAATCCACCACTTGATTCACCACCAATGATGGCACCGTTGTTTTCCATGGCATACGTAATGTGCTTAAAACCAACTGGTGTTTCAATAACTTCTTGTCCATATGCTTTTGCAATACGATCAAGCATATGTGTGGTTGAAAGGTTTCTTGCTGCTGGTCCACTCCATTTTTTATAACTAAGTAAGTAATAGTAAATCAAAGATAGTAATGTGTTTGGGTGAATAAACTTACCGTTGTTGTCAATAATACCCAAACGGTCAGCATCTCCATCTGTGGCAATCCCTAAATCGTAATTACTTGCTTTTACCATATCGCTTAACTTGTGTAGTGTTGCAGCTGATGGTGAAGGTAGCTTTCCACCAAACAACGTATCGTGACGATCGTTAATTACATCAAGTTCACAACGTGTTGTATTTAGTATAATAGAAAGCGATGTTTTAGAAACTCCATACATAGTGTCAACTAAAACTTTAAGATTCGCTTTGCGAATCGCACTCATATCAATAAACGACAAGATTTTATCAATATAGTCATTTTGTGGATTGTAATACGATACATATCCATTATCCAATCCTTCTTCAAAGGAAATGCTTTTTACTTCAACGCCATCATGTAAAATGTTTTCTAAGCGTTTTGTATCTTTTTCGGTTGCATCTTTTCCATCTTTAACAAATACTTTTATACCATTATAGGTTGCAGGGTTGTGACTTGCAGTAATTGCAATTCCATAATCCAAGTCCATTTGTTGTACCGCAAACATAATTTGTGGTGTTGGTGCAGCATGATCAATGAAGTGTACTTTCACCCCATTGGCAGCTAGGACCCCTGAAAACCATTTAGCTGCTACATCCGATAAAAATCGACGATCATACCCGATTACTACTTCCGGGTTTTTAATGTCTAATGCGACTGCTTGTGCGAGCTGTTGGACGTTACTTTTTGTGAATCCATCAGCGATGATGGCTCTCCAGCCACCTGTTCCAAATTCTATCATTCTTATCACCTCACCCCCATTTAATTGGATTTTTTCGTGGATTACAATACGTAAGTAAAATATTAAACATTTTGGTTTTTTTTTAACAGTAGCCATGCAAAATATTAAACATTTTGGTGTTTTTTTAACATTGTACGCACCTTTTGTGCATGATAATCTATGGACAGGTGGTTAAAACCAAACGCGTTTTAACAAAATAACACAGAAAACTTTAAGAGGAGGATATCATGAAAAAGTTTTTTAAATTATTTTTACTAGCTGTGCTAGGAATCTCATTAGTTGCGTGTTCGTCAGGGGATGACACAAAAGCTAAAGAAGACAGTGGGAAAGAAGAAAAGACAGATAGTTTAACTGTTTATTCACCTCACCCTGCAGAAACAATTAACTTAGTTGTAAAAGAATTCCAAGAAAAAACAGGAATCAAGGTTGATGTTGTGGCAGCTGGTACAGGGGAATTACTTAAACGTGTAGAGTCTGAAGATGGAAATCCTTTAGGAGATGTTCTATGGGGTGGAGGAGCTGAGTCTTTGGCATCTTACACAAAATACTTTGAAGCATACGAATCAAAAGAATTGGATCACATTGATGCAAAATACTACGACAAAGATTATAAATGGATTGGGGAAAGCCCACTTCCAATGGTTCTTATGTACAACAAAAACTTAGTAAGTGAAGCAGATGTTCCAACAAAATGGGCTGATGCAACAAAAGCTGAATTCGAAGGAAAAATCGCAATGGCAGATCCTGCTAAAAGTGGATCAGCTTACACAATTCTAGCAACAATGGTGGAAGCATATGGTAAAGACAATGGAAAAGGTTGGGACTTTATTGATAAATTCTACCAAAACTTAGATGGAAAATTATTATCAAGTTCTTCTTCTGTATACAAAGGAGTAGCAGATGGAGAATACGCACTTGGACTAACACTTGAAAAAGAAGCAATCAAATATGTATTAAACGGTGCACCAGTTGAAATAGTATATCCTGAAGAAGGAACAAGTGCTGTTCCTGATGGAGTTGCAATTATTAAAGATGCAAAAAACAAAGCAAATGCAAAAGCATTTATCGATTTTGTCTTAAGTAAAGAAACACAAGAAATTATGTCAAAAGAGTTAAGTCGTCGTTCAATTAGAGATGATGTAGCTGCTCCAGAAGGGTTACAACCATTAGAAGATATTAAACTTGTTGACTATGACTTTAAATGGGCATCAAATGATAAAGAAAAAATTCTAAACGAATGGAAACAAATTATTGTTAAATACTAATCCATTGGGGGAAAGGAAGTCTCCTTTCCCCCATTTCTATAATTAAAGGAGAAACACAATGAGCGTAAATGTGAATATAAAAGAAGTAGTAAAAGAGTATGGGGATTTCAGAGCAATTGATGATGTGTCTTTATCAATTAAAGAAGGGGAGTTCTTTACATTGTTAGGACCAAGTGGTTGTGGTAAAACAACGTTGCTCAGAATGATTGCAGGATTTAACTCCATTGAAGAAGGGGAAATTTATTTCGCAGATAAAATGATCAATAACGAGGCAGCACACAAACGTGATATTGGAATGGTCTTTCAAAACTATGCCGTATTCCCGCATTTAAGTGTATATGATAATGTTGGATACGGACTAAAAGCACGTAAGGTACCAAAAGATGAAGCAGCAAAACGTATTCAAAATGCTTTGGAAGTGGTACAAATTGAACATTTAAAAGATCGTATGCCAAGTCAATTATCAGGTGGTCAACAACAACGTGTTGCATTAGCAAGAGCGATTGTCATTGAACCAAAGATTTTATTAATGGATGAGCCATTAAGTAACTTGGATGCAAAATTACGTGTACAAATGCGTACAACAATTAAAAAACTTCAAAGAAAGTTAAACATCACTACAATCTATGTAACGCATGATCAAGAAGAAGCGCTTGCAATTTCCGATCGTATTGCGGTCATGAACAAAGGTGAAGTTATGCAAGTAGACAAACCAAATGTTATTTATAGTAATCCTTCATGTGAGTTTGTTTCTAACTTCATTGGAACATCAAACTTCCTTAAAGGGAAAGTTGTTGCAGACAATACGATTGAAGTTGATGGTTATACGTTTCATAAAAACATAAATGCAACAGTAGGTGAAGATGTACTGGTTTCTGTACGTCCAGAACAGTTTGCAGTAAGTCAAACCGATGAAGGTCTGGCTGGTGAGATTGTACTATCAACATTCCTGGGAGATTTTATCTCTTATGATATTGAATTAGCAAACGGACAATCGATTGAAGTTAACGAATACACGCAAAACATTGATGAAGCAAAACCAGAAGGACCAGTGAAGGTTTGCTTGTCAGCGAAAGATATCAATGTGTTCGATGCAGAAGGTAAGGTGAATCTAAATGCTTAATAAAATCAAAGCAATTAGATGGAGCGCACTATTTACTAACAAGAAAACCAAACGAATGGACTTTTGGTCAATCAGTAAAGTCGTTGTATTTCTAGTCTTTCTGATTTTCCTACTTTATCCGTTTGTCTCGTTATTTATGCGAAGTTTCTTTGATGTAGATGGTAACTTCTCACTTGTGAATTTTGAAACCTTTGTTTCATTTAAATATTATTATGGTACACTATTCAATTCCTTATTGGTTGCTGTTGTAACAACAATCAGTGCTGTATTGATTGGGGTTCCACTGGCTTACTTAACTGCACGTTATAACGTGTGGGGAAAACGAATTGTGAATGTAATGATCGTGATGTCATTGATGTCGCCACCTTTTATCGGTGCCTATTCATGGATCATGTTGCTTGGACGTAATGGAGTAATTACCAATACATTAGCTAATATTGGAATTAACGTTCCTTCTATCTATGGATTTGTTGGGATCATTCTCGTCTTTACATTGAAACTATATCCTTATGTATATTTATATGTATCTGGTGCGTTAAACAGCATTGACTCTTCTTTAGAGGAAGCTGCAGAAAACCTAGGTATGAGTAAATTTAGAAGAATTATGAGTGTAACATTTCCAGTCATTATGCCAACAATTGCAGCTGGTGGAATCATGGTATTCATGTCATCTCTTGCAGATTTTGGGACACCGATGCTTATTGGTGAAGGGTTTAAAGTGTTACCGGTTCTTGTTTACGAAGAGTTTATGAGCGAAGTTGGTGGGAATGCTGGATTAGCAAGTGCATTAAGTATTATTATCGTTTCATTTTCAACTATCGTATTGCTATTCCAAAAACGTGTGATTGATAAAAAAGTGTACAACATGAGTTCGTTACGTCCGCCAGTAGTAACAAAATTACGTACGTTACCAAGAGTGTTATTAAGTGGACTAACGTTTCTAGTTGCAACAATTACATTTTTACCACAAATCGTGGTTGTGGTAACTTCATTTATCAAAACAAAAGGTCCATTATTTGTATCTGGATTCAGTTTGGATAGTTATCGAACAATTTTCTATAAATTAGGAACAAACATACGTAATACATTTACTTTTTCTTTTATAGCAATTATTATTATAATAGTATTAGGTATAATTATCGCATATCTAATTACCAAACGTAGAAGTAAATCATCAGAAGTATTGGACGTACTTGTGATGTTCCCATATGTAATCCCTGGAGCTGTCTTGGGTATTGGATTGGCTTTAGCCTTTAAAAATCCACCACTGGCAATTACTGGGACGCCAATCATTATGATTGTTGCCTATGTCATTCGAAAAATGCCATATACGGTACGTTCATCGAGTGCGATGCTGCAACAAGTGGATCAAAGTATTGAAGAAGCATCAATTAACCTTGGAGTTTCACCAATGCGTTCATTTTTCAAGATTACAGCTAGATTGATGTTACCTGGAATTGTATCTGGTGCCATTTTAAGTTGGATTAGTACCATTAACGAACTAAGCTCTAGTATTATGCTATATACTGGTAAGACAGCAACAATTTCAGTTGCCATTTATACAGAGGTTGTTCGTGCAAGTTTTGGTACGGCAGCAGCGTTAGCTAGTATTTTAACATTAGCAACGGTTGTATCGTTTATTCTTTTCCATATTATTAGTAAAGGAAAAGTGTCTGTAGTTTAGGAGTATATATGATGATAAGAAAAAAACTAAAACCAAGTTTTAAGCGAAAATTAACGATAACGTTATTATTGTTATCCATTTTGCCAATGCTTGTGCTTAGTTTTTTTTCTTTGTATTTTGTGAATACCTCAGATGTTACGAGTGTGCGTTCCCGCTTAGATGAAACTCTAAATTCAGCAGACCGACTGGTTACGACTAATTTTGAGCGAATTGCAGATGATTTGGATAGTTTAGCAGTGAGTTCGAAAATGGTTAATGTTTTAAAACAAGATGAATTCACGGCAAATGATCGCATGGAATTAAACAAAGATTTTTACTTGTTGATGGGTAAAGATAGTGCCTATATGTCGATGTATTTAATCAAACCAGATGGAACGTATTTTGGCACGGATACCTTGCCTGATCACTATCAACTTCCTGATTATGAAAATTGGGGTATTTTTAGAGAATCAAAAAACACGAATGGTGTTTTTATGTATCCCAATTATTCACTTGATGAAACGAAAAAGAATTCGACTTCGTTTATTCGAAGTGTAGTCGATCAAAAGCAAATCATTGGATACATCATTGTCGACATTGGTTCTGAATATATTCAAAATTTGTTATCTATTGTTAAAGGAACCGCCTTTGGTTACATCCAATTTGTCATTACTGGTAATCATGATGAAGTGATTTATAACGATTTTTCGACAAACTCTGTGTCCAATTCCTTGGATCGCATGTTTCGTTATGGACAGGTATTTGATCGCAGCGATGCAACCTTAGAACAAGAACTATCCGGAATGATTGCGATGAGTCAAAAAAGTCAAAAGCTAAATATTACATACTTAGGTTTAATACCCAAAGCGATGTTGGAAGAACAAGGGTCACTACTTACCATCATTATTGTAATACTCTTGGCTATTGTGGTAATTGCTGTGAGTATCATCAGTTGGTTAGTGGGAAGAAACATATCCAATCCGGTGGTAGAACTCGCCAACAAGATGAGCCAGTTCACACCAGGAGCACAACCAATTCATTTAATGACAAATCGTGAAGATGAAGTTGGTGTGATTTATGAGCAGTTTGATTTATTGATGGATCGTATGTACCGATATCATGCTGAAGATATTGAAAAACAGGACTTGCTACGAAAAGCAGAAATTAAATCGTTGATTGCACAAATCAATCCACACTTTTTATACAACACGTTTGATTCCATTAAGTGGAAAGCAAAACTCCAAGAAACCGATGATATTGTTTTTATGGTTACAGAACTTGGTATTTTGCTTAAAGGAAATATGGATATGAGTACAATGTTTGTCGGTGTTGATGAAGAAATGCGACTGATTGAAAGTTATGTTAACATCCAGAAAATCCGATACGGAGAACGATTATCGTTTTCGATTTCGGTACAAGATGATGTTCGTCCCTACGTAATTCCAAAGTTCTTGTTTCAACCATTGGTTGAAAATGCAATTATGCATGGAATTGAACCGCTTGGAGAAACTGGCGGACGCATTGAAATTCATGCATGGAAAGTGGAAGAATACTTATATTTCTCTGTGTATGACAACGGGGTTGGTTCAAGTAAAACCTTAGAAGAACTATTGCATGATGACAATCGCAGCATTGGGGTGAAAAATGTCGATCGCAGGATCAAATTGTATTATGGGGAGAATTATGGTTTACGTTGGAAAAGTGAACCACATTTTGGAACGACGGTTATTATCCAAATTCCAATTCAAATGAAGGGAGATCATCATGTATAACATTGTGATTGTTGAAGACGAACCAACGGTACGCAGAGGGTTGGTCATGACTACACCATGGGATAAACTTGGCTGTAAAGTCATTGGTGATGTTGCCAACGGTGAAGAAGGTAAAGACATTATCTTGAAGTTAAAACCAGATATTGTAATTACGGATATCAAGATGCCAAAAAAAGATGGGATGCAAATGATTGAAGAAGTTTCTGAAGATGTGGATACGGTATTTATTGTATTAACAGCTTTCAGTGATTTTAATTATGCAAAAAATGCAATCAAACTTGGTGTTGTCGATTATTTAGTTAAGCCTTTTGAAGATGAAGGGTTGGTTGATGCACTGGAAAGTGCCAAACGCTCGGTTGATAGAATACGGATTGTGCAAAGTCATGGGCAATCCACACAAAAGGACATTGCTTTAAATTTAGAGAACAGTTTGAAGCAAACCAAACACAGCAATCACGAGAATATCAATCGCGTTGTTGAATATATCCGTACATGTTATGCGCAGGATATCAATATTGCTGATACGGCTGATAAACTTGGGGTTTCTGCAAGTTATTTAGCACGTTTATTTAAAGAAGAAATGGATTATAGTTTTCATGAATATTTGGTCTTATATCGCATCCAAAAGGCTTGTGAGATGCTCTTTGATCCAAATATTCGAATCTATGAGGTGGCAACTGCATGTGGCTTTAATGATCAACGCTACTTTAGTATTGTTTTCAAAAAACACATCGGAGTGACACCAGGACATTACAAAGAAAAACTACCAAAATAGGAGAACATATGAACATATTAGTAACAGGTGGCTTAGGTTATATTGGAAGTCATACATGCGTAGAATTATTGGAGCATGGCTACAATGTCATTGTGATTGATAATTTAAGCAATTCAAAAATTGAAGTTAAGGATTACATTAAAACAATTACCGGTAAAGATATTAACTTTGTTGAAGGAGATGTTTGTAATAAGCAAACAGTGGAGCACGTATTTGCAACATACCCAGTGGATGCAGTCATTCATTTTGCAGCATATAAAGCAGTGGGAGAATCTGTACATAAACCAATTGCATATTATCAAAACAATTTGATGAGCACGCTGACCTTATGTGAAGTGATGAGCAAACATAACTGTAAGAAGTTCGTGTTTAGTTCAAGTGCAACGGTTTATGGGGATCCAAAACAAGTGCCAATTGATGAAACTTGTGAAGTAGGAGCAACGACCAATCCATATGGAACCTCAAAAGTGATGAATGAACAAATCTTGCAAGATGTATATATTTCCGATCCAACATGGGATGTGGTGCTGTTACGCTACTTTAATCCAATTGGTGCACATCATAGTGGATTGATTGGAGAAAGTCCAGTTGGCATTCCAAACAACATCATGCCTTACATTGCGATGGTCGCAAATAAAGAATTACCAGAGCTACATGTTTTTGGAAATGATTATGATACACCAGATGGAACAGGTGTTCGTGATTACATCCATGTTGTTGATTTGGCAAAAGGACATGTTAAAGCACTCGATTACATGACAAGACAAAAAGTAGGAGTGGATGCCATAAACTTAGGAACTGGAAATGGATATAGTGTACTTGAACTTGTTCAAGCATTTGAAAAAGACAATCACATTGCTGTTCCATATGTTATTGATCCACGACGTGAAGGTGATATTGCAGTATGTTATGCAGCGACAGATAAAGCTAAGGATGTTCTTAATTGGGTTGCCAAAAAAGATATTCACGATATGGTGAAAGATTCATGGAAATTCAAAATGGGACTGCAAGGTGTTGTACATGAAGAAAACTAGTCTTGTAGTACTAGTAGCAGGAATGGGAAGTCGCTACGGTGGATTGAAACAAATGGATCCCATTGGTCCTAATGGTGAAATTATCTTAGAACTTAGTGTATTCGATGCCATACAAGCGGGTTTTAACGAAGTTGTATTTGTGATAAAGCAAGAAATTGAGGATGATTTTAAACGAACTATTGGCAATAAAATTGCCAAGATGATCCCAGTAAAATATGTATATCAAGAACTTGCGCACATTCCTAATCGTTTGCAAGTGCCAGAAAACCGTCAAAAACCATGGGGAACTGGACATGCAATTATGTGTTGTGAAGGAATCGTTGACACACCGTTCTGTGTGATCAACGCAGATGACTACTATGGACAATCGGCATATGATAAAATGCATGAGTTTCTAAGTCATAATCATGATGAACATACGTGTGCAATGATTGCTTATCATGTGAATAAGACCATTAGCGATCACGGAAGTGTATCGCGTGGTATTTGTCATATTGAAGATCATCGCCTTCAAAGTATCGTGGAAACTTGTAACATTTCACGGAATACCAATGGAGAAGCATGTATCGTTGATACGGTTGGAGCGTGTAAACAAACGTTGCCAAACGATACTTTGGTATCTTTAAACATGTGGGGATTTCAGCCACAGTTTATAAAACAAATGGGTCAAAGATTTACATCATTTTATCAACATGAAGTCATTTACAACCCATTGAAAGCAGAGTATTTCTTATCCGATGAGATTGGGCGATTGATCAAACAAAACACACTAACCGTTCAAGTGTTTTCAAGTCAAGATACATGGTATGGGGTAACATATCAAGAAGATAAAGAGCTTGTAAAACAAGGGATTCAAAGCTTAATTGATGAACAAAAATACCCTACACCGTTATGGAGATTTACATAAACTCAATAGGAATTTATATCCTATTTTGTAATTTATATTGACTTTGTATTTTATTTAGTGTTATTATTTTGAAAATTAAACCGATGAAGTGGAGATAACGTTAACGTGTGCACTACTAGAGAGCTTGGATGGTGGAAACAAGCAGAACGCAGCCTAACAAATGGACCACAGAGGGCAGAATGAAAAGCAACAATGCTTAGTACCTTCTGACGTGACTGCTTACGTGAGTAGCAAGAGATGTGATAGCATCTTACAAAGCGCATGTTTTTTTAGAACATGAAACAAGGTGGCACCGCGGTATAATCCGTCCTTGACAATATTTTTGTCAGGGATGGATTTTTTTGTTTATTAGGAGGAACGCTTATGCAACCAACACTTGCAATGATTGAAAAAATGAATGATGGACAGACTCGTTATATACCAGTCAAAGAAGAGTTTGGATATGAAGAGTTCACGCCATTTGAGCTGTTATGCAAAATAAAAGCTATACAACAACCGTGCTTTCTCTTTGAAAGCTATGAGAAACAGGTGCGTGGTCGCTATAGTTATCTAGGTTTGGATGCCAAACATCATTATGTTTATAAGCAACAACAGCTGTATGTTGATGGACATGTGGTTGGTGAAGACCCAATTGGTTACATCCGTAGTCTACTTGAAACTCACAAAGCGATGAAGTGCGATGAATTTCCAAGTTTTTGTGGGGGACTCGTTGGGTATTTTGCTTATGAATATGCATATCTTGTTGAACCAGCACTGCAAGCACTCATCAATGATGAAGTACTGTTTGATCTATATGCCTTTGATACCATTCTTTGTTTCGATCACTTAACGAAAAAGGCGTACATTACGGGGTATGTAGATGGTACAAATGTTCGTGAAAGCTACAGTGCATTACAACGGCAATTTTCCTACTGGCAAAGCTTTCTAAAAGAAAAGCAGGGTGTAAAGCTGAATGAACTTGTGATGACAAGTCCCATGCGGATGCGCGAATCCAAAGAATCATTCATGAAGAAGATAGAAACAATAAAACAACATATCTATGAAGGGGATATTTTTCAAGCGGTCTTATCAAATAAACAAACGGTGCGTTGCCAAGGAAATTTGCTGACACTTTACGAACAGTTAAAAAAGAGCAATCCATCACCTTACATGTTCTACTTGTGTAGTGATGATATCGAAGTAGCTGGGGCATCCCCGGAAACACTGGTCAAGGTGGTAGATGATGAAATCTTTACTTTTCCTTTGGCAGGGACAAGAAAACGCGGACAAACTGAGCAAGAAGATCAAGAACTGGAAGCTTCTTTATTACAAGATGATAAAGAACTTGCAGAACACAACATGCTTGTTGATTTAGCGCGAAACGATATTGGTAAAGTGGCAAACATTGGTAGTGTAGAAGTAGCAAGCTACCTAGAAGTTCTTCGCTACTCACACGTGATGCATTTGGGAAGTACAGTCAAAGCTAAAATCAAGCCTGGGTACAGTGCACTTGATGCAATTCATGCCATCTTACCAGCTGGGACCTTGTCGGGCGCACCTAAAGTAAAAGCGATGAAAATCTTACATCGATTAGAAAAAGAACCACGTGGAATTTATGGTGGAACAATCGGCTATTTGGACTACAATGGTGACCTTGACGTATGTATTGCAATTCGCTTTGCAAGTAAACATAACGATACCTTATCCATACAAACCGGAGCAGGAATCGTCTACGATAGCAAGGCAGAAAGCGAATATGAAGAATGTGCAAACAAAGCAAGAGCACTGCATCAAGCACTGAGACTGATGCAAGGAGGAAGCAAATGATTTTACTAATTGATAACTACGATAGTTTTGTCTACAACGTGTATCAATACTTAAGTGACTATGCAAAGGTGAAACTGGTGCGTAACGATGCCATCACGCTAACAGAGATTGAACAATTGCAACCAGAACTAATTGTTTATTCTCCAGGTCCAGGTAGGCCTGAACAAGCAGGAAACATGCAACAGATGATCCAACATTTCTATAAACAAATTCCCATGTTGGGTATTTGTTTGGGACACCAAGCGATTTGCCAAGTATTTGGTGAGCGTATCAACTATGCACCTAGCATCATGCATGGAAAAACATCGAAACTGCAATTACTAAAAAAGGATGTCCTGTTTACGGGGATCGATGATGTACGTGTGGCACGTTACCATTCACTGGTTTGTGATTGCTTGCAAGAAGACAGTGTACTGGAAGTTCTAGCTGTTAGTGAAGATAACCAAATCATGGCAGTCAAGCACAAAGAAGCACTTGTCTACGGTGTGCAGTTTCATCCAGAATCCATTTTGACAACACAAGGGAAGAAAATGATAGAAAATCTTATGGGGGTAATACAACATGATCAAAGAAGCAATTAAAAAGTTAAGAAATCAAGAGGACTTAACACGATACGAAGCAAAGACTTGCATGCATGAAATCATGGAAGGAAAAGCAAGTGAAGTGCAGATGAGTGCATATGTTATGGCATTAAGTATGAAAGGTGAAACCATTGAAGAGATTACCGGTAGTGCTGCAGGTATGCGTGAACATTGCATTCGCTTGTTGCATGATGAAGATGTCTTAGAGATTGTTGGAACTGGTGGTGATCATTCCAACTCCTTCAACATCAGTACAACAGCATCGATTGTCATTGCCAGTGCTGGTGTACCAGTTGCCAAACACGGCAATCGAGCAGCAAGTTCAAAATCAGGGGCAGCAGATGTACTTGAAGCCCTAGGGGTAAATATCCAAATTGCTCCGGAAAGAAATAAAGAAATCTTAAATCAAGCAAATATTTGTTTCTTGTTTGCGCAAAACTATCACATTGCCATGAAGTATGTTGCACCTGTACGAAAAACATTAGAAATACGTACCATTTTTAACATCCTTGGTCCTTTAACCAATCCTGCAGGTGCTTCGTTACAAGTCATGGGTGTCTATGATGCATCCTTGCTTGAACCACTTGCACAAGTGCTAAAAAACCTTGGTGTTAAACGTGCCTTGGTGGTCTATGGAACGGATGGACTCGATGAACTTTCTATTTCTAGTGAGACGAAAGTTTGTGAACTACGTGGAGAAAATATTTGTAGCTATACCTTAACCCCAGAAGAGGTTGGTTTGCCACGTGGTGAAAAGGCGGACCTGGTTGGTGGAACACCTGAACAAAATGCCCAAATCACACTTTCTATTTTACGCGGTGAGCAAGGTGCGAAACGTGACGCAGTCTTACTTAATGCAGGAGCGGGATTGTATGTTGCAGGAAAAGCAAATTCGATTAAGGAAGGCGTGCAAATGGCCAAAGAATTGATTGATTCTAAGCAGTCTTTACATAAACTTATCCAGTTTCAGGAGTTAAGTCATGCCTAATATCTTAGATCGTATTGTTCTAGCACGAAAAAAACGCATTGCCGAAGCAAAGAAATCGATGCCACTTGTAAAACTGAAACAGGAAGTAGCAAATCTCAATACTAGGTTTGATTATCCGTTTGAACAAGCTTTAAAACAAACAGGAATTTCCATCATTGCAGAAGTTAAAAAAGCCAGTCCCAGCAAAGGGGTGATTGATGAAACCTTCGATTATATTGACATTGCAAAAGACTATGAAGAAATGGGTGCACAAGCAATTTCCATATTGACAGAACCGGATTATTTCTTGGGAAATAATCAAGTATTTATGGATATTCGACAAGTCGTAAAACTTCCACTGCTGCGAAAAGATTTCATCGTTGATGAGTATATGATTTATGAAGCAAAACTTATGGGGGCCGATGCGATTTTACTCATTGTGTCCATCTTGGATTATCATAGTTTACAGCAATACATAAACCTTGCACACAACTTGGGCATGAGCTGTTTAGTGGAAGCACACGATGTACTGGAAATCGAACAAGCCAAAGCAGCAGGAGCACGAGTCATTGGCGTGAACAATCGCAACCTCAAAACGTTTCAAGTCGATTTCACAAACGCGATGAAATTAAAAGAACGTGTCAGTGATGCCTTGTTTGTGGCAGAAAGTGGTGTGCAAACAAGAGCCGATATAGAGTCATTGGAACAAGCCCATGTAGATGCTGCCTTGATTGGTGAAGTTTTGATGAAAGCAGAAAATCGTAAACAGACCTTTGAAGAACTACGAGGTCACTTATGAAAGCGATAAAAATATGTGGCTTGCAACGTAAGGAAGATATGTATATTATCAATCGTTTTCCCATTACGCATATAGGGTTCGTCTTTGCACCAAGCAAACGACAAGTTAGTTTTGAACAGGCAAGCCTATTAAAAGGAATGTTGCGCCCTAGTATTCAAGCAGTTGGCGTATTTGTTGATGAGAAGGTAGAATTGATTGAAAAATTAGTCCATCATAAGGTAATTGATATGGTGCAACTGCATGGAAAAGAAGATGAAAATTATATCAAAGAGTTAAAACAAAGAATTAAAGTTCCCATCATCAAAGCGATATGCATCGATCAAGTTGTCGATCAACATCTTCATTATGATGTGGACTATTATTTACTTGATGCAAAACATCCAGGTAGTGGAAAACAATTTGATTGGTCACTTATTCCAAAACTGGATAAACCAACGTTTTTAGCGGGTGGTATTTGTAAAGATAACATTGAACAAGCAATCGCGCTTTGTGACTATGGTGTTGATATCAGCAGTGGTGTCGAAAGTTGTGGCTGTAAAGATAAAGAAAAGATAAAAGAAATTATGGAGAAATGTATATGAATAATGGACGATATGGTGATCACGGAGGACAGTACATTCCGGAAACCTTAATGAATGAGATTCATCAATTAACAGACTTTTATGAAACGATGAAAGATGATGAGACATTCAAAAAAGAATTGATGACACTACTAAACGAATATGCAGGAAGACCGAGTTTGTTATATGAAGCAAAGCGAATGAGCAAAGATCTTGGTGGGGCAAAAGTGTATTTGAAACGCGAAGACTTGAATCATACGGGTTCGCATAAAATCAACAATGTACTGGGACAAGTCCTATTGGCAAAAAAGATGGGAAAAACACGTGTCATTGCTGAAACAGGTGCAGGACAACACGGTGTTGCAACAGCGACAGCAGCAGCTTTGATGGACATGGAGTGTGAGATTTTTATGGGAGAAGAGGATACGATTCGCCAAGCTTTAAATGTATATCGGATGGAACTGTTAGGGGCAAAAGTACATCCTGTAACTACAGGGACAAAAACCTTAAAAGATGCAGTCAATGAGACGATGCGTGAATGGGCAAGTCGCATGGATGATACACATTATGTACTTGGTAGTGTGATGGGACCACATCCATTTCCGATGATGGTTCGTGATTTTCAAGCAATTATTTCCCAAGAGATGAAGGAACAAGTATTGGAAAAGGAAGGACGTTTACCAAAAGCAATCATTGCTTGTGTTGGTGGAGGTAGTAATGCCATGGGAAGTTTTTACAACTTTATTGACGATGAAGATGTTGCTTTGATTGGTTGTGAAGCAGCGGGTAAAGGAATTGATAGTACACTTCATGCAGCTACCATCACTTCCAACAGTCCAAAAGGTATCTTTCACGGTATGAAAAGTTATTTTTGTCAGGACGAGGTGGGACAAATTGCACCCGTATACTCCATTTCTGCAGGTCTTGATTATCCTGGCATTGGGCCAGAACATGCACATTTACATGATGTAGGAAGAGCAACCTATGTTGCCATTAGCGATGATGAAGCTGTCGATGCTTTTCATTATTTATCAAGGATCGAAGGAATCATTCCGGCAATAGAAAGCAGTCATGCTATTGCCTATGCCATGAAACTTGCACCAACCTTATCCAAAGAGGATAGTATTATTGTGACATTATCGGGACGCGGTGATAAAGATGTTGCAGCAATTGCACGATATAAGGGGGTTGATTTACATGAGTAGAATTGCACAAGCTTTTGCAGATAAAAAAGCGTTTATTGGGTTTATCACAGGAGGAGATGGTGGTATCCAAGCTAGTGTAGATAACATACTAGCGATGGAAAGGGCTGGTGCTTCACTTGTAGAAATTGGAATTCCCTTTTCGGATCCGGTAGCAGAAGGACCAATCATTCAACAAGCAAATATACGCGCACTTGATAAAGATATCAAAACGGAAGATATGTTCACGATTGTTGAACAGGTTCGCAAAGTTAGTCAAATTGCGCTCGTGTTTTTAACCTACGCCAATCCTGTATACGCCTACGGATATGATCGCTTTTTTGCAAGATGCAAGCAAGTCGGAGTTGATGGTATTATCATTCCTGATATTCCGTTTGAAGAAAGTGAGGAGATTGCGAGTTATTGCGAAAGGTATGGAGTGGATCAAATTCTACTTGTTTCACCAACAAGTAAACAACGAATCCAAGCAGTGGCAAAGAAATCACGGGGATTTGTCTATCTAGTTAGTTCATTGGGGGTAACAGGAACAAGAGATAACATTACTACTGATCTAGATACCATCATAAAACAAATCAAACAAGTAACCAGTGTACCTGTTGCCATTGGCTTTGGCATTCACGCAAAACAACAAGTTCATGATTATGCGAAAATAGCCGATGGGGTGATTGTAGGTAGTGCCATTGTCAAACTGTGTGAACAACACCCAGTAGGTGCAAACCAAGCAATTTATGAATATGTCAATGACCTTGTCAGTGCTATCTAAAAAAGCAGCAATCGAAAGATTGTTGCTTTTCTTATGTCGGGAAAACACGGAGGGTCTGTAAACATAAATTTACTTTCAATGCATAACCATATATAATGGAACGCGGTGAAATTCTTGTTTATAAGGAGAATAGATAAATATGATAAGAGAGTACGTTGAGGATTTAAGAAAAGAATTTGCGGGTTACAATGCAGGTAAGTTTACAAAAGACGCACTTGCAGGTATTACGGTTGCAGCAGTTGCATTACCACTTGCATTGGCATTTGGGGTTGCAAGTGGAATGGATGCGGCATCTGGATTAATTACGGCAATACTAGCTGCTGTAATTATTGGTACGTTTTCGGGTGCGTCGTATCAAATATCGGGTCCAACTGGAGCAATGGCAGCAATTTTAATACCATTAGCTTCAAAGTATGGAGTAAAAACCGTGTTGGTAGCAGGTGTTTTATCAGGTGTGTTTTTGATACTAGCAGGTATGCTGAAGGCGGGTCGTGTGATTGCTTTTTTACCAAAACCAATTATTACAGGATTTACTTCAGGTATCGCTTTAATTATTGCGTTGGGTCAAGTGGAAAACTTCTTGGGTGTAAGTAGCCATGGAGAAGAAACGCTAAGTAAAGTCATCAATATATTTAAAGATGGACTATCACCAAATATCTATGCAGTAGGTATCGGTTTATTTGTGATTGTGTTGATGATGCTTTGGCCAAAGAAATGGGGAGCTAAAGTTCCAGCATCACTTGTATCTATTATTTTAATGATTGGTGCGCAAATGATGTTTAAGTTTCCGGTGCAAATGGTTGGCGAAATCCCTCAAACACTAATTCACAACTTACGACTTGTGCCAAATGATTTCTTTGGGGTTCGTTGGGATGTCGTCTTGATGCCTGCAATTTCCATTGCTGCTTTAGGAATGATTGAAAGTTTGCTATGTGGAGCAGTGGCTGGAAAAATGAGTGGAGAGAAACTGAAAAATGACCGCGAACTAGTTGCCCAAGGAATTGGGAATGTCATCTTGCCTTTCTTTGGAGGTGTACCTGCAACTGCAGCCATTGCTAGAACAAGTGTAGCCATTAAGTCAGGGGCAAAAACACGAATGACTGGTTGGATTCAAGGTCTTGTCTTATTGCTTTCGATGTTTTTGTTAAGTCCATTTATGTCACAAATTCCAATGGCAGCACTGGCTGGAGTTTTGATGGTAACCGCTTGGCGAATGAATGAATGGGAAAGCATTCGTTATATATTTTCACATCGTTTCAAACAAGCCATTGTAAAGTTCAGTGTAACCTTAGTTTGTACTGTCTTGTTTGACTTAACTGTAGCCATTGCAGTGGGATGTTTCATTGCGATGTTCTTGTTTGTTGTTCGAGCTAGTAATGTTGAAGTTAGTATTAGCGATGTGGATCCTTCACGTATTAAATTTAAAGAAGGCGAACTGCCTACAGATGTACAAGTTATCTACATTACAGGTCCTATCTTTTTTGGAACAGCAGAGTCCTTTGCTAATCAAATCAAAGATGCAAATAGTAAACATTTAATTTTATCGATGCGTGGTGTAGCAAATATTGATACTTCTGGTGTCCAAGAAATTCTAACATTCTGCCAAGAAACGAGAGCAAATGGAGGAAGTGTGTATTTCTCAGGGGTCCAACAAAAAGTAAAAACGTTCCTAGAACGAGGTGAAGTGAGTAAAGTTGTTGGTGGGGATGCCTTCTTTTGGGATGCTTCTGAAGCATTGCAAGCATTAGCGAAAAGGGCGATACAAAATATTTAACGATTTTTTGTATTCGCTTACATATAATTGATAACTTTTTTATTGTTTTCGTTTACAAACGTAAACAACTATGTTAAATTACATCTTGTTAAGAAGTAAAAGATGAGTAAGACAAGTTAAAACCTACCCAGGATAACCTTGCAGTTATTTTTGGTGTAGGTTTTTTTTCGTTGAAGGAGATGAATGTATGAAAGATGTTAAAGCATGGATCGTATTGCTTATTGCAGTACTTTTATTGGGTCTTGGATGTACTCTATTTGTTGGTGTTGGTTTAGGGAGTGATGCCATTACGGTGTTCAACGAAGGTTTACATAAGAGTTTGCATGTATCCCTAGGATGGGGATCACGTATTACAAGTATCCTATTTATTACATTAGGGCTGCTTGTGGCACGCGACAAAATGGGGTGGATGTCCATCTTATATAATGCACTTGCAGGATTTGCCATCGATTTTTTCTGTCATATCATTGATTTGCAACAGTTGGCACTAATGAGTGTAGGGGCAAAAGTCTTTATCGTGATTATTGCCCAGTTTGTGCTTTGTTTGTCATATGCTTTGCTTATCATCTACAAACAAGGAATGAATCCATTTGATGCCATTGCGTATTATATTGAAGAAAAATCAAAAATTAGCTTTCGCGTTGCACGGATGGGTGTTGATGTTTTTTTATTAGTTAGTGGATTTATTATGGGTGGTGTCGTTGGTTTAGGAACTATTTTCTGTATATTTACAACAGGACCGCTGGTATCGATGTTTGTGCAAGTGTTTGAACGTCTACAAACAAATGGGAAAATCTCTATTCGTAAGTTTGCCTTAAAACGTGATTAGGATATAATTGGATTGATAAAGGAGATGTTCTCATGCAACTACCAACAAAAAGTGAAATGGATGACTTTGCCTTAAGTCAAGGAATCGAACCGGCGCAAAATACCATGATTGTGTTTCAAAGTTTTGGTAAAAAGAAAGGTTTGTTGTCTTTCGTTATGCAACCAAGCAAAGATGATAGCACTTATGAGGAGCGACCTTATAAATTGGTTGTTGGTGCAGATCGCATGGTCTTACAAACCATTGATGAAAAAGAAACCTTTGTTTACTATAAAGTGCAAATTGAACATTTTGAGTTAAAAAAGAAACACTATAAATATACGGTACGTTTTATCTATGAAGGAGAACCAGTTGTGTTCTATGTCATGATCGATGGAGCGGGTGAAATGAGCTATAGCAGCAAACACCTTAAAGCGATGGTTGACTCCAACTGGTTGTCCTATCTACATCAATAAAAGGAATAGGGGCAATTTGTCCCTATTTTGTTGTATAATGGAACTATGAAATTGTTAACGGGAAAACAAATGCATGATGTGGATGTAAAGACAATCGAGAGTGTGATTCCAAGTTTAGAACTTATGGAGAATGCCGGGTTTGCACTTTTTGAAGCCATCATGCAAAGATTAGAAGAAAAAGAAAAAATCATTATTGTGTGTGGTGGTGGAAATAACGGTGGTGATGGTTACGTGCTAGCACGTCATTTGTATGCTGCTGATAAAGAGGTTTTCGTATACCCATTAGAAACGCAAAAGTTGACAGTAGAAACACAATTAAATCGTGAAGCTTGTGTGATTGCTGGAGTGCCATTCATTGATAACTTTGAAGGAGCGACCTTACTTATCGATTGTATTTTTGGTACCGGTTTAGACCGTGAAGTTACAGGAATGTACAAAGATATGATTGAACAAATGAATGAAACGGGTATAGATATTGTCTCTGTTGATATTCCTAGTGGTGTAGATAGTGCCACGGGACATGTTTTGGGAGTTGCCATAGAAGCCAAAGCAACGTATACGCTTCAAGCAGGAAAAGTCGGATTGTATATTTATCCAGGACGAATATGTGCAGGAGATGTGCATGTTTTGGACATTGGAATTCCACAAGTATATATTGATGAAGTGGAATCCCACATCTTTCTAATTGAGAAAAAGAACATGGCAGCATTGTTGCCAGAACGTTTGATGCACTCCAACAAGGCCGATTATGGAAAAGTGCTTTGTGTTGGTGGAAGTGTGCAAATGAGTGGGGCAATCACAATGGCTAGTTTAAGTGCTTTACGAAGTGGAGCAGGTATGATGACTTGTGCTGTGCCACAAAGTATTCGTGATGTGATTGCAACCAATGTGTTTGAATCCATGATTATCTCCTTACCGGATGATGCAGGATTGATTAGTCAAGGTGCCATAGAAGTCTTACGAGGACAACTGGATCGCTATAGTGTAATCTTAGCTGGCTGTGGCATTGGTCGCAATGATGCTGTTGTCAAGATGGTGCGCATGTTGCTTGATAGTGATCAACCTTTGGTTTTGGATGCGGATGCCTTATGGGCGTTTGCACAAGTCCAAGCGGATTATACAAATCGTGATCATCTCATCTTAACGCCACATCCAAAAGAATTTGCCGATATCATGGGCATTAGTGTAAAAGAAGTTATTGATGACTTTTTATACTGGGGAAATCAATTTATGGAGAAATATCCCAAAGCTACGTTGGTTTTGAAAAGTGAAACGACTTTGATTTTCCATGGTCAAAATGTGTATGTGAATACCTATGGTAACAACGGGTTGGCAAAAGGTGGAAGTGGTGATGTGCTTGCCGGGTGTATCACAGGTTTATATGCACAAAATAAACAGGCAGAACAAGCTGCCATCTTAGGGGTGTTTTTACATGCCTATGCGGGAGATCGGGTCAAACGAAGGAAGAGTGTGTTCTCTTTACTTCCAACCGATGTACTAAAAGAAATACAACAAGTTTTACGGAAGTTGGAGGAACAAAGATGATACAAATCTTATCCGTATATCCATACTTGCAAAAGGTCGTTCGTGGAACAACTGATGAAGATGGTCAGTTTTATAGTCAACACGTAACCTACCAAGTGATGGGTGATGGAATGCAGTGTGCTGATTATATTAAACAAGAAGATCTTGCTTATCAAGTCATGAGCATGCTTGGAAGTGATGCAAAGGATTTTCTTGAACCATACCAAAGTGAGGTGCTTGAAATAGCAAAACATAACAACCTGGATGTTCGTATGTACGAAGATGAAACGCTCATACAAACCTTTCAAGAGGATTTTTATACAAGCGATAGCCAACAGTTGAAATTGTATGCATTGCTAGCAAAAAGCCAAATTCAAACACAAGATGTCTGCATTATCAGTGATGCAAATAGTGTGCCAGCAAAAGATTTGCAAGCCGTGTTCCAAAGTGCAAAAGACAAAGGAAACATTGTCGTAGGTGTCATCAAAGCAAAGCAGGTGATGGAATTGGATGCATATAGCAATGTACTCGTTCTTGCTTATGAGGATGTTTGTGATACCTTTCAACTGGATGCGATGGAAGAAGATACATTTGTGGCTCTAGCTAAAGAGTTACACAAGTATGCACGAATCCTTGTGCTAGCAATGAAAAACAATCGAATTCTCGTGAGTGTAGAAAATCAAATGTATTATGGAACTTGCAAAGTGAAAGATGAAAGCGAACAGGTCTATTTGGGTGCTATTGCAGCAGGGATTGCCTTATGTTACGAACAAGAAGGTGATATCTACCAATTCATTCAAGAATGTTTGTCGCGCAATGTAGCAAGTAGTTTGAGTAGTGGAATCTTTGCTGGAAGTAAAGATACCGTACAACTGATTAAAGAGAAAATTGTCAGTGGAAAACTTGAAAATCGATGAAACATTTTACTTTCATCAAAGACTAAGTTATATAACATAATCAAAAACGGGGCGTGTTTCTTGAACCTTTTTTTGAAACCCTTTTCATTTTTTTGAAAGAAATGCGTAAAGTTAGATGAATTCTAACTTTATGAACCTTTTTCAGAATGTTTTGGGTTTTTAGAAAAACATGGAAAGCCCTTTTTTTTTTACGTGTTTAGTACTATAATGAAGTGTGCTAAGACTGTTTAAAGGAGGACATAACAAAATGGCAAAAAATTTCGTGTCTATGGACGGAAATACAGCTGCTGCATATGGAGCTTACGCTCTTACTGAAGTATCTGGAATTTATCCAATTACCCCATCTTCACCAATGGCCGAAGTAACTGATACTTGGTCAACACAAGGTAAAGAAAACGTATTTGGACAAAAAGTGAAAGTTAGTGAGTTACAATCGGAAGCAGGTGCTGCTGGTGCAGTGCATGGTGCGCTTCAAGGTGGAACTTTGTCAACTACATACACTGCTTCACAAGGTTTATTGTTAATGATCCCAAACATTTACAAAATGACTGGGGAATTATTACCAGGTGTTATCCACGTTGCTGCTCGTGCTTTAGCAAGTCGTGCACTTAATATTTTCGGGGATCACCAAGATGTTTACGCATGTCGTCAAATCGGATGTGCAATTCTTGCTTCACACTCAGTGCAAGAAGCAATGGATTTAAGTGGACTTGCGCATTTAGCTGCAATTAAAGGATCAGTTCCATTTATCCACTTCTTTGATGGATTTAGAACATCTCATGAAATCCAAAAAATTGAAACAATGGATTACGATTTCTTAAAAGATCAACTTGATACAGAAGCTTTAGAACGCTTCCGTCAAAATGCTTTAAACCCACACACAAACCCTGTAACACGTGGTGGGGCAGAAAATGATGACATTTTCTTCCAAGGAAAAGAAGCACAAAACCAACACTACGATGCAATCGCTGATATCGTAGCTGATTACATGAAAGCATTCAGTAAACAAACGGGACGTAACTACGCTCCATTTACTTACTATGGTGCAAAAGATGCAGAACGTATCATTATTGCAATGGGTTCTGTAACTGAAACAATTCAAGAAACAATTGACACAATGAATAAAGGTGGAGCTAAAGTTGGACTTATGAAAGTTCACTTATACCGTCCATTCTCAGCAAAATACTTCTTAGATGCACTTCCAAGTACAGTTAAGAGTATTGCAGTACTTGACCGTACAAAAGAAATGGGTGCTAGAGAACCACTATACTTAGATGTATTATCTGTCTTAAAAGACCGTAAAGATATCACAATCATTGGTGGTCGTTATGGATTAGGTTCAAAAGATACAACTGCAGGTCAAATTAAAGCTGTATACGATGAACTTGCTAAAGATGCACCAAAAGAAGAATTTACAATTGGTATCGTTGATGATGTAACAAACTTATCATTAACGGAAGATGTAGATTTTAAAGTTGCTAGTGACTACACTTCATGTTTATTCTGGGGTCTAGGATCAGATGGAACTGTGTCTGCAAACAAAAACTCAATTAAAATTATCGGTGATAACACAGACTTATATGCACAAGCTTACTTTGCATATGACTCTAAAAAAGCTGGTGGGGTTACACGTAGTCACTTACGTTTTGGATCAAGTCCAATCCGTTCAACATACTACATCAACCAAGCTGACTTTATTTCTTGTTCACTTGATGCATACATGTTCAAGTATGACTTACTTCGTTCATTAAAAGATGGAGGAACATTCTTACTTAACACAACCTTCAAGAAAGAAGATATTATCAACCAAATGCCAAACCGTATCAAAGTACAATTGGCGAAAAAACATGCGAAATTCTACATCATTGATGCTACAGAAATCGCTGCTAAGATTGGTATGGGACGTCGTACAAACACAATCTTACAATCTGCATTCTTCGCACTTAACGAAAACATTATGCCTTATGACAAAGCAATTGACTTAATGAAAGCAGCTGCTAAAAAATCATATGGTAAAAAAGGTGATGAAGTTGTAGAGATGAACTACAAAGCAATCGATGAAGGTAAAGCTGGTTTAGTTGAAGTTACAGTAGATCCAGCATGGGCTGATTTAAAATCAGATCCATTATCATCAACAACTGGAGATGAATACTTCGACAAACACGTTGCACCAATCAATATGGCAATGGGATACGACTTACCAGTATCTGCATTTACAAAATACGACCTACTTGATGGTTCTATGAGAAACAATGTTTCTTTCTGGGAAAAACGTACCATTGCAACAGAAGTACCTAAATGGCATTCAGAAAACTGTATCCAATGTGGATTCTGTTCATTTGTTTGTCCTCATGCGACAATCCGTCAATTCTTATTAACAGAAGAAGATATTAAAAATGCACCA
Organism: Erysipelotrichaceae bacterium MTC7; assembly: GCA_001695645.1. GTDB lineage: Bacteria > Bacillota_I > Bacilli_A > Erysipelotrichales > Erysipelotrichaceae > Breznakia. Next base: position 172,577 of record LVZN01000001.1, on the reverse strand, counting down.
CAAGAATTTACAACAATTGCACCTATGGGTAAAGGCGTTGAAGAATTCCAATACCGCATTCAAGTTTCACCAGACAACTGTGTTGGTTGTGGACTTTGTGCTGTAGAATGTCCAGGTAAAGGTGGCAACAAAGCACTTGAAATGGTTGATATTCACGAAGTATTACCAGAAGCTCCTTTAGCTGACTACTTATACAAAGAAACTGAACCTAAATTAGGTTACTACGAAACAAATGCTGTAAAAGAAAGTCAATTCATGACTCCTTACTTTGAAGTAAGTGGATCATGTCCAGGTTGTGGGGAAACTCCATACTACCGTTTGATTTCTCAACTTTACGGTAAAGACATGATGGTAGCAAACGCTACTGGATGTTCTTCAATTTACTGTGGATCTACTCCATCGACACCATTCATCGCTGATAAAAACGGTGAAGGGGTTGCATGGGCGAACTCACTATTTGAAGACAACGCTGAGTACGGATATGGTATGGCACTTGCTCAAACATTCAAAGAAGGAACAATCCTTGATATCATGGAAAAAAATATCAACGATGTTGAACCTGAATTAAAAGAAGCATTCCAAGCATACATTGATGCTAACGATAACCGTGAAGCTCAACGTGCTTGTAAAGATGCAATCGTTGCTGGTGTAAAAGCAAGTAAAAACGAAGCAGTTAAAGAATTATTAAACTACGAACGTGACCTAGTTGGTAAATCAATTTGGATCGTTGGTGGAGATGGATGGGCATATGACATCGGATACGGTGGACTTGACCACGTTATTGCTAACGCATTAAACGTTAATATCTTAGTTCTTGACACTGAGGTTTACTCAAACACTGGTGGACAATCAAGTAAAGCAAGTCAAGCTGCAAGTATTGCAAAATTCGCAGCTGGTGGTAAACAAACTGCTAAGAAAGATCTTGGACAAATCGCTATGGCATACGGACATGTATATGTTGCAAGTATCGCTATGGGAGCAAACAAGATCCAAACATTGAAAGCAATTAAAGAAGCTGAAGCTTACCAAGGACCTTCATTAATTATCGCTTACTCTCCATGTATTGAACACGGAATTAAAGGTGGATTAATGAATCACCAAAAAACACAAAAAGCTGCAGTTGAATGTGGTTACTGGCCATTGTATCGTTTCGATCCACGTCTAGAAAAACCATTACAAATTGACTTCAAAAACCCAGACTTCGACAAGTTCCAAACATTTATTATGAATGAAACTCGTTACTCTGCATTATTAAAACTTACTGGTGAAGAACACGCAGAAGCTGCGTTCGCTAAAACTAGAAGTGATGCTGAAAAACGTTTCCGTCGTTTAACTGGATTAGCTGAATTCGAATAATCAGTAACTGTAATCCCTTTTCATAGGGTAAAGGTGATCAACTTTAGATAGTTGGTCACTTTTTTTGTGTAATTGTGCAGACACGTTATAAAGAAGATTGCATTTCATGCTATACTTAAATGGATTGTATGAGAGGTGTGTATGATAAAATTAGTATTAACGGATATGGATGGAACACTCGTGAAATCAAACTTTGAAATACCAGTGGAAATTCATTCAGTCTTTGAACAATTGTTAGAAAAAGGGGTTTATTGTGGTATTGCAACCGGACGTTCTCTTGGTTCTTTAAAACGTGACTTCAAGCGTAATTTTGCCAATTTAACAATCATTGCTGAAAATGGGGCGGTGATTAGTCACAAAGGGAAGATCATTCATGTAGAAACAACAGATGCAACCATTATGAAAAACGTAAAAGAACTGGTTGCGGGTAGATATTGTATTGTTGCTTCTGGGTTAAAGACAGCATATATTGAAAAAGAGTTTGCTTTTGCATTACCCATCTTGCAACACCATTTCCCAGCGGTGGATATGGTTGATGATTTATGTCGTGTCGATGATGAAATCTTAGAGATTTCATTGTATTTACCCGATGGAAATGCGGCAAGTTTTGTTAAAGAACTAGAACCATTTAAAGAAGATTACACCGTCGTGTATTCAGGGGCAGACTTTATTGATATCTTTGCCAAAGATTTAAACAAAGGAAGATCGTTGCAAAAACTACAAGAGTTGCTTAACATTACCAAGGAAGAAACCATGGCGTTTGGCGATTACATGAACGATTATGAATTGTTGAAAAACGCAGGTGAAAGTTATGCAGTTGCAAATGCTGTGGAACCTGTCAAAGAAATCGCAAAACACGTAATTGGTAGCAATGATGATCTTGCTGTCATTCAAACGTTAAAGCAAGAGTTTGCATTAAAGTAGGTGAGCTGATGATTAAATTAATATTAAGTGATATGGATGGAACCCTTTCGCATTCCGATAAAAGTATTCCTAAAAAAGCTGATGCTATTTTTGAAGAGCTGTTACAACGTGGCTATGCTGTGGGTATTGCCACCGGTCGTTCTTTAGCAAGTGTACAACGTGACTTTCCCAAATTTAAAGATCGCTTTACCATCATTGCGGAAAATGGTGGTGTACTCTTTCATCAAGGAAAGATTATTTACACGAGTAAACTTGATCCAAGTGTAGTCGATCAGATAACTACTGAAGTACGCAAGTATAAAGACATTGTGCCCATCCTTGCAACTGCACATGCAGCCTATGGGTTAAAAGAACACGAAAGGTTTGCTAACACGTTTCATGTCTATTATCCAACGCTTATTTGGGTGGATAGCTTTGCAGAAGTGGATGATGATGTCGTGAAAATGGCATTGTATTTTGAAGGTTACAATTCCAAAGACTATGAAAAGATATTCGCGCCAATCAAAGGCGATAGTGATTTGGCGATTTCTGCCAGTGAATGGATGGACTTTAGTAAAACTGGTGTAAACAAAGGGTTTGGCATTCGTAAACTCGAAGAACTGCTCAATCTACGTAAGGATGAAATTATGGCGTTTGGTGATTATTTAAATGATTATCAAATGTTGCAAGAAGTTGGTGAAAGTTACGCCATGTCCAATGCACATCCAGAAGTAAAAAAAGTCGCAAAACACATCATTGGAAGCAATGATGAAGAAGCGGTACTAACAACCTTGGAAGATTTTCTTAGGCAAGCATAAAAAAAGAACTGCATGCTAGTATCACTAGTTTGTAGTTCTTTTACGTTTCAGGCTGTACTTCAATTTCCACCTCTTCATTTTTGATAAATTCTAATGGATATCTTCCGCTGCTTAACTCCTGAATATCCCTACTAAAATCACTCACGCTGCGAAGTGTGTAGGTGACAAGTTCTTCGTACTGTTTATCAAGAATGATAATGTTGTTGGTGCTAAGATAATGGTCAAGCACACCAATAAATGCATAATCGAAGGTGAGTTGACTCACCATGGTTTGCATCTTTTGGGTAATGATGGCATGTTTAAGTGCTTCACTTGTACTTTTTGAATACGCGCGAATCAAGCCACCTGCTCCTAGCTTGATGCCTCCAAAATAACGAACGACTACCGCAAGGGTATCGTTCATCTGATTTTTGGTTAAACTATCAAGAATTGGAGCGCCTGCAGTTCCGCTGGGTTCCCCATTATCGTTGCTGCGTTGGATTTCATTGTGTGCACCAATCATAAAGGCATAACAATGATGGGTTGCATTTGGATGCAGTTTTTTCACTGCAGCAATTTCATCTTTTGCTCCTTGTTCACTAAAAACGCGAAATAGATAACAAATGAAACGACTTTTATCAATGATGATTTCATGATTGGTATTTTCTAGAATTCGATACATGTAAATATCATACCATGAATTAAAATGAAAGAAAATCAAGGTGTGGCTATGACGTGGTTTTTCCTTTCAACCAGTGTATAATGTGGTAAAATAAAGATAGCGAGGTAGAAACATGAAAAACTATTTAATTGTATGTGATACAACAAGTGCCATGGATTTCGAAATGGCTGATGCCTTAGGTGTTGAGTTGATGCCACTTAGTGTCATTATCAACGACCGTGAATTTAAAGATTTAATTGATATTGATAAACCAACCTTATATCGAGAACTTGAAAATGGGGTTGTGCCAACAACATCCCAACCAAGTATTGGTTATGTAACACAACGAATGGAAGAATGGAAAAGCAAAGATTATGAAGCAATTCTTGTGTTTACTTGTTCGTCTTCATTAAGTGGGGCGAACCATACCTATCACATGGTTAAAGAAGATCTTGGTATGGATAATGTTTACATTATTGATACACGTAGTGTGGGTTCGCCAATTTATGATTGTGTAAAAACGGCTAAACAAATGGCGGATGAAGATAAAACAATCGATGAAATCTTAAAAACCATTGATTTGAAGTGCAAAAACAGTTTTTCATTTCTCTATCCAGAGAGTTTGACGCAGCTAAAACGTGGTGGAAGAATCTCCCCAATTGCGGCAAACGTTGCTTCTTTACTTCGTATAAAAATTCTTCTATATTTAAAGGAAGATGGTAGTGTTGTCGATAAGTTTGCAGTTGCTCGTACGGAGACAAAACTGATTTCAGAAGCAGTCGATAAACTGAAAAGTATCAATGTGACTGCCTTAACGCATAAAGTATACATTTTACATGCAAACAACTATAGTGGAGCACAAAAAGTTGAGAAAATAGCAAAAGCATACTTTGATGATATTACATGTGAAATCATAGAATTACCAACAGTCTTAACTTGTCATGGGGGACTAGGCTGTGTGGCTGTACAAACAACATTGAAAACAAATTAGAGGAGAATAAACAAACATGAAAATTGCAGTATTAACCGACAGTGGGTGTGGTTTAAACAAAGAGCAGGTGGAAGCCAAAGGGTTATATTTCTTACCATTACAAATCATTGATGATGAAAATGTCTATTTGGATGGGGTGGATACAACAACCGAACAAATTTTTCAAATGATTGAAGATGGTAAGATGCTAAAAACAAGTTTGCCACCCATTGGATTGGTCGAAGAAATGCTTGAACAAATGAAAGCAGATGGTTATGAACATTTGATTTTTGTGCCATTAAGTGCTGGAATCTCAGGAACGATGCAAGCAGTAAAACTTGCTGCGGATAACGTAGGTCTACCAATTAGTTGTGTTGAAATTTATACAACAGCATATATGCAACTATACATTGCAGAAAGTGCAAAACGCTTAGTTGATGAGGGTGTCGCACTTGAAGATATTATCAAACGTTTGGAAGCGTCGATTCAAGATAGTGATACGTTGTTGATTGTTGAAAACTTAGATCACTTAGCAGCAGGAGGGCGACTTACACCCGTTGCTGCAAAACTTGGAGGAATGTTAAAAATCAAACCAATTTTGAAACTGAATGAATCAAGTGGGGGAAAGGTTGATCAATTTGCCAAAGTAAGAACGATGTCAAAAGCGATTAAACAAGCGGTTGATACATTTTTAGCGCATGGGATTGATGATAACTACGTAATTGCCATTCTCCATGTGAATGCGGATGAATCTGCACAAATGATGAAAGATTTATATTTTGATGCAGTGGATACAGATCAAAAAATATTTGGCTTACTTGCACCTGTAATTGCGGCTCACACAGGAACAGGAGCAGTTGGTCTACAATACGTTAAGAAAGTTTAGGTGATGATGAATGAAAATTGCATTTGTAACAGATAGTGGAACTGGATGGACCGTAAAAGAAGCTGCTACACGTGGTGTATACAGTGTCCCTTTACAGATTTCAGAAGGAAATCACGCATATTTAGAAAATGAAGATATCAATGTCGATCAAGTGAACGAGTTGATGGAACAACACAAAGTGTTAAAAACATCACTTGCACCAGTTGGTATGATTGAAGAGCTTTTTACAAAACTAAAAGCAGATGGATATGAAGCAGTCTTTTGTGTCCCAATTTGTAAAGGGTTAAGTGGAACGATGGATGCCATGGAAATGGTAGCCAAACAAGTTGGACTGATCTTTTATGGATTTGATAACCATGTAACTGCTGTCGTTGAAGGATATATGGTCGTAAGAGCAAAAGAACTTTACGAACAAGGAAAATCAATTGATGAAATTATGCAAATTCTTAGTGATATTTGTGATACGACAGATACGCTCATTATTCCTGATGATTTACAACATATGCGTCGTGGTGGACGTTTAACACCATTAGCTGCAACACTTGGTGGATTTTTAAAGATTAAGCCAATCCTTGAAATCAATAAAAGAACAAGTGGAAAAGTCGACGTTAAAGAAAAAGTGCGAACAATGAGTAAAGCACTTGATGAAACCTTGGCCATTATGAAAAAAGAAATACCAGGGTTAGGTGATAATTACAACATTACCGTAACACATGTAAAAGCAGAAGAGCTTGGACAAAAGTTTATGGAAATGTGTAAAGGTCAGTTTCCAAATGCAAGTTATCAACTGATTAAACTTGTCAGTGTGGTAGGTGTGCACACGGGAATTGGTTCGATAGCGATTCAATATTTTAAAGAATTGTAAGTAATATTTGTGTTTATGAAGGAGGTAATCTATGAAAAATGATCGTGTGGATAATCTTGTTACGATGATTGATGGTTACACAGAAAGTGGAGGACACCATTTGAATGTGAACGTGTTTACGCGTGAAACATTACTTGATGCACAAAAACACCCTGAACGTTATCCTCAATTGACCATCCGTGTTTCTGGTTATGCAGTTAACTTTAATAAGTTAAGCAAAGAACAACAAGATGACGTCATCAATCGAACGATGCATGAAGGAATGTAAAATGCTAGGTAGCTTGCAAAGATGCGAGTTACCTAGTGTTTTTTTTACGTTACGTCTGTGACAAAAAAAGAGCTGTCTATGACAAACATTTCGATTTATGTTTTTCTCCTGTTACATTGATTGGTACACATTTTTATAAACGTGTGTGACAAGTAAAGGAGGAGCATTGCAACAGGGTATGCAATGCGTACATAGAAATGAAAAGAAAAATATTTAGTGTGTTTTTTCTTGTGTTTGTTTTGATTGCAACATGTACACCACCAATCAAGGTACATGCAGATCAGTTAGAAAACCAAGCGGTTGGAAAAACTATTCGCGAGGTGTTTGCTGATGAACGACTTGCACAAGAAATTGCTCGCATTCTGGTAAAAGAGATGGACGATGTTTTAGTAGAAGCGGATCTCATTGGTTTGCATGTCGTAAAGTTAGGAAAGAAACAGATTACAACATTGCAGGGTATTGAACATTTTACAAATATTAAAACCCTTACCGTCAATGAGAATCATCTTCAAGCATTTCCCAAGGAAGTACTACAATTGCCATATTTGGAGCGATTGGAATTGAACCATAACAAACAAATGCAGGGAGGTATTCCTGAAGAAATCAAGTATTTGCAACAACTAAAGCGCTTTGAAATTAATGATACCGGTATTTCAAGTTTGCCTGAAAGTATGACTGACCTAAAAAACTTGGTACGCTTGAATGTTACGGGAAGTCCAGTACAAGCATTACCTGGCGATTTTGGTAAGCTGATAAACTTGGAAGAACTTTATGCATATAACGCAAAACTAACAAACTTACCAAAAGGCTTACTTTCATTAACGAAACTAAGAACGCTAGTTTTTGGAGCCAATCACTTAGTTGATGTGAATTTAGAAGAACATGCTTTTATTCGTCAAATCAACAGTAAGGGATTGCAACTACAAAGTAACCAGTCTACGGAAATACAAGAAGTTATCCAAAATGAAAGTCAAGAAGTTCGCGGTCTTGCTATTTTTGATACATTTGCATCCTTACATGAAAAAGGTGAACATCTTGTGGATTTATACAAAGCAGTATATACAGAAGGCGAAAGTGAAGAAACGATGCTTGCCAATGCAACAAAGTTAGAAGTAAGTGATCCTGCAAAAAATGGAAAACTTTGGTTTAATCAAGAGGCAGTGAACAGTCAAGGAGACTATGTTCTCATCATCCATGTGAAAGGTGGAGCCTTTCAAAATTCCATTTACTATCACAAATATCGTGTAATTCCAAAACAGGGAAAGGTAACCGTCCGCTATGAAACTGAAAATCGCGAAGAATTGCATCCGCCTGTGGAAATGAAAGGTGAACTTGCTACTTCCTATGTGGCAGAAGAGAAGTCATTTGATGGATATATGCTACACAAAATTATGGGTACACCATCAGGTCAGTTTACTGATGCAGCATGTGAAGTCACTTACGTATATAAGGTTTTACCAACCATACATCAGGTGACTTACAGTGATGGTGTAGTCGATGAAGAGATATTTCCTGATCAAAGCTATGCCCTAGAAGCAGGCATGGAAACGCCGATGTTTGTCGGTACGCCTGTAAGAGAAGGCTATAGCTTTGTTGGCTGGTCACCAGCGCTGCAACAAACAGTTCTGCAGGATGTCATCTATACAGCACAGTGGGAACGTATTGAGCAAACATTACCAGCTGTTGATAGTTCACCCAAACCAAGTGCACCGCATGTAGTCAGTACACCAATAGAGCAACCAATTACTGGGTTTGAAACAAATGAAACCCAAACCTATGTTGTCTTGTTAGGAATGACAAGTATTGTCATTGCTATATTACTAGGACGCAAAAAGACAAGAGTTACAGACTAGACTTTCAATTTGAAAAGTCTTTTCTTTTGGTACATGATGCACAATGGAATAAAACGTTTGCTTCACGTGAAAGTAAATGAAAATATGCTATACTTCAACTAAGAATGATTGTATTTGTAAGACAAATCTTAAATCACTTTATATCTTGCTTTTATCTAGATTTTGATCGTAAGGGATGAGGTGTTTTTCAAAAAAGTAAAATAAAATTAAGAATCATTCTTAAAACTATTCACAAATGAAAAAGTAAGTGTTATAATGGGTGAGTATTCAGGAAGGAGGAGCTTTATGACATATAAACACTCAAAACAAAGAGATATGATTATGGAATTTATGCAAAGTATGCCAGGGCATGCAAGTGCAGAACAAATCTATGAAGGGATGAATCAAGCTGGTTTAAAAATATCGCTGGCAACGATTTATCGAAACTTAGGAATTCTAAGTGACATCCAACAAGTACGGAAAATTCCAATTGATGGTGACCGCTTTGTATACGATAAAACAAGTGAGCCACATTATCATTTCTTCTGTGAGAAGTGTCATAACTTGTATGATTTGGAAGCACCGTTCGACCCAGAATACCAAAATCAATTTACACACGACCAAGTGGTTGGAAATATCCACTCACATGAGGTTGTTGTTAAAGGAGTCTGCAAGGATTGTTTAGATAAATAGGAGGTTAGACAGACATGGATTTAAAAGGATCAAAAACAGAAAAGAATTTATTAGAGGCATTTGCTGGAGAGTCAATGGCAAGAAACAAGTATACGTACTTTGCACAAAAAGCTAGCGAAGAAGGTATGGAACAAATCGCTGAAATTTTCTTAGAAACAGCACGTAATGAACAAGAACACGCGAAGTTATGGTTCAAAGCACTTCAAGGTGGAGAAATTCATACAACTGCTGATAACTTAAAAGCAGCTGCTGAAGGTGAAAACTACGAATGGACTGATATGTATGACCGTATGGCAAAAGATGCACATGAAGAAGGATTCAAGAAAATTGCATTCCAAATGGAACAAGTTGCTAAAATTGAAAAAGGTCACGAAGAACGTTACTTAGATCTTCTTAAAAATGTAGAAGAAGGAAAAGTGTTCAAAAAAGACGAATCAACAGTTTGGGTATGTGGAATCTGTGGATACCATGCAGAAGGTGTAGAAGCACCTCAAGTATGTCCAGTATGTGGATTTGGTCAAGCTGAATTTGCAGTGGAAGAAAAGAAATTTACAAACACAAGATTTTCAAACCACAAATAAATCGTAAAAAAACCAGAGTTGGATGGATTTCCACTCTGGTTTTATTTTGCAATGCGGTCAAGTACTTTAGCTAGTTCTTCCATTTTCTCTGTCTGATACACTTCATCATCGGATTCAAAACTCTCGACGATACATCCTTGAATATGACCCAGTAAGATTTGTTTGGCAGCTTTGGACAAGAGTGCTTCGCTTGCCAACACTTGGTTAACAATATCAATACAATACTTATCTTCTTCAATCATTTTAAGGATGCCATCAATCTGACCACGAGCGGTTTTTAAATACCGCTCGACTTTCTTGTGATCAGCGTGCATGATTAACCTTCAATGGAAGTAACTTCATAACCTGCATCCGTAACTGCTTTTGTTAGGGTTGAATCATCAACATCTTGAGCTAATGTTACATTGGCAAGGTTGTTTGCTAAATCAACTTTAGCTTCTACTCCATCAATTGCGTTTAGTGCATTGTTGACGTGTTTTTCACAGTTGGCACACATCATACCGTTAATATGGATTACTTTGTTCATAGGTAATCCTCCTTTCTTTTCTGTTTCATTGATAACTTTTGTTTCCGTTGTTTGTGGCGCTTTTTTTATACTTGTATAGGTTGGCTTAAAGAAACGTAAGCGTAAAGCGTTACTAACAACGAATAAACTTGATAAACTCATGGCTGCTGAACCAAACATTGGGTTTAGTTTCACTTGGAATGCCGGATAGAATAGTCCAGCGGCTAAGGGAATTCCAATTGCATTGTAGAAGAATGCCCAAAATAAGTTTTGTTTAATATTGCGAATGGTTGCTTTGCTTAATTGAATACTTGTGGCAACATCCATCAAATCACTATGCATAAGCACGACATCCGCACTCTCCATGGCGATCTCGGTTCCTGCACCAATGGCAATTCCTACGTTGGCTCTTGCAAGTGCTGGAGCATCGTTAATTCCATCACCAACCATAGCAACCTGTTTTCCTTGTGCTTGTAATTCTTTCACATAACGTTCTTTATCTTCAGGTAACACTTCAGCGATTACGGTATCAATATGCGCTTTATGTGAAATGGCTGCAGCGGTTTGCTTATTGTCACCAGTTAACAAGACAACTTCTTTACCGAGCTGTTTAAGTGCATCAATCGCATCGATGCTACTATCTTTTAACACATCTGCAAGTGCAATCATACCCATTGCTTTTACATCTTGTGCAAAATAGAGTACCGTTTTTCCTTCGCTAGCAAACTGGGTTGCACTTTGTGCATAAGAATGAATATCAATGTTGTTGATTTCCATCATTTTCGCATTTCCTGCAAAATAGATGGTTTGATCTTTGCTTGCTTGAATTCCTTGACCAGCAACTTGTTCAAACGTATCCATGGTGAAATCAGCTTTTTCCTTGTCGCTTGCATAGTTCACAATCGCCTTAGCTAAGGGATGTTCACTTTTATGCTCCATAGCATAGGCGATGGTCAATAGTTGTGTTTCATTGTCGCTAATCACATCGGTAACTTCTGGTTTTCCTTTGGTTAAGGTTCCGGTTTTGTCTAGTACAATGGTATCCATTTTACCAACTTGTTCTAAACTTTCTGCATTTTTAAATAAGATACCAAGCTGGGCACCCTTACCAGTTGCAACCATAATGGCTGTTGGGGTTGCCAATCCTAAAGCACAAGGACAACTGATGATAAGTACAGCAATTCCAATGGATAAAGAGAAACTAAGATCATATCCAAGTAGTAACCAAGTGAATGTCGCTACGGTTGCAATCACGATTACAATGGGAACAAATACGGCACTTACTTGATCTGCAAGTTTTGCTATTGGTGCTTTTGAAGAGTTTGCATCTTCAACCAATTGAATGATCTTCGCAATGGTCGTGTCTTCACCAATCTTCGTTGCTTGCATTTGAATGTATCCAGAAACCAGGATAGTTCCACCGATGACTTTATCTTGTTCGTGTTTTTCAACGGGAATACTTTCTCCGGTGATTAAGGCTTCATCAAAGGTTCCGTTTCCTTCAACGATCAAACCATCAACGGGAATGCTTGCTCCAGTTTTTACGATGAGAAGATCATCTTTTTGTACATCTTCAATGGCAACTTCGACCACTTGACCATCTTTTAAGACAAATGCGGTCTTTGGTGTTAAATCCATAAGTTTTTGAATGGCGTCATTCGTTCTTCCTTTGGAACGTGTTTCTAAGTATTTACCTACAGAAATTAGTGTAACGATCATTGCTGCACTCTCAAAATACAAATCCATGTGATAGTTGTGTACCATATGCATGTCTTGGTTAGCAAGACCTTGTCCCATCATGATGATGGCATATATACCATAAAGTAATGCGGCACTACTACCAAGGGCAATTAGTGAATCCATCGTTGGTGCACGGTGGAATAATGCTTTAAATCCATTGGTGAAGTAATGTGCGTGCATACTCAATATGATTAAGGTAAGCAAGAACTGCACCATTGCAAAGGTTATTGCATTGTGCAAACCATCAAGAAAGGATGGAAGTGGTAAACCAATCATACTACCCATAGAAATGTACATTAGGATGACTAACAAGACGACAGATATCCAAAGTTTTTGTTTGGCTTGTTTTGCTTCTTTGGCAAATTGGTTGTCGCCCTCTTTACTTTGTACATCTTGCTTTATGCCATAACCAGCATCTTCGATTGCTTTGTTGATATCACTTTGGCTTGTCTTTTCTGGGTCATAGTCAATGACAAGCTTGTTTTGCATCAAGTTAACATTTGCTTCTTTTGTGCCTGGCAGTTTTTTCACCGCTTTTTCAACATGTGCAGCACAAGAACTACATGTCATTCCGGTTACGTCGATTTTTTGTTTCATTGTAACACCTCAATTCTAATACCCCCTAGGGGTGTGTCACAATCATAAATCTCATTTCCGTTTTTGTCAATGATTATCTCTTATGAAAATATTTGAGAATAGTGTATAATATCGTTAGGAGACCATGTGTATGTTAAAAGTAGCGATAGTCGAACAAGAGAAGATTGCTAAGGATATTATCTTTTTATTACCCAAGATTTTAAGTGATGAATTTACTTTCAGTTACTTTGAAAAGATTATTGATTTAGTGAAAGAAGATACTGGACAATATGATGTTGTTATTTTAAACGAGGCTTATAATAATGTGCGTATTACAAGTGCATTGAACTTTGACAAAAGCAACAGTGTATATATTTATCTATGCCAAGATGGTTATGAAAGTGAAAGCGTAAACTATGGTCGAATCTTTCGCATCAAGCGTGGTGACTTTGAAAATGAACTGTTTCGCATCAAAGATATGATTAACATTCGTTTGCGTAAACATAACGAATATTTATTCTCTTATAATGGTATTACGTTGAAACTAAAATATCATGATATTTACTATATTTTAAAAGAAGAAAAGAACTTGGTGTACTACACAAAACGTGGTGAGTTCTATGAACGTGGTAGTATGAACAAGAAAAGCGAAGAATTTGAACCATATGACTTTGTACGTGTAAATAGCGGAATTTTAGTCAACTATGAATATATCTTTCGAATTGAAGGAGATGAGGTAGAATTGCATAATCATGTGCGTTTGCCAATCTCAAGATCAAGAAAACCAAAATTGTTGCGATACATTCGCGCAAAAACTGCATAAAAGAAAAGTTTTCGAGAGGAAACTTTTTATATTTTTGGCAAAGTTAATTTTAAATCTGCTTCCGCTTGATGGATAGCTGCTTCAATTCGTTTACTTTGATTCTTGGAGATGATGATTTTTCCGTGAGATCGACTGATCATGTTCATATCTTCCAGTTTGGATAAGGTGCGGTTGAGTGTGCGAATGCTACTGGCAATTCGCGAAGCGATCTGTTCACGACTGGCATCAATTTTATAAGGAAACTGTTTCGCTTTCTTTTGCACTTGTTCAAGTAGAAAAAGCAAAAGTCGCGTTTCGTTATCAAGAAATAAGAACTGTCGATGGAACTGTGTTTCTTGACCAAGCACAAGCATTAGCATTCCCATACGCATAAACAATGCGTGAATATCCGTTTTCATCCAACTGAGATAGTCCTGTGCGTTTAAGCGTAAACACGTGGTTTCGGTTGTTGTTCGCAAGGATACATAACGAGTAGCAACGTTGCTAAACAACTCGTAATCACCAAGTACATCAATCGGACGCAAATCACTGAATGTGTAAGGGATGGTTGGAACGGATTCGTCCACACCTTCGATTCCCCCTTTGATTAAAATGAATACATCTTTGTTGGGATCACCTGTATGCATGATGATATGCCCTTTGGGATAATGGACAATATCCATGCGCATGAGTATCTGCTTAGGACAATGTTCCAAAAACGTCGAAAGAAATGCATAGGTATCCGGTTGTAATAAATGGTCGATTTGATCTAATAAAAATTTCATATTTTTCTCCAAAAAAGGGACAAGTGGCCTTTTTTCTTATTATACAACAAGTTATAGTGTGCTTGTAAAGACAAGCGTCACAATTTATAAAAATCGCTTGTCATGAGGAGGAAATAATATGGCAACACCACACATTCAAGCAGAAAAGGGACAAATTGCTAAAGTTGTTCTGATGCCGGGAGATCCTTTGCGTGCTAAGTATATCGCAGATACATACTTAGAGGATGTAAAACAATTTAATAGTGTTAGAAATATGTTCGGCTTTACAGGAACATACAAAGGAAAGGAAATTAGTGTTATGGGTTCTGGAATGGGAATGCCAAGCATCGGAATTTACTCCTATGAGTTATTTAAATTCTTTGATGTGGAAGCTATCATTCGAATCGGTAGCGCTGGAGCATATACAGATCAGTTGAAATTATTCGATCTTGTTTTAGCAAAAGATGCATGGAGTGAATCAACGTTTGCCTTAGCACAATCAGGATACACGAAAGATACAATTGAACCAAACCGAGAACTAAATGCTTTGATTGCAGATACAGCAACAAAGACTGGAAAAACGGTACACGAAAATACCATTCACTCAAGTGATGTGTTCTATCACGAAGACAATGTGGATGGACATGTTGAGTTCTATGAAAAACACGGTTGTGTATGTGTTGAAATGGAAAGCTTTGCATTGTTCCACAACGCAGAAATCTTAGGAAAGAAAGCTGCTTGTTTACTAACAATCTCTGATTCGCTTGTTACACACGAAGTAACAACTGCTCAGCAGAGACAGAACTCATTCAATGAAATGATGGAAGTCGCTTTGGAGAGTGCAATTAAACTATAAGGAGTATTTCAATGAAAAACTATAAACGTATATTTACTATCGTCGTCGATTCATTAGGCGTTGGGGCAGATGATCTACCAGGTTATGACAAAGGGGCAAACACCCTTGGACATATTGCTGATCACATGCCAAACTTCAACATTCCAACCTTACAAAGTTTAGGAATGGCAAATCTTACGCCGCTAGCTAGCGTCCCTGCAGTTGCAGAACCTAAAGCGGTGTACACAAAAATGAAAGAAGCAAGTGTTGGAAAAGACACGATGACCGGTCACTGGGAAATGATGGGATTGGAAATTAAAACTCCATTTAAAACCTTTACCGAAACCGGATTTCCAAAAGAACTTATCGATGAATTAGAAAAACGCACGGGGCGTAAAATCGTTGGGAACAAAAGTGCATCAGGAACTGAAATTCTAGATGAATTTGGTGAAGATGAAATTAACAACGGTGTCTTGATTGTTTATACTTCAGCGGATTCAGTTCTCCAAATTTGTGGGAATGAAGAAACCATGGGAGTTGAAACATTATACAAATACTGTGAAATCGCACGTGAATTAACGATGCGTCCAGAATGGATGGTGGGTCGAGTAATTGCTCGTCCATACACAGGAAGCAAAAAAGGTGAATTTGTACGTACGGCAAATCGCCATGACTATGCATTAAAACCATACGGAAAGACCGCATTGGATGCTTTAAAAGCCAATGACTATGATGTGATCAGTGTTGGGAAAATTAAAGATATCTTCGATGGTGAAGGAATTACAGAAGCATACAAAAGTAAAAGTTCCGTTCATGGAATGGAACAAACCATTGAATTGTTAGAAAAAGATTTTACCGGATTCTGTTTCACAAACCTAGTGGATTTTGATGCCCTTTGGGGTCATCGTAGAAACCCAGTTGGTTATGGAAAAGAATTGGAAAGTTTCGATGAAAAACTAAGTATCTTCATTGAACGAATGAAAGATGATGATCTTGTGATTATCACAGCCGACCACGGTAACGATCCAACTTATGAAGGTAGTGATCATACCAAAGAAACGGTACCATGTATCGCCTACAGCAAAAACATGAAATCAGGAAACCATATTCCAGAATTCACAACGTTTGCGAATTTAGGGGCAACGATCTGTGATAACTTTGATGTTGCTATGCCAGAAGGTACCATCGGTCAAAGTGTCTTAGCACAAATTACGAGTCAACTTGACAAGTAGAAGGAGAAACATATGAGCAAAGTTCACGATATTATTAGTGATCCAACCTTAACGTATGAACAACAAGTGTTGTCACTTGCTCGATTAGCGGAAAACATGGATGATTCACTTGCGCGTGATCCTGAGTGGATTGCTGCATTGAACGATGAAATTCTATGCGATTTAGGTGAGGGTCTTGCACCATACCGCCCACGGTACATTGTGCCTGACTACAGTTTATTAATGGAAAAAGGTTGTAAGTTTTTGAACTTAGAACCACCAACAGATATTTGGGAAGCTACGAACACCTTGTTGATATTTTACAAACATGTTCCAAGTATTACATCGTTTCCAGTATACTTAGGAAACTTCTCAAAATTACTTGCACCATTTGATGTTAATGCAAACGAAACAAAAAAAGCGTTACGTTTATTCTTACAACACATCGATAGTACGTTGACGGATAGCTTCGTTCATGCAAACATCGGTCCAGAAGACAATCGTACAAGTCGCATCATCTTGGAGCTGACAGAAGAAATGCAACTTGCAATTCCAAACATTACATTACTTTACAACCCCGAAAAGACAAGTGATGAATTTGGTGTCGCTAGTGTTAAATGTATGTTAGCAACAAGTAAACCTAGTTTTGCAAATGATGTGATGTATCAAAAAGATGCTGGTTCAAGTGAATATGCAATCGTAAGTTGTTACAACTCCCTACGCGTTGGTGGTGGAGGTTACACCTTGCCAAGAATTCGTTTGTACAATGCTTCTTTAAAAGCGAAAGATGCAAATGACTTTATCACAAATGTATTACCAAACTACGTGAATATCATGCTTACAAACATGGATCAAAGAATACGTTACATTGTGGAAGAATCAAGTTTCTTCAAAAGCAACTTCTTGGTTAAAGAAGGATTCGTTAAACAAGAGAACTTCACAGGAATGTTTGGTGTAGTTGGACTTGCCGAATGTGTGAACCATTTATTGAACATTGATGATCCAAACAAAGGTTACGGACATAATGAAGCAGCTACAGAGCTTGGTCTACAAATTCTTGATACGATGCATGAACTTGTCGTTAACCATAAAGGTGTGTATTGCCAAGCGTGTGATGATACCTATGTCATGCATGCACAAGTAGGTATTGATAGTGATGGAACGGAAAACTCGCCAGGAGTTAGAATTCCAATTGGTAGTGAACCTGAATTACGTGATCATATTTTACTAGAAGCAAAAATGCACAAACACTTTGTTTCCGGTGTTGGTGATATCTTCAAGTTTGACGAAACTTGGGTTAAAACACCAGAAGCTGTGTTACAAATTATCAAAGGCGCACTTGCAAGTGGAATGCGTTATTTCTCAGGATACAATGCTGACAATGATGTTGTGCGTGTCACTGGTTATTTAGTGAAACGTAGTGAAATAGAAAAATTAAGAAACAATGAAGCAAGTCTTAACCAAGTAACAATGTTCGGAAAAGGTGCAGAGGAAAAAGGAAAAGCGTTAAGTCGCAAGATTTACAGTGAGTAAAACTGCACTTGTAAATAAAATTATCCCCTTTTCCAATGTAGATGGACCAGGAAATCGAACAACGATATTCTTTCAATCGTGTCCATTTCGTTGCTTGTATTGCCACAACCCAGAAACAATTAACGTTTGTGTGAATTGTGGTGATTGTATACCGACATGCCCAGTCCAAGCACTAACGAAAGTAGATGGTAAAGTTCTCTGGGATTCAAAAAAATGTATCGACTGCGATACTTGTATCAACGTATGTAAGCACATGTCATCCCCGAAAGTGCGTACGTATGATGTGCAAGAACTGGTTGCCTACATTCAACAACACGCCCTATTCATCAGTGGAATCACGGTGAGTGGTGGAGAGTGTATGAATTATGCAGACTTTATCCACGATCTTTTTGTGGAAGTGAAAAAATTGGGTTTAACCTGTCTTATTGATAGCAATGGTGCGTATGATTTTCAAGATTATACCGACCTACTTGAAGTAAGTGATGGTGTTATGTTAGATGTAAAAGCAGCTGATGAAGCATTTCATCAAACGCTTTGCAGATATGACAATAAGGTAGTCCTTGCCAACTTAGAGTACTTACAAAGCGTAGACAAATTGGTCGAAGTACGCACGGTGTTATTGCCAAGTCAAGATCGACAAAACACGTGTACCGTCGATTATGTAAGTAAACATCTAAATGGAGACATTCCTTATAAGTTATTGCGTTATCGACCCTATGGTGTTCGTGCCGAGGGGGTGGCTGTCTTTGGTTCGCAGACGGTAAGTGAAGCGGATGCAATAAAGTATAAGAAAATTGCTTGTCTTAATAGACAAGGGCCTGTAATTGTCGTATAAATAAATTGACTAAATATTTTTTAGGGAGTGTCCCACGGAGGTAAAGATGAAAAAATTTAGTATTTTCGCACTGTGTGCAATGTTAGTCTTTGGATTAACGGCTTGTGGTGGATCATCAGATGACAAAAAAGATGATTCAGCATGTAAGGTAAAAATTGGTTTCGTAACTGATATGGGTGGTATTGACGACCGTTCATTCAACCAAGGTTCTTGGGAAGGAATTAAAAAATTCGCTGAAGATGAAAAATTAGGTGATGACTGTATTACATACCTAGAATCAAAAGCAGAAGCTGATTACGTAAGTAACCTTACACAATTATCTGAAGATGGATATGATCTAGTAGTTGCTGCTGGATACTTATTTGAAGATGCAATGAAAGATGTATCTGCACAATTCCCAGAAACGAAATTCTTAATTATCGATGCTGTTGTTGAAGCTGACAACGTACAATCTGCTGTATTTGCTGCTCACGAAGGTTCATACTTAGCTGGTATGGCTGCTGCAATGGAAGCTAAAGAATTAGGATCTGACAGTGTTGGATTTATCGGTGGTATGGAAGGACCAGTTATCGGAGCATTCCAAGCTGGTTTCGAACAAGGAGCATTAGCTGCTAACCCAGATGTAAAAATTTACGTTGACTACGCTGGATCATACGATGATGCAGGAAAAGCGAAAACACTAGCTGCTAAACAATACGATGCTGGAGCGAAAGTTATCTATGCTGCTGCTGGTAATGCAGGAAACGGTGTGATTCAAGAAGCACAAGAACGTACGGAAAAAGGCGATAAAGTATTCACAGTTGGAGTTGACCGTGACCAATACGAAGATGGAAAAATGGCAAATGGAGATTCTGTAATCTTAACTTCTGCACTAAAACGTGTTGATGTTTCAACTTACGATGCTTGTAAACAAGTACTAGATGGTGATTTCAAAGCAGAAACAATCACTTACAACTTTGACCTTGATGGAGTTGGATACCCAGAAGAAAATCCAAACTTATCTGAAGCAATTACAAAAGCATTAGACAGTGCTGTAGCTGGAATCAAAGATGGAACTATTAAAGTGTCTGAAGAACCAACAATTTCAAATGGTGGGACTAACTAGTCGTTCTTAACTAAATCAAGAATAAGGGGGATGTCCATCCCCTTTTTCTTATGATAAAATTAACTTAGATAATTATAAAATAGGAGGAAGATATGGCATACGCTGTTGAAATGCTAAATATCACCAAGGAATTCCCGGGAATCAAAGCAAACGATGACATTACGTTGCGTTTGAAAGAAGGATCCATCCATGCTTTACTTGGTGAAAACGGAGCAGGAAAATCTACATTAATGTCCATTCTTTTCGGTCTTTACCAACCAACCTCAGGTGTCATAAAGGTGCATGGTGAAACGATTAAAGAAATGGATCCAAACTTAGCTACAGAATTAAAAATAGGGATGGTGCATCAACACTTTAAACTTATTGATTCATTTACTGTAGCCGAAAACATAATTTTAGGTGATGAACCTGTCAAAAACAAAATGAATGTGATTGACATCAAAACCGCTAACCGCAAAATCAAAGAACTATCAGAACAATACGGATTCAATGTGGATCCTAATGCGAAGATTTCAGATATTTCTGTTGGGATGCAACAAAAAGTTGAAATTCTAAAAATGTTGTATCGTGATGCTGAAATCTTAATCTTCGATGAGCCGACAGCGGTCTTAACACCGCAAGAGATTGATGATTTGATTGATATTATGAAACGTTTGGTAAAAGAAGGAAAAAGTATTCTTTTGATTACGCACAAACTGATAGAAATCAAATCTGTGGCTGATGAGTGTACCATCTTACGTCGTGGGAAATACATCAATACCGTTGATGTGAAAACAACATCAATTCCAGAAATGGCAGAAATGATGGTTGGACGTAACGTAAACTTTACCATCGATAAAAAACCAGCCAATCCTGGTGAAGTTGTTTTAGAAGTAAAAGACTTATGTGTGGAAAGCGATAGCAAGAAACAATTGGTGAAAGACTTTTCCTTCAATGTTCGTGCCGGTGAAATCGTAGGTTTAGCTGGAGTTGACGGAAACGGACAAAGTGAACTTATCTATGCACTTGCTGGGTTGATGAAAGCAAGTAAAGGAGAAATCTTACTTTGTGGTGAAGATATTCGCAATTGTACAGTAAAAGAGCGTTTTGATAAGGGGATGGGACATATTCCAGAAGACCGCCATAAATATGGTTTGGTTCTTGATTTCTTGTTGAAAGAAAACCTTATCCTACAGTCATATGCAGACGCACCATTCGCAAAACACGGTATTCTGCAAATGGATGTAATCAATAAACACGCTGATAAACTCATCGATGAATTTGACGTACGTAGTGGAGAAGGAAAAGAATCCTTAACACGTAGTATGTCAGGAGGAAACCAACAAAAGGCAATTATTGCTAGAGAATTGGATCGTAGTCCTAAGTTGTTGCTAGTTGTACAACCAACACGCGGACTCGATGTTGGAGCGATTGAATACATTCACGGACGTATCGTTGAAGAACGCGATAACGGAAAAGCGGTTTTGTTAATGTCACTTGACCTTGATGAAATTCTTGACCTTTCAGATCGTGTTGTCGTGATTCATGATGGAGAACGTACCGCATTTATCGACCGTGATAAAACCGACTTTAAAGACATTGGTTTATACATGGCAGGAGAAAAATACAAGGAGGAAGGGACACATGAATAAGAAAACGTCAGCTTTAAAAGTATCGTTAGTATCCGTTGGTCTTGGTTTACTTCTTGGATTGCTCATCTTGATTGTCTCTGGATATAGTCCAATGGTCTTATTCAATGCCATTTTACGTGGACTTACTGGAATGACAACGATGCGACCAGTCTTCAACTTACGTAACACTGGAGAATTCATCGTCTTCTCTTTACCTTTGATTCTTACTGGATTATCGGTTGCCTTTGCCTACAAGACAGGAATGTTCAACATTGGAGCAGAAGGGCAGTTTATGGTTGGAGCATGTGCAAGTGTTGTTGTTGCAATTCTTGTTCCACTTCCTGGAATTTTACATGTTGTTGCTGCAGTTCTTGCAGGAGCACTTGCTGGAGCACTTTGGGGCTTTATTCCTGGATTATTAAAAAGTAACTTTAAAATCAATGAAGTTGTTGTATGTATCATGTTGAACTACTTTGGAATGTATTTAAGTAACTTTATTCTTAAATCATTACCAGGTTCAAGTATTTCAAAAACGGTTGTAATTCCTACATCGGCATCATTAAGTTCAGATGTATTAAGCAGTATCACAAACAACTCACGTTTGCACTGGGGAATTTTGATTGTTGCATTATGTGTGTTTGGATACTGGTTTATCTTAAACAAAACATCATTTGGTTTTAGTTTACGTGCAACAGGACATAACGAACACGCTGCAGATTATGCAGGGATGAAAACAAAACGTAATATCATTCTTTCTATGATGATCGCGGGAGCTTTAGCTGGACTTGCTGGAGCGATCATGTCACTAGGTGTATTCAATATGGGACGTGTACTTAGTGGATTTGAAAACTATGGATTTGATGGAATTGCCGTAGCCTTTGTAGGTGCGTTCAATGCCATTGGAATCGTACTTGCAGGGTTGTTATTTGGTTTATTAAAAGTTATGGCACCATTGATGCAAGCAACTGGAGTGCCAAAAGAAATCAATGAAATTATTTCTGCATTTATCGTACTCTTTGTGGCTATGCAATATGGAATTCGTCTATTGTTGAACAAACTTGCCCTACGTAAACACAACAAAGGCAAACCAAATACGCTAGAAACTAGTAAGGAGGGAAAATAATATGGAATTATTCTTACAAATGTTCCCAGCTGCACTAGTTATGGCGACACCAATCATCATTGCAGCTCTTGGTGGACTATTCTCAGAGCGAAGTGGAGTTATTAACATCGCCTTGGAAGGGATTATGTTAGTTGGTGCTTTTGCAACAGCAGTAACCGTTATCTTCCTAGGGGAAAGTATGGGGCGAGCAGCCATTTGGGTTGGTCTACTTGTAGGTGCAATTGTTGGATGTGCATATTCAGCAATTCATGCATTCGTATCCATTCGTTTACGTGCAGACCAAACCATTTCAGGTACAGCACTTAACATGTTATCTACGGGATTAACAGTCTTCTTATGTCAATTGATTTTCCAAGGACAAAGATCACCTAACATTCCAGTAAGTATGCCAAAAATTTCAATTCCTATTTTAAAGGATATTCCACTACTAGGACGTATGTTCTTCAATGACACATACCCAACGTTCTTTATCGCTGTTTTACTTGTTGTAGGAGCTTATTTCTTACTGTACAAAACACGCTTTGGATTACGTTTACGTAGTTGTGGGGAATTCCCACAAGCGAGTGCTTCTATGGGAATTAATGTTGCGAAGATGCGTTACATCGGTGTCCTATCATCAGGAGCTCTTGGTGGTTTAGCTGGTGGAATTATGCTACTAACAACAAACATTCAATTCTCTGTATCAGTTATTCACGGGGTTGGATTTATCGCCCTTGGATGTTTGGTATTTGGAAAATGGAATCCTTGGGGATGTCTATTCACTGGAGTATTCTTTGGTTTCTCAGAAATCATTTCTTCTTACTCAGGAAATATTCCTGGATTAAGTGGAATGCCAACAGAATTCTTCTACTCAATTCCTTACGTTCTTACAATTTTAGCATTGGTATTGTTTGCCAAACGCTCAATTGGGCCAAAAGCAGCCGGTCAAATTTACGACGCTGGGGAAAGATAATACACATAAAAGCCATACTCACAAAGGCGAGCATGGCTTTTTTTAATGAAATAGAGTTTGTGCACCAATCGGATTTCCTACATCATCATAAAGTATTTTACACACACCTCCATAGCCTGTATGTTGCATGCTAAATAAATACTCTTGGCAAGCCAAATCTGCTGGATTTGCACCCAAAGAGGTTGTATAACCTTCTGTAAATAGAAATACTTTGTCCTCCGGTCTTGTTTCTTTGATTGTGGTCTTAGGAACATTCTGTTGGTTGGTTGAAGTATCAGCCAAAACTGTAGGTGTTGGTAATTTTGTGGGTTCTACAGTCTTGTTTGCTGTTGACACTGCAGGTGTACTTGGATTTGGCACCTCCTTTTTTGGTTTATCACGTACGAGAACAGTAAGGGCTTTTCGCGCTTCATTTCCAGCGTGATCACGTGCAGCAATTTCCAATGGATAATTACCAGGTTTATATCTATCCAATTCACCAACGATTTCGTAACGCATATTTTTTGTCTTGTTGTCAATAACTTCGATATGCTCCTTAAGATCAAAGTCAGCTCCAAGTTCAATTTCGAAGGAATCTTCGTCACAAATAATGATTGGTGGAGTTAGATCCTTTTCGGTTTCGCTCAAGGCATAATCTTCAATCGTGCCATGTTCATTTGCAGTATTTCTACATGCACCTAACATGCATACGAATAAACATGCAACAAAAAGCTTTCTATGATTTTTCACGATACTTTCTACGCAGTAGCACGAGTCCTCCACCAATCGAACTACATAGAAGTAGTATGAAAACGGACGTTAGATTTGAATCACCTGTTGCTGGAAGCATAGCTGATTCAAGCAGTGCATTGAAGTAGTGAATGGTATATACGTGATCTTCATCGAAATCATCCATTTGAATTTTAATAATCTCATCAGAAAGTTGATAACCTTTTGGTGCGTCGACTTCTTTAATTTCAATGGCATCGTAAGTGCCACCGCCTTTGAATGTAAGTGTAGCAACCCCAGTTGCACTTGTCGAAGCAAATTGGTCTTGGAAGACTAACATATCATCTTTAAAGAAACGAGCTTCAAAGATAACTTCTTTCGTTTTATCACCTTTGATTGGTTCATTAGAATGTAAATCACGTTTTTCTACATGAAGGATGTGCTCGAACGCTTCAAAGGTAATGGTTTGTTTTGGATCGTAAAGATCTTCGTGTTTTACATAGGCGATAGGGTCTTCTTCACTGTTTTGTGCATTTATGTAATCGTCTTGACGATAGAGATATTCATAAAAAACGATGCTTTCCTGATCGGTAAATGTATTTGCTTCGATGAGGTGTTCGACTTCTAAAAGACCATCATGATCTTCGAAGATAAGATCGTTTTGGACAAGTTTTTTTACACATTCTTCACTCTCTCGGTTAATGATTTTTGTTTCAAGCACATAGGTATCGTTCGTATCTATATTCGTGTACATGATTTCATCAACAACTAGATTATCAACTGTCGGATCAATCGTTTTTGCTTCTTTGTCACCATGAGCAAATGTATGAAGTGTAGGTGTAGGAACGTTGAGATAACTTATTTGATGGACAGCTCCAAGCTGATCAAATGTTTCATCAATGGTAAATGTATAACGTTCAGTTGATAACAAATACGATTCTGGACACTTGCTTTCATAGATTTCGCCAACAGCGCCATAAGGGATGTCAGTAAATGTGAGTGTACCAGTTTTTGGATCGATGTCTTGTTCTTCATGGTAGTCTTTCTCTTGCCAACGATAGTTAATAGCGAAAGTAAAGCCATCCAAGTCTTTTATACGTTCATTGGTATAAGCATCAATTTTCTCAACCATTAAATCTGTACGTAATACCTTGTTTTCTAAGGTCCTTTGTTTTTGGTAAACTTGTTGCGTTTGATCTTCTTGTTTGAAGTGAAATAGCAACTCTTCTTGTGCAAGTTCATAGCCAGTAGTTGTAACTTTTTCTTGAAGTCCATATGTTGTAGTTCCGTTTACTGAAATTGGAAGCTGATCAATTTGAAGTTGTTGAGATTGATCAGTATAAAAGTACCCATCTTCAGTTGCCGGATTCTTAATTACTTCACCAGATTTATAAATGATGGATCCATCAACTGGTGAAAGGATGTCTTTTCCAGCATTACGCAATTCAAAACCAGCAATATACGTCGACGTTTCCGTTGGTGCTTCCCATGTTTTTTCTAGTTTGATTGCAGCCTTTGGTTGCTTGTTAAAGATTTCTAGAGTAATCACGCTGTTTCCTTGTGCATCGCTTTCCAAATACTCGCTATCACTTGATATCTCAAGCGTCGGTGTATAATCTAAAGCTAGCATTCCTTTAGGAACTTTGATTTCTTCAATTGTGTAGGTTCCATATGGAAGTTTTAAATAGGTATAGGCTTCACCCGTGATGGCACTTTGTATATGTCCATCCTTGGTTGTGGTAAAGGTATCGTAGATGTTTTGACCAACTTGTTGTTTGATGTAGTTACCTTGGGCATCTTTAATTTTGAATGTAGCTTCACTGAAGGTAACAATCTGTTTGGAATCTGCGTCTTTTTTTACGAGTTTTGCGTACGCTTCAAATTGATTGTTGCGAACAATATAGGTTTGTAGTGCTTGATTTTCATCCTTTACGACAAAGGTCATATCTGGAGCTTTATGTAAGTTTAAATTTCCAGTTTTTGTGTTAGTGACTAGATATGTACCAAATGGTAGTGGTTTACTTTTTGCATAGCCATCACTGTTGGTAACTAGGCGGTCATAAACTTTGGCTTGTGCTTTTCCCACATTTGCAACTTCTGAAGCAAGTTGAATCACAAATTCAGCTTTTTCTTCTTTTAACTGCAATCCAGAAAGGTTTCCCCATACTTTGTAAATAGCGAGCTCTCCTTCATACACCTTTTCGTTGGAAGTCACTTGTCGATTAACCGTTGCGGTGTGTTGATTTTCATAGGATAAACTAACAAGTAGTGGTTTCTCTTTACTGTAACCAAGAGGTGGCTGAATTTCTTCAATACGATAGTTTCCTAGTTCCAAACCAGACCATTGCAATTGCAGTTGGTCTTGGCTAGTTGTTTGCTGACCGATGGAAGCATCTTTTGGTAGAAGCACTTGTTTGCTAATTGGATCAATAATGTCTTCGTTGGCAAAGCCCTCGTAGGTTGCTGGATAAAGCAAGGCATCACCCTGACTTGTAGAACCAGTTACAGCGTCTTGTTTTAGTAAACTGATGGAACCAGTAACTCGTTTATTATTCATTTTATAGGAAAGTGTTTTATTTGGCTCAATGTGCATAGGTACGATGGTATCATCGATAATTAGTGGAGCTACAACTGCGACTTCTTGTACATAGACCGTTTGTGGCAACAAATCTTTGATTAAGACTTTTCCATTTTCACCAGTTGTAAAGGTACCAATTACATTTTGCATTTGTAAATCGTAAGCAACTAAAAAACTAACGTTTGGTACCGGGCTTTGACGTTCGTCCACTTTACTGATTTCTAGGGCACCATAGCGGATATTCTTCAAAGTGATTTGCATGGTATCACTTTGTTGCAACCGATAACTTGCTAAGGTTTGTGAACCACTTTTAGTGAAAATTGTTGCACCACCCTTATAATTACCAATATCTTTTTCTAAGGTAATGGTGATGTTGTCATCAGTAATGTTATTACTTTTTACAGAGAGCGTATTTTGTTCACCAATGCTTGCTTGAACCTGGTTGCTAGTGCTAAGAACCTTCCACTTGTATTGTTTGGCATTGTTGTTAACTTGAAATGTTTTTTGTTCATTAACTTTGATTGTTCCGTCACCAAGTTGGTACGATGGTCGTTGCCAAAATGCGTTTGCTGTTGCTTCCCATTGACTTACTTTATTTGCAAAGTTTGCATAGTTGAGTTTGCTGTAGGCTAAATTTGGATGCAAAATCTTCCACACATAAGCGTTAAAAACGGCAACTTCTTCGTTACTCATCGAAGCGTATTGGTTTGCAATTGCAAGTCTTGAGATACGTGTTTGAACATCTGAACTTGGCAAACTTGCCGCTTGATAGCCGGGTCCAGGGATGGTTTGTGCAGCGGGATCGATACACAAAGCACGTTGTCCATCAATTGTGTAAGCATGCAAGGTCCCCCAACTTGCAGTCATTCCGTTGACATTACCTGAACTTGCTTCCCATGCGTAGGCAATGCCTGTTGAAAGTTCAGATAAGTGTCCGGTTTGTGCTCGTGCTTGATTATTTGGATAGAAGGCTAAACTGCTAAAACCAAATAGAATGACGAGCAATCCGTAAATTTTTTTTTTAAGTTTCATAGAAAACCTCCTTACTTATGTATTTGCATTTACCTCAGTAATTACCTAAAAGAAAAGAAAAATATAGAGGAATAACACAAAAAGATAGGCAAAAAATCAGAATCTTCCAATTAAGTAGCCAAATTGGACACTCCCCTTAACAAAGCAAAACGAATGGCTATAATGTAAGTAAGGAGGAGGACTAAAAGAAATAATTAGTCACCTCGCATAAATTTCCAAACAGAAAGGAGCTTAGACCCATGGGAACATAAGCAGTCTAAATGAGACAATTGACAAAGACTATATTTGAATATGAAACGGCAATAGGAATGAATAATGATCGATGTTATTCAGGCAGTATCCGCTATCAAATTAGAGTGAATAGAATGTACATTTAGACGAAGAAGCGTTGTTGATCAAATACTTTATGACACCAAGCTTATAACAATAGGCAAAGAAGAAAGAGAAAAGCAAAAAAAGGAAAGTGATAAGGTAACTACAATCAAAATAATTTGACGAAGTAATTGAAGAAGAAAATACAACAGAAAAGTATGAGGGTAGTAAAAAAATCAACAACAAAGTAAGAGAAAAAAGAAAAAAGGAGAAATTGTTTGGAAAATTTGAATTGTTGACGGGTTCGTTATTATGAATAGATAATAATGAACCCAATTTTTTTATGTCTAGGGAATGAAATTTGAGATTATATGCTATAATAAGTAGGCATATGAATAAGAAAGAATTCTTCTACCAACAGGTCGCAAAAAAAGGAATTGAAGTTACTGAAGCGATGAAGGCACAATTTGAAACCTATGCGAAACTACTGGTTGAGTGGAATCAAAAAATGAATCTGACAGCAATTGTCGACGAACAAGGAATCTATGAGAAACATTTTCTCGATAGTTTTCTTTTAGCCTATGCTGTTGAAATCAAAGGCAGTCTTTGCGATGTAGGTGCAGGGGCTGGTTTTCCTAGTGTTCCATGTTTGATTTTATATCCCGAATTACAGGTAACTATCGTAGAACCCCTACAGAAACGCTGTACATTCTTACAAGAAGTAAAACAACAACTTGGACTGCACAATCTAAGAATTGCAAATGCTAGAGCAGAAGACTTTGCCAAAGATCACCGGGAAAGTTTTGATATTGTAACAGCACGTGCTGTTGCCAATTTAACGATGTTAAGTGAACTATGTTTACCACTCGTTAAAAAAGGTGGTTTTTTTGTCGCTTTAAAAGGACCTGGGGCAGATGATGAGTTGCAAGAAGCAGCCTTTGCCATCAAAACGTTAAAAGGACAGGTTGAACGTATTGATCATCAAGAGTTTTTTGATCAACAACGAAACAATCTGATAATAAAAAAAGTCGATTCGACACCAAAAAAATATCCGCGTGCATTTGCGCAGATAAAAAAGAACCCGTTGAGGAGAAAAGCATGAGTGAAATACGAGACATAAACATAGATGAAATTAAAATCAATCCCAATCAACCACGATCATTCTTTGATGTGGATGCAATTATTGAACTTGCGAATTCTATTCGTGAAAATGGGTTGGTACAACCAATAAGTGTAAGGATTGTTGATGATGGTTATGAACTCGTTGCTGGCGAAAGACGTTTACGTGCTTCGAAATATTTAAAATATGAAACAATCCCTGCTTACATTGTAGAAAGTGATGTAAAAGATAGTGCATATATGGCTGTTGTTGAAAATGTGCAAAGGGAAGATTTAAGTGCAATTGAAGAAGCAAAAGCATACGATCATATTTTGCGTCAATTCAATATGACACAAGCAGAACTAGCAAAGCGTCTAGGTAAATCACAACCAGCAATTGCCAATAAACTTCGTTTATTACAGTTGGATATTAACGTGCAAAATGCTGTAGAAAGTAAACTTATCAGTGAACGACATGCGCGAAGTATGTTATCATTAGATGGCCAAAGTCAAAACGAAATTCTTGATCAAGTCATTAAGAATCGTTGGACGGTTTCACAAGTTGAAAGTGAAATTGCAAAAAAGAAAAAAGCAAAAAAACCCGTTGAAGTAAAAACGGTTAAAGGTGTATCTAGAAACGTACAAATTGGAATTAATACAATAAAAAGAGCTGTGGAAATGGTAGAAAAGAGTGGAATCTCAATTGACTATGCACAAGCTGAAGAGGAAGATTTCGTGACGATTACACTAAAAATTACGAAGTAGAAAGGGGATTTATGGGAAAGATTATTGCGATATCTAACCAAAAAGGTGGAGTCGGGAAAACCACCACAGCAATCAATCTAGCAAGTGGACTAGGTTATTTGGGAAAAAAAGTTTTACTTGTTGATTTCGATCCACAAGGTAATGCGACACAAGGAGTCGGTGCAAATAACGATGACAACAAACTGAGTGTCTATAATTTAATTATGGAAGACTATCAAGTTGATCAAATGCGCAAAAAACTGGTAAACCCACCAATTGATTTAATTCCGGCAAATATCTCATTAGCTGGTGCTGACTTGCAAATGGTGCAATACGAAACGGGAAAAGAAGAACTATTGAAAAACAAATTGGATAAAGTGAAAGATGAATATGATTTTATTATCATTGATTGTCCACCATCACTAGGTTTGTTAAACACCAATGCACTTACTGCTGCAGACAGTGTCATCATTCCCGTACAATGTGAATATTATGCACTAGAAGGGTTGATGCAACTGTTATTAACAATTCGTTTGGTACAACAATTATTCAATCCAAACTTAGAAGTGGAAGGTGTTGTGCTTACAATGTTTGATGCAAGAACAAAACTTTCTTTAGAAGTCCAACAAGAAGTAAGAAAACACTTCAAGGATAAAGTATATAAAAGCTTTATACCAAGAAATGTGCGTCTTTCTGAATCACCTAGCCGTGGTATGTCAATTTTTGAATACGACGTACGCTGTGAAGGTGCAAAAGCATACGCTGGCTTAGCAAGTGAAGTTGAGAAAGCAAATCGAAAAGGGGCAAAACATGAGTAAAGAAAAAGGAAAAAAAGGTGGCCTTGGAAAAGGTCTTGATGATATTACATCGACTGCCGGAATGGAAGCCATTTTTGGTAAAGGTGTTGGTAAAGCGGTAGAAAATCTTCAACAAGGAAATGTAGAAGGGTACGAAGCTTCCATGGTTGAAGTGAAAAGTATCAAGCCTAACCCATATCAACCGCGTAAAGAGTTTGATCAAAAAGCATTAGAAGAACTAGCACAATCCATTGAAGTACATGGAGTCTTTACCCCGATTCTAGTAAAGAAAAGTGTTACAGGTTATGAACTTGTTGCTGGTGAACGTCGTTTACGTGCATCAAAAATTGCGAAATTAAAAGAAATCCCTGCGATTGTTGTCGACTTTGATGACAAACAAATGATGGAGATTTCTTTACTTGAAAATATTCAACGTGAAGATTTAAATGTGATTGAGGAAGCCCAAGCAATGGCGAACCTGATTGAAAAACTTGGATACACACAAGAAGAGCTTGCCAAACAAGTTGGAAAAAGTAGAGAACATGTTACAAACATTTTACGTTTGTTAAAACTACCAAAGGAAATTCAAGGATATGTTGCAAATACGAAACTAACAATGGGACATGCACGTGCCATTCTTGCCCTTGAGTCACAAGATGACATGAAACTTGTCGCAAAACAAGCCATCAAAGATAAAATGAGTGTTCGTCAAGTGGAACGTTTGGTAAAAGAAATGAAATCACCATACGTCAACAAGCGTAAAGAAGAAAGTAAATCTTCAAATTACGAAGGAGTTGTAAAAATGATGCAAGATCGTTTACAAACAAAAGTTGATATTGATGATCGTAAAATCACAATTCACTATGATGGTGTAAATGATTTAAACCGGGTTTTGGAAATCTTAGATTTATTAGAGGAAGAATAGTCTTTCTCTTTTTTATTTTCGTTTTCTCTTATTTGAGTTTGGAATATTCAATTGTTTTCGATATTTTGCAATTGTACGTCGTGAAATGTTAAGTTCCATCTCATCAAGTAAGACAACTAACTCATCATCGGTTAATGGTGCGTTTGGATTTTCTTGTTCAATTAGTAATTTAATTGCTTTAATTAGTGCATCTTTACTCGTACCACCTTTCGTTTGTGATACGAAAAGATGTTTCAATGGAAGGACTTGTTCACCAAACTCGTAATACTTATTAGAAAGCGTACGAGAAACAGTAGATTCATGAAATCCTGTCAAATCTGCAAGTTTTTTTAAGGAACAAGGTTGTAATTCATCATTATATAAGAAATGTGACTTTTGAATATGAAAAAGCGCATTAGCTAAAATCATTAACGTTTGATTTCGTTTACTAATTGCATCAATATAGAAATATGCTTCTTGAAAATAATTCTTGAGTTCTTCAGTATATTCTTTATACTCTTCAAGGACGTATACATGTCCAAAATCATTAGGAATGAGTTCGATCGTATGCTCATCAATTTCTACTTTAAATTCAGGTGTAATTACTTGTTGATTTGTAGTTGTATAATTTGAGCATGGATACGGATTGCATGACTGAATCTGTTTTAAATATAAATCGATATCATGTTTTGAATAAGAAGTATTCTTAATGATATTTGAATAGTTTTTGTCAGCAAGTTGCACTGGAAACTCTTTTAATAAACTTGTCGCTTCATCGTATCCTTTATATTGTAATTGAATACAAATGGAATGAATAGAATTAAAAGCAGCAACACCAATAGGCTCAAAAGATTGAATAAGTGTAAGGTTTTCCATAAAAGTTGATGTATCGATTTGTAATGAATGAACATAATCATTGATGGAGTCACTTAAAAAACCATGTTCATTTAGTGATTCGATGATGAAAGTACAAACATCTTCATCATAATACTCATTACTTGTGTGTAACTGTAAATAGAGTTCATCACGTAATGAGGAATCTGTAGAAGCTATCTCAAAAAATGAGTCCTCATTGCTATAGTTTGGTGTGAAATCAAAAACTGGATTGTTTTGTGTAACCTCTTGTAACATTCGTAAAAGAGATGAACGATCCATGCTTAGTGTATCAAGTGAATCCTTCATTTTTGTAGATAATACCAGTTTTTGTTGAACAGTTTGCGAAGTTTTTAAAGTTTGTTTCATGGTACTTCCTTTCAATAATATTATAGCAAGATTCATGCCAAACTATGCTCTTGACAAAGTTATTTTTTACCAATAGTATGGGATACGAGAGGTGACCTATGCGAGACAGAATACTAGATGAAATTAAAATTCATACCCAAAATAATGATTATGAGAGTAACTCAGTAGTGGAGGTTTCAAAGAAACTGCAGATATCAAGGAATGCAGTAGCTAGTGAAATTCGTCAACTCTTTGCACAAGGAAAACTAATAAAAATAAATCAAAGGCCAATTGTTTATTTAGCGAAAGAGGTCTTTGAACAAATCAACAATCAAAAGATAGAGGTTCACGAAGTGAATTCATTGGAAGAACTTGTTTCATCAAATGCAGTTATAGAAAAAGACTTTGAAAAACTCATAGGATTTAATGGAAGTCTTTCAGAACTAGTTAGTCAATGTAAAGGGACAATATCTTATCCGCCCAATGGATTACCAATGATGCTATATGGACCAACCGGTACAGGAAAATCTTATATTGCACGATTAACTTACGAGTATGCAAAACGAAAAGGTTTGCTAAGTAAAGAACAACGTTTTATTTCGGTAAACTGTAGTGAATATGCCAATAACCCTGAACTCTTGACAGCAAACTTGTTTGGACATGTGAAAGGAGCGTTCACTGGAGCTGAAAAAGATAATGAAGGTTTAATCGCGTTGTCTGATGGGGGAATATTGTTTTTAGATGAAGTTCATAACTTATCACCAGAGTGTCAGGAAAAACTTTTTCAGTTTATGGATTCAGCAGAGTATCATCGTGTTGGTGATAATGAAAACTGGTATGCGTCAAATGTAAAGCTTATCTTTGCAACAACAGAGAAACCAGAAGATGTTTTACTTAAAACCCTACTGCGTCGAATTCCTATGACAATTACCGTTCCTTCATTAAAAGAACGTGGTCTCCATGAGAGGGTAGAACTTTTATATTCCATGTTCAAAACTGAACAAGAGAAGCTAAAGAAAAACATTCAAATAAGTGCAAAAGCATATAGCATTTTCTTAGCGTATGATTTTCCAGGAAATATTGGAGGACTTCGCGGATGTATTCAAACATGTTGTATCCAAGCAATGTTTAGTAATCAAGAAGAAGATGTGATTGTTATTCAATTGCATGATCTACCAAAAGATATATTAGAAAGTGAACAATTGCAAAGCATAACAACAAACTTTGAAAATACTGGAGATATAATAGCTGTAGATGAATTAGATAGTTTTATTAAAGCAGAGAGTTATATTATTCAAATGCTACATAATGTGTTAACAACTTTTCAAACACATACAGAAAATGATGCAAACATTGCAGAAATGGATGTATCGATCAATCAAAATATCCATGAGTACTTTGATAAAATCTTGTATCATGCCACACTGTCAACAGATAAAGATTTCTACTATAAAGGAATCGAAAACATTTTTGATATGATACGAAATCGTTATGGTTTGAGTTTATCAAACAATGATATTTTGACATTAAACTGTTTTATTATGGATTATCGAAAGAATTATATCAGTGTTAGAAATTGGTCGTACAAGCAAGCAGAACAAATATCAGAATTACTAAGCTATTTAGAAAATCATAAATATTACGAAGCTAATATTACAAAAGAAATCACAAACTATTTACATGCATATCTTGATTTAGATATTTTAGACATTGTAAAAATTGTGTTTATGTTTTATCTAAGTAATGTAACAAATCATAAAAGTGAAAAGAAACGTTTAGCTGTAATACTTGCTCATGGATTTTCTACGGCTAGTAGTATCGCAGAAGCAACAAATCAATTTCTAGACACCTATGTTTTTGATGCGATTGATATGCCAATCAACCAAGATGTGCAAACAATTATAAAAAAACTAAATGAATATCTAAATAGTATGGGTAAATTTGAAGAACTATTTCTTTTAGTAGATATGGGAAGTTTAGAAGATATTTACAAAGGAATACAAAACAAACAAGCCAACATTGGAATTATTAATAACATCAGCACAAAAACAGCGTTAGAAATTGGAAATGGTATTATTCAAAATCGTCCTATGGAAGATATTTTTGATGAAGTCATTCAATATTCAAAGACCCATTATCACATTGAGAAAAATCAATTAAAGAAAAATGTAATATTATGTTCATGTGCAAGTGGTATGGGTACTGCAGAAAAACTACGACGTATTCTAAAAGACTCACTACCAGTAGATGTTCCTATTGAAGTTCAAACATATAATTACAATGAATTGGTAGAGAAAGGAATTCATAATAAAGTGTTCACAGATAACCATGTATTATTTATAGTAGGAACACTCAATCCAAACATTGAAAATCTCCCATTTATTCCAATCGAGGAATTAATTATTACAGATAGCTTTGCTGTTTTAAATCATGAGTTACAATCCATCATGAGTGCAGAGCAATTAGATACTTTCAAAAAGAAGATTTTAAAGAATTTCTCATTAAGTAATATTATGAGTAGTTTAACTATCTTAAATCCAAACAAATTATTAGAACATGTCGCAGATGCACTTGATCGCCTACAAAATGCGTTGGATAAAACATTGTCAAGTAGTACATGTTTTGGTTTGTATGTTCACATTAGTTGTTTGATTGAACGATTAGTTATGAATAAAGAAGTTGAAACGTATTTAGATGTCGATGAATTCACCAAAGAAAATCAAAACTTTATTAATTTAGTAAAGCAAACATTTAGAGAAGTTGAAGAATATTATGGTGTGGATATCTCGATTCCTGAAATCGGATATATTTACGATTATATAAAAAATGATTAAAGTGTGTCAGTTTGGCACACTTTTTGCTTGTTAGTAAGTGACGGGTAAAGAACTGAAAATAAACGGTTTGGCACAGTTCTTGCTTGATAAGAATTGAAAGGAGTGGTTTCTTGAAAAAAGTAATTTTGGCTTCACATGGTGATCTATCAAAAGGGATGCTACATTCAGTTTCGATGATTGTTGGTGATTTAGCAAAACAAGTAGAAACGTATAGTTTATATCCA
Source organism: Erysipelotrichaceae bacterium MTC7 (assembly GCA_001695645.1). Lineage (GTDB taxonomy): Bacteria > Bacillota_I > Bacilli_A > Erysipelotrichales > Erysipelotrichaceae > Breznakia. The sequence goes on along the minus strand of LVZN01000001.1, from coordinate 136,722 downwards.
GGTGAGACACCAAATGATTACTATGAAAAATTAAAGTTGGAAATATCAACAAGTACAGATACATATGTAATTGTTTGTGATGTGAAAGGTGGTAGTGTTCACACAACCTTATCAAAACTGATGGAATTTGAAAATGTCACAATTTTATCAGGAATGAATATGAGTATGGTGTTGGATTTATTACTTAACCAAAAAGAAAAGTTAGAAACTAGTGACTATCTTGACCTTATTCAAAACGCAAAAAATGGTATGAGTGTAGTGAGTAAGGATTCTATAGAAGTACGAGAAGATGAAGAATTTTAGAAAGGAGGACTTATGATTCAATTACTTAGAGTCGATCATCGTTTATTACATGGTCAAGTTGCATTTTCATGGACATCAGCGGTTTCGGCAGACTGTATTCTAGTTGCTAATGATGATGTTGTTGTAAATGATTTACGTAAAACAACTATCAAACTAGCACAACCAAGTGGTGTAAAACTGGTTATGAAAAGCATGAAAGATGCAGTTGAAGCTATCAACAGTGGGGTAACTGATAAATACAAATTATTAGTTGTTGTTGAGTCAATTAAGGATGCAAAAATGCTTGTTGATCAATGCCCAAGTGTAAAAAGCGTAAACTTGGGTGGTACAAAAGCGACAAAAGAAACAAGACAGATCTCAAAAGCGATGAATGTTTCAACAGATGAAGAAAACATGATCAAAGAGATGGTTGATAAAGGTGTCGAAGTAGAAATACGTATGGTACCTACAGATAAAAAAGTAAAAGCAGAAAGTGTATTGTAGAGAGGAGAATTTATGGAAGCACTATTATTGGCGTTGGTAGCATTCATTGGAAAATGTGATTTAGCTACAGGAACAAATATGATTCAACGTCCCATCGTATTAGGTCCAATTGTTGGATTGATTCTTGGTGACTTGGAAATGGGGATAACAATTGGGGCAACTCTTGAATTAGCATTCTTAGGGTCTGTATCAGTTGGAGCATTTATTCCACCAAACGTTATTGTTGGGGGAGTATTAGGAACAGCATTTGCAATTGTAACTGGAAAAGGACCAGAAGTAGCCTTTACAATGGCATTTCCAATTGCATTATTAGCTTTAGCAATTGACAACGTGATTTTCTCACTTGTTCGTCCATTGATGGCAAAACTTGCAGACAACTATGCTGCAAAAGGAAATGGAAAAGCAGTATCTGTGATTCACATGTGTACAGGATTTATCACATGTACAGTATTAGCAATTATTACATTTTTAGGATTCTCATTAGGATCTGCGCAAATGGAAGCAATTGTAAATGCAATTCCAGAAGTTATTACAAACGGATTAACTATTGCAACTGGATTACTGCCAGGAATTGGGTTTGCAATGTTATTACAAATGATTATGAATAAGAAAGTTATTCCACACTTCTTCTTAGGATTCTTATTATCAGCATACTTAGGAATTCCAGTAGTAGGTATTGCCTTGTTTGGAATTGTATTGATTTTCTTATCAATCAAATTTACAAAAGATGAAACACAAGTACAGGAGGTAGCAGTTGATGAAGACTTCTAATTCAATTACGAAAAAAGATTTACGTAAAATGTTCTGGAGATCACTTCCTATGGAATTCTCTTGGCATTATGAAAGACAAATGCACATGGGATTTGAATTCATGATTGAACCTGCATTACGTAAGATTTATGAAGGACAACCAGAAAAATACAAAGATGCATTAACAAGAAACTTAGAGTTTTTCAACTGTACACCGCATATTGCACCATTTGTTGGTGGTATCACGATTGCGATGGAAGAAATGAATGCCCAACAAGAAGATTTTGATACAGCATCAATTAACGCGGTAAAAGCGGCACTTATGGGTCCATTAAGTGGAATTGGTGACTCTATAATGCTAGGTACACTTCGTGTATTGGCTGTAGGAGTTGGTACTTCATTAGCGGTACAAGGAAATATCTTAGGTCCAATTTTATTCTTATTGATCTTTAATATACCTGCATTCATCCTACGCTATGTATGTTCGATCAAAGGGTACGAACTTGGAGTTAATTATTTAGAAAAAATTCAACAATCTGGATTGATGAGCAAATTTATGTTAGCTGCATCAATGCTAGGGGTTATGGTCATTGGTGGAATGACAAATGAGTTAGTGAGTGTAACTACACCATTAACAATTGGTGGTGGAGAGAATGCTCCATTGCTACAAGATGTAATAAATGGAATTATGCCTGGATTATTACCACTTTGTGCTACAGGAATTTACTATTATTTCTTAAAGAAAAAAGTGAATGTAATTCTATTAATTGTAATTACTGCAATTTTTGGAATCGTATGTGCACAATTTGGAATTTTAGGATAAACACGTCAAACTAGGAGGAGAAAAGAAAATGATGTTGAAGTTTAACGAAGAAGAATACAGAAAGAATTTAACAAAGCAAATTGAATATATTGCTGAAGGAAAGAAAATCGCTGATGAAATTGCGAAAGAAGGATATAAAAATATATTCTTTGTAGCTGTTGGTGGGACAATCGCGATGATGATGCACTTTGCAGAAATTGCAAAGGAATACTCATCAGTACCTGTGTATACTGCACAAGCTGGAGAACTTGTTCTAGCTGGACATAAACAATTAACGAAAGACTCAATTGTTATTATGGGTTCAAAATCTGGAGATACTAAAGAAACAGTAGCCGCTGCAAAATGGTGTAACGAAAGAGGTATCCGTGTTGCATCAATGGTTATTGATCCAACATCTCCATTAGGAAAAGAAAGTAAATGGTGTATTCCTTTAGCAACATTCTTCGGAGTTGAATATGAATACTTAAATATTATGGGTGTGTTCTATGGACTTCTTGCTAACCAAGGAGATTTCCCTAAATTCGATACATTCTACCAACAAATGCAAGATAAATTAGTTGATGGATTGGTAAATGTACAAAAGAATTTTGATGATCGTGCAAATGCGATTGCGAAAAAATACTGGAACACTGACTACCAAATGTGGTTAGGTGGTGGTGAACTTTGGGGTGAAGTTTACTTATACTCAATGTGTATTTTAGAAGAAATGCAATGGATGCGCACAAAATCAGTAACTACTGCAGAGTTCTTCCACGGAACAATTGAACTTGTAGAAAAAGATGTATGTGTATTCCTAGTTAAGGGTGTTGGAAAATATCGTCCAATCGATGACCGTGCAGAAGCATTCTTAAGTAAATATACAGATGAATTAAATGTAATCGATGTAGCTGAATACATGGTTCCTGGTTTTGATAAAGAATTTGAAGCATTAATCTCACCAATTGTTTCTACTGCATTATTAAATGGACGTTTATCTAAATACTTAGAACACTATTCAGGACATGATTTAAACACTAGACGTTACTACCGTCAATTTGAATATTAATCCATATGAAAATAGAAGCAGTCATTTTTGATATGGATGGTGTACTTGTTGATACAGAACCATTTTACATGTATCGAGTGAAACAGTTTCTTGATTCGCATCATATTAAAGTATCCATGCAAGATGTGTATCGACTGGCGGGGTCTAGCCAAAAAGAGACTTTTGAAATCATGCAAAGTTGGTGGTCGACCTCAATTTCTATCCAGGAATTAAAAAGTATGTACCAACGAGAAACACAACTAGTTCGTGTGCAAGATATATACCCATATATCCTGCAACCATATACAAAAATTATATTAAGGCAATTGGCTGAAAAAGGAATTCCTTTGGCAATTGCCTCTGCTTCCAATAAAGTACTGATTGACTCCATGTGTACATCATGTGGAATTGATTCGTACTTTTCTTTTAAACAAAGTGGAGAGGACTTGCAAAGAAGCAAGCCATATCCTGATATTTATTTGGAAGTAGCAAAACAATTACAGGTGAATCCAAAAAACTGTATTGTTGTTGAAGATTCTACATATGGAATACGAGCAGCAAAGGATGCAGGAATGTATGTCATCGCAAAAGAAGATAAGCGATTTAATTACGACCAATCACCAGCAGATATATGCGGAAGTGATTTATTCGAAATATATACGATCATTAAAAACAAACTAAACGAGGTAAAATAATATGAAGTATGCATTAATGAATACCCATCATCGATTTTATACACTAGATTCTTTTTTTAAGCATGCGCATGAAAATGGTGCAAAATATGTAGAACTATGGCTAGGACCCATGCATTTTTATGTGGATTATAATGGGTATGAAGATATACAACGATTACAAGATTTACAAAGAATGTACGATGTACAAATTATTGGAATATGTCCAGAACAAACCAATCCAAAACCAAATAATGTTGCAACAGGAAATGAAGATGCGAAAAAACGAGTATTTTCATACTTTAAAAATGCAATTGATTTAGCTAAAGCGGTAAATGCAGGTTTTGTTGTCGTGACACCAGGCTGGTCTTATTATGATGAATCTGTTGAAGAAGCAAGAAATAGAAGTGCAAGTATGCTACATAAATTAGCTGATTATGCAAAACAGCAAGGAATCATTTTAGCAATAGAAGCCTTACAAAATCGTGAATCTAGAATTGCAAACAGCGCATCTGAATTAGCTGAGTTTCTTTCACTAGTGAACCACGATAATGTAAAAGTATGCTTGGATATCGGAGCTATGGTAGCAGCTAAAGATAGTGTAGATACATACTTTAAAGTATTTAACAATCGAATACAACATTGTCATTTCGTGGATGGAAAACCGACAGGACATATGGCACTAGGTGATGGAGAACTAGACTTACCAACGATGCTTGATCAGTTCAACAAACATCATTATGGGGGATTTTATTCTTTTGAAACTGTAGATCGTATGACGTATGCAAATCCTGCGCAAGCAGACGCACAATCCATCGCATACTTTGAAGTGTTGAAACAAAAGAAGGGAGTTTCCTATGATAGGTAGAAGATTAGACTATATATGGAATCGTAAAATATCTTATGAAGAGTACTTACAAAATGCAGTTGATTATCATATGCGTTGTATTTTTGCATATCCAGATCAACTCGATTTTGCTAAAAAGATATTAGCTGGTAGCGATGTAAGGATTGCATGTGCAATCGATTTTCCTGATGGAATAATGAAACTTGACAAGAAAGTAGAAGCATTCCAAAAACTCATTGACTTAGGTTACTATGAAATTGATTATGTACTAAATCAAGAGAATATAGAGAACAAAGATTATGAGCAAATTGAATTAGAAATGCAAACCATTGCTGATTTGTGTAGAAAACATCATGTTGTGGATAAAGCAATTGTGGAAATGTGTAAGTTAGATGATCCAGCAAAGGAAGAAGTGTGTAAAATTGCCGCAAGAGTAAAGCCTGCTTTTCTTAAAACTTCAACTGGGAAAAGTTTCGGTGGTGCGACAATTGATGATGTAAAATTCATGCGTAATATTTTACCAGAATGTGTGAAAATAAAAGCATCTGGTGGCATTCATAGTCTTACACAAGCAAATGAATTTATTCAAGCAGGTGCAGATGTAATGGGGGCTACAAAAGCAATAGAAATTGCACAAGAAGAATAATAGTTATTGATATGCGGTAAATAAGCTGCATATCTTTTTTTAAAAAAATCTATGCTATACTTTATATATGGCAAAGATATGGAAACGATTTTCAGTAGTATTTATTGTGCTTGCAATAGTGGTTTGCTTGCTTTTTTTGGCATGGCGATTTGAATCGCGAAGTTATCGAAAGTCTTTTGATGTTGAAACTTCAGCACGTACTCCAGAAACGTTGCGAGTAGCAAGTTATAATATCAAATTGCTTAATGAAGGCGAAGGGTTAGCAAATATCACAGAGGAACTGCAAGACATGGAAATTGATATTTTATGTCTGCAGGAAGTGGATCAAAATGCACTTCGCTCTGGTAATTTTGATCAAGTCGAAGCCATCGCAAGTGCACTAGATTTTCCATATTATCATTTTTATCAAACAATGTTTGTATTTCCTGGTCATTACGGGCTAGCGATTTTAAGTAAATATCCAATTACAGAAGTTATTTCTCGGGAAATACCACAAGAAATATTTACAGAACCTCGAATACTAGCAGAAGCGATTATTCAATTAGGTGAGAAAGAAGTGCATGTATATAACACGCACTTTACATGGAATCAACAACAAGTACAAATGAATGAAGTAAACTTTGTGCACGACAATCTTGCAAAGGAGAGTGTTATCTTAATGGGTGATTTCAATTCCTTTTGGAATGAAAAGCAAGAACAATATCTAGGCTTACAGCAACTCAATAATGAAGAGAATCGTTTGATTACGTTTATGGGGTTTGCAAGTCCAGATAATATATTTATTGACGATGCATTTGAAGTGATATCTATGCAAATGCAAGCAACAACGTTTTCTGATCATGCTATGGTCTATGCAGACTTGAAGGTAAAGTAGGTGAGAAACATGCATCAATGGAGTAGCGAACAATACTTGCGTTATCAAAAAGAAAGAACGCAACCATCAATTGATTTGGTTGCAAGATTACCAATAGAAGGAATTCATACCATTCTCGATGTTGGATGTGGTCCTGGAAATAGTACAAACCAGTTGTATCAAAAATACCCAAATGCAACCATTATTGGAATTGATAGCTCGCAAGATATGCTTGATAAGGCAAAAGAAGATTATCCACATCTTCAATTTCAACTAGTGGACATTACAAACGAATTACACACACTTGCGACTACTTTTGATTTGATTTTTTCAAATGCATGTTTACAGTGGGTGCCAAACAATGAACAAGTGCTACATTCCTTATTTAGGTTGTTGAACCAAGGGGGTATGTTGGCTGTCCAAGTCCCAATCAATCAAGAGGCACCGATTCAAAAAATCATTCAAGCAATGATTTGTGAACCAAAGTGGATTGATCACTTTCCAACAAGACGAATCTTTTATCAACTGTTACCAGAACAATATGTAGATGTGTTAGCCGGATTGACTGATACGTTTGATGTATGGACAACAACCTACTACCATCGTTTGTCTTCACATAACGACATACTTGAATGGTACAAAGGTAGTGGACTTAGACCATACTACCAACAACTGGATGTACACACACGAGCCGTGTTTGAACAAGAGATCTACAAACGCATTGTGAAGGCATATTCCATTCGTGAAAATGGCGAAGTCCTATTTCCATTTTTGCGATGCTTCTTTACTGCAACAAAATAAAATCCAGAGTTAGTTTCTGGTTTTTTTAGTAAGAATTTCTTGTTTGATATACGTAACGGTTTTATCCAAACCGTTTTCACTTAAGTAAACAAGTAAGTGACGAATGAGCTTATCCGTTTCAGGATGAATAATCAAGTATCCATTTCCGTTATCGTAGTATTCTAAAGCACTACGATTCGTATATGCATCTTTTTGATAGATTTGTGAAGCAATGACACGATCGCAAAACATTTCAACAACATAGTTTGTTGGCATTTGAATGGGTTTAACGCCACCAACTGCATTGTCTAGCCAGTATTCCCAATGATGCTTATTTCTTCCTTTGTGGTGTAGCCATCCAAGAGAATATCCCTTGTCTTCTTTTTCAGCATCGATCGGGCTTCGATTTCCCTGGAAATACTTTACTCCAGAGCTAAATTCAATCCAAGAATACTTCGATAAATCATGAAGTAATCCTTGTTTATATAAGCCACAGCGAAAACATAGTGCAGTGACTTTGATTTTATGTTTATTGATGGTGGTCAAATGCCCCCAATAGCGTTTCCAAATATTCATAAGGATATGATACCATAAATTCTTGTCATTGTAAGAGGTGAACAAACTAGTGAGATATTTGTCTTTTTTGTGATTTTGATGCTTTGCTAATGAACTTTGTCTTTGATTGGGTTATGATGAATGCAAAGAGGTGAACAGGATGAAATATTTAGACTTAGAAAATGGAATGCATGTCAGCCAACTTGCCTTCGGTTGTATGAGAATCAGTGATATGAGTGTTGTTGATTTAACAGAGCTTGTTAAAGAAGCACTTAAAGAAGGTATTAATTTCTTTGACCACGCAGATATTTATGGTGGTGGAAAAAGTGAAAAACTATTTGGAGAAGTATTAAAACAAAACCCTGAGTTGCGTAAAGAAATGATTATTCAATCAAAATGCGGAATTCGTCGTGGTGAACATGTTGGATACTTTGATTTCAGTAAAGAACATATCATCAATAGTGTAAATCAAAGTATTGAACGCATGAACTGTGAATACCTTGATGTACTTGTTTTACACCGTCCAGATACACTATCAGATCCAAAAGAGATTGCCCAAGCATTTGATGAACTTGAAGCTGCTGGAAAAGTAAAAGCATTTGGAGTAAGTAATATGAACCCAATGCAAATGCAACTTTTACAAAGTGCTTGTAAGCAAAAGTTATTGTTCAATCAATTGCAACTAAGCCCAGTACACTCATTGATGATGACACAAGGCTTGTTTACAAATATGAAAGAACATCAAAGTGTGGACCATGATGGTAGCATTTTGGATTATTGTCGTCTACATGGTATTACGATCCAACCGTGGAGTATTATGCAAGCAAGTTGGGAAGAAGGAACATTCTTAAACAATCCTGACTATGCTAAACTGAATGAAACATTGGATGTGTATGCTAAAAAATATGGAGTGACAAAAAGCGCGGTTGTGATTGCGTGGTTCTTACGTCACCCAGCAAATTTCCAACCAATCTTTGGAACAACGAAAGTGAATCATCTTCGTGAAATGTGCCAAGGGGCTAAGGTTGAATTGTCTCGTGAAGAATGGTATCACATCTACATTGATGCAATTGGACACGCTTTACCATAAGTACATGTACTCTCATCATTACGGTGAGAGTTTTTTGATTTTCAAAATTTTGATTAACCTTATAAAATCATAAATAGATATGTTATAATGTAGATGTGTTTTTATAAGGAGGAATTTTAGATGAAAAATTCACAAAAAGGGCTAACAAAAGTCGTAGCCTTGTTTGCGATTCTTTTTGTTGCGCTATGTGCAGTATGCCCAACAAATGTGATGGCAAAAACAAATGCTCCAGTAGCTAAGGAAGATCCTTACGTTACTGCAAGCGAAACATTATCGATCACTGATAATGTATCTGAAGCTGATGATACATATACAGTAGATGGATCATTCGAGGTTGTACCAAGTGAGCTAAGTGAAGAATCACAAAAAGCAATCGATGTTATGTTTGTTATTGATTCATCAGGTAGTATGGCTTGGGACTTATCGGGAGAACAAAAAACTGCAACGGATGACAAAGATTCAAGATCTGGTGTAGTAAAGGCAAACGCAATTAAATTAGCTAAAGATATTTTAGATAACAATCCAGCAAATACAGTTGGTGCTGTAGAGTTTGATACTGATGCAAGTGAAGTTGTCGGCTTTACAAGTGATATTGATACATTTATAACAAATGTAAACAACATCAATAAAGAAGGTGGAACTTTCTTAGGTTCTGGTGTTAAAAAGCAGAAGAGTTAATTGCAAAGAAATCAAGTACAGACCGTGTGCAAGTTATCATTGCTATCACGGATGGAGAAGATAGCTGGGGATATGCTTATCAAACGGCAGCCCACTTTAATGCACTTACGAATACGAGCACAATCTATCGTTTGATTGGTCTTGGATTTGCTGACGAGAAACAAACTACTGGAGCAAATGCGCTAAACGCACTTGCAGCAACTGCCGCTACAAATGGGGTTAACATCCGTTGTGATTTAATTCCATTAACTGGAGATGCATTAGAAGGTGTGTTACAAGAAATTCTTGTTGAATCTTCAAAAGCAACAGTAGATACTGCGACAGTTAAAGTGAATATTCCTACAAACTTTAATTACGTAGTAGACTCACTAATCGTAAAAGACGTTGATGGAAATGTTGTAAATGATGCATTGGTATCAGCTACTGAAAATGCAAAAGTTGATGGACAAAATTTACAATTTAGTGTGAAGAGTCCAAAAGCAAGTACTTACAAATATTCATACAAATTAAAAATTAACCAAGCAGAAGCAGCAAAATTAAAACAAGCAGAGTTTAAAAATACTGCATTTAACCATGTCATTACTTTTGATTATACATATGGAGATGCAGAAGGTTCGATTGTTCTAGAAGATACAGTTTCGGCAAAAACACACAAAGTAACTGTGAACTCATGCGAGAACTCAACAATTAAGAACGTATATGGTTCTGCTGCATACTATGTAGGTAATGGTGCAAGTCACTCAGCTACATGGGCACCAAAGACAAAAGACGACAAACTTCAAGGTTTAGTTGTGACTACATACCCAGTTGGTGCAAAAGAAGTAGCAAATGCAGTTGATACAAAAACATTAACTGAAGATGCTTACGCACTTACAAATATTACAGAATGTACAAACATTTATGTTTCGTATGTAAAAGAATTGCCAAGCATTGATGTAAAACCAACACCAAAAGATGACAAAGTTGTTGGTCTACCAAGTGTTGCCACAGGGCAAAACACGACAGCCTTAGTTGCTACGCTAGTTGCTGTTGCAGGTGCAAGTTTATATCTAGCATATAGATTAAACCGTTACCGCAAATCATTATAAACAAATGAAAAGGAGCTGTGCTCCAGATTTGGCTAAATATGCCTATCTGTCACAGCCCCTTTTTTTCTATTTTAAATCAGTTGCAACTTTTCTTGCAACGTAGACACCACTTGCACTTGCGTGACTTAACGAGTGGGTAACTCCACTACAGTCACCAATGACGTAGAGTCCTTTGTGTTTTGTTTCAAGTTGGTTATCAACATCTACTTGTAAGTTGTAGAATTTTACTTCAACACCGTAAAGCAATGTATCATCACTTGCAGTACCCGGTGCAATTTTATCTAGTGCATAAAGCATTTCGATAATATCATCCAATTGGCGCTTAGGAATGACTAGACTTAGGTCTCCAGGAGTTGCATTCAGTGTAGGTGTTACAAATCCGTTATCGATACGGTGTTGTGTAGAGCGTTGTCCACGAATCAAATCACCAAAGCGTTGTACAAGAACACCACCAGCTAGCATATTTGACAAACGCGCAATGCTTTCTCCATATTCGTTCGAATCTTTAAATGGTTCTGTGAATTTATTTGAAACAAGTAACGCAAAGTTTGTGTTTTCTGAGAAACATCCTTTATCTTCATAAGAGTGACCATTTACGGTGATCACGCCATTTGTATTTTCGTTTACAACAATTCCGCGTGGATTCATACAGAATGTACGAACTTTGTCTTGGAACTTTTCGGTGCGATAAATGATTTTACTTTCATACACTTCATCTGTAATATCTTCAAAAATTGCAGCGGGTAGTTCCACACGCACCCCGATATCTACACGATTGCTACGTGTTTCAATATCAAGGTTGTCACAGATGGCTTGCATCCATTTTGATCCAGAACGTCCTGTAGAGATGATACATGTATCACATGCATATGTAGTTTCGCCTACATAAACAAGGTAGTCATGATCTCCTTGTTTCTCAATTTTTGTGACAGAAGCATGGAATTTCCATGTGATCTTATCTTCTAATTCTTTATATAAGTTTTCCAAAATGATGTAGTTTAAGTCGGTCCCTAAGTGACGAACTTGTGCATCAAGTAAATGCAGTTCATTTTGGAGGCATTTTTTCTTTAAATCTGAGTTTGCAGTAGAGAATTTACGTGCACTTGCACCACCATATTCCATGTTGATGTCATCGACATAATTCATAAGGTCGAGTGCTTCTTGTTTTCCTACGTATTCGTGAAGGTTTCCACCAAACTCGTTGGTAATGTTGTATTTACCATCAGAGAATGCACCTGCTCCACCGAATCCTTTCATGATGTCACAGCTTGGACATGAAATACAGCTTCGAATGTTGACCCCGTCAATTGGACAGTGGCGTTTGCTAAGCGGATTTCCTGCTTCCAATACTAAAATGTTTAAATCTTTGTTTTTTCTTGTTAGTTCTAGTGCAGAGAAAATCCCTCCAGGACCAGCCCCAACGATGATTACGTCATATTTCATGGTTATCTTACCCCCATTGGTATTATAAGGAATTTGACTAAAAGTGCAAGCGTTATATTCACTTTCCTAATGTGGTATAATAGGATACACGAAAATGGAGAAAATGATATGTTCCAAGATACGATTGTCGCGATTGCAACCGCCCTCCAACAAGGCCCAATTGCCATTGTTCGAATGAGTGGTCCAGATGCTATAGAAATCGCAAGTACATTATTACATAAAGACTTAGCCAAAAAAGATAGTCATACGATTACCTATGGCTTTATTTTTGATCCAAAAACAGGGGAACGCGTTGATGAAGTGTTGCTCTCTTTGTTTAAAGCACCAAAAACATATACAGGTGAAGATATGTTGGAAATCAATTGCCATGGTGGTTCGTACATCACCAAAGAAATCCTACGTTTATGTCTAGAAAATGGTGCGCGTATGGCTAGTCCAGGAGAGTTCAGTCAACGTGGATATCTGAATGGCAAAATGGATTTAACTAAAGCTGAGGGAATTCATGATATGGTGTTTGCCCAAGACAAAAACAATGCGCGGATGGCCATTCAAGCCATTCAAGGTAGTGTGGTTAAAGTGATGGATCCCTTATTAGAAAAACTGTTGGATATTATTGCAAATATTGAAGTAAATATTGATTACCCAGAATACGATGATGTGGAATTGTTAACTGCGGAGATTTTGTTGCCAAAAACCATCGACTTATTGCAAGACATCGATGAAGTGCTTCGTCGTGCCAATTCAGGTAAAATCTTACGTGAAGGTATCAAAACTGCAATTATTGGAAAACCAAATGTTGGAAAATCAAGTTTGTTAAATGCATTGCTTGAAGAAGATAAAGCGATTGTTTCAGATATTGAAGGAACGACACGCGACATTGTAGAAGGAAGTATTCGTTTGGATAATGTAACTTTACATCTAATCGATACTGCAGGAATCCGTGAAAGTGACGATACCATAGAAAAAATTGGAATTGATCGTTCACGTAAAATGGTGGAAGAAGCAGCGTTGGTACTTGTTGTCTTTGATGGTAGCCAACCACTTGATGCACAAGATGAAGCCTTGCTTGCTATTAGCGAAGGTAAAGAACGCTTACTCATCTACAATAAGAAAGATGAAAAAGCACATAACGGTATAAACATCTCGGCAAAAGATGGAGATGTAGATGCACTGATGGATGCGTTAAATGAAAAATACCAAGCGTTCCACCAAGCATACCAAATGCCAATGTTACAAAATGAACGTCAGTTATCTTTGATGGCAAAAGCAAAAGTATCGTTAGTCAAAGCTCGTGAAGCGTTGGAACAAGGATACGAATTGGATTTGGTTACCATCGACTTACAAGATGCGTATTATAGTTTGAAAGAAATTTTAGGTGAAGTAAGTAAAGATGATTTGCTAGATACTTTATTCTCGAAATTTTGTTTAGGAAAGTAGGAAATGAAATGAATTATTCATTAATTGATACCCATGCACATCTAACCTTTGATCGCTTGTATCAACGTGTGGATGAAATTGTTGAACATGCACTTGATGCAGGATTTAATAAAATTGTATGTATTTGCACAAACATAGAAGAATTTGATCGTGCCTTAATCATTCAAAAGAAATATCCAAAGTTGCTTGATATTGCTTTGGGGTTTCATCCAAGTGATCTGTTTGACATTAGCGAAACTGATCATGAACGGTTGGAACAAGCATGCAAGCAGCATGAGATTGTTGCTATTGGTGAAATTGGTTTGGATTATCACTATGAGGGAACGGATGTAGAAATGCAAAAAGAGTTATTTATTCGACAAATGAAACTTGCAAACACCTATGACTATCCGATTTTAATCCATATGCGTGATGCGACAAAAGATACATTGGAGCTGATTGAAGAACATTGCAAAACCAAGTTTTTAATGCACTGTTTTAGTGGGAGCAAAGAAACTGCCAAAGTGGTTGTTACGATGGGCGGATATATTTCATTTGCTGGTCCACTAACGTTTAAAAATGCACGAGGCTTATTAGAGGTTCCTGCAGTTGTACCAATGGATAAAATGTTTATTGAAACAGACTGTCCATTTTTAACTCCACATCCGTTTCGCGGAAAAGAAAATGAACCGATGTATGCAAGCTATACATTTGCTAAGTTGGTTGAACTTTTGGGTGTAGATGCAAAGCAACTGGCAGACCAAATGCAAGAAAACTACAAGCGTTTTTTCAAACTATAGCTTTTTGTCTATACATGATATAATTATGGAGAACTTATGAAAATTCAAACATGCGAAGTATGTCAAAAAGACATCACAACAAGAAAGAAATTTATGTTTACGCATATAAAGTGTGAACATTGTCAAACACCATATGAACTAGATGCAAAGTCTTGGAAATGGTATATGTTATTTCCATTTGTTTCTGTCATGTTCGCTATGTTTGTAAGTATACGGATATTACCCACTGAAGACATTTTTCTAAAAATGTTGATCATCTTAGGAAGTGCACGGTTGCTCTATCGCATCTTGTGCTATTTAGGATTTTATTTCCATTTCTTAAACTATCAAGTTCGTAAGAAGTCGCAGGAGGATCTATGACAAATTCGATGCAAGGGAAAAAAGCAACGCTCCAAAAGCGTTTACAACAACGTTCAAGTGACTACGATCGCTATGGACGATACGTCGCACAAAACTTTACCCGCAAAAATCTATGGCTGCGTTTGGTTGCCGAGTTTGGTGATATCGCGTTGATGTTATTGCCAGTACAATTATGGTTGATTGTTTTCATCCTAACAAGTAGTGGATTCATCAGTGTTGGGTTGTTAAATTTTGTGTCCATTGTGACAGTTGTTTTGATGGTTATTTTTATGGTAGTTGCAAACACATACTTATCTGTGGTTTTTAAGGGTCAAAGTTTTGGTAAAATAGCAATGCGCTTAAAAGTTGTGAATGCTGACAATAGTGAGTGTTCAAGAAAAACTTTAATCTTGCGTGAACTCTTAGGAAAGGTATTACCGATGTTGGCATGCTACGCCATCTTTTCCTTGTTTACCAATGGAACATTAGGCGTTATTGTATTTCTTGTGCTTGATGGTTTGCTAGTCTTCGTAGATGGAAGACACCGTAGCATCATTGATTTTATCTTGAAAACAAAGGTAGTATGTTTGAATGATCAAGTGCGTAGAGAAGATGTAGAAGCTGTAAAACCTACAGAAACCATCATTCCTAAAACGGAAAACACCATTGATTTACATGTGATTTCAACGTTCTCTCATGATGGAGAAGTGAATGTAGAAGATCTGTTAACGCGAGCAAAAGAAGCGGGCTTAAAAACGATCTCCATTACGGATCACAACAGTGCCAAAGCCAATCATTCAGCAAAAAGCTTAGCACCGCTATACGGGATTGATTACATTCCAGGGATCTCGATTGATTGTAACTACAAAGGCGTTCATATGCGCATTTTGGGTTATTTTATTGATGCTGCTGATGAGCGTTTTGTGACTCTTGAACACGAAAACTTAATGAAAGAGAAAGCGAGTAGTGTACGTCGTGTCCATCTTTTTGAAGAGTTTACGGGAATTGAAATTGATACCGAGCAAATGTTGAAAGGCAATCGCTTTCAACTGGCATCACCTGAGCTTATCGCTCGGTATGTACTAAACAACGTGAACTACAAAGACAACAAACTCTTTGCACCATACATCACAGGAAATAAGAAAAACAAACCAATCGCAAACTTTGTCAAAGATTTTTTTGCTCCTGGAGCGGTAGCGTATTGTCCAGTTGCACAACCAAAAGTAGAAGATATGATTGCTTTGGTAAAAGCAACAGGTGGTGTGGTCATGCTTGAAGATCCAATGGTGTATCTAAAAGATTATCCAGAATACATCAGCGAACTGTTGGAACAAGGGGTTGATGGATTGGAAGTGTTTACGCCAAGACAAAACAAGAACGATGTGAAATTCTTGCTTCGTTTGGTCAAACATTACAACTGTGCTGTGAGTGCAGGTAGTGAATACCATGGACCTAAACGCAAAGAGTTTATCCTTGGACATACAACGTGTCCAGTCAATGCAGAGCGTTTGGTGGAAAACTTTGTAGAAGCTTATAGCCTCACATCGACAAATACATAATGAATATAGGTAAGCATGGTTGGTCAGTCAAATCATGCTTTTTTATTAACAAAAGTGATGATATTTTAGTTATATATTTCAAACATAAAACATCACTTTTTGCGTGTTTTAAGGGAAAATTATGGAATAAAATGGGATAGATGTTGCACGGTTTTGGGTATAAAAAAATTCAGGAAAAAAATGGCAAAACAAATGTGTGAAACTTTGGGATATCATTGTGGAAGCGCTTACCATGTGGTATTATCGGACTTGTAAAAATCAATACGATTATTTTAGAAACAAATGATAACACTGAGGGGTGAACACATGAGTTTAATAAAAAAAACTTTCGTGCAAGGGGCGCAAAAAGTTAAGCAAATGAATGAATTTTTGTTACATAACTTTAAATTAGGATTACGCGCTGCTAGCACTTGGGCAAATGTTTGTGCAATTAAAGCCGGTGTTGTTGCAACAGAACTAGCAACGCACGCTTATGCATTAACGAAACAAGCAATGACAAAAGCAGATGCAGCTTTTACGGAAATCTATCCAGTATTAGTGAAAGCATCAAAAACTACAGCAACAACAATTGCTAAAAAAGCAAACCTTGCTTTACAAACAATTGAGGGACGTTTTGGAAAAGTACATTTCAACTTCCAACACTTTGTAATGACAACAACGACAGCTGTTCTTGTATTCGTAGTTACCTTAACATTCACAGGAATGGGAAGATCACAAGTTGATACAACTACAGTCTTACGTAAAGTTGAAGTTGCGCAAGCACTTAATGAAAACCAAAAACCAGTTAAAGTTAACTTTGGTGATGATAGTGCAATCGTTGATGTTGCAAAAGAAATCATCAGTAAGAATGAAAGTAATGTATACGATGCAAAAGTAATTACATTAACTGACGGAAGTCTTGGTTATGAAATTGGAAATTACATTGTTGCATTGGATCGCATTCCAACAAAAGAACTTAAAGAAGATACAGTCATGCTTAAGATTCAATCAAAAGAAGCTTATGCAAGTGACAGTGTAAATAAAGTTGAATTAAACAACAATAAACCAGAAATCGCAGATGACGTGTTTGCAGTAAATACATATTTGTTAAATGTAAAATATGTAGATACACAAGCTCCTGAAATTAAATTATCAGAGACACAAGTAAATGTGCTTGATACAGGAGACTTTGATCCACAAGCATACGTAGCATCAGTATTTGACAACTTCGATGAAGTTGTGAACTACACAGTAACTGGTAGCATTGAAGAAAACGAAGATGGATTATACATCGACGGTGATTATACATTTACATATACAGCAATTGATGCAAGTGGTAACAAAGCTGAAGCACAACTTGTTGTAACAGTAAGTGAAGATGAAGAGGCTGCACAAGCTAGACTTGAAGAAGAAGAAAAAGCAGAAAGAGAAGCACGTGCTTTAGAAGCTGAAAAAGCAAAAGGTAACAGCAATGTTGCAAATGAACAAGCTCCTTCAGTAAACGTTCCTGATTCTGTTAGTGGAAATGCAATCGCAGCGGCAGCTTATGCACAATTAGGACGTGCACAAGACTGTACAATGTTAGTAACGAACGCTTTAGCAGCTGTTGGAATTTACTTCCACAGTGCACCTGCAGGTTACATGAGCTTAGGAACAATCGTTCCAGCAAGCCAAGCACAACCTGGAGATATTATTTACTATGCTGACGGTGGTGTTGGTCTAGCGCACGTAGCAATCTACATTGGTGGTGGACAAGCTATCCATGGTGGATATTTAGGAAGTACAGTAATCGCTAGTGCATACATGGGTTCAGGTCCAGTATTCATTCGCGTTCCATAAGTAAACAAGCAAGCAACCTACGGGTTGCTTTTTTTGTGCTTGATAAATAAAAAAACCATCAGGTATTTGATGGTTTTACATTGAACTGTTCGACAAATTGACTGATGCGTGTCAGTGCTTCTTTGATTTCTTCTAAGCTTGATGCGTAGGAAACACGAATGAAGCCAGCTCCAGCTTCACCAAATGCACTTCCTGGAACACATGCTACACGCTGTTCTTTGATAAGGCGCTCACAGAATTCATCACTGGATAAACCGGTTGGTCGTATATCAGGGAAAATATAGAATGCCCCTTTTGGTAGATGGGTTGGTAAACCCATCTTGTTGAAACCATCGACAATTAGGTTTCGTCTTGCTTTATATGCTAAACGCATAGCATCTACATTTTTTTGTCCATTTTTTAATGCTTCGATTGCAGCATATTGGGAAACTGTTGGTGCACTCATAATAGCGTATTGGTGAATTTTTGTGACAGCTTTGATAATGGTGCTTGGTCCAAGTAGGTAACCCAAACGCCATCCAGTCATCGCAAAGGCTTTAGAAAATCCATTGATGATTAAGACTTGATCTTTGATCTCATCAAAATGTGCTAGTGATGTATGCTTTCCTTCATAAATTAGTTCTGAATAGATTTCATCACTAATTACGATAAGCTCATGCTTCTTAATGATAGGAACCAATTTTGCATAATCTTCTTCGCTCATTGTTCCTCCGGTTGGATTTCCAGGGAAGTTAATCATCAAGAGTTTTGATTTATCTGTAATACATGCCTCTAAGGCTTCTGGTGTCACCTTAAATGCATCTTCACTGCGTAACTGTAAATACTTAACAACACCGCCTGTAAGGTGCACCGTTGGCTCGTAGGAGACAAAGCATGGTGTTGCAACAATAACTTCATCACCTGGGTTTAACAACGCTCGAAAACAATTGTCGATTGCCTCGCTTCCTCCAATGGTGACAAGACAATCACTGTCAGGTGCGTAGTCTAGTTGGTAACGCTCTTTATAATATTCACATATCTGTTGGCGAAGTGCTGGTAATCCAGCATTTTCCGTATAGTGGGTATGTCCTTGTTCCACTGAATAGATCCCTGCTTCACGAATGTGCCACGGAGTATCAAAATCAGGTTCTCCAACCCCAAGTGAAATTACGTCTTCTATTTGTTTAGCGACATCGAAGAATTTTCGAATTCCACTGGGTTTCATTTCTTTTACAACCGTACTTAACTTGTCTTCAAGTTTCATTACGGAGTAACAAGTAACCTTTCGCTTGTTGTCGTTTCATCTTTCATAATTACGCCGCTGGTTTTGTACGTTTGTAAAACAAATAGGGTACTTGTTGAAGTGATACCTTCAATACATGCAAGTTTCGTTGCCACAAAACTTGCGACTTCTTTCATCGTTTGCCCATGAATCATAATGATGAAATCACTTTTACCACTTGTTAGATACATGGATTCCACTTCTGGATAATTGTATATTTTCTTCGCGATATTGTCATATCCGTGATCGCGTTCAGGAATTGCATCACAATAAATAATGGATGTTACCTGTTCTTCGCTTGTTTTATCCCAATTGATAATCGTGTGGTAACCACAGATAATCTTCTTTTCTTCCAAGGCGGCGATTCGTTTCTCCACGTCTTGTAAATCTGTTTGTAAGATCACTGCAAGATCTGCTGGTTCGTACTTTGCATTTGCTGAAAGTAACATGAGTAATTCTAAATCGATCATATACTGCCTCCTTTATATGGTTTCTATTGTACCGTATTTTTTTTATAAAAAATATAAGTAGAAAGGATTTTTCGTATTTTTTTTGTATAGATAGATATGAGATGTCCAAGATGTAGAAATGAAGATCGACGCTATTTTCATCAAGATTACAAAGGTTTTTACTGTCGCAAATGCATCCGTTTTGGCAAGATTTATGTACATGAAACCTTGCAGCAAAAACCACTGTACAAACCAAAAATCCAAACGCAAATGCACTTGGATTACGAATTAACTAGCGTCCAACAAGATGCAATTGCTAAGGTGGAGTTGTTATATGAACATCACAACAAGGTTCTTGTTTATGCTGCTTGTGGTGCTGGTAAAACCGAAATTACACTCGTACAGATTCAACAACATTTAGCTGCTGGGAAGAAGGTTGGTTATGCGATTGCAAGACGCCAAGTTGTCATTGAAATCGCAAAGCGTTTAAGCGAAGCCTTTCCAAATATTCATGTTGTTAAAGTGTGTGGTGGGTATACCAACGTTGTGGATGGTGATCTCATTGTTTGCACCACCCATCAATTGTATCGTTACCATAAGTGTTTTGATTTGTTGATTTTGGATGAAATGGATGCCTTTCCTTTTGCGAATAACGATGTGTTGCAACAACTTGCCTACAATGCTTGTTGTGGAAAGTTATTGTTGCTAAGTGCGACGCCTGAGTCCAGTCACTTTCAAGAGGTTAAAGATGGATATATGGGTCAAGTATCCGTCTTTGAACGTCCACATAAACAACCGCTTGTCGTCCCTAAAGTGTACCGATTGCCATTCGCGATGCAAATGGTTGTTAGTTTACTATTGGTTTTGTTTAAAAAAGGCAAATGGATTGTTTTTATGCCAAAAATAACCCAAGTAGAACGCATGGAAAAACTGTGTAAACACATATGTAGATGTCGTTCCATAAGTTCAAAAACAAAACAAAAAGATGAATTGATGGAATCGTTTAATCGCGGGGACTTTAATCTTGTATTTGCAACGACGATCCTTGAGCGAGGAATTACGATTAAAGGTGTCAATGTTGCCATTGTTTCAGGTGAGCATAAAGTGTACACAAAAGCCTCACTTATCCAAATGGTTGGGCGTGTTGGTAGAAAGTTTGATGCACCGACGGGGTTTGCATATATATTTTGTAAAGAGAAAACAAAGGAGATTGTAGCATGTCAAAAAGAAATCATTATGATGAACAGAAAAGCGAAGATTGTGTAATTTGTTTTGAGCCGCGCATGAATCAACGAAGCATTTTTGAGTATTTTTCCAATGATTGTGTTTGTGGAAAATGTCGAAGCTATTTCACGATTGTTGATGATGTCTTTGATGTGTTGGGAATGAAGGTGCACAGTTTGTATGCATACACGAGTTATTTCGAAGATTTGATGTTCACGTTTAAAGAAGGTGCTGATGTTGCACTTGCGCCAGTGTTTTTGGATCCATTTATACATTACCTTGAAAAAACATATAAAGATTATACAATTGTCTTTGCTCCAATCAGTAAAGAAAAACTAGAAGAACGTGGATTTGTCCCCCTAGAAAAAATGTTTGAACAGATTCGACTTAAAAAAGTCCATGGTTTTGTTAAACGCTTCGATTATAAGCAAAACAAACAAGTAGCAGGCAAACGAAAAGATGTGGCAAAGGTCATTGCAAGAAATGATGTGTCTTTGCCTCATAAAATTTTGTTAGTTGATGATGTTTGTACCAGTGGTCACACCTTAAAGGCGATGCAAGATTTACTGAAAGGACATGAGTTGAAAATACTCTGTGTTGCATTGCATCAAACTACGCTTGGTAAACCAAAAGTTAAGGATAACTTCGCTTGAACAGTGCTTATGCCTAGGCTAAATGGTTCTTTCCATATTTAGATAATGGAAGTGTTTACATTTTGATTTATATAATTTACCCTTTTGTTGACGAAAAAAAAGGCGTATACTACGCATAATAGCTACTTGGCTTTTCTAGGTAACAATGAGGGAGATATATCATGGATTTTTTTGTTTTGCTAACTACAATGATTCAGTTATTTTCGCTGATTATCATTGGTTTTTATTTACGTCGTAAAGGACACATAGGAAATGAGATGATGAAGCAATCATCGTTTCTTGTTGCAAATGTAATGATGCCAGCACTGATTTTGTACTCTTCAAGTACACCAAGTAAAATTAGTCAGTCGGAAATCATTCAAAGTTTATTACTTGGGATTTTGCTTTATGTCGTCTTTATTTTGATTAGTAAGTTTGTTGCACATAAAACAGCACACAACCATGAAGATAAAGCCTTGTATCAAATTTTACTTGTCTTTGCCAATGTGGCATTCATTGGATACCCTTTACTTGAAGTTATGTATGGAAGTTATGCGGTCTTTGTGTTTACCATCATGCATTTACCATTTAACATTCTCATTTATACATACGGGGTCTATTTGTTGAATAAGGGAAAACGCAGTTTCAGAATTAAAGAATACTTGCGTATGTTTATGACTCCAGGTGTGATCTTGTCAATCGTTGCCTTGGTTTGCTTTTTTATCAAAGCAGAACTACCAAGTTTTATTGTTGATGTATGTGGTCTATTGGGTGGGGCAACCGTTCCACTTAGTATGATTATTGTCGGCGCCAATTTATCGTTTGAAGGGTTTGCTAAAAATAAGGAGACATTTGCTTTATTGAAAGCGGTTTTTGTCAAAATGATTCTATTCCCATTGTTGGGATTTGGAATTGTTCATTTTCTTGATATCTCCGTATTCCTACAAGAATTGTTTGTTTTTTCTTTCATGCTGCCTTCTGCTTCCATGGCACTTATGTTAGGGATGGAATACGATGTGGATACAAGTGTGGCTTCACGAACGATATCTTTGACTACGTTAATCTCCGTAGTGAGTATCCCTTTGTTTATTTTTCTATTATTCTAAAAAAAATGAGCGTTTGCTCATTTTTCTTTTGGGTCTACATAGGTATGGTTGTAAGCAAATTGAATTCCATTTGCATCAAATGCTTGCTTCAGTTGAAAACGCAAATCACTTAGCATGTGAAATCCTGAAATGGAATCTTCAGAAAAGATTTCGGCACGTAAAACCATTCCCGTGTCTTTAAAGTTGGTGCAACGAATGACAATTGGTGGAATGTTTGCCTGTACTTCTGCGTGGGAACGATTATCAATAAAATCAGGATGTGCCATACACACTTGTTGCATGATGTTGACAGCTTTATCAACATCCGAAGTGTAGGTAACCGTTACTTCAAAATAGTTGGATTTTACACTTGTAACATAATTGGCGTTCTCAATGACCGCTTGATTGATCCAATTGTTTGGCACGATGATACGGTTATTTTCGTAGGTACGAATGATGGTGTGTCGTAAAGTGATTTGTTCGACATAACCAATCAATTGATCTTGATTGAGTTTAATTAAATCGCCAACCATAAATGGACGTGCAATGATAACCATGATACCGGAGAATAAATTACCAAGCGTATCCTGTGCTGCAATCCCGACAACGAGGGCAATGATAGAAGAACTTGCTAGAATCCCTTTAGCGACACCTGCAAAGATGACAAATCTCGACAATAAAATGATAATCCACACAATAATCAATATGCCCCGAACGATGTTTGAAATACTTTTGGCATTAATTAGCCCCTTACGTTTCATAAAACGGTTGATGGTTGCATAACCGAAATAGAAAATCAGACCAAAGACTAGCAGAACAATCAAACTTGGTAATAGGCCATCCACAAGAATGTTATCACCAAATTCAAAGATGCTTGTTTCTGTAAGTTCAGTTGTTGTTAATAACATATCACTACCTCCATAAGTTTTATCTATTGTAACACGAAACGAAAAAAGATATACAGTTAGACAGTCTTTGTTTGACAAAAAATATGTATAAAAAAGGAGGTAAATAATATACATTTCCTGTGTTATCATGTACACGGATTTTGTGGTTAGCAATAGCTGAAAAACAGTTGATCGTACGTATTTTTTACAATTGTCTTTTTTAAAGTAAGCGTGTACAATAAAGATATGTGGAATGCTACATAGAAAGGTAAGGGAGTATTGATCGTAATGCAAGGAAAAATCAAAATGTTTAACCCTGAAAAGGGATTCGGTTTCATTACAATTGAAGATGGTAAAGATGTATTCTTCCATTATTCTCAACTTGTTATGGATGGTTTTAAAACAATTGATCCAGATACAGAAGTCGAATTTGACATGATCGAAACAGATCGTGGTTTGCAAGCACAAGACATTAAAGTTATAGCTTAAAAAACATCGGGAGAAGGAATGTAAATTCCTTCTCTTTGTTTTGTATCTAGGCTTTAAATAAGGTATAATATTTTAGGTATGGAGGTATATACAATGGGTATTTTAAACAAACTGTTTGGTGGGGAAACTGGACGCCTCAAACAAATTGAAGAAACTGCTAAAAAAGTTGATGCATTGGCATCACAAATGGAA
Organism: Erysipelotrichaceae bacterium MTC7; assembly: GCA_001695645.1. GTDB lineage: Bacteria > Bacillota_I > Bacilli_A > Erysipelotrichales > Erysipelotrichaceae > Breznakia. The sequence continues at coordinate 112,537 of LVZN01000001.1, read as the reverse complement.
GCGTTAAGTGATGATGCTTTACGTGAAAAAACAGCAGAATTTAAAGAAAGAGTACAAAGTGGCGAAACACTTGATGATATATTAGTTGAAGCATTTGCGGTAAGCCGTGAAGCAGCAAAACGGGTAATTGGTGAATTCCCATATCTAGTCCAAATCATGGGTGCGATTGTTATGCATAATGGAGACATCGCCGAAATGAAAACAGGGGAAGGGAAAACCTTAACCTCAACAATGGCTGTCTATTTAAATGCACTTTCTGGCAAAGGCGTTCACGTTGTAACTGTCAACGAATACCTTGCTAGTCGTGATGCTGAGTGGATGGGTCAAATTTATGAATTTCTAGGATTAAGTGTTGGTGCCAATATGCGTGCCTTAACACCTAGTGAAAAACGTGCAGCCTATGCATGTGACATTATGTATACAACAAACTCAGAACTTGGATTTGATTATCTAAGAGATAACATGGTGACGGATGTAAAAGACCGCGTTATGCGTGGTTTGCATACAGCACTTGTTGATGAGGTCGATTCCATTCTAATTGATGAATCAAGAACACCGTTAATCATTTCAGGTGGTGCTAAGAAAACAGCGAACCTTTACCAAAATGCAGACTACTTTGCAAAAATGTTAAAACCAAGTGACTATGAAGTAGATGAAAAAACACGCCAAGTCCGTTTGACGGAAAGCGGAGTTTCACGTGCTGAGAAAAACTTCAAAGTTAAAAACCTTTACGATGTGGAACACACACAATTGGTACACCACATTACGATGGCACTTCGTGCAAACTACATCATGATGCGCGATGTGGAATATGTTGTTGAAGGTGATGAAATTGTCATCGTTGACCAATTTACGGGTCGTTTGATGAAAGGTCGTGCATATTCAGATGGGTTGCACCAAGCCATTGAAGCAAAAGAAGGCGTAAAAATTAAAGAAGAAACAAGTACGTTAGCAACCATTACGTACCAAAACTTCTTCCGTCTATATGACAAACTATGCGGGATGACCGGAACGGCAAAAACCGAAGAAGAAGAATTCTTGGAAATCTACAACATGCGTGTTGTGGAAATTCCAACAAACCGCCCGGTTGCAAGAATTGATTACCCAGATGCAATTTTCGAAACATCGGAATACAAATTTTTAGCCTTGGTTGAAGAGGCGAAAATGCTTCATGAAAAAGGACAACCAGTATTGGTTGGTACAATTTCGGTTGAAGTATCTGAACACATTAGCCAAATGTTGAAACGCGAACGTATCAAACATGAGGTGTTGAATGCGAAAAACCACGAACGTGAAGCGGACATTATTATGAAAGCTGGTCAAGTTGGAGCCGTTACAATTGCAACCAACATGGCAGGACGTGGTACCGATATTAAGTTATCTGATGAAAGTAAAGCGTTGGGTGGACTTGCGGTGCTTGGTAGTGAGCGACATGAATCACGTCGTATCGATAACCAACTTCGTGGACGTTCAGGACGTCAAGGGGACCCTGGGTTCTCACGTTTCTATGTATCGCTTCAAGATACCTTGATGGTTCGTTTTGGACAAGAAGGATTGTTGAATAAGGCATTCTCTTCGCTGGATGGTGCACCAATTGAATCAAAAATGGTAAGTAAAGCCATTGGAAATGCGCAAAAACGTGTCGAAGGTCAAAACTACGACGTACGTAAACAATTGTTGGATTACGATGATGTACTTCGTCAACAACGTGAAATTATTTATGATTTACGTAACCATATATTAGAAAATGAAGATGTACATGACATTGTGAAAGAAATGTTCGAACGTGTAACAAATAACATGGTTGATGCAAACATTTCACAAAGTGGTGATGTGGATGCAAAAAGTTTAGTCAATGCATTTGAAGTGCTTGGTTTTGAAGAAGGTACGATCAAAGAAGATTTATTCTTTGGTTTAGAACCTGAAGAAGTGAAAACCAAAGCGTTGGATTTTGCGTGGAACTTCTACGATTCAAAACTTGAAGGTATTCGTGAACAATATACGCAATTTGAACGTAATGTTGTACTACGTACCATTGACCGCAACTGGATTGAACACATCGATACGATGAGTAAACTACGTGATGGAATTCACCTTCGTAGTTTTGCCCAAAGTAACCCATTGCAACAATACGTGCAAGAAGGGTTCGAAATGTTTGATGACATGTCACAAAATATCGCTCGTGAAATTGTATTCTTTGCAATTCGTATTCGCATTGAACGTAAAGAAGCGTAGCGTTTATGGAATTATACGAAATTAAACAACATCTAGAGCAAGACAGTGATAAGCTAGTTCAGCTTATCGACTCTCTTTGACCTAGCTAGTAAAAAACAAAGAATTGAAGTTTTGGAACAAGCACAAAGTGAACCGGGATTTTGGGATGATCACAAAAGTGCACAAGCAAATGTTGCAGAATTAAATGTCTTAAAAGATTATGTGGATGGTAGTGAAACCCTACAACAGGCATACAACAACTTATTTGAAATTTATGAGATGTTGAAAGTGGAAGAAGATCCAGAAATGCATGAAATGTTTGAACTGGAATACGATAGTTTTGAAAAAGAACTAGAGAACTTTGAAATCCGCGTACTGTTATCAAGTGAATACGACCAAAGCAGTTGTATTCTTGAATTGCATCCAGGTGCTGGTGGTACCGAATCGTGTGACTGGGCAGAAATGCTTTATCGCATGTATACGAAGTATGCACAAAGCAAAGGTTTTAAATTGGAAGTCATGGATTATCTTCCTGGCGATGTTGCAGGTATTAAAAGTGTGACAGTTCGTGTGGAAGGTCCAATGGCATATGGATATTTAAAGAGTGAAAAAGGTGTGCATCGCTTGGTGCGCATTTCACCTTTTGATTCAGGAGGACGTCGACACACGTCTTTTGCAAGTGTGGATGTCATTCCGGAGTTTAGTGACAAAGTAGAAATTATCCTTGATGACAAGGATTTAGAAGTCGAAACCATGCGCTCAAGTGGAGCTGGTGGACAACATGTCAACAAGACCGATTCGGCAGTTCGCATCACCCACGTACCAAGTGGAATTAGCGTGAAATGCCAAAGCGGCCGAAGTCAACATGACAATAAGGATCAAGCCTTACTACTACTTAAAAGTAAGCTATACCAAAGAGAAGTGGAAGCGCATATCCAAAAAATGGCAGAGATTAAAGGTGAAACCAAACTCATTGAGTGGGGAAGTCAAATACGTTCCTATGTATTTCAACCGTATAAACTAGTAAAAGACAACCGGACCAACTATGAAACAACAGATGTTCAAGGTGTAATGGACGGCAAACTTGACGAATTTGTCTTTGCATATTTAAAATCACTTGTAAAATAGGAGAATTATGGATAAAAGAGAGATCATCAATGACATTGGCTTTATGCTGTTAGGGAATATATTGTTGGCAATTGGTGTTGCTTTCTTTATTGTACCTAATGACATACTTTCTGGTGGGGTTGCCGGGATTGCGGTTGCGATTGCACCACTTCTCCCGATAAGTGTAACTGACATCATTACCGTGTTAACGATTGGTCTTTTTTTAGTCGGTGGTTTGTTTCTAGGACGAAACTTTATGATCAAATCAGCTTTTTCAAGTATTTTGTATCCAGTGCTTGTACACCTATTTGGACTTGTCGCTGCAGATTTCACCATTACTAGCGAACCGTTACTTGCATCGATTTATGCAGGAGTCTTTGTTGGTGGTGGACTTGGGTTTGTCTTTCGGACAGGTGCATCAACTGGTGGTATGGATATTCCACCACTCATCATTCATAAATACACGCACATCCCTGTTGCGCGATTGGTCCTGGTTACGGATGCCCTAACGGTATTGTTGGGGATGTCGATTCACGGAATTGAACCTGCATTAATTGGTTTGATTTCTGTCTATGTCAGCAGTCGTATGGTTGAAAAATCAATGCTGTTTGGTATGGCAGAAGCTCAAAACGTCATGATTATTTCACAACAAATGGATGCGATTATCGTACAGATTTATGAACAGTTGGATCGCGGGGCAACCATTGTGAATGCAAAGGGTGCTTATACAAGAGATGAAAGACCGATGGTTATGGTTGTTATCTTGAAAAAGCAACTACCATTGTTAACGCGTATTGTTGAACATGTAGATCCAACCGCATTTATGATTGTGCATAATGTCAATGAGGTTCATGGAGAAGGGTTTACGTACAATGAGTAACCTAAAGAGACGGATGCAATGGCGTAAAAAATTGCAACAAGCATGCGAAAAGTGCTCCATCTGTAGCAGAAAGTGATAAAATAAAAGGATAAGGAAACATTCCTGCGTAAAGTAGGGTGAGATAGGAGAGCAACAATGATCGATTTTGTGGGCGTATCAAAAACGTACCCGAACGGGGTACATGCGATAAAAAATATGACCCTTCACATTGCTGAAGGTGAGTTTGTATATTTGATTGGACCAACGGGTTCAGGAAAATCTACATTTATAAAATTAATTGACGGCGAAGAAGTTCCTGATCAAGGAACGGTCACGGTTGTAAATACAAATGTTGGGAAGTTGAAGTTTAAAAAAGTTCCTTACTACCGTCGTAACATTGGGGTTGTCTTCCAAGACTTCCGCTTGTTGCCAAACTTAACCGTATTTGAAAACATTGCCTTTGCAATGGAAGCCATCGGTGAAAACAAACATGACATTCGTAAGCGTGTACGTGAAGTATTACAGCTTGTCGATTTGGAAGATAAAGGGCGTTGTTTTCCGCGTGAACTAAGTGGTGGGCAACAACAAAGAGCAACCATTGGTCGTGCCATTGCGAACCGACCAAAAGTATTGGTGGCTGATGAGCCAACGGGAAACTTAGACCCTGAGAAATCAAGCGAAATTATGCGTTTGCTAGAACGCATCAATGAAGAAGAAAAAACAACCATTGTTATGGTTACCCATGATCAACAACTTGTTGATACATTTAAGAAACGGACGATTGCACTTGAAGAAGGGTACATCGTTGCCGACATGATGAAGGGTGGCTATATTAACCATGAGTAAGTTTTTTCGTTCCTTCCCTTTTTTTATTAAAAGTGCGTTTCATTCTCTAAAACGAAACATTCCAAGTACGATATCTAGTGCCTTAGCCGTTACGGTGACGTTACTTTTGATCTCGATTTTTCTTTGTTCAGCATTGAACTTAAATCATTTCATTTCAAGAGTAGAAGGTGCTGTGCAAGTCCAAGTGCGCTTGGAACGTGATACGTCTAAAGAACGTGAAGCACAAATTAAAACCGAATTGGAAAGCATTAAAAATGTGAAAGCTGTAACCTATTCATCAAGTGATGAAGAATTTGATAAATTGATTACAAACAGTGAACAAGGTGGTAAACAGTATGAAAGTTTACGCGATGACAAACCATTTTTACCTGCATATTACGTTGATGTAAAAGAAGGTGAAGATTTGGCTCATGTACGCGATGCTGCTGTTGCAATCGAAAATGTATATGATGCTAACTACGGAGGACAAAGCACCTTAGGAATGGTTGAAGTGTTTAACCAAGTCCGTGTTGGTGGAACCATCTTCGTTGTTGTTTTATGTTTTCTAGCCGTCTTCTTGATTTCCAATACCATTAAAATTGCAATTCAAAACCGTCGCGGCGAAATCGCGATTATGCGTAATGTCGGAGCGAGTCACTGGTTTATCAAAACCCCATTTGTGATGGAAGGTATGATGATTGGAGCTATTGGAGCAATTATTCCAATTATCGTAAGTGTCGTGGCATACCATGTATTGTATGACTACTTTGGAGGTCGCATCTTAACCGATGTCTTCACGTTATATAAACCGATGCCATTTATTGCAAATATTGCAGTCGTGCTGCTACTAGCAGGAATTTTGGTTGGTGCCATTGGTAGTTTTTTATCAGTGAACAAACACTTAAAATGGAAACGATAGTAGCGTGCAAAACTGCTACTATTTTCTTTTTTTAAAGCAAATGAAAGAACAACGCATTTTTCTTCATTTATGATGTAAAAGTTTGGTTTGTTTTGTGAAGTTTGCTATAATTATTGCGTAGATGAATTCAGAAAAGAGGGAAAAGGCTAATGATTAGAGTTATCAAATCAATACCTTATAATATAAAGAAAGCATGGAAAAGTATCATTCGAAACCTGGGAGCTAGCGTTTCCAGTGTTTTTGCGGTGACTATAACCTTAATTTTAATTATGTTATTTGCTGTTGCAGCATTTAATGTCTCAAGTTTTACGAAAAACATTGAGACACATATTCAAGTTTTAGCAAGGGTTGACGCAATTGTTGAAGAAAGCCAAATACCTGAACTTGAAGCGCAACTAAAAGCCATTGATCATGTTGTGGACGTGCGTTATTCAAGTGCGAGTGAACAGTTGGATTTGTTAATCCAAGATGAAAAAAGTAAAGGAAAATACAATAGTTTTAAAAATAGCAATCCACTTCCAGCTGCATTTTATGTAGATGCAGATCAAGGAAAAAATGTCGCAAACATCAAAAAGCAAATTTTGAAAATTGATGGCATCATGGATGCAAACTATGGTGGAGATAGTGTAAATACGATGATTAAAGGTTTCAATAGCATTCGTTTGTATGGTGGAGTCTTTATTGGAGCATTGAGTTTTCTAGCAATGTTTTTAATCTCGAATACCATCAAAATCAACATTCACAACCGTCGTGAGGAAATTGCGATTATGCGTAATGTTGGAGCGAGCAATGGGTTTATCAAAGCACCATTTTTGTTTGAAGGAATCTTTATTGGAATCTTTGGTTCCATTATTCCCATACTGCTAACAATCTTTGGTTATGGCTTTGTCTATGACGCACTTGGTGGGAACTTACTGACTTCCATGTTCAAACTTTTACCACCAATTCCGTTTGTGTTATACTTAAGTGGAATCTTGTTAGTGATCGGAATACTTGTGGGATTTATCGGTAGTTTACTTGCCGTGAATAAGAATTTAAAATGGAAGCGATAGTTCATAGGAGGTCATCAATGAATTTAGCGAAGGGAATCAAAAGAGGAGCTGTAGGAGTATTGTCAGTGGCAATGCTTGTAACCTTTAACTTACAGCAACCGAAGGTACAAAGGAAAAGTGAGTTTGAAGGTAACGAAGGGTATTGGACCGAATTGTGTAGTCAATATACAACCAATCAAAATACCATCAATAAATGTAATTCGTACCGTGCTTACTTACAAGATAAAATTGCTGCTGGTAATGCGGCAAAACAAAACGCACAATCAGAGATCAATGCAATTCAAGGAAACATTGATGAACTTGGTGCATACTATGCAAAAGCACAAGAAGATGTCCAAGCAAAGGAAAGTGAAATTTCAATTCAAGAAGCTGCAATTCAAACCATTCAAGTAGAAATTGATAAAGCAGATGCAGCCATTTCTTTGCATGAACAAAAAGTACAAGCGCGAAAAGAAAAAATCTTGGAACGTCTATTGGATGTGCAAGTATCCATTAATGCCAATGAATATGTTGATTTTATTATGGGTGCTCAGGATCTTGTGGATTTCATTCAACGAAGTGAAAGCATTGGTACCATCAATGATGCTGACCGTAAATTGATGGATGAACTAAAAGAAGAAGTTGCGCAATTGGAAGCAGCTAAGGTGGAAAAGTTACGTGTAAAAGAAACGCATGAACTTGAAAAAGAAAACCTGGTTGTCCAACGTGAAAAACTGGCTAGGGAAAAAGAAAAAGCGGAAATCGCTTATAATGAGATTTTAAATAAACAACAAGAATTAGCAAACCAAATTGCTGCTGCCGGGAATATGGTTGACTCGATGACCGGGTTAATGCCAACCATGCCAGCACCACCAAATCCTGGTGGAGGAGCGCTTAATTGGAGTCGTAATTGGTATTCTGGATGGTATCACACAGGAATGAACCCATTTGTTAGTGCATATGTAGGGCAATGTACATGGTATGCCTATGGACGTGCAAACGAAGTAAACAATGGGGCTTACTTAGGTTTACCTACAGGAAATGCCAATGGATGGTATTCGGCTGCGGCTGCTAGAGGATACAGTGTTGGTCAAGAACCACGAACAAACGCAATTGCTGTTTGGGGCTTTGGTAGCTATGGACACGTTGCTTTCGTTGAAAGTTACAATGGTGGAACCATTACCATTTCTGAAGGAAATGTAAATGCACCTGGTGGTGGACTTCCAATGTACACACCATTAGAAGTTGCTATTCAATACACACTAACAAGTGAATTGTCGTATGCTTCTTTATGTGCACAACGTGGAGCACCAATCGGATTTATCTATTTATAAAACATACAATAAGGAGTCAATGCTCCTTATTTTTTTCGTTTGCCACTCCGTGGTATAATATAAACAACGAGGTAAAGAAACATATGAGAATGCATAGCTTTTTTGAAGCGTACGTAGATGATGAAAATCTACTTCATATCTATCGAAAAAAAGAAACCATCGGAACCCATCCGGTTGGCTTTTATCTTGAAGATACAGAAAACAACTTTCAGGACATCAATATAGAATCGCAAGAAGAACTTGATGAGTATATATGTTATACATGTAAACTAGCCAGGCCAATTACGTATGGGATTGAGTATGATGTTGTTCATGAACAAGGTAGACGAACACCCTTGCAGTTTGCGATGGTGGTGAAACAGGATTCATTTGAACAGCGTTTTTATTATGATAAAGATGATCTAGGTGTCAATTATGATAAAAATGGAACGGTGTTTAAAGTTTGGGCTCCAACTGCATATCGTGTGGATTTGGAAATTCTGAATGGCGAGCGTGTCATTTATCCAATGTTTCGTGATGAACATGGGGTATATGAAAGACTTGTTTATGAAGATGTTTTACATAAACGCTACCAATATTTGGTAAGTGTAAATGGTGAGATTCACGCGACACTTGATCCATATGGTAAAGCTGTGGATGCCAATGCGCATTATAGCATTGTTGTAAATCCCAAAAAGCCAACGACACACCAACCCAAAAAGATGGTTGAACATCCTGTGGATGCCATCATCTATGAACTGAGTGTTCGTGATGCAACAGATGCGGGAACCTTTCAAGCCTTAGGAATGTCCAATCATTCGAAAACGGGAATTGATTATGTATCAAACTTGGGCGTTAGTCATGTCCAGTTGTTGCCAACATTTGACTTCTTTGGTGTTGATGATTCTCGACCAAGACAGTTCTACAATTGGGGATACGATGTCAACCACTGGTTTGCTTTATCCAATGCGTATGGTAGTAATCCCTTTAATCCAGAACAAACCATTATGGAATTTCAAACCATGATACAAGAATTTCATAAACGTGATCTTTACGTCAACTTGGATGTCGTTTACAATCACATCTATGAAATCAATACGTCAAGTTTGTATAAGACCGTACCGTATTACTATTTTCAAATCACGAAGGATTACAAATATACCAATGCATCCATGTGTGGAAATGACATCGATACCGAACGTTTGATGTGTAGGAAAATGATTGTCGATAGTACACAGTATTTACTGGATTACTTTGATATTGATGGTTTGCGTTTTGATCTCATGGGAATTATGGATATCGATACCATCAATACGATTGTACAAAAAGCGCGCGCTAAGAAACCCAACTTTATGGTGTATGGAGAAGGTTGGAATATGCCTTCAGGACTTGATGAACAAAAACGTGCAGCTATTATCAATAATGAAAAAATGCCAAATGTTGCTCACTTTTCTGACGTGTTTCGACAAGCGATTAAAGGGGATCCCAACGGACAGTATTTTGATAAAGGATTTGCTTTAGGAAGCCCTGCTAGAATGTTTCAAGCAATGAATGTACTTGGTGCTAGTGTTGGTGACTTTGGCTATCATAAGGTTTTTAGTTCACCGAGCCATGCGATCAACTATGTGGTTTGTCATGATGGATACACATCATTTGACTACTTAAATTTGGCTTGTGATGAACCAGGTGAAATCAAACGAAAGCGTCATAAGATGATGTTGGCATTTGTCTTGCTTGCGCAAGGAATTCCTTTCTTGCATGCTGGACAAGAGTTTTTACGCACAAAGAAAGGGATTCGTAATTCCTATAACTGTAGCGATGACATCAATCGTTTGGACTATCGCTTGAGTAGTAAAAATGCTGATGTTGTAACCTATACAAAAGAATTGATTGAATTACGAAAAGCATATCCCGTATTCCGCAAGCGTGAAGTGAAAGATATTTATGATCACGTTATTTACGATCACGTGGATGAAAATATGTTGGTGTATAAAGTAAGTGATGATACACATGAACTGCATGTGTATTTCAATCCCACTGGACAAAGTTTTATTGTCAATCCACCGTTTGCGCAAACTATTATCTTCAGTGATGGTATTGTGCAAAATCACGAAGTGGAAAGTTTTGAAGTATTCCCGTACGGGGTACTCATCACCAAAGTTAAGTAAGTAAAACCCCATCGACTGGATGCAACGATGGGGCATTTTTATGTTTTGTTTAATTCCAATAGAATGACTTCGCCAGCATCGAGTTGTAGCGTTGGTAATAACATGTCTTGGTCTTTATCGTTTGATAAAACGATGTTGATACCCTTGTAATGCAGTGGTGTCGTATCGACTGTGATGGATTGTTTGTTGAACAAATCCAAGTTTGCCACAAGCAATAAGTATGTATCTTCTCTTTCTAAAGCGAAGGCGAGTTTGGTCTTACTGTCATCTATGATTGCAAGATCAAGATACCACTTGTTTTTGATGGAATCTATGTATGTTTGACGATAGTTTTGCAAGTACTGAATTCTTGTGAATAACGTATCATCAAAGTCGTTGTACGTAAAATAGAATGGATCAAATAAAGCGAGTTTGCGATAACGTGGATCACTAGGCTCAAGGTTGTTGATTTGATCTTCATTGCAATCCAAACCTAAATTCATCAGTTGGATTTCATACAATTCCTGTCCGGAGTTGATAAAGAATACCGTGTTTGGTAAAAACATATTAATCGTTGTACATAGATCGTTCATTTTCTTTTTACCAACTCGTGCACTAGTTCGGCATGTATCGTGTGACTCACTATAGGCAAATAGAGGTAATGCTAATGTAGGGACAGTAGTATAGAAGGTCTTTGCTTGTCCTTCTTGTATACGCACCCCTCCGCTAAATCCATTTCCGTTAAAGAGGTTGAATCCCTGTGCTTTGATATGCTCTGCATTTTGAATATCCAGTTCCTCTGCAATAAAACAAACGTTGGGATCTTTTGCGATGATGCGTTGAACCAACGCTTGTGGTAAGGCATGTCCCATGTCGATGCGTACACCGTCAATACCAAGTAAATCTTGGTAGTGTACAACCAAATCACTTAACGTTTCCCATAGTTTTTCGTTTGGTACTTTGCAAGGATATAAACTTGCTTTGGCACCATCAAAGAGGATGTATGGTTTTTGTTCGGGATGGATGTACTTTTGGGCAATTGGAGTAAAATCTAAATACAAGCGTAAGTAGGTCACATCACTCCATACCGGTTGTGGATCGTTCACCCAATCCGAAAAGGCTGGTGCGACCACCAATTGGTATTCACTTTCGATGCGTTGCAACAAAATGCGCATATCACCATTAGCTTCTTGTACAAGTTTTTCATAGCGAAGGGGATCCAACGTTTTTGGGTCATCGCTAAACAATGATAAAAACTGATGTGTTAATGGATTTGCATAGACTTTTTCCATCGCATCACTTGTTGGTGGAACGAGTGGTTTGATTTCTGGGTAATATGGTAGAACAAATTGCTCTTGTTTGGTGCTATCAATCCAGTAAAACTATTCGGGATGTTTTTCAATTCACTGACTGTCACGACTGCTTGTTCGCGGAATAATATCAACAATGACACGTATCCCCAAAAGATGAGCAGCTTCCATAAACATCTGTGCTTGTTCAAGAATATCCATTCCTTCAAGCATTGGGTCTAGATAGGTCTCATCTAAGGAAAAAGGATCACTGATGGAGTAGCAGGAACCAAGTTCCTCCTTTTTACACATGGATGACAATTTGAAGAACGGCAAGGTATATAGTGTATTTACACCCAAACTTTTTAGGTAAGGTAAGATAAATATCTGCTTTAAAAATGTACCGGTTTCTTTAAAACCATCGATATTTGCAAGTGCGAGTTGTCCGTTTTGGTCGTGGTCATAAGCACTACTTGCGCGAATGAGCGATGAGTATATGGTTGCATCTTGAATCCAGTTTCCATCGTTATGTGGTTCTTGTATGCATTTAGATAACGGTACGTTACCATCACGAACAATTTGATCGTTTATCAATGCTTGTAAACCTGTACGATAAAAATCATAAGGGTCTACAACGATTTGATTCTTGTTGTCGAGTGTTTTATTTGTATAGTTAAAAAAGTCAAACGTACGGAGTAATGTATACGTTGTACGTTTGACTTTTTGTTGGTTTAAGGTAGCAATTGCTTTTTCAATATGTTTCATAGGTCACCTTTCCCTAATTATATCATAGAAAATAAATGCATTTATGATATAATTTTCACGTTGAGTGCTTATGAAATTTAAAACATTTTTAAAACAAGAAGAAACACAACCCTATTACCAAAAGCTAATGCAATTTTTAGCTGAACAGATGCAAACAAACGAAATTTATCCACCACAAGATATGTGGTTTAAAGCGTTTGATGCGTTGGGTGATCAAGATGTAAAGGTTGTTATATTGGGACAGGATCCATATCACGGACAAGGTGAAGCAATGGGTCTGGCTTTTTCTGTGGAAATGGGTGTGAAAATTCCACCCAGTTTACAAAACATCTTTAAAGAACTAAAAAACGACTTGGGTTATGAATTGCCATTGTTTGGTGATCTGAGTGCTTGGGCAAACCAAGGTGTGCTTTTGTTGAACACGGTTCTCACGGTTCGAAAAGATGAAGCAAACTCGCATAAAGGCAAAGGTTGGGAAATCTTTACCACACGCGTTTTGCAAGAATTAGACAAACAAGAACAACCCATCGTGTTTATCCTATGGGGTAAACAGGCCATTGAAAAAAAAGAATTGCTACACAATCCAAACCATTTGATTTTGGAAAGTGTCCATCCTTCACCATTAAGTGCGTATCGCGGATTCTTTGGCAGCAAGCCATTTTCACAAGCGAACGCCTATTTAAAAGCTCATGGTGTTAAGGAAATTGATTGGAGATTATAATGATGAAATTTACAAACTCGAAACAAGTCATCGATAAAATAGAAGTGAAAAAACGCAACGGGATGCAACTGTTGTCTTTAAAAGCGTTTATGGAAGAGGTTGGTAATCCACACAAGCAATTGAAGTGCATCCATGTTGCTGGAACCAATGGTAAAGGTAGCACCGTCAATGCCATGAATCACGTGTTGATGGAAGCTGGTTATCGCGTAGGTACCTTTACTTCTCCTTATTTAGAAAGTCATCACGATCGCATTCGTATCAACGACCGCTTTATTGAAGATCAAGCGATTGTTGATTATGCAAACACATACTATGAAAAGTGGGTGGAGTATGACTTAAGTATGTTTGAAATTGATATGTTTATTGCGGCACAATACTTTGTCGATCATAAAGTAGATTTAGCAATCTTTGAAGTCGGGATGGGCGGTGACCGTGATGCAACCAATATCATTATGCCAATGATAAGTGTCATTACCAACATCGGATTGGATCATATGGAGTTTTTGGGAAACACCTATCGTGAAATTGCCCAAAAGAAAGCAGGTATCATCAAGCCTGGTGTGCCGCTGGTTACAATGGAAAGAAGAGAAGCGTGTTTGGAAGTATTTGCCAAAACCTGTGAAAGTATGCATAGTCAAATGATTGTCTGTTTGGATCCAACAGATGTATTTGTAGACACAGAATTACACTTTACGTATAACGAGGTAGCTTTTGTCCAACAAACATTAGCGTATTATCAAGCAAAAAACTCAAGTTTGGCCATTGAAGCCTTGTGGCAATTACGCAAAAACAACCATGTGAATTTTACAGATGAACAGCTTCACCAAGGTATTTATAAAGCTATTTGGAAGGGTCGTTTTGAACAAATCAGTGAAAAACCACGTGTCATTATCGATGGTGCACACAATGTAGAAGGAATGAAGGCTCTTGTTGACTCATGTCGCAACTATGATAATATTAGGGTATTGTTTAGCGCACTAGCGGATAAACCCTACGGACAAATGATCGATTTATTAAAGGAAATAAGTGATGATGTCACGGTGTGTGAGTTTGATTTTCCACGAGCAGCCAAAGCGGAAATTATTGCTGCTGGTAAGGATGTCAACATCATCAAAGATTATCGTAAAGCCATCCACCAATTGATGGATGATGATCATATTTTACTTGTATGTGGGTCACTGTATTTTATCGCTGATGTGAGAGACATGTTTATGAAGAAAGGAGAGTCTACTCTTTCTTAAGTTTTAGAATGTACGCGGGAAGCTAAAACTTCTAGCGGAATTTACGCCTGTGGAGTGTACGCACGCCGAAACAGGAATTCTATTACTCATATGAGTAGCAAACAAATTATGTTTTCAGGATTTTCAAGTGGCGGATTAATCGTCCAAATTATTTGTTTGTTGGTACTTATTGGGTTATGTATTTTTGTCTTTAAAAAATATCCCTTACAAGTTACCATTCAAAACATTGTGTTTGCCGCAATGTTTGTCTTACTAGCATCTGTGATGAATGCTTTATCAGTTATGATACCCTTCTTTGGGGTGCCAAGTGTAAAGTTATCGTTTGTGATTCTAGTCTTAATTGTCGCAGGAAGTAGTTTATCACCTTCGTGGGCATATCTTGTTGGGTTGGTCTTTGACCTTGTGGGTCTATTGATTGTTCCAACCGATCAACCATTTCTTGGGTTTACCTTGAGTCATGTACTAGTGACATTGCTGCCATCCTTATGGTATGTAAAAAGTCAATCGATGAAACCGCAAGTAGCATTTCGGATCATCTACAGTGCATTATTCATTCTAGGTGTGTTTGCCGCAATTTATGTACTGCAGATGCAACAAATTCAAGTCGGTCAAGATATTGTACAAATTACCACGGTGATGAAAATATCCATTGTTTTATTTATTAGTGCAGCCATCCTTATTCTTTTTGCCATTCTTCGCTATATGCAAAAGAAACAAAAAGAGGAAACCGCAGCAGCATTCGCAAAATGGATGCTAATTGCAATTATTGGAGAAGTGCTTTATTCCATTATTCTAACACCGCTTTGGTTAGATGTAATGTATGCCATACCATGGTTTGTTTCGATGTTTATACGCGTCGTAAAAGCCTGTGTTATGATTCCCATTGATATTGTCGTGGGATTTAGTCTGGTGAATCTGGTACACCGTGTATCATTTGCCTCGAAATCAAAATCTTTAAAGGAACCAAAGTAATTGCTACGGCAGTTACTTTTTTTGTTGAATACTAAAATGTTATGAAATATAAATTACTAAAGAAAAGTAAACATTTTTTACGACATGTTTTTGACTAACTACGAAAAGCACGATAAACATAGATGTATTTGATGTTTTTAATTCCTACTAAAAATCCGGAAATGTATTGACAAGTCGTAAAAATATGCTATTATTTAAGTAGGAAGTAGGGAAGGAAACAATTTCAAGCCTTTACATAGCCGCTCTTGTAGCGGCTATCGACAAAGGTTTAATTCCTACTTGATTCAAGGGTAATATGGTCTAAACCATGCAGGAAAGCCCATGAATAAAGGGATAAGCACTACATCTATTGTTGTCAGGGAAACAATAATGGAAAATCGTGAAACAATCCATCATCCGGGAAGATTGATGGATAAAACAAAGTTCTTAATTCCTACCGTTTGTGTGGGAAACGTGGCATAAGCTATGTAAAAGTGTGTGAAGGAGAGTCAAAGGGATGAAAAAGCAATTGGGGATTGCCACTGCATTTGTGGTCGTCGCAATTGGTGCTTTTGTTTTTACAAGTCGTACCAGTGCTGATGAAATGTTGTATTCGCAAAAAGAAATGGTTGTTGAATACAATACGGAAGAAAAGATTAAACAGGATGTAAAACAAGCGTTGACGGAAGATGGGAAAGTGTTTCTACAATTTACAGAAGAAACAAAAGTGGACGCAAACGAATACAAGTTTATCGCAGAAGTAAAACAGTCAGACAATGAGACAGCGTATGCTGATGAAATCGTAGAAGTGCTTGTGGATGTAGAAGATAGCCATGCACCAGTGATTGAAGCAAACACTGAACTTGTTGAACTTACAGAAGGTGATGCATTTTCAATAGAAAGTTTAGAAATTAAGGCATATGATGTCATTGATGGTGAACTTGCCTACAACATCACGGAAAATACTGTAGATACTTCTGTTGTTGGAGAACAAAAAATCGTGATTGAAGCAGTTGATGTAAATGGAAATACATCACGCAAAATCATTCAAGTACATGTAAAAGAGGAAGAGGTTGTACAACCCGTACAACAAAGCAACGTACAAAGTGCCACTGAGGTACCTGTACAAAACCTAGCAAGTGCACAACCTGCACTTCCCGCACTTGATCGCAACAATTTAACTGTCAGAGGATGGAAAATCGTTGTCGGTGCAAATGTTAGCGACGATGTAATTCGCGCGTACATGTCAGAGTTAAACAACTTGCCAGGAAAGTATAATGCCAGTGTCTTACACACGATTACCATTGATACCAGCATGCCATATCCATATTTAGGAATGGCATATAGCGATGGAAGAATGTGGTTGAATGGTGCTAGTTATTATGCAACAACTGCTTTACATGAAGTAACGCACGCATATGATTTTGCGGCAAGAGCTTCACAGAATGGAGAATTCCAGGGGATCTTTCAAAGAGAAAAAGGACGCTTACCAATCAAGTTTAGTTCCAACATGAACGATAATGCTTATGAATGGTTAGCAAACGCCGTGGTCTTCTATTACTATGATCAAGGTACATTAGCTGCATCTGCTCCCGAAACTTATGCGTATGTAGCAAACAATGTATTGAGATAAATAAAAACACAATTGGATCGCATAGCAATATGCAAAGAAAAACCTTGGTGCCCTCCGAAGGTTTTTTCTTTTTTGTATGCGTTTTCATATATTCGTTCATATTAAAGTACATATATGAATTGCAACGCAAAAAGGAGTATAATATACAAGGAAAGAATCGCATAGAAAGAGGTAAAAAGAATGTTAACTTGTATGTTAGAAAAGATTAAAGGGAAAAACATTAGAATTGTTTATCCAGAAGGTACCGATGTTCGTATTTTAGAAGCAACATCAAAACTTCACCACGATGGTGTGTTACAACCAATTTTACTTGGGAATCCTGAAGAAGTAACTGCAGCAGCAAAAGATGCTGGGTTTGATATTTCAGGTATTACGATCATGGATCCTGAAAACTACGAAGGACATGATGAAATGGTTCAAAAACTAGTGGATTTACGTAAAGGTAAAATGAACCAAGAACAAGCAAGTGATGCTATTAAAAAAGGAAACTACTTTGGAACAATGTTAGTTGCTATGGGATTAGCTGATGGACTTGTAGGAGGAGCAACATACTCGACTGCTGATACGGTTCGTCCAGCTTTACAAATTATCAAAACAAAACCAGGAGCAAAACTAGTATCTAGTGCATTTATCATGGCACGTGGAGATGAAAAATACGTGATGAGTGATTGTGCAATCAACATTGATCCAACAGAAGATCAACTTGTTGAAATCGCAATCGAAACTGCAGTAACTGCTCGCGTCTTTGGGGTTGAACCAATCATGGGTCTTTTATCATATTCAACATTAGGATCAGGAGCTGGTGTAAGTGTTGATAAAGTACGTAATGCTGCAGAACGTTTAAAATTGATGAACTTAGACTTCCCAGTAGATGGAGAATTGCAATTCGATGCTGCCATCTCACCAGAAGTTGCAAAAACAAAAGCAAAAGATTCGACAGTTGCAGGAAAATGTAACACGTTTATTTTCCCTTCCATTGAAGCTGGAAACATCGGTTACAAAATTGCGCAACGTCTTGGTGGTTTCCAAGCAGTTGGTCCAATCCTACAAGGATTGAATGCACCAATCAACGATTTAAGTCGTGGATGTAACGCTGATGAAATCTATTCCGTTTCAGTCATTACAGCTGCACAAAAGTAATACATATGAGATACAGTGGGTTATATAAATAATCCACTTTTTATTTTGCAATAACTAATTTTTCCAGTTTCATCTACGAAAAAGACAAAGTATATGTATCGCATAACTATATCGATTAAAACCATAGTTTTTTACATTTGGATGTTGTATCATTTATCTATAAAACTATGAAAAGAGGGGGTTTATTAATATGAAAGCTAGTAATATGGTAGCTATGATTCTAGCTGGAGGAAGAGGGTCTCGATTACATGCCTTAACAGATACTGTGGCAAAGCCAGCAGTACACTTTGGTGGAAAATATCGAATCATTGACTTTCCACTAAGTAACTGTGCGAATAGTAATATCAATGTCGTTGGTGTACTTACACAATATGAATCAGTACTTTTAAATGCTTATGCAAGTCAGGGGCAACGTTGGGGATTGGATACGTTTGACAGTGGTGTCTACGTACTTCCACCACGTGAGAAAGCAGAAGCGGATTTGAATGTATACGAGGGGACGGCAGATGCGATTACCCAAAACATTGATTTCTTAGATCGCAACAATCCAGAATATGTATTGATCTTATCAGGGGATCATATCTACAAGATGAACTACGAAAGAATGTTGGAAGAACATGTCAACAACAAAGCGGATGCAACCATCGCTGTACTTCAAGTACCAATGGAAGAAGCCAGTCGTTTTGGAATTATGAATACGGATAGTGAAGGACGCATTGTTGAGTTTGAAGAAAAACCAGAAAAACCAAAAAGTAACTTGGCAAGTATGGGAATTTACATCTTCAACTGGAAGTTGTTGCGTAAGTTATTGATTGATGATGCAAAAGATACAGAGTCTGTACATGACTTTGGGAAAAACATCATTCCAAAGATGTTAGAAGAACACAAACGTTTATATGCATATACGTTTGAAGGATACTGGAAAGATGTGGGAACCATTGATTCGTTATGGGAATCAAACATGGACTTGCTATATCACCCAGATAAAATTAATTTGAACGATCCAAATTGGAAAATCTATTCGGAAGATTCAACATCACTACCTCACTACATTGGGGAAACAGGTGAAGTTGTACATTCCTACATCAATCAAGGTTGTGAAATTCACGGATGCGTAGAACGTTCTGTACTTTCACTTGGTTGTGTTGTTGGAGAAGGTGCCATCGTACGCGATTCGGTTCTTTTGCCAGGAGTAAAAGTAGAATCAGGGGCAATTCTTGATCGTGTCATTGTTAAAGAGGATGTTGTAATTGGATCAAATGCTGTTGTTGGAAGTAAAGATAGCAAAGAGGTTGAACTAATTAGTGAAGACGTGAAAGCGACTAAAGGGGGGAATTCATAATGGCTGATGCATTTGGAATTGTTGTATATTCAAACAAAGGGTTTGAAGTTGAAGGGCTAAGCCAATATCGTTCCATGGGAGCAACGTCATTTCTTGGACGTTACCGTTTAATTGACTTCCCATTATCAAGCTTAACCAATTCAGGAATTGAAAACATTCAATTGTATGTAAATGAAAAGCCACGTAGTATCATTGCGCATGTTGGGACAGGTCGTCAATACAACATCAACACAAAACGTGGAGAATTAAAAATCTTATTTGATGAAGGAAACCAAGCAAGTCGTATTTACCAAAACGATGTGCATTCCTTTAATTATAATCGTCACCGTATCGAAGAAATGCCACAAAAATACGTAGTGATTACAACAAACTACATGTTGTATACGGTAGACTTTAACGATGTCATTAAAGCACACGAAGATTCTGGTGCGGACATTACGATGATGTACAAAAGCGTGAACTGTGCGAAAGAATCGTTCATTAACTGTGATGTGATGGAATTGAATAAACAAAAAGGGGTTAAGAGTATGCATCTCAACCTTGGTGGTAAAAGTAACTGTAACATTTCCATGGACACGTACATCATGAATAAAGATATCTTCTTGGCGATGATTGACCAGGCGGTTACAACATCCTCACTGTACTGGATGCGTGATATGATTTTGGATGCAACAGCGTATCTCGATATTCGTGGATACCAATACAAGGGATACCTATATGCAATCAATAGCTTTAAAGCGTATTACGATTGCTCCATGGATTTGTTGAATCTACAAACAAGAAATGAACTTTTTGATAAGGACTTGCCAGTTTATACAAAAACAAACGACTCAAGTCCTGCGCACTACTTTGAAACGGGATCGGCAACTGGTTCACTGGTTTCCAATGGATGTTCGATTTCAGGAACCATTGAAAACAGTATCGTCAGTCGTGGTTGCATTGTTGAAGAAGGTGCAGTTGTTAAAAACTCAATTCTACTTCCAGGAACTAAGATTGGTAAAAATGTAACTGTAGAGTGTGCTGTAGTTGATAAAAATGCAGTCATTAGTAAAGTGAAGTCGGTTGAAGGTACAATCGAACAACCGGTCTACATCAAACGAAGTGATCGGATTTAGGTGTTACAAATGAGAGAACAACAAGTACTTTTTGTGGCTGCAGAAGCATTGCCATATATCAAAAGTGGTGGACTTGCCGATGTGGTTGGTTCATTGCCAAAAGAATTACAAAAACTAGGAATGGATGTTCGTGTTGTCATTCCTTTGTATAAGAAAATTGCGACGAACAACCATGAAGAATTAGAATTTGTGGCTGAATACTCTGTCAATATCAACTATGTTGAGATACCAGTGCGTTTATTAACAAGCGTATATGAAGGTGTCCGTTATTACTTTGTGGAACACCAAGGCTACTTTGAAAGAGAAGGTGCTTTATACGGTTACCAAGATGATGGTGAACGTTTTGCATATTTTCAAAAAGCGGTTCTTGAAATGTGTAACCAACTGGATTACTTTCCAGATGTGATGCACTCTCATGACTGGCATACAGGAATGATTCCTGTTATGTGTAAAGAAAACTTTTTGCATGATCCACGTTATTTAAACATTCGTCATGTTTACACGATTCACAACCTAGCTTACCAAGGTAACTTTGCCAAAGATATGCTAGATGGTTGCTTGGGTCTAAGTATGCATTTATACGACAATGGAAATGTACGCTTTGATACAGGAATTTCCTTTATGAAAAGTGGAATTGTGTATGCGGATAAAGTGACAACGGTATCACCAACCTATGCACAAGAAATTCTAACAAGTGAATATGGAGAACATTTGGAACACGTGTTGCAAATGCGTGCCCAAAACTTACGTGGAATTGTCAATGGAATCGATGTGGATGTTTGGAATCCTAAAACCGATCCATTACTGCCATACAATTTCAATAAAGTAAATGTCTTCAAAAATAAAAAACTAAACAAAGTCGCTTTACAAAAAACACTTGGTTTAGTTGAAGATCCAGATGTGTATTTATTAGGAATGGTGACTCGTTTGACCTCGCAAAAAGGTTTAAATCTTGTCCAACAAGAGATGAGTGCACTGATTGGGGCTAACATGCAAATTGTTGTGCTTGGTAGTGGTGATATGGACTTGGAAAATGACTTCCGTGCCGTTGAAGCAGGAAACAAAGGAAAGTTTGTTTTCTATGGTGGATACAACGAAGATCTTGCACACCAAATCTATGCAGCCTGTGATGGATTTCTCATGCCTTCAAAATTTGAACCATGTGGAATTTCACAACTGATTTCGATGCATTATGGAACCTTACCAATCGTTCGCGAAACTGGTGGTTTAAAAGATACGGTCATTCCATACAATCAATACACGAAAGAAGGAACTGGTTTTAGCTTTAGTAACTTCAATGGTTGGGAAATGGTTGATGCGGTGTATCGTGCTCTGGCTTGTTACTATGACAATCCAAAAGATTACAAACAACTTGTGCGCAATGCCCTAACTACAGATGTTAGTTGGGAACACAGTGCAAAAGAGTATAAAGAAGTATACGATGCATTTGAAGAGTGGAAGTAATTCTGCTCTTTTTCTTTATAAAATGCACAACAAAAATGGTAAACATATGACTAAAAAAACACCGAATGAAAATTTATGAAAACTCTTTTCCAGTTCAGTTGACTTTAACGTTTAAACCCTTATAATTAATACAAAGAAAAATGGAGGTAATTATGGCGTTTTATTTTAAAGAACCATCACGTACGTTTAGTGAATACTTATTAGTTCCTGGATACTCAAGTCCTGAGTCTACTCCGGAAAATGTAACATTGAAAACCCCTCTTGTGAAATTTAAAAAAGGGGAAACATCGGCAATTACTATGAACATTCCTATGGTAAGTGCAATTATGCAATCGGTCTCTGGAGATGAGATGGCAGTTGCGTTGGCAAAAGAGGGTGGAATCTCTTTTATTTATGGGTCACAAACCATTGAAGAAGAAGCAGCAATGGTGGCAAAAGTAAAAGCAACAAAAGCTGGATTTGTGCCAAGTGATTCAAACTTAAAACCAACGGATACGTTGGCAGATGTTATCGCATTAAAGAAGAAAAAAGGTCATGGTACCATTGCAGTTACAGAAGATGGTACAGCTGAAGGGAAAATGGTTGGTGTTGTTACCAGTCGTGATTACCGTGTTTCACGTATGGATAAAACTGCAAAAATCGAGTCATTTATGACACCTTTTGCAAAACTAATCACAGGTAAAGATGGAATCTCTTTATCAGAAGCAAACGATATTATTTGGGATAATAAATTAAACGCCCTTCCAATCATTGACGATAATCAACGTCTTAAATATTTCGTATTCCGTAAAGACTACGATTCTCATAAAGAAAATCCAAATGAATTATTGGATAACGACAAGAGTTACATCGTTGGTGCTGGGATCAACACAAGAGACTATGCTGAACGTGTTCCTGCATTAGTAGAAGCTGGGGCAGACGTATTATGTATTGACTCAAGTGAAGGGTTCTCAGAATGGCAACGTTTAACCTTGAAATGGATTCAAGAAAACTACGGTGACACTGTAAAATGTGGAGCAGGTAACGTTGTTGACCGCGACGGATTCCGTTTTCTAGCAGAAGCTGGAGCTGACTTCATCAAAGTTGGTATCGGTGGTGGTAGTATTTGTATTACCCGTGAACAAAAAGGAATTGGACGTGGACAAGCAACAGCACTTCAAGAAGTAGCACTTGCACGTGATGAATACTATGAAGAAACTGGAATTTATGTTCCAATTTGTAGTGATGGTGGAATTGTACATGACTATCACATGACGTTAGCATTAGCCATGGGATCTGACTTTATTATGTTAGGTCGTTACTTCTCAAGATTTGATGAAAGTCCAACAAAGAAAATTAACGTTAATGGACAATACATGAAAGAATACTGGGGGGAAGGAAGTGCAAGAGCACGTAACTGGCAACGTTATGACACAGGTGGAGAAGAAGAAGGCCTATCATTTGTGGAAGGTGTTGACTCATACGTTCCTTACGCAGGTAGTTTGAAAGATAATGTAAGCTTAACATTGAGCAAAATCAAACATACGATGTGTAACTGTGGAGCTCTAACCATTCCAGAACTTCAAGAAAAAGCAAAAATTACCCTTGTCTCTGCAACTTCACTTGTTGAAGGTGGTGCACACGACGTTGTGGTAAAAGAAGCAAACTATACAAATAAAAACGATTAATGTACCAAAAAAGTATGTTCCCTTACCGGTTCATACTTTTTTTTTCATATATTTCGTGTCTTTTTCACCTTTTTTGTAAATATCCATTATAATAAAAGTGCTGTATAATAAATAAGAAACAGAAAAGAGGAAAAATATATGGATAGAAAAATTGGAACAATTTCAATGGGGGTACGTTGCCCAATTATTCGCGAGGGGGATGATTTAGCGACAATCGTTGTTGATAGTGCCATCGCGTCAGTCGAGAGTTTGGGCTTATCCATCCGGGAAAACGATGTTATTTCGGTTACGGAATCAATTGTTGCTCGAGCACAAGGAAACTATGCGAGTATTGATGCAATTGCTAAAGATGTAAAACATAAACTTGGTGGTGAAACAATTGGAGTTATTTTCCCAATTCTTTCAAGAAACCGTTTTTCAATATGCTTAAAAGGGATGGCACGTGGGGCTAAAAAAATTGTGTTGATGCTTTCGTATCCAAGTGATGAAGTTGGAAATGCTTTGTTAACATACGAACAGTTAGATTTAGCGGGTGTCAATCCTTACAGTGATGTACTTACTCTTGAAACATACCGTGAACTGTTTGGTTATGAAGTTCATGAATTTACAGGTGTAGATTACATCAGCTACTATCAAGAATTGATTGAAAGTGAGGGCGCGGAGTGCGAAATCATTTTTGCTAATAACCCAAAACGCATTCTTAACTATACAAAAGATGTTCTTACTTGTGATATCCACACACGACAAAGAACAAAACGTATTTTATTAGAAAATGGGGGAAATCGAATCTTTGGAATGGATGACATCCTTGATGAATCGGTTGATGGAAGTGGATACAACGCAGAATATGGTTTGCTTGGATCAAACAAAGCAACGGAAGATACAATTAAATTATTCCCAAGTAATGCACAAGTACTTGTTGATGATATTCAAAACCAAATAAAAGAAAGAACTGGTAAACATATCGAAGTTATGGTGTACGGAGATGGAGCCTTTAAAGATCCACAGGGAAAAATTTGGGAACTTGCAGATCCAGTAGTTTCACCTGCATATACAAAAGGGTTAGTTGGAACGCCTAACGAAGTAAAATTAAAATACCTCGCAGATAATGACTTCAAGGATTTACATGGAGAAGCATTAAAAGAAGCTATCAAAACAAGAATTAAAGAAAAAGATGAAGACTTAACTGGAGATATGGCAAGTCAAGGGACAACACCACGTCAATTAACCGATTTAATTGGTTCGTTAAGCGATTTAACAAGTGGTTCTGGAGATAAAGGAACACCGGTTGTTTTGATCCAAGGTTACTTTGACAACTACACAGAATAATACATAAAGGGGATACAAATGAAACAAGATATGATCGTTATACTCGATTTAGGGAGTACAGAAAATACAACATTGGCACGTGATATTCGTACCTTAAATGTTTACAGTGAAATTTATCCACATGACATTACAAAAGCTGAATTGCAGGCTTTACCTAATGTGAAAGGAATTATTTTAAACGGTGGTGAAAACCGCATCGTAGATGGACAAGCAATTGATGTAAATCCAGAGATCTATGAACTGGATGTACCATTTTTAGCCATCGATCACGAAAGCGATAAAGCAACAAAATTGGATCGTTATCCAACAATTCCACAAACCGAAAACTTTGTTTTAAATATTTGTAAGGCCGAGAAAAACTGGAATATGAAAAACTTCGTAGCGGACCAAGTGGAACGTGTACGAAATGAAGTTGGTGATAAGAAAGTATTGCTAGCTTTATCTGGAGGAGTGGATTCATCGGTTGTTGCAGCTTTACTTATTAAAGCAATTGGAAAACAACTGGTTTGTGTTCACGTAAACCATGGATTGATGCGTAAAGGTGAATCAGAAGATGTAGTTGAAGTATTTAGAAACCAACTGGATGCAAATCTAATCTATGTGGATGCGAGTGAACGCTTTTTATCTAAATTAGATGGTGTTTCAGATCCGGAAGAAAAACGCAAAATTATCGGTAATGAATTTATTGTTGTATTCGACGAAGAAGCAGATAAATTGGACGGAATTGATTATCTTGCACAAGGTACCATCTATCCAGATATCGTAGAGAGTGGAACAAAAACCGCAAAGGTTGTTAAATCACACCACAACGTTGGTGGATTACCTGAAGATATGAAGTTCAAATTAATTGAACCACTATATCAATTGTTTAAAGATGAAGTGCGTGCTTGTGGACTTGAATTGGGTTTACCTGCACACATGGTGTTTAGACAACCTTTCCCTGGACCTGGTCTTGGTGTAAGATGTCTAGGAGCAATCACGAAAGAACGTTTGGATGCTGTGCGCGAATCGGATGCAATCCTTAGAGAAGAATTCGTAAAATATGGATTAGATAAAAAAGTGTGGCAATACTTCACAGTCGTACCTGATTTCAAGAGTGTTGGTGTTCGCAATCATGAACGAACTTTTGAATACCCAGTAATCATTCGTGCCGTAAATACCATTGATGCAATGGTAGCAACAATTGAATTGCTAGACTGGGAAGTATTATTAAAAGTAACTGATCGAATTGTTAAAGAAGTACCAAATGTCAATCGTGTACTATATGATCTAACACCAAAACCTACGGGAACAATTGAGTGGGAGTAGATATAGAAGTCCAATATTTTGAGGATTCTTATTATAAGAGTCCTTTTTTTGATAATAAGTTGTTAAATTTTAGTCGATGTTTATTCTTCTCTAAATTAAATCATATAATATAAAATTCACAATTTTAAGACTATATTTTGCTCTCCGATTATTTTAAACTTCAAGTATAAATAGAAAGGAGATTACTGAAATTGAGAAAATTAGATTCATTATTTGACGTTGCGTCAGCATTGGAAGATGTAAATGTAGACCTTGAGAAAGTGAAATTACTTCTAGAGAATTTAACAGATACATCATGGGAATATAGAAAGCATAATAAACTTTATGATGTAATTGCGGAATCAAGTTATATTGAAAACTATGGACATATATCACACGATTATGTTTATAAATTAATGGTAGAAGTTAGAGAGTTGTCTGACTATGTTTATTCGGTTTGCTGGAGTAATAAAAAGACCGATGAAAAGGAACCTATGGTAACTTCTATTCCTAAAGAGACAAATGCAGAAAATACAATCTTAAACTAAAGTGGCTATTGATGTTTATCAAGGAGACTATGAGCAATTGGAAACAGTATATGAAGAAACGGTTAAATAGTTGAGCGAAAATGAGTATGCGCTAAATGGAGAGGTAATGAATGTATTTCATATTTCCCATAAAATAATTAATAATCAAAATGAATTTCTCGCGGAAGTTTGATTTCCAATGAAAACTGTGTAAATTTTCACTTGAAGACCTTCCAATTTCTCGTTTTATTAAGCTTTATAATGTGATTAGAGTATACATGAAAGGCAATGAGTTTCTATGTTTTACTGACATCAAAAATCAGCAAGAACATAAACTGCAAGATCATGTTCTTGCTAATCTATTCATAGGTTCTTTCTCACGCTTTTAAGAAAAAGTGTTTGCTTTAAGATGACAACCAAGTAAGTGAATGATGAAGTAACCATGCTTGCGACAATTCCCATTCCACATTTTATTGTAGGATATTTGAATTCATTGATGATTGCAATCAAGAAAAAATACTAACAGGAACAGTAAGTAAAGCAATCAAAAAATACGCAAAGTATGATGTATTAATCCTTGATGATTTTTTAATTAACGAATTAATCGATAAGGAGGTAAATTACTTATTTCAGCTTCTTGAATATCGATATGGAACAAAGTCAACTATTGTATGCTCACAACTTGAGCCCAAGGAGTGGCATTCTCAACTTGGTGGAAACATATTGGCAGATTCCGTTCTAGACAGAATTACGCCAAATGCATATGAAATTATACTTGATGGAAAATCCATGAGAAATGCTTAAAAAAACCAGTTATCATCATAAGGTGGTAACTGGTTTTTAAATACAATAACTGGCATAGTTTATCGCGATGAGAGTGGCGCAATTAATCGCGATTTAAGTGGCTCAAACTATCGCGACGCAACTGGCGCAAAACGAGCGACGTATTCACAAACATACTATGTGTCATCCTAGAAGCTTTATAAAGTCTGTACTAGTATATTGATAATCACCATTTGTATGTACTAGAGGATGATCATTTTGTTTACAGCCACTGCCTTATTAAAGGAATTAAGTACTAAGGGATTATCATTGTGCTAACTTATTTTGTAGCCAACGAGATTTCTATCATACAAATCAAGAAATGCACTTAAATAGAGTTTTTTTTATTCTTCTTTCCGTACTTGAGTTCAGTGACATCACCCATTATTTATTTTTTACACTAATCACTAATGATTTTGGAATTTCTGAAGTTTTACTAAAAATTAATTTGAACATACAAAAAGAAGTAACTATTTGGATTATTAGAACACAAATACATAATTGATATAAAATTCCATACACTAGTATATGGATTGATATTAATTTTGAGGTTTATGATAAGGACTATATAGTGGATATAAAACTCTATACTTTAGTGTATGAATTTCTACATTAAAAAAGGTGAAAGCGACTTTCTTGAAAATCATATATATATTAAAATCATAATGAAATCATAATTTTATTGTAGCGTACATTTTATCGTATGCGGAAAGCGAGGAAAAATGAAACCTAATTTTTTGTGGGGTGGTTCAATTAGTGCAGCTCAATGTGAAGGAGCATGGAATGTTGATGGAAAGTCTCCTGTGGAAATTGATTATGCAACAGTTGCATCAAATGATTCAATGAGAACAATTTCTTATGTGACAGAAACAGGTGTAAATGGGATAGCTGGGAATTTTGGTTTAGGTATGCCAGAATATGCAAAGCGAATAGAAGTAGATGGTGAATATTATTCAAATCGTAATGGAATTGATTTCTATAATAATTATAAGGAAGATATTTTATTATTTGCGGAAATGGGATTTAAATCATTAAATTTATCAATATCGTGGGCTCGAATTTATCCATGTGGAATAGAAAAAGGGATTAATTGGGAAGGAGTAGAGTTCTATCGTTCTGTATTATTGGAATTAAAAAAATATAATATTGAACCTATTTGTACATTGTTTAAGTATGATATGCCTGTTTATTTTGAAGAACAGTTAGGCGGTTGGAAAAATAAAAAATTAATAGATGAATTTTTAGCATTTGCAAAAGTATGTTTTGAGGAATACAAAGACTTAGTAAAGTATTGGATTACATTTAATGAAATTAACGTGGATATTATACTCCAAGGAGTAATATTAGGAATCGAAAATAATATTTCATCAGCATTTGTAAGAGTTCATCATCAATTATTGGCGAGTGCAAAAGCAGTGAAAATGGCTCATCAAATTAATCCAGAATATAAAATTGGTTGTATGATTTGTAGCATGATTACTTACCCTTTAACACCAAACCCAAAAGATATACTTGCTGTGCAAAAGAAGATGCAGGATATTTTCTGGTATTGTGGAGATGTTATGGTCCGAGGAAACTATCCGACATATAGTTCAAGAATTTGGAAAGAAAATAATGTTGAGTTAGCAATAAGCCTAGATGACGAAAAGGTATTAAGGGAAGGAAAAGTAGATTTTTATGCTTTCTCTTATTATTCTTCAAGTGCACTAACTGCTCAAAAAAGTGAATTATCAGTAACTGGGAACATGAGCTCAGGGATAGAGAATCCATATTTAGAAAAGAGCGAATGGGGTTGGACAATGGATCCAGATGGGTTAAAGTATGCGCTACATGAAATATATGATCGCTATCAAATACCTTTACTCATTGTAGAGAATGGCTTAGGAGCAAGAGATACATTAAATGATGATGGAACTGTTCATGACGATTATCGTATTAATTATCTAAGAACACATATCCAGAAAGTAATAGAAGCATGTGGTGAGGGGGTCGATTTAATTGGCTATAATTCATGGGGATGTATTGATTTAATTGCTGCATCAACTGGACAAATTTCAAAACGATATGGATATATTTATGTTGATATAGATGACAATGGGAATGGAACTTACGAACGATATCGTAAGGATAGTTTTTATTGGTATAAAAAAGTAATTGAATCAAATGGTAAAAATTTAGATTAATAATTCAAAATAACAAATAATGAAAGAGAAGGAGAAAAATATGACATTTCCGAAAAGTTTTTATTGGGGAGGAGCAACCTCTGCCAATCAAATTGAGGGGGCATGGGACGTTGATGGTAAAGGAGAAAGTACAGCAGATCATATGAGCGCTGGGTCTCTAACCTCGCTTCGACAGTATACAAAAGAAATAAAAAAGGACATATACTACCCTAGTCATGAAGCAATTGATTTTTATCATCGCTACAAAGAAGATATAGCATTATTTGCAGAAATGGGATTTAAAATGTACAGATTATCCATTAATTGGAGTCGCATCTATCCAAATGGTGATGATAAAGAACCAAATAGAGAAGGAATAGAGTTTTATAGAAAAGTATTTGAGGAACTAAAGAAATATAATATTGAGCCACTTGTTACGATTTCTCATTATGAAACACCATTTAATATTGGTTTAAAGTATGGTGGATGGTCTAATCGAAAAGTAATCAATTACTATTTAAATTATTGTAAAACGATTTTTACAGAGTACAAGGGTTTGGTAAAATATTGGCTTACATTTAATGAAATAAATATTAGCACCGCAAGTTTTGGTGCACTTAATGGAGAAGGAATATTACCAGAAATTGATGGACCTGCAATGGACTTTACAAAACCAGATACAAAAAAATCGCGGAATACCCGCTACAATGCATTACATCATCAATTTATTGCAAGTGCACTAGCGACAAAATTAGCACATGAAATTGATTCAAAAAATCAAATAGGATGTATGATTGGAGTGGGGCCAGCAAGCTATCCACTAACATGTAAACCAGAAGATGTATTAGAAAATCAAAAATCACTTCAACAAAGTTATTTTTGCAGTGATGTTCAGGTTCGTGGAGAATATCCTTATTATTCAAAACGATTTTTTAAAGAAAATGATATTGTTATCAATATGCAACCAGGGGATGAACAAATTTTAAAGGAAGGTTGTGTAGACTTCTACAGTTTTAGTTATTATATGACAAATTGCGTTGCAGCAAATTCAAATATTGATAGAACTGTAGGAAATATGTCTTTTGGAGGTAAAAATCCATATTTAGAAACATCGGAATGGGGATGGCAAATAGATCCAATAGGATTGCGTATAGTATTGAATGATATTTATGCAAGATATCAGATTCCTATTATGATTTTAGAAAATGGAGTAGGGGCGAATGACATTTTAAATGAAGATGGAACAGTAAATGATCCATATCGTATTGATTATTTTCGAAATCATATTCAAGCAATGAGGGAAGCAATTGAAGATGGGGTTAATTTAATTGCTTATACAGCATGGGGATGCATTGATTTAATCTCTGCATCTACTGGAGAAATGAAAAAAAGGTATGGATTTATCTATGTTGATAAGGATAATGATGGTCAGGGAACGTTGAACAGATATTGTAAAGACAGTTTTTATTGGTACAAAAAAGTAATTGAAACCAATGGTGAAGATTTAAATTAATATAGAAAAGGCGAGAAACCATATCTCGCTCATTTTCTATTAATATATTTAATATATAATGTAGTAGACGAGAGAAAAATAGGAGGATATTATGATAATATTAGTATTAGATATGGGTGGAACAAATCTTAAATATGCATTAATGAATGAAAAATTTGATTTTCTAGAAAAAAAAGCGATTTGTTCACCAATAGATTCCAGAAAGAACTTCTTTGAAACTATTTTAAATTTATATAATCAATACAAGCAACAGATAAGTGGAGTTGCAATTAGTTTAGCTGGACGAGTAAATACTGAAATTGGATATGTACATCATGGAGGTAGCTATCAATTTATAAAAGAGGAATTTTTACAAAAAGAATTTGAAGAATTGTTTCACTGCCCTGTAACAATTGCAAATGATGCCGAATGTGCATTGCTTGGAGAACATAGGTTTGGAAATCTTGAAGGTGTACAAAATGCAATATCGATTATTATTGGAACTGCAATTGGTGGAAGCATATTGATTAATGGGAAAATATATAAAGGTAGTCATTGTAATTCAGGAGAATTTTCAAGCATTGTGATAGATCCAAAGAATAAGGACTGGTCACGGTATTGGTTTGCTCACAATAGTTATCAAGCACTGACAAATAAATATGCTAAGTTAAAGAACATAGATTCTAGCTCAGTAACAGGAAAGATATTTTTTGAAAATATTGATGAGGATAGTGAAAAAATAAAAATACTTAACATCTTTTGTAAGGATATGGCAAATGCTATTTATAATCTCCAATGTGCATTTGATGTAGAAAAGATAATTATTGGTGGTGGAGTTAGTCAACAACCTATACTAATTAATACAATCAATGAAGAAGTAAAAAAAATATTTAAAAAAATGGAGATGTTTCATGTTGTTTGTCCAGAAATAAGTCCTTGTAAATATGCTAATGATTCTAATCTTTTGGGTGCTTTACTTGTTCATATTGATAAATATTATAGATAGTTGTATATTTTTGTATGCATAATTAATAATTTATTTTTAGTAAGATAGTATTAATTATTTCTACGTCGGTAGTGTCAATAATTTTGTGTAAACGTCACAGTAGAATTTAATTGTATCATTTATCAAACATTTCATTAATCTCTGCTTGTACCACTTCGAACCCTTTATGGATTCGTGTGGAAAACCGTCTGTTGTAATCCATCATGTAGTCACATACAAACCGATCAAGAGAGTCTTCGTTTGGAAATTGTTCTTTACGTTTTGTATTACGCTTCAATTGTTTATTCATCCCCTCAATGAGATTTGTCGTATAAAGACTACTTCTGATTGCTTCTGGGAATTCATAAAAACTGAATAATGATTGATTATCCGTTAGTGATTTAATCACCTTTGGATACCGACTCTTGTATTTATCTTTAAACGTTTCAAGATGATTTTGTGCTTCAACTTCATCTTTCGCTCTATATACCGGTTTTAAATCATCAAGAACTTCTTTCTTGTCTTTGGCACAAACGTTTCTAGAAACACTTCGTTGAATATGCACCCAGCAAGCTTGATGTTTTGCTTTTGGGTAAACATCTAAACAAGCATTCGCTAGTCCAGATAAACCATCAGTTACGAAAAGAAGAATTTCTAGCGTACCACGTTGCTTAATGTCTTCAAGCATTTCTTTATAGTTTTCGCTTGATTCTTGAGGGTATAGTCGGTAATCTAGTACCTCTTTAGTACCTTCAGGAGTAATCCCAATTAATATATGTAGCGCTTCTTTGGAAACACTATCGCGTCTGACATTAATCATTGTGGCGTCTCCATAAACAACGGTATATCGTTCGTTCAGTTTTCTTGAGTGAAAGGCTTGTACATGTTCTTCAACCGCCATCGTTATGTTTGAAATTGTTGCCGGCGAATAAGCATGACCATACATTTTCTCAATCAGATCAGCGATTTCCGCGGTGGTTACACCTTTAGAATACAAATGAAGAATTGCAGTTTCTAAATCATCAGTTCTGCGTGCATATGGTTGAATGGTTTGTTGGTTAAACTCACCATTACGATTTCTAGGTACCTCCACCTTGATAGTTCCATATTTAGTTTCAAGGTCACGAGTGTAAAATCCGTTACGAGAGTTACCAGAGTTGTAACCACGTACATCATGCTTATCATAGTCAAGGAAAGCTGTTAGTTCCGTTTTAAGTAAGTAATTGATCTGGTCTTGCAGTTCATTGCAAATGATTTGGTCAATATTTAAACCTTGTGATAGTGCCTTGTAGATTTCTGTGCTAAAATTGTTCATAGGTAGTCGTCCTTTCGAATATTGTTTAGTCACAATTAATTCTACTAGGAACGGCGCCCTTTTTCTATATTAACTATTTCTCCTGGATTGGTAATTCCGGGAGTTTACACAAGATATTTTACACTACCTCTACGTCAGCCATTATAATCAATTAGATGATAATATATGATAACGAAAGTGAATATAGTATAATTAATGTATAAAGTATGTAACTGGAGGATGATTATATGAAGCCATTAAAAGAAATAGTTTTTGATTATATTACTCAAAA
Source organism: Erysipelotrichaceae bacterium MTC7 (assembly GCA_001695645.1). Lineage (GTDB taxonomy): Bacteria > Bacillota_I > Bacilli_A > Erysipelotrichales > Erysipelotrichaceae > Breznakia. The sequence goes on along the minus strand of LVZN01000001.1, from coordinate 78,604 downwards.
AATGTATACGGATAATAAGTTTATCAATGGCGTTATTACGACTGATATAGCCGAAGCTCTTGGTATAAGGAAATCTAATGTAAGTACAATTCTTAATGAGTTAATTAAGGAAGGGAAGTTAGAAAAATCTAATACTAGACCTGTTAAGTATAGAATTTGCGAAAAACAGGAAGAAATTAATACAGGTACATGTTTTTCTAAAATAGTAGGTAATGAAGGAAGTTTGAAAAATGCTATTCAATTAGCAAAAGCTGCTGTTTTATATCCACAAAGGAGCTTGAATATTTTAATCTCTGCAGAACATGGAAGCGGTATATCAACATTTGCGTCTTTGGTTTATCAATTTGCTGTAGAAAGTAAAATATTACAGATAGATTCTCCATTTGAAGAAATCAACTGTCATCACTACAGTAAAGATATATCTACCTTAAATAATGAACTATTTGGATTAGGAAGTAATCATAATTCTTATTTTGAAAAGGCACGAGGGGGAATACTATTTATAGAAGGATTTGATATGTTAAATGTAAAACAGCAGGCATTAATTTTTTCCTTTTTGGAAACCAACTATTTACAATATGATGATAAATTGGTTGATTATAGTGATGTGAACTTAATACTGTCTGTAACTTCTAAAGGTTCTGGTGTGGAAAGAAAAGTACCTGCCATTATCGAACTGCCACCATTAAGTGATCGCCCCTTTTCGGAACGGCTAGAATTAATTAATAGATTTTATGCAACAGAAGCACAAAATTCTAATCGAGATGTTAAGGTAACTTCAGAGTCAATTAAAGGCTTGTTGTTGACGAAATTTGCTTTCAATCTAAAAGAATTAAGAGATGAAATAATGGCTTCTTGCGCCAATGCATATATAAGGGTAGTAACAGAGTCAGATAAAGAGATTTTCGTTTGCATTAATGATTTTACTGCTAATGTAAAAAGAGGGCTATTATTAGCCAAAAAATATAGAGAATCTTTAGAAGAATTATTAGGTGTACGAGAGTATTTTATATATGGAAAAAATCCAGAATACTCGCTTGACCACTTAGGGACAATGTATGGCGATATTAAAACACAATATGATGAAATGACAAATCGTGGAATTAAAGTTGAAAGTATTGAAGAGGTCATGAATAAGCATATCAAGAAATTTTTCGATTTATATAGTTATAGTATAGAGAACGATAATAAAAACTTAGAACATTTATCAAAAATTGTGGACAGAAGAATAATTTCACTAGTAACAATATTAGTAGATGATTTTGAAAAAGAGAAAAATGTCAAATTAAAATCAAATATATTTTATGGATTATGCTTACATACTAATTCATTATTGTCACAAAGTATTGGAAGCCAAAGAATTAACAATGATCAGATAGTTGAAGTAATTCAAAATTATCCAGATGAATATACTGCAGCATCGCAGTTTGTATCTATGTTAAAAAAAGAACTAAATTTAGATTTGGATATCGCAGAAGTAGTTATTATTGCATTATTTTTAATTGGATCTGAAAAAGATGATGAAGATATTAAACCAGTATTACTATATATTATGCATGGAAATAGTACTGCGAAATCATTAAGTGATGTTACAAACTCATTAACACAGTGTAGCAATGCATATAGTTATGATTTAACTTTAGATAGTCAATCTAAGCAAGCTGTGGAAGAAATTAAAACGCTTATACTAAAGATAGATCAAGGTGCTGGAGTTATCATAGTTTATGATATGGGGTCAATCAAAACGATGGTAGATGCAATATCCGAGGAGATTGATGTTAAAATTCGTTATATGAATGTTCCAGTAACACTGTTAGGGATAGATATAGCGAGAAAATGTTCTATGGAAGGTGATATAGATTCTGTATATCATTCAGTTAATCTGGAGTATGAAAATAGAAAAAGACAACAAAATTTACATAATACGGCAATTGTTACACTGTGTCATACGGGAGAAGGTGGCGCCTTACAACTAAAAAATTACATTGACAGCCATTCGCGACTAGGCATGAAAACAATTGCATTGGCAATATCTAATCGTGATATTTTAATAAAAGAGATTTTAGACATCCGTAAAGCATATAATATTCACGCATTTGTGGGAACTTATGATCCGAAGTTATTTGGTATCCCCTACATCCCCATCAGTAGTATTTTTGAAGTACCTAGCAATAATGTTGACCGTATATTAATGTTTGAACCAGTAAATGAAATGAATATAGATTATAGTTTAGTTTATAAGAATTTATCTGAACAGTTTACAGAAACTTCTATGACAAAATTAAAAACTACGCTTCCATCGGTAGTGGAGGAATTGTCTCTTATTTATAATTTAGATGGTGACCAAGCACTGGGTTTATTTGTTCATATAGCGGGGTTAATTGAAAGAGTGTTATCAGGAAATAGCACAACTAAGAATCCAAGAAGTGATGAAATAATTAAGTCTTATAGTGATGAATATCGCATAATATCAAAAATTATTAGGAAAATTGAGAAAGTATTTAAAATTATTATTGATGATTATGAAATAGCTAACTTGATTACAATGGTTAAAAAAATATGATATACTATCAAAACTTATCTTATTTAAGATAGGTTTTTTTAGACATTTGAAAATAAATAGTAACTATAATAGAGAGAGATTTTTCCATCTCCATGGAAATCAAAGATGGATACTATTTCAAAGTGCGATTTTATGATTTTTTTTATATTATACAAAAGAATGAATATAGATATATGCCAAGACACTACAAGTTTACTTTCATAAATAATCATACACTATTGTTAATAATTTTGGTTATTTATATATTTTAATGATTTTATTACAAATATTCAGAGACACTTAAATTTAGTGTATAAATAATTTTAATGAGAAAAATAAGGACTACTTTTTTGAACTGTCATTATGCATTAAAATTAAAATGAATAATAATTTAGCACAATCGATTTATCGATTGCAAAGGAGGAAAAATGAAATTTAATTCAATTATGCATGTTACATTTTTTACTGATCAAATGGATGTAATGAGAGATTTTTATGAAAATAAACTGGGATTAAAACCAAAAATTGTTACGAAAGCAAAAGCATATGCAAATGAAGGAAGTGAATTATATCAGCAACTTGCAAAAACGGATCCTGAAAAAGTGGTTATTGTCTATATAGAAATTGCACCAGGACAATTCATCGAGTTGTTCCCAAGTTTTGAAGGGCAGGGGCCACATGACAAATGGAACCAAAATATAGGGTATTCTCACTATGCATTACTTGTAGATGATATTTATCAAACGAGAGAAGAATTGATGAAACGTGGTGTGGAGATAGATACTGAAATATCCAAAGGGCCTTCTGGAACCTATCAGATGTGGGTACATGATCCTGATGGAAATAAGTTTGAGATTATGCAGTATACAAAAGATTCCTACCAAGTTGTAGGAAGTATTATGTAGGGGGTATAAAGATGAAACTAGGAATTATTGGTTCAGGAATGATTGTTCAAGATTTTTTGCCTAAAATGGTAAAGATGGATGGAATAGAAGTATTAGGAATCATGAGTACTATAGAAGAGTTTAATAATGCAAAAAAACTTGGAGATGACAATGGAGTAAAGTTTACAACTGTTTCTTTTGATGAAATGTGTGCTTCTGGAATTGATACAGTTTATGTAGCGGTGCCCAATTTTATACACTATGAGTTCTGTAAAAAATCACTAGAAAAAGGACTAAACGTTATTATTGAAAAACCAATGACTAGCAATGTTAGAGAAGCCATGGAACTAAAGAAGTTAGCGCAAGAAAAGAAACTATTCTTGTTTGAAGCTATCACAACGGTTTATCTAGGAACATTTTTAAAGATTAAAGAGTGGTTGCCAAGAATAGGAGAAGTTAAAAATGTAGAAAGCAATCATACACAACAATCAAGGAGATATGATTCTTTTAAAGCAGGTGAGATATTACCAGCTTTTGATCCTAAAAAAGCTGGTGGTGCTTTAATGGATTTGAATTTATATAATTTACATTATGTAATGGGATTATTTGGAAAACCAGATAATGTGAAGTATTATCCAACAATTGAAAGAGATATTGATACAAATGGATTATTAGTTCTAAATTACCCTAAATTTAATGCTCACTGTTTTGCTGCAAAAGACTGTGGTGGAGTGGTTGGTGGATTGATTCAAGGTACAAATGGGGTTATTAGAAGTTCATTTCCTCCAAATTTAGTTGGAGAAGTTACAATTAAATTAAATGATGGCACAGAAGAACAATTTGATGATAAGAGTGCATATGAAAGGTTAGTACCTGAGTTTACTGCGTTTATTAATGCTATAAATGATAAAGATTATCAATATTGCTATCAACAATTGGAACAAAGTATTGCAGTAAGTGAAATTATGACTAAAGCAAGACTAGAAGCAGGGATTATTTTTCCTGGTGATGAGTAATATGAAAACATCTATGTTAGAACATTTAGACTTTTCTTATACTAATAACCAGTTGATAGAACTTGAGAGTATAGAAAAACAGTTACAATTTTCTCGTTTTAATAGTAAAGATGCATATATGTTAGGTGATATCATAATAGACCTCTTAGATGGGTATGAAGAAGATATTGTTATTCTTATTACCAGAGAGAAGGATCAGTTGCCAATCTTTCAATATGTAATGGATACAAAAACAAAAAAGAATATAACTTATGCAAATTTGAAAAGAAATTGTGTTTTGGAAACAGGACATTCTAGCTTCTGGAAACTAGTGAATGGCATCGTGAATGGGAGCTCAATGGAGCAATTATTTGGGAATAAAGAATGTATGCCAGTAGGTGGAGCTTTTCCGATTTATGTAGAAGGAAACCTAGAAGCAACGGTGGCAATATCTGGATTACATGATGGGCTGGATCATGAGTTAATTGTAAATTCACTTAGTACATATTTAGATAAGAAAGTTATAGAATTTACAGGAAGACTATTTTGATAAAAAATACAAATATAACCTTAGAGTGTGAAAAAATCTCTAAGGTTTTTTTATTTCATTTAATCTTATAAAATTGATGAAAGTACAATAATTATAGTAAAACATACAAAAGGAAATAACATAAGTGATGGGTAAACACAAATCAATTTTATTAGGAAAAATATATACACTAGATGAGATTTTTCTAGTTCATTGATATTGTGTGAAAAATATAAAAAAACACTGATGAATAGTGTATGATTACTTATCAAAATTGAGTTTTCTGTTTTTTGACTGAAAAATTCTTATAAACTAAAATGAAAATATAAGAAAGAGAGGTTACATTATGGAGTCAAATACTGAAATGGTTTCATTTGGAATTATTGCAAACGCTGGTGATGCACATACTCTTGCATTCAATGCACTTCAAAAAGCTAAGGTAGGGAATATAGATGAAGCTGAGGAATTGCTGAAAAAATCAGATGATGCAATTAATTTAGCACATAAATCTCAAACAGAACTTTTATTTAAAGAAGCAAATGGAGAAAAAACTGCTATTGATGTTTTATTAATTCATGCACAAGATCATTTGATGACAAGTATGATTGCTATTGAATTGATAAAAGAAATTATATTACTTTATAAACGAAAATAGAAAAGGAGGTGAAAGCAGATATGAAAATTTTATTAGTATGTGCTGGTGGAATATCTACAAGTTTATTGATGAAAAAAATGAAAAAATATTGGGAAGAACAATCAATAGAACTAGAAATAGATGCTGTCGGTATAAGTGATTACAGTGAAGTTTATAGTAATTATGACATCATATTGGTTGGTCCACAAATAGGGTATCGTCTTGAAGAAATTAAAGAAACTACCAATATACCATGTGCTGTAATTGAATCATTTGATTATGCTGTTGCTAATTGTCCTAATATTATGGAATTAGTAAACAAACTTTACGAAAAAAAATAAAAAGAAAGGAATTATATATGGAGAAATTAGTAAATAATCCATTTCTTGTTAAATTACAAGAAATGAGTCAAAAATTAGGGTCAAACAAGTTCATTGCATCATTAACTGCTGGGATGATGTCAACGATGTCAATTATTATGATTGGAGCAATATGTCAAATTATTTGTGCTATTGGTACAATGGCAGGTCTATTCACTGCAGAGAGTGCTGTTTACGGATATATTTATGCTCCTTACAATTTTACAATGAATTTATTAGGAATATGGGTAACATTATTTATTGCCTATAATTATGCAAAGAATTTAAAGATGAAAATGCCTTTTGCAAATGCAATTGATGCAGGGATTATATTTGTTTTAGTGTGTGCACCACTGATTGATGGGAAACTTGATGTTTCATTTTTAGGATCAACAGGGATGTTTGTTGGATTTATTATTTCATTTGTGGTGATTAGAGTTGAAAAATTCTGTGCAGATAGAAAAATTCGTATTCCAATGCCTGATGTATGTCCGGATGCATTAGTTAATTCATTTTCAGCAATTATTCCATTTGGAATAAATGTAATTATCTTTCAAGGATTAAATGTAATCTTATCAGTTATATCAGCAGGAGCCTTAAATTTACCTACTGCCATTATGGCTGTGCTGATGGTTCCACTTGGTACATTAACATCACTGCCAGGGATATTTGTTTTATGTTTTGTTACTTTAGTATTATGGTGCTTTGGGATTCATGGTGGAGCAATAACTTATCCAATTGTTATGGCTTCTATGCTTGAAGCAATTCACACGAATGCCTTACTACATGAAGCTGGATTGCCGTTAGTGGCAGCACCAGTATTTCTATATGGAGCAATGGCAGCTGTTGGAGGTACTGGAAATCCGTTACCATTAAGTTTATTAGGTTTAAAAGCAAAATCGAAACAAGTTCGTGCGATTGCTAAAGTTGGGGTAGTTCCTGGTTGGTTTAATATAACAGAGCCAGTAATCTTTGGGATGCCAATTATTTTTAACCCTATCTTATGTATCCCATTTGTTTTAAATTCATTATTTATTATGGTTTTGTTCTGGATAGCTTATCAGACCGGCTTTATTATTCCACCATGGATTATGATATTTGGTGTATTTCCAATGGGGTTTGGTACTTATTTTGGAACATTAAATATAATGAATGTAGTATTTGAATATTTATGTATAATTCCTTCTGCTCTAGTTTGGTGGCCGTTCCTTAAGATATATGATAACCAATTGTATTTAAAAGAACAAGCTGCTGAAGCAGAAGAACAGAATAAATTAGAAGAGGAGAGTAATAGGTAAAATTATTTGAAAAAAATACTATGGGGTGGTTCTATTTCTGCTGCACAATGTGAAGGGGCTTGGGATGAAGATGGAAAATCACCAGTTGAAGTAGATTATGCACAAGTTTTAGGAGAAGGAGATATTTTTCGAAAAGTAGAATATATAGATTCTAAAGGAAACCTTAAAAGTGATGCTTCCCCTTGCTGGAATATTATTTCTGCAGGAGGAATAAAGCGATTAGAAAAAAGTGATATTTATTATCCTAATCGCAATGGAATCGATTTTTATCACCGTTATAAAGAAGATATTGCTCTATTTGCAGAAATGGGATTTGAATCTTTAAATTTATCTATTTCTTGGGCAAGAATTATGCCGTTTGGTATTGAGAAAGGTCCAAATCAAAAAGGGATTGATTTCTATCGGTCAGTGTTAGAAGAATTGAAAAAATATGATATTGAACCAATTGTGACATTGTTTAAGTATGATATGCCTACATATTTAGATGATAAATATGATGGGGGCTGGCTTAATCGGAAAATGATTGATGAGTTTATTGAATTTTCTAAAGTTTGTTTTAATGAATATAAAGACTTAGTTAAATATTGGATTACATTTAATGAAATTAATGGAATTGGAATGATAGGAAATGTGTTTGGTGCAATTACTTTACAAGAAGCGTACCAATTATCACATCATCTTCTGCTTGCAAGTGCAAAAGTAGTGAAATTGGCACATGAAACCGATTCAAATTATCAAGTAGGGTCTATGATTTATCAAGGTACTACATATCCGCTAACAGCTGATCCTGCAGATTATTTAGCAATCATAGAAAAAGGCCAAAATGGCACTCATTATTTTGGAGATACAATGGTGCGTGGTTACTATCCATCTTATGCCAAGAAAATTTGGAAAGATAATAATATAGAAATCCAAATGGAAGAAAATGATCTTCTAGACTTAGAAGAAGGAAAAGTTGATTATTATGCATTTTCTTGCTATGGATCTAGTTGTTATACAATTCATGAGAAAGATTCCAAGCATTTAGTTGGTAATTTATTAACTGGGATTAATAATCCGTATTTAGAAAAAAGTGAATGGGGTTGGACAATTGATCCTTTAGTTTTGAAAATTACACTTATAGAGCTTTATGATCGATATCAAATACCTTTAATGATTGTAGAGAATGGGTTAGGTGCAAAAGATATTCTTGAAAATGATGGTTCTATCCATGATTTATACAGAATAAATTATTTACGAGAAAATATTAAAGGAATGATGGAGGCTGTAGAAAGCGGAGTTGATTTAATTTCTTATAACTCATGGGGATGTATTGATTTAATAGCTGCATCGACAGGACAGGCATCTAAACGCTACGGTTATATTTATGTTGATGTAGATGATAAAGGAAATGGAACCTACAATCGTTATAAGAAAGACTCTTTTTATTGGTATAAAAAAGTAATAGCAAGCAATGGACAAGATTTAGAATAAAAATATGAATATAATTGTAGAAAGGAGATTATATTAGAATCGATTTTATATCGATTCTAATATAAAGATAATAAATAATATGACAAATTTTCCAAATAATTTTTTATGGGGGGCCTCTACATCAAGTGCTCAAGTTGAAGGTGGATTTGATTGTGATGGACGAGGTTTATCAATATGGGATACTAAGAAATTAAATCCAGGAACTTGCTCCTTCCACTATGCAAGTGATTTTTATCATCATTATAAAGAAGATATTGCAATGATGGCAGAGATGGGGTTTAAGGCTTATAGAATGTCAATTTCTTGGTCAAGAATTATGCCAACTGGTGAAGGTGATATAAATTTAGAGGGAATTAGATTTTATAAAAATGTATTTAAAGAATGTAAGAAGTATGGAATTGAACCAATTGTGACCATTTTTCATTTTGACTTGCCGTTAGCATTGCAGGAAAATTACGGGGGATGGAGTAATCGCAAACTAATTGATTTGTATGTTGAATATTGTCGTGTTTTATTTGAAAATTATAAGGATGATATAAAATACTGGCTTACGTTCAATGAACAGAATGCTCTTATTTACTTTGGGGCATTAGATATGATTGGAGGAGGAGTATCTACTCGTTCGATGAATGAAATTTATAATGATGGGCATCGACAAATTGTTGCACAAGCAAAGGCAATAAAACTTTGCCATGAAATTAGTCCAAATGCAAAAATTGGTCCTGCACCTAATATAACTACTTCATATCCAGCAAGCTGTAATCCCAAAGATCAAATTGCAGCTTACAACATGGATGATTTGAGAAATAATTGGTATTTAGATCCACTTGTATTTGGTGAATATCCTAAGAGTGTAGATCGATATTTTGAACTTAATGATGTTAAGCTGGATATTCATGAGGGAGATATGGAAGTGATGAAGGAATGCAAACCAGATTTTATAGCTTTTAATTGCTATGGGAATGATACTACAGAACATTTAGATTATTATAAATTAGATTTGAATGAATTAAAAAATGCAGATAATCGTAATATGAGTTATTTAGCAAAATTGATGGAAAAACCAGGTGTTGGTAAGGTAATACATAATGAATATATGACTAAGGCAGAAATTGATGGTCATTATTATGATCCATCATGTATCAGAGTTACTGCTAGGCGATTAACTGATCGTTATCATTTACCATTGATTGTTACAGAGAATGGTTATGGTCGTGATGATATTTTAGAATCTGATGGAACAATACATGATCAATATCGGATTGAACACTTGCGTGAAACAATCAAAGAAATAAAGTTAGGAATAGAGGAAGGTGCAATGCTTTTTGGATATTGTCCATGGAGTGCGATTGATTTAGTATCAACACGTGAAGGTATAACAAAGCGTTATGGGTTTATTTATGTTGATCGTGATGAAGATGATGAAAAAGCAAAAATCTCAGAAATGAAGCGTTATCGAAAAGATAGCTTCCATTGGTATAAAAAAGTGATTGAAACAAATGGTGAATATTTAGAATAAACAAAGGTGATTATCAGTAATTCCAAAAATAATTGACATAGTCTTGAAGAGATGCTAATATAAAATAGTATTTAGGAATGTTACTCTTTGGAGGCTTGACCTAGTTTTGTTTTTATGGTCGCTTACAAAGAGTTTTTATTTTGTATAAAGGAGAAATGCTATGTTTGGTTTACAAAAGAAGAAAAAATGTGATATTTATTCACCAGTAAAAGGTAGAAAAATAGATATTTATGAGGTTCCTGATCCAGTTTTTTCAAAGAAGATGATGGGGGAAGGTGTAGGTTTAATTTTTAATGATGATATTCTTTATTCTCCTGTAGATGGTATTGTGCAATTAGTTGCTCAAACAAAACATGCAATTGGTTTTATAGCTTGTAATGATGCTGAGATATTACTACATATTGGCTTAGATACTGTTTCATTAGCTGGTGAGGGGTTTGAGGTTTTGGTTTGTGAAGGTGATAAAGTAAAACATGGTACACCAATCATAAAGATTGATAGAGCATTAATGGAAACAAATAATATTGATTTAACAACACCTCTTGTCATCACTAATAACGATTATTCAGTTACAATGGAAAATCACTCAGAAGTAACAACAGATTCTATTATTATGACATGTCATAAAAAATAATGGAGGTAAGTAGATGTGAAGGTTATCAGATGTATAAATAATAATATTACATTGTGTTTAGACAATGATAATAATGAAGTAGTTGTATTTGGTAAGGGGATAGGATTTGGTAAGAATCTTAATGATGAGATAGAATTATCAAAAATTGAAAGAACATACTATAAAGTAAACCCTAGTTATTTAAATATAGTAAATCATATATCTGAAACAATTATAAAAATTGCTATTAAAATAACAGATTACTGTCGTATTATGATAGATTATCCGATGAACCCAAATCTTGTTTTTACACTTGCGGATCATATCGACTTTGGTATCAAAAGATATAAAAAAGATATGGACATAAGTTTACCAATTATGAAAGACATTGAGCACCTATATGAGAAAGAATATGATGTAGGCTTATTTGCATTAAAAATCATTAAAAATGAATTAGGTGTTTCATTACCTAAACAAGAAGCAGGAATGATAGCTTTGCACATTATCAATGCAGGGGCACAAGCGGAAAACAATGAAGATAAAAAAAATGAAGAAATGATTGAAGATATTATAGATATTATTCAAAGATATTATGATATTAAGATTAATACAGATGAATTAAATTATTCACGGTTTGTTTCTCATATGAGTTATTTATTCATTCGAGGAAAAAAGAAAAAATTTATGTCATCAAAGAATTTAGAAATGTATACTACTTTAGTAGATACTTATCCTGATACACATGTAGTTGTTGAAAAAATAACAATCTATTTGGAGGATATTATGAAGTATGAATTAACCGATGAAGAGAAGTTATATTTAATGCTTCATGTGAATCGATTATGTACAAGAGAAGATTACGAGAATACTTATTAAAAATAGGAAGGTTACTCGCTGAGGCCTGACCTAGATTAATTCAATATGAGGGTGTTACCTTTCGGGCTTGACCTCAGACGATAAAGACGATTTTATGTCGTAAAGTCTTTATATGTTTGAGGTTTTTATTTTACCAGATTTCAACAATAAAATTCGCGCGATTTATTGTTTAAATAAATTAATTAAAATTAAAAGGAGAAAATTATGGCAAAGAAAAAAAAATATAGTGAATTAGCTTCTAAAATTCTTGAATTGGTTGGAGGTCCAGAGAATATTATTTTCTGCGAACATTGTATTACTCGTTTACGCTTTAATGTGAAAGATAAGAGCTTAATAAATGATAAAGAATTAGATGAATTAGAAGGAACAAATGGAAGATTGTGGGTTGGAGATCAATTGCAAGTAATTATTGGCACATCGGTTGGGGGTGTATATGATGAAGTTTGTAAACAAGGGAAATTAGAAACAAGTGATGAGATAAAAGAAAATCTAGATATTCCAAAAGAGAATAAAACTGTGAAAGATAGATTAAAAGGAATTGTTACAACGCTTACAGAATGTATTGTTCCAGCATTGGGAGCAATGGTGGCAATGGGGATGTTTGCAGCAATTGTATCAGTCATAGGACCAACAGGTTTAAATGTAGTTTCAGTAGAATCTGGTGTTTATAAACTTCTAGTAATGGCTCAAGATGGCATTATGTACTTCATTCCCGTTGTAATTGCTTATACAGCTGCAAGAAAGTTTAATTGTTCACCAATATTTGCAATATTATTAGTGTGTATTCAACTTTCTAGTGAATGGACAACAGCTGTAGGTGATGGATCGTTAACAATGTTTGGAATTGAACCGTTGGCTCATACATTAAATGGACAGATTATTCCAGTTATCTTACAAATTTGGATAATGTCTTATGTTGAAAAAGGTATTAATAAAATAATGCCTGACAACTTTAAATTTATATTGGTTGGAGTATTTGAGTTGCTAATTATGCTTCCAATTGCTTTATTTATTTTAACTCCAGGAGGAATGCAGTTAGGATTATTGCTAGCTTATCCAATTACATTATTAGAATCAATTTCACCAGTACTAGTGTCTTTGGTTGCTGGAGGGTTGTACACGTTATTTGTAAGTGTAGGTATGCATTCAGCTTTATCTGGAATATTTGTTATGGATCTATTTACTACTGGGGTTACTTATGCATTATTACCATCTGTATTTAGTCAATGTTGGATTTTTGCAGCACTAAATATTGCGATACGTGTAAAAACAAAAAACAAAGCATTAAAAGAAACGGCAACAGAAAGTACAATTGCTGCAGTTGTTGGAGGCGTAATGGAACCTAGTATCTATGCTATTTATATGAAGAATATCAAAATAATGATTATTGCTTGTCTTGGGATGGCTGTTACAGGCGCAACGCATAGGATTTTAGGCGTTGGTGTTTACGCTTTATCAGCTTCGAACTTTTTAGGAATAACTGCGTTTTTAGCAGGAGGTATGGATAACTTATTAAGAGCGATTCCTGGTATTCTAATAGGATGTATAGTAGTGTTTGCAGCAATTATGATTCTTGGTGTTGATAAAAAAGAAGCGACGAAATAATCTAGAAAAAGGAGAAAAATAAAATGAGTATATCAAAAGATTTTTTATGGGGTGGAGCAATAAGTGCAGTTCAGTGTGAAGGTGCTTGGGATGAAGATGGAAAATCTCCAGTTACTTCTGATTATGGATTAGTAGGATCAGCAGAGAAAATGAGAACATTAACTTATAAAGATAAATCAGGTAAGATTACAGAAACAATGTTTTTTAATCCTTTGCCTGATGGAGCGCACTATGCAGTGGATGAAAGTCGTCATTATATAAACCATAAAGGAAGTGATTTTTATCATCGCTATAAAGAAGATATTGCGCTATTTGGTGAAATGGGATTTAAAACATTAAATCTTTCTATTTCATGGGCAAGAATTTACCCATATGGGGTAGAGGATGGAGTGAATCAAAAAGGTGTAGAGTTTTACAGAGACGTGTTTAAAGAATGTAAAAAATATGGAATTGAACCACTTGTAACATTACACAAATATGATACACCAGTATACTTTACTGAGAAGTTTGGTGGATGGAATAGTAGAGAAATGATTGATGAATTCTATGAATTTTCAAAGGTATGTTTTGAAGAATATAAAGATTTAGTAACTTATTGGGCAACATTTAATGAAATAAATTCATTAGCCATACCTGCTTTTTTACCACAAGAACTTCCTAAGGAGGTTCTACAATCAAATTTCACACAATTACATCATCAACTTTTAGCATCTGCAAAAGTAACTGCATTAGCTCATGAAATGAACCCTGATTATAAAGTAGGATGTATGTTTAGTGGATTATTTTATTATCCTCTAACTTGTGACCCTAAAGATATTCTTGCAAGTCAGTCAGCCATTAGAAATATGTGCTATTATTGTTCGGATACACAAGTGAACGGAGAGTACCCTTATTATGCGAGAAGTGTATGGAATGATTTAGGTATTGAATTAGATATTAGCAATCAAGATGTAATTGACTTGAGTAAAGGAAAATCAGATTTTGTAGCATTTTCTTATTATATGACCAATTGTGTCACTACTCATAAAGATGAAGTACAAATGGCGAAAGGTAATTTATCAATTGGACACAGAAATCCATATCTTAAATACAGTGAATGGGATTGGAGTATGGATCCCGACGGGCTAAAATATGCATTACATGATGTATATGGAAGGTATCAAATTCCTGTATTCATAATTGAAAATGGATTAGGAGCAATTGACGAAGTTACAGCTGATAAGAAAGTTCATGATAATTATCGAATAGATTATCTAAAGAAACATATCAAGTCTATGAAAGAAGCGATTGAAGAAGGTGTTGATGTTATGGGGTATACAACATGGGGAAGTATTGATATAGTATCTGTTTCTAGTGGTCAAATGTCGAAACGTTATGGATTCATATATGTAGATATGGATGATGAAGGAAATGGTACGTTTGACCGTTATAGAAAAGATTCATTTTACTGGTATAAAAAAGTGATTGAAAGTAACGGTGAGGATTTAAGTTATTAGAATACTAAAGTGAATAAAGGAGCTACTATGGAAAAATTACTATGTCCTTCAATAATGTGTGCAAACTTTGATAACCTAGCAAGGGAAATTAAATCTTTGAATGATGCAGACATTGATATTTTTCATTGCGACATTATGGACGGAACATTTGTACCGAATATTACAATGGGTACTAAAGATATTCAAACAATAAGAAAATATACTGACAAATTAATTGATTGTCATTTAATGATTGAAAATCCATCAAATAAAGTGGATTGGTTTATAGATTTGGGAGTAAACATTATTTATATACACCCCGAATCAGAGCGATACACAATAAGAACATTACAACACATAAGAAACAGAGGAGTATTATCTGGAATTGCTATAAACCCTGATACTAGTGTTTCAACAATTGAAGAAATTCTTCCATTCTGTGACTATGTGATGGTAATGACAGTTAATCCAGGATTCGCAGGACAACAGTTTATTGAACCTATAAAGAAGAAAATTAATAAATTAGTAAGTCTTAAAGAAAAATTTGGATATAAAATTATGATTGATGGTGCCTGTTCACCTACTGTTATTGAAGAGTTAAGTAAGTCTAAATGTGATGGATTTATTTTGGGGACAAGTGCACTGTTTAATAAAGGTGTCGATTATACTACATTGATAAAGGATTTAAGAAAATTATGAAAATTGGAATTGGAAATGATCATGTTGCAGTTGAGCTAAAAAAAAGAATCAGTGAATATCTTATTGATAACGGTTATGAAGTAGTCGATTATGGAACTGACAGCAAAAAGCGCTTTGACTATCCAATTGCAGGAGAAGCTGTAGCAAATGCAATTATAAATAAAGAAATTGATTGTGGAATATTGATTTGTGGTAGTGGCGTAGGAATTTCGTTGTCTGCCAACAAGGTACATGGAATACGTGCTGTTGTTTGTAGTGAACCTTACACTGCAAAATTATCGAAGCAGCATAATAATACAAATATCCTTGCATTTGGATCTAGAGTAGTTGGCAGTGAGTTAGCCAAGATGATTGTTGATGAGTGGATAACTGCAGAGTTTGAAGGTGGTAGACATCAAACAAGAATTGATATGATCACCAAAATAGAAAATGAACAGTTATAATACATGCTTTCTAGAAAAAAATCATTTTAAGGAAATGAATATAAAATTGTAAATACAATTGGAGAAGTTATTAATTAATTCTAAACAATATAGAATCGAAATGATACTAATTTGATTCTATATTCTTGTCAAAAAATGTATAGATAGTATAATAACTATAGAAAATAGTGATAATAGACATCAAAAACATAATAAATATATTCAATATTCATCTGGTATAATCAAGTGGGAGCAAAGTAAATAATGGTAGAATTCTATATCAATAATTGCATATTTGAATTAGGAGTCATTATTATTATTTCTATGGTTTATTTAAATATTTAGTAAAATGATTTTTGCTAAACTCAGAGAACTCTATCAACAAATTTTGATAGAGTTTTTATAATTACAGAGAAATAATTCGTAATATAGATTAAAGATATTTTTTGTCTTTTAACTATCTCAAATTAGGTAGTGTCAATAATTTTGTGTAAACGTCATAGTAGAATTTAATTGTATCGTTTATCAAACATTTCCTTAATCTCTGCTTGTACCACTTCGAACCCTTTATGGATTCGTGTGGAAAACCGTCTGTTGTAATCCATCATGTAGTCACATACAAACCGATCAAGAGAGTCTTCGTTTGGAAATTGTTCTTTACGTTTTGTATTACGCTTCAATTGTTTATTCATCCCCTCAATGAGATTTGTCGTATAAAGACTACTTCTGATTGCTTCTGGGAATTCATAAAAACTGAATAGTGATGGATTATCCGTTAGTGATTTAATCACCTTTGGATACCGACTCTTGTATTTATCTTTAAACGTTTCAAGATGATTTTGTGCTTCAACTTCATCTTTCGCTCTATATACGGTTTTAAATCATCAAGAACTTCTTTCATGTCTTTGGCACGAACGTTTCTAGAAACACTTCGTTGAATATGCACCCAGCAAGCTTGATGTTTTGCTTTTGGGTAAACATCTAAACAAGCATTCGCTAGTCCAGATAAACCATCAGTTACGAAAAGAAGAATTTCTAGCGTACCACGTTGCTTAATGTCTTCAAGCATTTCTTTATAGTTTTCGCTTGATTCTTGAGGGTATAGTCGGTAATCTAGTACCTCTTTAGTACCTTCAGGAGTAATCCCAATTAATATATGTAGCGCTTCTTTGGAAACGCTATCGCGTCTGACATTAATCATTGTGGCGTCTCCATAAACAACGGTATATCGTTCGTTCAGTTTTCTTGAGTGAAAGGCTTGTACGTGTTCTTCAACTGCCATCGTTATGTTGGTAATAACCATCCCTAACATGAACTCACATTCCCCTCAATGTTTGAAATTGTCATAGCATTGTCATTTTATGTCATTAATATTTCACTCCTATGGAAAAATTGTTATGCATTGATTACACAAACAACTAACATTTTGACTGTTTCTTACAACGAAGCTAACTCTTCGAAAGAAATGAAAGGGATTACAATCAACATATAGCTACAAGGAGGCATTATATAATGATTGTAATCAATGAAAAGACAAAAGTGTTTCACCTACAAAATCGTGAGATGAGTTACATTTTTGAAGTAATGAAAGATGGTTCATTAGGTAATTTATACTTTGGGAAAAAAGTACATGTTAGAGATCATTATGACTATCTACATGAAAACGAATATCGTCCAAATACAGCATATGTGTATAAAGGAGAAGTTGACTTTTCTAGAGAGCATTTGCGGCAAGAGTTTCCTGTTTATGGATCTACTGATTTTCGACAACCAGCCATAACTGTTCAACAAGAAAATGGAAGTACGATTAGTGCATTTGTTTATGAAAGTCACAATGTGCTAAAAGGAAAACCAACATTAAAAGGGTTGCCTGCTACTTATGTTGAAAGCGATGATGAAGCAGAGACATTAGAAATCACACTGAAAGATCCAGTGACAAAATTACGTGTAGTATTGTCATATTCAATTTATGAAAATTTACCAATCATCGCTCGTAGTGTTCGTGTTCATAATGAGGGAACACAAAAGCTTCATTTGCAACGATTGATGAGTATGTCATTGGACTTACCAGATATGAAATATGAAATGTTGCAGTTATCAGGGGCCTGGTGTCGTGAGAGGGTACCACACTTTCGTCCGTTAACTAGTGGTATTCAAGCAATCGAAAGTAATCGAGGATCATCAAGTCACTATCAAAATCCATTTCTTGCACTAAAACGAGAAAATGCTACAGAACATAATGGAGAAGTAATCGGATTTAGTTTTGTGTATTCTGGTAATTTTCTAGCACAAGTTGAAGTAGATACCTACGATGTTGCGCGTGTGAGTATGGGAATTAATCCGATGACCTTTGATTGGCTATTAGAGCCTAATGAAAGTTTCCAAGCACCGGAGGTTGTCATTGCCTATAGTCAAAGTGGCTTAAATGGCATGAGTCAGGCATTTCATACACTATATCGCACCCGATTAGCTAGAGGTGTGTGGAGAGATAAAGAACGTCCAGTCTTAATCAATAATTGGGAAGCAACTGGAATGAACTTTACTGAAGACTTACTTGTTACCTTTGCCAAGCAAGCTTATGAAGATGGTGTAGAATTGTTTGTTCTTGATGATGGTTGGTTTGGTGGTCGTCGCCATGAGCGTGCTGGTTTAGGTGACTGGGTAGCAAATGGTGATCTATTACCAAATGGAATACATGGATTAGCAAATCGTATCGAAGAAATAGGATTAAAATTTGGATTGTGGTTTGAACCAGAAATGGTAAATGAAGACAGTGATTTGTATCGCAAACATCCGGATTGGATCATTCAAACGCCAGATCGTTCTTGTTCACATGGTCGTCATCAATATGTTTTGGATTACTCTCAAAAACAAGTAGTTGATGCTATATATGAAATGATGGCGAAAATTCTTCGTGAATCAAAAGTTTCTTACATTAAGTGGGATATGAATCGATGTATTACAGAACCATACACATCATCTTTACCACCAGAGAGACAAGGAGAAGTGTTCCATAGATATATACTAGGTGTCTATGATTTGTATGAACGACTTACAAGTGAATTTCCTGATATTTTATTTGAGTTTTGTGCATCAGGAGGTGGACGTTTTGATCCAGGAATGATCTATTACTCGCCACAAGGTTGGGCAAGTGATGATTCAGACGCAATTGAGCGTTTAAAGATTCAATATGGTACTTCTATGGTGTATCCACTTAGTTCAATTGGTGCGCATGTATCAGTGAGTCCAAATGAACAAGTATTTAGGGAAACACCAATTTCTACACGTGGAAATGTTGCCTACTTTGGTTCTTTTGGGTATGAATTAGATCCAACGAAATTATCGAAAGATGACCGCGAAATGGTAAGACAACAAATTTCATTTGTGAAGCAATATCGAAAAATCATACATCAAGGAACCTTCTATCGACTGATGAGTCCATTTGAAGGAAATTACACTGCTTGGATGGTGGTTTCACAAGATCAGAAAACTGCAATCGTTGGATATTATAAAGTATTAAATGAGGTAAATGGACCATTTACACGTTCATACTTACAAGGGTTGAATGAACAATATATGTATGAAGAAATTTCAAGTAAACAAGTTTACTATGGGGATGAACTACAAAATATTGGGTTTGTTAGTAGTGATGCTTCTTGTGGGCAGGTGATTGATGGACGTCCAACATCACATGATTTTGATTCTAAGGTTTGGGTTTTCCAAGCAAAATAAAGAAATGACAACAGTCTAAGTTGATGGCTGTTGTCATTTCTTCTATTTCATGATTTTTGCGTCTTCATTGAGCATTAAGGATTCACCAGTTCTAGCAAACTCCTGTTGCTTTTCATACTCTTGTTTTCGATATATACTTGGTGTAACGCCTGTTTTTCTTTTGAATGCTTTGGAAAAGACTAAAGGATCAAGATATCCACTATATTCGGCAATTTCTTCAATCGTAAAATTACTTAAACTAAGTAGTTCCTTTGCTCGAGTCAAACGATAGTCGGTTATGTATTGTTGAAGAGTTACATTCATTTCTTTTTTAAATAATGAAGAAAGATAACTTCTATTTAAGGATAAACTGTTTGCAAGTTCACTAATAGAAATCTTTGTTGCATAGTTTTCCTTGATGTAATTAATAGTATCTTGGATATAAGGATTCGCACTTTGATCTTTTGCGATGGTTGTGTGATCATCACTTAATTTAATAATTGAAAGCAAATGATATAAATGTGATGTTAACATGAGCTCATCTTGAATGAGAATTTGATCTATGCATAATATCTCTTCAATAATTGATTGAATACTTTCTATTTGGTCTACATGAAAGACAGGATGATACATATCATAGCCCAATGCTTTCATGTATGTACTTGCAAGTGTTCCAGAAAAAGCAATCCAATAGTATTCCCAAGGATCGTCTTTATCTGCTTGATAAAAGGTTTGTATTTCTGGGGGAATAAGAAATCCCATGCCGCTTTCTAATTCAAAGCGTTGATTTTCTAAATAGTAGACACCTTTTCCGTTGGTGATGACATGAAAAATGTAGTTTGGTCGAACTGCAGGACCATAACTATGGAGTGGACTACATTCTGCTTTACCTGCAAACAAAAGATTCAAATCACGGTGTTCATCAAAACCAAAAGTCTTTACATAACTTCTTTCCATACACGTATCCCTCTATCACAAAATATAACATTTTGACTGTTTATGAAAACATTATACTCTACTGTAATCGCTTTCACAATACTATACTTTAGGTAAGGATAAGCGCGCACCTTGATTAGGAGGAAATGTATTATGAAAGTACCTTTTAGACAAAAATATTCCTTTGGGCTAGGAGCCTTAGGGAAAGATGCAGTTATATGTTTTGTGGGAACCTTTTTATCGTATTACTTAACAGATGTATTATATTTAGCACCAGCATTTGTTGGATCACTATTCTTTGGTGCTCGTATTTGGGATGCCATCAATGATCCGATTATGGGGATGTTTATTGACAACACACGTACTCGATTTGGAAAGTTTCGAATTTGGTTAACGATTGGAACATTACTAAATGCGGTGGCATTTATCTTGTTGTTTACTAACTTTGGATTAACTGGAACCAACTTGTATATCTATATTGCAGTTGCATATGTTGTGTTTGGAATGACATACACGATTATGGATGTTCCATATTGGTCATGGTTGCCTAACTTAACAAATGATCCTGAAGAACGTGAAAAAGTATCCGTGATTCCTAGAATCTTTGCAAGTTTAGCAGGATTATTAGTAGGAACATTTGGATTACAAGCGGTTCAAAGTCTAGGAAATGGAAATGAGCAAACAGGATTCTTCATCATTTCAATTCTTATTAGTATCTTCTTTATTATCACAATTGGAATTACGGTGACCAATGTTCCAGAAAAATCTACACTTAACCAAGAAAAGGGAGCAAAGATTACATTAAAAAAGATGATTCAAGTCATTACGAAAAATGATCAACTGTTGGCGTTTATTGGCTTGTTGTTAACATTTAACTTAGCAATTCAAATCTTGAATGGATTTATGATTTACTACTTTAAATATGTGGTAGGAAATGAAACATTCTTCTCGTTATTCTTCTTTACGATTTTTGCAGAAATGTTAGGTTTAATGTTATTTCCAAAAGTTAGTCAATTATTATCAAGAGAAAAAACCTATGTTGTGGCATGTGGAATGCCAATTATTGGAATGATATTGTTATTTATCTCTGGAATGTATGCACCAAATAATGTAGTACTTGTTATGGGGTCAGGTCTTATTTTGAAATTTGGTTCAGGTTTATCTTTAGGGGTTACAACAGTTGCAATTGCCGATTGTATTGATTACGGGGAATTAAAATTTGGAACAAGAAATGAAAGTATTATTTGTTCAGCACAAACATTTTTAATGAAACTTGCACAAGCAGTTTCTGGATTATTAACAGGAGTTGGATTGTCATTGGTTGGTTATGTACCAAATGTACAACAATCAGCATCTGCAATTACTGGAATTCGTGTGTTAACATGTATTGTCCCAATAATCTTTGTTATTTTGAGTTTAGCAATCTACCGTAAGTTCTATAAATTAAAAGGAGCACGTCTACAACAGTTATCTTTAGATGTTCAAGAATCACATGAAAAAGAACAGACTAAAACTGAAAATGTAGAAATACCAAGTGAAGCAAACGTTGAATCAGGAACACTTGCAAGTGAATCTCAGTAATAAGATTTTACAAGTACGACTTGTCATTAGCGGTGTAATTATTCTAAGTTTGGGAATTGCTTGTATGCGTTATAGTATGCAAGGAACTGATCCGTTTGTGACGATGAATATAGGAATTGCACAAACACTTCAAGTTAACTTTGGTACAGTACAAATGATTGCAAATGTTATCTTACTTTTAGTGATGATTCGATATGCACGTTCCATGATTCATCTAGGAACATTTCTAGGAGTATTTGTTGTTGGATATTTAGTGGATTTCATGTTTAACTCTATTCAACAAATTCCATATTCCACAGTAACAATGATTTGTTTTTGCGCATTTGGTCTACTTGCATGTTGTTTTGGGGCTGCATTATATATGTCGGCGGACTTGGGGATAGCACCATATGATGCATTAGGACTTATCATTGAAACAAAACTTCATGTAAAAATCCCATTTCGATGGATTCGAATCATTAGTGATTGTATTTGTGTGACTATTGGTTTTGTGTTAGGTGCTCCAATCGGAGTAGGAACACTTATTACAGCATTTTGTACTGGTCCTCTTATTACGTACTTTCGAACACTTATTAATCAACGAATAAAAGAGAGAAAAAAATGTACAGCGGTTGTATAAACGAATATAGTAAGCAAAAAGCGCTATAGTGCGGATTGGTTGATTTGAAAATTAAGGAAAGGGCATTTGACAAAACCGTCGAGTGCCCTTTTGAAATATTTATAATCATGTTTTCTGCGATCATCTATTGCATTAACTTTGACACCTAACAAGTCGGATTTTCGCAAGCACATTAGATGCAACAAAAGTTATATAATGCTATCCTAAATGTATAGAAGATAATATAAAGGAGATTAAAAACATGCAATTTGTAAAATGTGAAGGTTGCGACTCAGTCGTAGCAGTGTTGAGCGAAGGAAAAGTTTGCGCGGGAAAAGAAAATGAAGTATTGGTACCTAACACATCAGATGGAGCTGGAGAAAAACACGTTCCTTACATTGTTTCAAATGATGGTGATGTATTGAAAGTTCAAATTGGAGAAGTTGAACACCCAATGGTTGATGTTCACTGGATTGAAATGATCGTTGTTGAAACAAAAGATGGAATGATGATGAAACGTTTAAACCCAGGTGATAAACCATATGCAGAGTTCAATATCAAAGGTGAAGACGTTGTTGCTGTATACGAATACTGTAACATCCACGGACTTTGGAAATTAGATATGTAATATAAAAAAGAGGCGTAAGGCCTCTTTTCTTATGCATCGATTTTTTCAATCTCTAAATCAAGCAGTTCTACGGCAAAATTTGAATACAAATCATCGTAGTAGTTTACATACTTTAATTGATCGTGGTGATCAACCACAAAGATTGCTTTCACCAAGTTTTCAATTTCATAAATATAAGTTCCTGTATATCTTGCAAAGTTGCGAAGTTTGAAATCGGATAAAAGTTCAAATCCTTTGATTTGTTTTTCTTTTGCAAGTCTAAATTGTGTATATACAGCCTCATTTGTGATGAGGTAGAATTTCACTGCTGGATATTTTTCCAATAAAACTTCCAAGCGCTTCACATCTTTTACAATTGCTGCGTCCTCAAGTGAAGGCAACGTAATATACACTTTAGGTTCTTTAATATCATGTAAGTCAATTTCTTCTTCCTTAGCATTCATAATACAAATGCTAGGGAAGACAAAACCAGGCGTTAATGGTTCAAGATTTCTTGTATAGAAGATCTCGTTTGTTTGCAAAATGACATCTTTGTGCAAGCGTTGTTTTTGTTCCTTTGGTTTGGGTTGCTGACCTTGCTTTTGTCCTTGTGTTTTATGATTTGTTTTTTGTGGCTTACTTTGTTGGGTAAAGTTTTTTCTTTGCTGTTGATTCACGTTGGACTTGCTTAGTTTAGTTCCATTGGAACGACTATGTCTTACGCGTGGTTTTTCTGTTGCAGTTTGCTCCTTTACCTTTGTTTGTTTATTACTCTGTGCTTGTTGTGTCGGTTTTTTGTGTTGCTTGTTTTGCTTTGGTGCAGCTTGTTGACTAACAGCTGGTTTCTTTTTATCGGTATGATGTTTTTTATTTTTATGATAAGGTTTTTGGTTCTTATTTGACTTTTGTGTTGTCTCTTTCTTTTCCATACATGCATCTCCTGTTATCCTTACTATTATACACTAAAATAGGCAAGTTTTGTAAATGTGAATTAATTCGCAAAGCACTTTAATTACAAAAAGCAAAGTGTTATAATTAATGCGTTACGAAATAGGAGGCTATTATGGCAAAAAGAACTGTTAAAGATTTAGATGTTGCTGGAAAGCGCGTCATTTGTCGTTGTGATTTCAACGTTCCTAGAAAAGATGGAGTAATCACAGATGACAACCGAATTGTACAAGCATTACCTACAATTCAATACCTTATTGATAATAAAGCAAAAGTTATCTTAATGTCTCACTTAGGGAAAATTAAAACGGATGAAGACAAAGCAAAAAACTCATTAGAAGTTGTTGCTACTGACTTAGCTAAAAAACTACCTGGAGTAAACGTAGTATTCTGTCCAGTTACTCGTGGTAAAGAATTAGAAGATATGGTTGCTAACTTAAAAGATGGTGACGTATTACTAATGCAAAACACACGTTACGAAGCAGGAGAAACGAAAAACGATCCTGAATTATCTAAATACTGGGCAAGCTTAGGTGATTTATTTGTTGAAAACGCATTTGGTTCGGTTCACCGTGCACATGCTTCAACAGTTGGAATCCCTTCAATTTTACCTAATGCGTTAGGATTCTTAGTAGAAAAAGAAGTTGATATGCTTGGTAAAGCTGTAGATAACCCAGTTCACCCATTTGTTGCAATCATTGGGGGAGCAAAAGTATCTGATAAAATCATGGTAGTTGAAAACCTACTTAAAAAAGCTGACAAAGTTATCGTTGGTGGTGGTATGGCTTACACATTCCTTAAAGCCCAAGGAATTGAAGTTGGAAACTCACTAGTAGAAGAAGATAAAATTGAATTAGCAAAAGAGTACTTAGCAAAAGCTGGAGACAAACTTGTATTACCTGTTGACAGTGTATGTGCTGACAAATTTGCTGCTGATGCAAATACACAAGTAATCGAAGGAAACATTCCTGAAGGATGGATGGGACTAGATATTGGACCTAAATCAATCGCATTATTTGAAGAAACACTTAAAGGTGCTAAAACAGTTGTTTGGAATGGACCAATGGGTGTATTCGAAATGGCACCATTTGCTAAAGGAACTTTAGCAGTATGTACAGCAATCTCTGAACTTCCAGGGGCTACTACTGTTATCGGTGGTGGTGATAGTGCTGCTGCTGCAATCCAATTAGGATTTGCTGACAAATTCTCTCACATCTCAACAGGTGGAGGGGCATCATTAGAATACATGGAAGGAAAAGAATTACCAGGTATTGCGGTAATTTCTGAAAAATAAGGAGATATCATGGCTAGAAAACCTATTATTGTTGGAAACTGGAAAATGAACAAAACCATCGCTGAAGCAACTGCTTTTATTCAAGCATGTGACGCTAACGCACACGATGGAGCTGACTTTGGTGTTGCGACATCATTCTTAGCATTAAACGAAGCAAACAAACTTGCAAAAAACTTAATTGTTGCTGCTGAAAACTGTCACTTCGAAGACAATGGTGCATTCACTGGAGAAGTTAGTGTTCCAATGTTAAAAGAAATCGGAATTACACACTGTATCATCGGACACTCTGAAAGAAGAGAAATGTTCGGAGATACTGATGAAACAGTAAACAAAAAAGCGAAAAAATTAATCGATAACGATATGACACCAATTTTATGTATTGGTGAAACTGAAGCACAATACGATGCTGGAGAAACTGAAAAAGTGATCCGTGAACAATTAACTGGATCATTAGCAAACCTTTGCGAAACATGTGTTTCTAACATGGTCATTGCTTACGAACCAATCTGGGCAATCGGAACTGGTAAATCAGCAACAAAAGAAGATGCACAAAACTGTTGTGCAATCGTACGTGACCAAGTAAAAGTTATGTACGGTGAAGTAGCTGCTGAAAAAGTACGTATTCAATACGGTGGATCTGTAAAACCAGAAAACATTGTTGAATACATGGCTTGTCCTGATATCGATGGTGCATTAATTGGTGGAGCTTCTTTAAAAGAAGATTCATTCAATGACATCATGTCAAAAGTAAAATAGTAATATTTCTAAGAAACGTTTGGGTATTATATCTAGACGTTTTTTTTGCGTGGATCTATTTTTTTGTGTATGATTATAAATAAGTAGGTGTGTCATTTCGAAAAGAGGAATGTATATGAATGTATTAGAAGTAAAAGGGTTATACAAGAATTATGGAAATCGTGAAATCTTAAAAGATGTTAGTTTTCATGTCGGTTTGCATGAAGTCGTTGGATTTGTTGGGCCAAATGGGTCAGGGAAAAGTACAACAATGAAATGCATTGCTGGTTTAACAGAATTTCATCAAGGTGAAATTTTAGTATTTGGACATGATATTCAAAAGGAAAGAATTGCAGCGTTACGTGAGCAGTCATCATTAATTGAAGGACCTGCACTGTATCCAGAATTGAGTGGAAAAGATAATATCAAACTGTTTGCAAGTTTGCGTGGTGTAAGTAAAGAACGCGTTGCACAAATGATTGAACTAACAAAGTTGGGAAAACACATCAATCGCAAAGTGGGGCAGTATTCCATGGGAATGAAACAAAGAGTTGCCATCGCGATTGCATTGATGAGTCAACCAAAAGTGATTATGCTTGATGAACCAACCAATGGTTTGGATCCTTCAGGTATTTTGGATTTGTTGAGTATGGTAAAAGAAGTAGCAAAAACTGAAGAAGTTGGATTTCTTTTTTCAAGTCACACCTTATCGGATGTTGAGAAAATTGCCGATCGTGTAATTTATATTAAAAATGGTGAAATAGTTGATGTATCGACATATGAGAAAAGCCAAAAACTAACGTATCAATTAAAACTGAGTCAAGATGCAACGCAAGTATTTGAGCGCTTATCACTAACTTATACCTATCATGAAATACTTACAGAATATACAATCGATTTAGATGCACACACATTGTCGGATGTTATACAAGCGTTACAAGAAGCAAATATTCAAATTCATGAGATTAGTAAAATTGAACAAAGTGTCGAAGCGATGTACAAGGATATCTATCATGATGAAGACTAATATACTACGTTATGAGCTGCGAAAGTTTGTCTCAAGTAAGCGCATGTTAGCCTTACTTATGGCGATTCTTTGTTTGTTTGGTTATAACATGTACCAAGCGAATCAAAAAACACTTGAGTATGATCATCAACTGTTGGTGGAGCTGAAACCATATCGTACCGCTATGCGCATTTTAGGAGATACGAGTGTAGCTGCGGTGAATTCGCAACGAAGAGTTTTGATTGATGCAGGTGTTCCTGAAAATGAATGGTTAAATGATGAATTCTATGCAGAAAGCTATGCGGAATGGAAGAAGTTTGACGATGCGTATTTTGTCTTAGAGGATGAATTTCAAATGCTATTTGTGCCTGTGATGTATGATCAAAAACCACAACGTTATGAAGAGAAAGAACGTTGGGTGAAAACAAAAATTGAATCCACACAGACGAAATTAAAGTTATTTGAAGAAGGGTATGTAGGAACTATTGATCGCTTACAAACCCAACTAAAAGCACAGGAGGCATTTTATACGTATTTAGATGAACATCAGATGAGTGAATATAATAGTCCCAATGTAATCAATGGAACAAATTTCTTAGTTAACATGTTTGATGGGTATACGCTGTTTATCATCTTCTGTTTCTTTGCGTTATGGATGGTTTATGCAGATACTGCTGAAAATGATAATGAGACATATAAACTGTTGATGAGTGCACCACTATCTCGGACGCGCTTGGTTCTTACAAGGTTTGTCTTTCATGTGTTAGTGATGCTTGTCATGCTTTGTATTTGCGTGTTACTTGGGTTTGCTGTTTCCAGTGCCATCGGTGGAGTTGGTTCTTTTGCTTATCCAAAAATCATCAACACGACGGATGTTGTGCCTGTTTCAACCTATTTACTTTATGCACTTGGGACAACGGGGTTGGCAATTGTAGCATGGTGTGCATTACTTGGTTGTATTTCTACCATATTCTCGTATTTTGAAAATGCGATGATCGTAGGTGGATTTGTGTTGGTAGTTGTCATCTTTATGCGCTTGCTACATGTAACAAGTCCAGTTATGTTTTATTTTTTACCATATTTATATGTCTTCCCGGATATCTTCACCCAAGGCATAAACGAGTTTCACTTGCTACTTGGAGTAGTTGCAGCTTTAGGGCAAGTCATCGTCTTGCTTTTGGTTCATATCAAGTTGATGAAACAAAAAGACTTTGGTGATTTTTCGGTATTTAGAAAGTGGGGGATGCGTGTATGATGACCTACTTTTACTACGAATGCAAACGCATTATCAAAAGTCGTAAGTTTGTGATTGCGCTTGTTTTTGTCTTGTTGGTGTATGTCTTTACAATTGTTGAAATTAAAGAGGATGAACAAAAAAGTATAGAAGGAAACCAAATCTTTGAAGCGTTAAATACCAATGCTTTTGCGAAAGAAGTCGATACTGACCAAAGCGATGAAGTTACGTATATTGATCCACAATCGATGGAATTGCAATCATTGTTTTCTGAACTAGGTGTCATGGATGAAAAGGGCTTTAAAGAAAACCTTACACAAGACGAAGCCATTTTAGTTGCGTATTACGAGAACTTGCAAACAAACAACGAAGCACTTTTAAAAAACAATAAACTGACAGAACAAGAGAGAATTGATTTGTATTTTGAACAAGCGGTTTTCACGACATTGTTTGAATACAACAAAATTTCACCGTTGAGTGGTATTGATTATTCAAAACAAATAGCGTTCGTGAATCGTGTAGCGGACGAATACGGTTTAAAAGATGTACGAAAAGCACTGCATAGTTTCAAAAAAGAGATTCGTTCAGTTGCTTCGCAAGTGGGTTTTACATCTGATCAATTTTATCGCTCACAGTTTCAACTCCGCTATGCTTATGAGATTTATAGCAATCATATTCCGGAGTTAAATCCGTATAGCATCAATAGTGCAACTGTACTTTATCAACTTACTTCCAATGTATTACCCGTTGCAATTCCAGCAATGGTTTTACTCATGTTCTTTAACTTGTTTGATAAGGATAAAAAGCAGGGGACTTTAAAAACCATTTTGATTCAACCGCGTCGTAAAACGTTGAGTTTTGACGGGAAGAGTATTGCTGGTTTGTGGAGCAGTTTTCTATTGGTATGCATTCCAATGGTATTGATTTCAGGGGTGCTGTTGTTTAGTGATCAAGCAAATTACAACAACTACCCAATGATTATTCGTGAACGAGAAGCGATGGTAGTAAATCCGATAAGTAACACAAGTGATGTACTAGAAGATTTGTATTATAGTGGGGAAGTTGACTCAAAAACACTTCACTATGGTTTGAGTGAATACAGTCCTGAGCGCTATGATTTATGGGATGGAACACCTACGTTAAACTCCGATTTAGTACCCTTATGGCAATTTAACTTGTTGTTGTTTGCAGCAGTGATTTGTTATTTGGCTTTTATCTACATGTTGTTTACGTTCATCAATACCGTCTGCAACAACCGTATTCTTGCATGTTTGCTCTTTGTGGCAATCGTTGTGGGTGGACAGTATGTAACACCTTTAGATACAATGTATGCAGGAAATGTGTACAACCCATTCTCGTATAGCAACCCTATTCAAAACTTACAAGGTACTTCAACGTTTGGTTGGCCATACATTTATATGGTTTTACCAATATATACAGTTGTGTTATATGTGGCTGGTAAAGTTGCATACCGATTCAAAAGATTCTATTAGTAAGCGCGGATATTATGGAAATAAAAATAATCGATGGTACATTTCATTTTGTAAAATCGTGGATTATTCAATATACTGAAATCATGAGACAGCTTGTCAGAAAAGGTGAGCTGTTTTTATATGGTAAAGAAGTATAACTGATAGTTAAAGAAATTGAAATAAAATTAACAAATGGGAAATTGCACAATTAAGCATTGATGTGTAAGATGGAAGTAGTAAAGGTGGAACTTATGAATATTGGAAATGTTATTCGGACGTATCGAAAAGAAAAAGGTTTTACGCAAGAAGAGTTAGCAAAACGGTTAGGGGTTAGTACACCTGCTGTCAATAAATGGGAAAAGGGACATAGCTTGCCTGATATTACGCTTTTAGCACCCATCGCTAGACTATTAGAAATTGATACGGATACCTTGTTAGATTACAAAGGGGATATAAGTGATATAGAGATGAATGATTTGCTTCACAGACTGGAAGAAATCATGGAAAAAGAGGATTTGGAGACTGTCTATGAGTGGGTGAAAAAACAATTTCAATTGTACCCTAAAAGTGAAATATTTATCCTATCTGTTCGTATAATGTTTTATTCCTATCTTTTGCAGAAAGAAGATGTTGTACTTTATGAGACATATGTACTCGAGCATTTGGAAAAATTACTATGTAGTAACAAACAAGAAGTCATGCAACAAGCTGCAAATCTGTTGTATCAACACGCATACCAAAATAAAAATTATGAAGAGGCAAAACGATATCTATCGTTTTTTGAAACGAATCTACTAGAACGCAAACGAAAAGAAGCACAGTTGTATAGTAAAATGGGAGGAAGTTTGACTGCATATCGTATGTTGGAGGAACTTTTATTTCAATCTTATCAAAGTACAAATTCATATGTTCAAGATTTATACTTGTTGGCAATGGATGCAAACGATTATGATCTTGCACAAGTATATGTGAATAAACAGATTGAACTTGCTAAAGTGTTTGAAATGGGGAAGTATTACGAAGCATCTTGTCAATTGGAACTTGCAACCGTAAACCAAGATATAGAAAAATGCATACAAATCATGAAAGATATGTTAGATAGTGTAGAAGACATGGATCGATTTAGCAAACAAAAAATATATAAACATATGTCTTTTAAAGAAATCGATGCCAATCATTTGCGAAAAGTTAAAGACATGTTGATAGAAAACTTTAAAGATATTGACGTTTTCCAATTTCTTCAAGAAATTGATGATTATAAAAAAATACTAAATAGTGTAGACTGAAGTGGTTGATATTCAAATATAAATCATGTAGGAATAAATTGTCTGAAATATCATAAAATAAAATTCATTAAAAAAGCACATCACAACGATGTGCTTTTGCATATTATTGAGAATGTTTTAGTCACCTTGTGTATACCGAAGAATCATGTGTGTAGTTCCGACTTCCATCATTTCTTGTAGAAGTTCATTTGCTCGATCATAAGAATCTTCGGATTGCTCACGGTTTACTGTTTCTAAGTATGCATGAATATCGTCCATATTCATTGCCTCTTTATCAGCGTCTTGAATACGTTTGCGATAACTTGCAGTTGCATCTAGTAGATATTTGGTGTGACTGTCTTTGTATAAGTCATAGTTTGCATCTCCAAGTAAAGCAAGGTTACAGCTTAACCAGTACATGTTGTTCATATCACAAGTTCCGGTCGTGTCTTTGTAGCGTGTTGGTGTTTCTTTTATATTTGTATAGAATGGAACGAAACTGTTGAAACTATTTGGTCCAAAACCAACCCAATGTAATCCTGCAATTTGTTTAGGTAGGTTATTACGGATTTGCAAGATGTGCGCACAGTGGTTTCGATTGATTCCAATGGGTCTAAATAGACGACGTAATGGGCTTTGCGCATCATAAGGGTCATAGGGTGTGTCCTCATAGTGAGAACTCAATAAGAACTTGATGTCTTCCGGTGTGATTAAATGATCCGCTTTTCTAACGAATGGAAGATCGCTATCCATTGGGTCTTGCTCAATTTTTGGATTGAAGTATCGTTGTACATACCAAACACGAGGGTTGTTGTAATGATGGTCTTTCATCAAATAACTACCAAAGATTTTTCGTAAGTTTAATGGACCGTCTGGTGATGGGTTTAACTGATAATCTTCAATCAACTTAGGTAATCCCTTTGCATACATGCAGTCAGGACTGTGAAAATCAAACTGATCAATCCCAAAACGATTACTTGCGACCACGTAGGAATCATCTGGTATGCGAATGGCTGCCCAGTTATGACCACCGATGGTTTCAATCCACCAGATTTCATCTGCATCGCTAAAAGCAATTCCATTTGGTTCATAGGTTCCATAGGTTTCTAAAAGCTTGGCCATTCGTAAGACACCTTCTTTGGCAGTGCGAATGTAAGGCAATACCAAGGTGAAAATATCTTCTTCACCAAACCCATCTTCGACATAAGGGTCCGCAGCAAGCACGCGGGCATTGGTGGTAATAGTTTCTGTTGCCGACATGGCGACGTTTTCGCTATTGATTCCAGCTTCTCCCCAAATACCTCTTTCTCTTGTAGCATCAGGCATACATGTATAAGTAAGTGGATTGTCTGGTAAGTCAAGTTCCAAGTTGCTTAAGACAGCTTTGTAGTGGTGTGGTTGATCTTCTGGATTTACCACAATAAATTGTTTGGGACCAATGGCCTCATGTCCATCTTCATTTCGTGCAATCATCGTTGAACCATCAATACTTGCTTTCTTACCAACTAAGATGGTGGTACAGTCACCTTCATAACGTTTCATATTCTTTTATTTCCTCCTTCATTTTATAAATATCCTGTAAACTCATTATAAAACGATGTAAAGAAAAGAGTTAGTAAGACACATGAAAAGAGACCTTACGGTCTCTTTGGTTTTTATTGTAGGTGTGTATGCATCCAATTTGTGATTTCACTTAACCGTTTGCAACGGCTTTGGATTTTTCCAGAACGTGATAAATCATGATTATCACCATGGAAAACAACCATTTTACTTTCAACACCTAATACTTTTAAAGCGGTGAACAATTGTTCCGCTTGTTCAAGTGGACAACGATAATCCATGTCACTATGAATGATAAGGGTTGGTGTTTTTACGTTGCTTACATATTTCAAAGGGGAATGTTCCCAAAGTTTTGCGACACCCTCGTCTGTGAAAATATCACCTTTGTTTTGGTCTGGAGCGAAGTAGAATCCAATGTCACTTGTTCCATAGAAACTCACCCAGTTAGAAATACAACGTTGGGTAGCAGCGGCTTTAAAACGGTCGGTATGTG
Source organism: Erysipelotrichaceae bacterium MTC7 (assembly GCA_001695645.1). Lineage (GTDB taxonomy): Bacteria > Bacillota_I > Bacilli_A > Erysipelotrichales > Erysipelotrichaceae > Breznakia. Next base: position 45,241 of record LVZN01000001.1, on the reverse strand, counting down.
TGATGATCCAGTTGGTCATAAATCCACCATAACTTCCACCAGTAACACCCATGCGATTGGTATCGATTGCTGGATATGCCTCGATGACAGCATCGGTGAAATGCATCAAATCATCGTAATCAATGGTTCCATATTTACCGAAGATATCCATGAATTCATTTCCACGTCCATCACTTCCACGAGGGTTGGTAAAGAAAACAATATAGCCAGCATTTGCCCACACTTGCATCTCGTGGTAGTACACGCTTCCGTATACGGTTTTTGGTCCACCGTGAATGTTTAGAATGGCAGGGTATTGCTTACTGCTATCGTAATCTTTTGGCAATAACACATAACCTTGCATTTCATACTCTTCATTTTTGTAGTTTACGACTTGTGGCTTTGCCACATATTTGTCGTCAAGACTTGTGTTGATATGTGTAATGGCTTGTTTGTTTTTGTAGATTTCTTGTAAGTTTTGCTCGATGAGTGCAATTGCATATACATCTTTTCCGTCTTCGGTATCGAAGCAGTCAATACTTCCATCTACGTTCATCACGTTTTCAAATTGGTTATCCGTTGTGAGTTTGTATAAATTACATGCGGCTGTATCTGTAGAAAGGATGTATAACGTATCGTTTAACATTTTACTGCTATATCCACCACCGTAGCGCACATCACTACCAACGGAATTTCCAAATGCACGATCGGGATCCATGATTTGTTTCATGGTGTTATTTGTGTAACTAAAGAATTTTACATTCTCGTTAATTCCATATGTTGTTTTTTGATTGGCTAAGACAAGGATATCATGGCTGCGGTAGTATCCAGCGGCAATGCTATATGCACCTTCTTCAATGAGGACTTCAACACTATTGTCTTTTAGGTTCAATTGGTTCAATCCCTCTTTTAAAGTTGGTTTTGCCAAATCCTTATTCGTGGCAAATAATACTTTTTCCTTTGTTGGGGAAACGTGTAAGATATGTGCACTTTCATAAATGTTTGTAATTGGTGTGAGCTTGTTTGTGTCACGTTTATAAATATAGATACGGTTGACACTATAACCAATGTAACTTGCACCGTTGCTAACAAATGGGATTTTTGTAAGTTCTTCCCAATTCTTGTTAGCTTCTTTTTCTTTATTTACTTGTTCAATTTCACCTTGTTCACTCATCTGTGAGTAACGTAGGTCATAATCAACGGTAAGAACAAAGGTGTTTTGATCAATGTAATGAATGTCTTGAACAGCAAATGGAATTTCAAATGCCTTGGTTGCTTCACCACCTTGTGTTGATAGTTCATAGAAACTTGTAAATGCTTCACCAGCTTTTGCGCGTGCTTGATCTTTTGGATCACGCATACTTGCAAAGAGGATGTTGCTTTTATCTGTATAGATGAAGTTTCTTACATCTTTGGAGCTTGTTAAACGTTTGCGTTTGCTATCTCCTGTATGGTAGGTGCGATTATCTTCTGTTTGAATGGTAATCTCACTGATTTGATAAATGTCGCTTTCGTATTTATTATCTTCTGCATTCATGGTTGTTTCCACATACAATGCATTTTTGTTTTTTACTTTTAGTTGACTCAAATAACGAAAGTTTAAAAAGTCGTTTCCTTCAATTTTATTCATATGTTCTCCCTATTATAATTGATAGATGTTGCTAAATTTCTTGATGAGGTAGTTTGTGTAGTAGCGTGGATCAAAAGCTTCACCTGTCACATCTTTAATTAACTCATCTCCAGTTTTACTTGCACCGAATTGGTGAATGTTTTCGCGTAACCAATCTTGGACTTTCACGAAGTTGCCTTGAGCGATCGTTTCTTGTACGTCAAAGTCTTTTTCCATTTGTTGGAAGAACTGTGCCGCATAAGCACTACCTAATGCATACGTTGGAAAGTAACCAAAGTTAGCTGCAGACCAGTGCATGTCTTGTAAGATTCCTTCACCAGCAGTTGATGGTCGTACACCTAAGTACTCTTCATATTTATCTGCCCAAAGTTGATCTAGATTGTCTAATGAAACGTTTTCATCGAAAATCATTTTCTCTAGTTCATAACGAATGAGAATATGCAAAGGGTAAGTTAACTCATCGGCTTCAATTCGAATAAGACTAGGTTCACTTTTATTGATCATTCTTAAAAATTCTGGTAATTCCACATCACGTAGTTGCTCGTGGAACAAGGTACGGAGGGTTGGATAATGGAGTTGCCAGAAACCGCGATCGCGTCCTACGTGATTTTCCAATAGGCGTGATTGACTTTCGTGCATAGCGTATCCGATTTCACTAAAGAATGAAGTTTTTTCAAATGCTGGATTTACTTGTAGTACATAAAGGGCATGTCCGTATTCATGGATGGTTGAAAGTATGGCACTCATCAGTGAAGATTCGTGGTAACGTGTGGTAAAACGTGCATCGTTACTTGAAAAGAAACTTGTAAATGGATGAACGCTTTCTGTAATGTATACTTTTTGTACATCCATCGCTAATGCTTCCTTTAAGATTTCTGTAAACTGTGCTTGTTGTTTTGCGGGGAAGTTTGTAAACAATGGGCGATCATCAATTTGTTTAGCTGCTACAACCTTCTTAATAAAAGGAACAAGTTCACTTTTAATCGTTTCAAAGAATGCATCGTATTTTTTAGTGTTCATACCCATTTGGTATTGATCAAGTAGAAAATCATAGGAACTTCCTTCTATATCATAATAGGTAAGTAAGTGTTTGGTCTTGTTGATGACGCTAACGAGTTCATCCTTAAATAAAGGCCAGTTATCACTTTCCTTTGCTTCTTCCCAAATGCGTTGGCTTTTTGCAAGTTCCAATTGATAGTCCACATAGACTTCTTTTGGTACTTTTGCCGTGTTATACAATTCACGCAAACGCAATTCACACTCTTTTCTTTCCATGTCATCATCGCTTTTGTCGCGAAGTTGTTCAATCATTTTAATGTTTTCTGGAGCAACGCTATAACTAAATAGTTCACCCGCAAGAATGGAATTCATTTCTCCAATGAATGGCTTTCCAGCTTCTGGGGCAATGGTTGCAATGCCAAAGGAGTTTGAATTCAAGGCAAGCGTATAGGCGGCTACCTTATTTTTATACTCCTCGTAGTTGTTTCTTAATATCTCTAATTTCATATGTTATCACCTCTAATGTAACTTTATCATAATTATTTAGTTAATGTTATAATTTGCAACTATTGAAAACTTTTTCATTAGCCGATGTAAATTTTTGTAAGATATTGCGTAATTCTATTGTATAAGTTTCAAAAACGTTGTAAAATAATATCATTCAAGGAATTATATAAAGAGGAGGCTTGAACAAAGTGAAAAAAGTATTAACATTATTATCTTGTTTCGCGATGATGATCACGCTAGTAGCGTGTGGTGGAGGTTCATCGGATGGAGGAGCAAGCTCAGACACATTTGTAATGGGAGCTGAGAAATTAACAGGGACATTCTCTCCACTATACTACGCAAGTAGTTATGACGGATACGTTGTAGATTTAGTTTATGACAAACTAATGGACTACGACAAAGATGACGTATTAGTACCTGAATTGGCAGCTGAAGAACCAACAGTTAGTGAAGATGGTAAAACAGTTACATTCAAGTTACAAAAAGATATTAAATTTGCTAATGGGGATAAATTAACAGCAGATGATGTTGCATTTACATTCCAAGTATTAGCTGACCCATCTTACGATGGACGTTACTCATCAAAAGTTCTTTACTTAGAAGGACTTGACGCTTACCGTGGAGTAATGAACCCAGATACTAAGAAATACGAAGGTGGATCTGGAAAATTAGAAGACTTTACAGGAATTAAAGTTGTTTCTGATACAGAAATTCAATTTACATTTACTGAAGAACGTTCTGATAACTTAATTACTGTTGCAACACAAGCAATCGTTAACAAAGAAGACTTTGCTGACTACGCTTTCGGTGATGTAAAAGCAGTAAAAGATGCTATGGGTGAACCAAACGGAACTGGACCATACACTATGAAATCTTGGGATGCAGCTACAGGTGCTGTATTTGAAAAGAACGAAGGTTACTGGGGTGAAGGTTTCGAAATCGCTAAAGTAATTATTAAACCAGTTGAAATGACAACGGACTGGACAGAATTAAAAAACAAGTCAGTAGACTACCTTGCTGGAATGATCGAACCTAAAAAAGTTGGACCTGCTTCAGCAACAGATTACATTGAATTCTCTTCATACCCACGTGCTGGTATGGGATATGTAGAAATGAATACAGCAGCTGGTTCAACAATGGACGCTGCCGTTCGTAAAGCTATGATGTACGCATTCGACCGTCAAGCATTCGTTGATTCTTACTACGAATGTAAAGAATGTAAAGGAATTGATGGAGTTGGAGCTTACGTACCACAAATGTACGCAAACCCAGGTTCAATGATGGGAGACATCGTTCGCGGTGAAGAAGAAATCGCTGGATTAGATTCATTTGACTACGACTTAGACAAAGCAAACGCAACATTAGATGCAGCTGGATGGGTTCGTGGAACTGATGGAATCCGTGTAAAAGATGGACAACGTTTAGAAATTAAAGCGTTAACAATCAAAGATCACGATATCTTATCTAACATTATTCCTATGTGGCAAAAGAACTGGAAAGAAATGGGAGCTGATGTAAAAATCGCTACTGTTGACTTCAATACATTATTAGACAAAGTATACAGTGATGATGCATTAAACGAATGGAACATTTTCTTCTTGGCAACATCATGGACTGCTACAGAAGTTGATATCTTCACATCTTTCCACTCAACTGAAGCTAAAAATGGTGGAGATAACTTATCAAGAATCAGCGACCCAGAATTGGATACATTACTAGATGAAGCTCTTCGTACATTAGACGAAGATGCACAAAAAGAAGTGTACAAAAAAATCGCTGTTAAACTTGGAGAGTTATGTGTAAAAGTTCCTGTTTACGGAAATACATACTTCGATATGTACAACAAAGAAAAAGTTGAAGGAATGAAAACAAATACGTTCTACCCTTGGACTTCAGCATTAAAAGACGCGAAACTTAAATAGGGATTACAAACTAAGCAAACGTTAAAATAGGGAAAGAATATCTTTCCCTATTTTCCTGTTTTTGTTATAATAAAGAATGCGTATATTTAATCTAAAAACATAAAGGAGGTTATTATGTTAAAGTACATATTGAAAAGATTGTTGAATTTGATACCAGTTATTTTCATCATTTCAATATTGATTTTTGCAACCGTCCGAAGTATGCCTGGAGATCCAGTTAATGCATATTTAGGAATGGGTTCTAAAGTTACGCCTGAACAGAAAGAAGTAATCCGCGAGCAGTTAGGGTTAAATGGTAGTATGCCCGAACAATACATTCGCTGGGCTGGAAGACTTGTTCAAGGTGACTTAGGAGAATCAATCAAATATAAAAAACCGGTAACGGCACTTATTGGTGACTACATTTGGAATACGTTCTTATTGAACTTAATTTCATTGATCGTTGCTGTTATCGTTTCTATTCCAATTGGAATTAAACAAGCAACAAAGAAATACTCAAAATTTGATAATTTTTGGACCGTATTCTCTTTATTTGGAATATCAGTACCAACCTTTTTCTTTGGGTTAGTTCTCGTATTCTTCTTATCGTTGCAACTTGGATTATTGCCAATGAACGGAATGCGCGACCCGATTCAAGCGGCCTTTGGATATCCAAATATCTTTGCCAACATTGCCGATGTCGCTAGCCACATGATCATACCAGTCATCGTATTGGCGTTCGGTAGTTTCTCATCATTATCAAGATACGTACGTAACGCGATGATTGATGTTATTAACCAAGATTACATTCGTACAGCACGTGCGAAAGGTTTGAAAGAAAAAGTCGTGATTTATCGTCATGCCTTTAAGAATGCTTTGATTCCACTTGTTACATTGTTAGGAGCCTATATCCCTTCATTATTTAGTGGTGCGATGATTCTTGAAACGGTCTTCTTATGGCCAGGACTAGGTTGGATTTTGATTGAAGCAATTAACTCACGTGACTTAAGTGTAACAACAGCAGTATTGCTATTCTCAGCTGTGTTAATGTTACTAGGTAACTTGCTATCAGATGTATTATATTCAGTGGTCGACCCACGAATCAAATCGGAGTAAAGGAGGACATATGAGTAAAGATCAAGTAATTGAACCAAATGTGGTTGTAAAAGAAGAAGATCAAGAAGTCCTTGGACCGTGGCGAATTGCGTGGAATAAATTTAAGAAAAACAAAATTGCGATGGCAGGACTTATCTTGTTTGGAATTATTGTATTAGCTGTAATCTTTGGACCAATTATCATGGGACAAAGCGTTAACGATTTCGACTTTGCGGCAAAAGGTCAAGGACCAAGTGCAGCACATCTCTTAGGAACTGACGAACAAGGACGTGACGTTCTTTTCCGTTTGTTGTTGGGTGGACGTATTTCGATTTTAGTAGGGGTTGTTTCAGCGATTATCACCGTTATGTTAGGTGTAATTATCGGTGGAGCTGCAGGATACTACGGTGGTCTAATTGACAACTTATTGATGCGTTTTACAGAAATTATCTATTCATTACCATTTACACCAATGATTATTGCGCTTGGAGCTGCAATGTTATGGGTAGAAGGAAATACAAAAATGATTGTTGTTTCACTATTGATTGGGTTGCTTTCATGGCCAACGCTTGCGCGTTTGGTGCGTGAACAAATTCTATCACTACGTGAACAAGAATTTATGCAAGCCTGTGAATCTTTGGGGCTAAGTGATTATTCAAAAATCTTTAAGCACTTAATTCCAAACGTATTATCCATTGTTATTGTAAACGCTACATTATCAATGGCGAGTGCAATTTTAACGGAAGCTGGACTTTCATTCTTAGGGATGGGGGTTACAGAACCAACTCCAACATGGGGAAACTTAATGCAACTTGCACGTGATATCTCACGTTTCCAACACATGCCTTGGACATGGATGCCTGCAGGTGTTATGTGTTTCTTAACGGTTATTTCCATTAACCTAGTTGGTGAAGGGCTACGTGACGCACTTGACCCGAAAGATGTACGATAGAGGTGTATGATGGCTGAATTAGTTAGAAACAAGAAATTATTAGATGTTAGAGATCTAAAAGTATATTTCTACACAGAAAAAGGAGTTTCAAAGGCAGTTGATGGAAACAACTTCCGTATGTATGAAAACGAAACACTAGCAATTGTTGGTGAATCTGGATGTGGAAAAAGTGTTACGGCAATGTCAATTCTTGGTTTGGTTGATGAACCAGGTAAAATTGTCGATGGAAGTGTCGTGGAATACGATGGAAAAAACATGGTTGATATGACGGATGAAGAAATTCGCTCCATTCGTGGAAATGATATCTCAATGATTTTCCAAGAACCGATGACTTCATTAAACCCGGTTTTCAAAATTGGAGACCAAATTACAGAAGCAGTTTTGCTACATGAAAATGTAACAAAAGAAGAAGCGAAAGCCCGTGCGGTTGAAATGTTAACTTTAGTTGGTATTTCGCGTCCGGAAAAAGTTGTAAATGACTATCCACACCAACTTTCTGGGGGGATGCGTCAACGTGTTATGATTGCGATGGCTTTGGCTTGTAACCCTAAATTATTGATTGCTGATGAACCAACAACAGCATTGGATGTTACCATCCAAGCGCAAATCTTATCGTTAATGAACGATTTGAAAAAGAAATTGGGAACCTCAATTATGTTAATTACCCATGACCTTGGGGTTGTGGCGCAAATGGCGGATAACGTTAACGTTATGTACGCTGGAAAAGTGGTGGAAACAGCTCCTGTAAAAGAATTGTTTGCCAACCCAAAACACCCGTATACAAAAGGGTTGATGGCAAGTATGCCTTCATTGAACACCGAAGGTGGTCGTTTAGCGACAATTGAAGGTTCCGTACCAAACTCTTTATATTTACCTAAAGGATGTTACTTTGCAGACCGTTGTCCAAACTGTATGGACAAATGTCGTGAAGCACAACCACCTACATGTAAAATCAAATCACGTCACCATGTAAGTTGTTTCTTATATGAAGATGTGGATTTAAATAAGAAGGAGGGGAAATAATGAGTGAACAAGTAAAAGATGTTCAAGTCGGACCAAATGGCAAGAAAGTCATTTTGGAAGTAAAAGACCTGACAAAACATTTCCCTGTTGGAAAAGGACGCTTCAACAAACAATTTGTTAAAGCGGTTGATGGTGTTAGCTTTAAACTATATGAAGGGGAAACCTTAGGTCTTGTTGGAGAATCTGGATGTGGGAAATCGACATTGGGTCGTGCCATCATTCGTTTGCATGAACCAACAAGTGGTTCGGTTGTTTTCAAAGGTGAAAACGTACTTAGCAAGTCAAGAAAAGAAATGCGTAAACTTCGTGAGGATATGCAATTCATTTTCCAAGATCCATACTCTTCTTTGAACCCAAGAATGAACATTTACAACATTCTTAGTGAGCCATTAGTGGCGCATGGATACTTCAAACGTGGAGAAGATTTAAAACAACACGTACTACAATTGATGGAAAAATGTGGACTTCCACCTTACTACTGTTACCGTTACCCTCACCAATTCTCTGGTGGGCAACGTCAACGTATTGGGATTGCTCGTTCATTAGCACTTGATCCTACGTTCATTATTTGTGATGAGCCTGTAAGTGCACTTGACGTTTCCATTCAATCGCAAATCTTGAACTTAATGATGGACTTGCAAGATGAAAAGAAAATCTCATACATCTTCATTTCACATGACTTGAGTGTTGTAAAACACATCAGTGACCGTGTTGGAGTTATGTACCTTGGAAGTATTGTGGAAATTGCGGATAAAGATCAAATCTTCAACAATCCACAACACCCATATACGATGTCATTGATGGCGGCAATTCCAAAACCAGATCCAAATGAACACTTAGAAATGTCTATGATTAAAGGAGAAATTCCGAGTAACGTAAACTTACCAAGTGGATGTAAATTCCACCCACGTTGTCCGTTCGCAAAAGACATTTGTAAGCATGAAGATCCAGCGGAAAGAGAAGTTGCTCCAGATCACTTTGTAAAATGTCATTTCGCAGGTGAATTTGATGTCAAAACCAAAGATTAGAGATGTCTTAAAGAAGAAAGAACTGCAAGAAGGTAAAAAAGCCAATCTTGAAAAGGGTGACTTTTTCGCACTTTTAATCGCAGCGGCGAGTGTAATCATTCCTGTTGTGTTAGGTGTCTTGTTATTCTTCTTTATCATTATCAAACTCTTTTTATGGATATTTAGTTAAGAGACCCCCTGTGGTCTCTTTTTATTTAAGTCCAATGACTACAAATGTGAAGTAAAAATGCGTATAATGGTACAGAAAGGAAAAAAGAGGTGAAATGTATGAAATTTAAGGATTACAAATATGAGCGTACAAATTTTGATACGTTAAAAAGTGAAGTTGACAAACTTGTCGAAGAAATGGAACATGCAGATTCATATGTTGCATTTAAAACTGCATTCGATCAAGCCGATACGGTGTTATCACATGCAGAAAGTATGTATGAACTGGCAGCGGTGCGACACACCATAGATACAAGGGATACGTTCTATGATGCAGAAAACACATTCTGGGATGAACATATTCCAATCTTAATGGGTATTAGTTCTAAGATTAGTAAGATTGTACTTGATAGCAAGTTCCGTCCAGAGTTAGAAAAAGAAGTACCAATGACATACTTTTGGAAAGCTGAAAATGCGTTAAAATCATACGATGAAAAAATCGTGGGTGACTTACAAGAAGAAAACCGTTTGGTAAGTGAATATGAAAAACTTATTGCGAAAGCACAAATTGAGTTTGATGGAGAAACGTACACGCTTGCTAGTTTGGGTGGAAAAATGGACGATCCAGATGTACGTGTACGTGAAGGTGCACATAAAGCGTACTGGGGATACATGGAAGCACATGAAAGTGACATTGACGACATCTACGATCGATTGGTTAAAATCCGTACAAAGATTGCAAAAGAACTAGGATTCAATAATTTCATAGAACTTGGGTATGTGCGTATGAATCGTTTTGATTACAATGCAGATGATGTAAGTACATATCGTAAACAAATTTTAAGTGATGTCGTGCCAGTTGCTACACGTCTTTACGATGCACAAATGAAACGTTTGGGTGTCGATAGTCTAGCTGTGTACAACAATGGATATGAATTTACAACGGGAAATCCAACACCAAAACACGATAAGGATGCAATGGTGAAAATTGCACAAGAGATGTATCATGAATTAAGTGCACCAACTGGTGAATTCTTTGATTACATGGTAAGCAACGAATTGTTAGATCTTGTCGCAAAACCAGGTAAACGCGGTGGTGGATATTGTACGTTTATCTCAGATTATGCAAGTCCATTTATCTTTAGTAACTTCAATGGTACATCTGGAGATGTGGATGTTTTAACCCATGAAGCAGGTCATGCTTTCCAAGTGTATTCATCTAGAAATATCAAACCAAGTGATTGCATTTGGCCAACCTATGAAAGTGCAGAAATTCACTCGATGAGTATGGAGTTTTTCGCTTGGCCATGGATGCCAAAATTCTTCGAGGATGATACGAAAAAATACTATTACACACATTTAGGTAGTGCGATTAAATTCTTACCTTATGGTGTTACCGTGGACCACTTCCAACATGAAGTGTATGCCAATCCAGACATGAGTCCAGCAGAAAGAAAAGCAACTTGGCGTAAATTAGAAAAACAATACTTACCACATAAAGATTACAGCGATGTACCATTCTTGGAAAAAGGAACGTGGTGGTTTAGACAATCACATATCTTCTCAAGTCCATTCTATTACATTGATTACACTTTAGCACAAGTGGTTGCGTTGCAATTCTGGTTGCGTTTGCAAAATAACGATCCAACAGCATTTGCGGATTACTATGAAATTTGTAAACTTGGAGGAACGCTTCCATTTAGACAAATTGTTGCAAAAGCCAATGTAAAAGATCCATTTGCAGAGGGTTGTTTAGCCGATGTCATGGATAAAGTTTCACAGTACTTTGACACAATTGATGACACAAAATTATAAGCAAGATTCGTCTTGCTTTTTCTTTACAAAAAGCGCATAAACATGCATGTTTTTGACATGAATGATAAGAATTGTTTTGATTTTGTGAAAAAAATAACTTTTATCAGTAAAATGCCTTCATTTGCCTTTGCATAAAGTTTGCTTTGTGTTACAATAATCACGTGCAAAACACAAGGAGGAATTTACAAAATGCCAATTATTATTGATGTTTTCGCGAGAGAAGTAATCGATTCTCGTGGTAACCCAACTGTAGAAGTTGAATTAACTACACAATCTGGTGCATATGGACGTGCAATGGTACCTTCAGGAGCATCTACAGGAGAAAGAGAAGCTTTAGAACTTCGCGATGGAGACAAAACTCGTTTCGATGGAAAAGGTGTAACAAAAGCCGTTGCTAACGTAAACGATATTATCGCTGAGGCAGTTATCGGATTAGACGTAACTGACCAAAGTTTAATCGATAAAACAATGATCGAATTAGATGGAACACCTGATAAAAGCAAATTTGGAGCTAACGCTATCCTAGGTGTGTCAATGGCTGCTGCAATTGCTGCTGCTGACTACTACGGAATGCCTTTATTCAAATACTTCGGTGGATTCAATGGAAAAACTTTACCAGTTCCAATGATGAACGTAGTAAACGGTGGATCTCACGCAGATTCAACTGTAGACTTCCAAGAATTCATGATTATGCCAGTTGGTGCAAAAGACATCAAAGAAGCATTACGTATGGGAGCTGAAACTTTCCACAAATTACGTGGTGTATTAAAAGCTAAAGGATACAACACAAACGTTGGTGATGAAGGTGGATTCGCACCAAGCTGTAAAGATGGAAACGAAGAACCATTACAATTAATCGTTGCTGCTATTGAAGCTGCTGGATACGTTCCAGGAAAAGACATTTGCATCGCAATGGACGTTGCTGCATCTGAATTCTACAACGCAGACACTAAAAACTACGACTTAGCTAAATCAGGTCAAGGTACAAGAACAACTGACGAAATGATCGATATGTATGCTGCTTGGGTAGACAAATACCCAATCGTTTCAATCGAAGATGGTTTAGGAGAAAACGACTGGGACGGATGGAAAAAATTAACTGACCGTCTTGGAAGCAAAATCCAATTGGTTGGAGATGACTTATTCGTTACAAACCCTAAAATCTTAAAAGAAGGAATCGAAAAAGGAATTGCTAACTCAATCCTAATCAAAGTTAACCAAATTGGTACTTTAACAGAAACTTTCGACGCTATCGAAATGGCTAAGAAAGCTGGATACACTTGTGTAGTTTCTCACCGTTCAGGAGAAACAGAAGATTCAACAATCGCTGATATCGCTGTTGGATTAAACGCTGGACAAATTAAAACTGGTTCTATGTCACGTACAGACCGTATCGCGAAATACAACCAATTATTACGCATTAACGACGAACTTAACGATCGTGGAGAAAACGACATTGCTGTTTACCCAGGAATGGACGCTTTCTACAACATCAAGAAATAATTTAGTTCATCAATTAAACGACCACGAAAGTGGTCGTTTCTTTCGTTTTGGTTTCATTTCACCGTATGCTACACTGAATGTAGGTGAGGTAAGGGTGATGAAACTAAGAAAAAGTTATCTGTATGTTTTTGGACTAAGTCTTTGTTATATTACGATGTACATCAATGCAGGTTATTTTATCCTGCATGCATCCCATCGAGTGAACACGCATACCCTTGGTAATTATATCCAGGTGCTGTTGAAACGTGCTTGGCATATGGATGTGTATACGTGGATTGTATTGCTACTTGATGTTGGGGTCATTTGCTTCCTTTGTTTTCTAATTAGTCGCTTGTATCTACTGGCACAAAGCGAGAAAGAACGCTAAAATAAGTTGACTATTGAAATGAGTTGCAGAATATGCTAGAATTGTATAGCATATGAAAGGAGGATGAATTAAATGTTAGATGTATTATTAATGATAGTTTCTGGAGCTATTATCGTCCTTTCGTTATTACAAAGTGGAAAGTCTGATGGAATTAGCGGTGCTTTTACAGGTGGCGATGGATTGAACCTATTTGCAAATGCTAAAGAACGCGGACCTGAGAAGGTAATAGCTAGAATTACGCTTGTAATGGGTATTATTTTCTTTGTATTAGTCATTTTAATTAGAAGATAGAATAAAGGCCTATTGGTCTTTTTTTTGTTTCATAGGAAGGAGGAAAATATATGGAATATATGAATATGATTCTAGATACGGTGCAAAGTCACAAGTATAAAGGAATGAATGTAGAGGACTTCAAACGTGCTTTCCATGTAGAAAGTAGCGAAGACTTTACCGCTTTGATGAAAGCATTAAACTCACTTGAAAATGAGTACATCATCATCACCGATGAAAAAGACCGTTATTTTCCTTTGGAAAAGTTGGGATATTTCACAGGTATCTTACGTAAAAATCCAAAAGGATTTGGGTTTGTGGAAAATGATGAAACGAGTGTTTATGCCAATCGGTATGAAATAAAGAACATTATGGATGGAGATGAGGTACTTGCCAAACTCCATGAAGATAATGACGGACGCGTGGAATGTGAAATTGTTAAAGTCATTCAACGCAATAAGCACACGATTATTGGAGTCATCAAGAAAAAAGATGGACGTATGTGGTTTTTACCAGATACACCCATGCCAGATCAAAAGTTCAAATTGATCAATAAAGATGCGTTTAAGATGGTCAACGATACCAAAGTACAAGTGTACATTGAGAAGTATGGCAAAACCATGCATATACGAATCTTACAAATTCTTGGCTACAAGTACGATCCAGGTGTTGATATACTATCAATTTTGTTGGAGCATGACATTGAACCAGTTTTTCCAAAGCAAGTATTGGATGCAGCCCAGCAAATTCCTGAACATGTGGAAACAGAACACCTTAAAGGGCGTGAAGATTTCCGTGAGGAGCTGATTATAACAATTGATGGAGAAGATGCTAAAGATTTAGATGATGCTGTACACATTAAAAAGAAAGGTCGCAACTATGAACTACAAGTACATATTGCCGATGTTTCTAATTATGTTACTGCTGGATCCATTATTGATAAAGAAGCCTACAAACGTTCAACGAGTGTCTATGTTGTTGACCGCGTGGTCCCAATGTTACCACAGTTGCTTAGTAATGGCGTATGTAGTTTACAAGAAAAAGTCGACCGTCTAACGATGAGTTGTGTCATGGAAATCAACCTCTTGGGACAAGTGGTCGATTATCGTATTGTACCTAGTGTGATTAACAGTAAGCATCGAATGACCTATACCGATGTGAATAAAATTTTAGCTGGTGATCTGAAAACGACACGCAAGTATAAAGACATTCAAGAGATGTTAACTTTAGGTTTAGAGTTATCTAAAATATTGCAAAAACGAAAAGCAAAACTGGGTGAAATCGATTTTGATAAAAGAGAAAGTAAAATCTTAGTCGACAACAAGGGGCGTGTGAAAGACATTGTCTTGCGCGAACGTGGAGATGCAGAACGCATGATTGAAGATTTCATGATAGCGGCAAATGAATGCGTGGCAACCCATACCAAACATATGCAAATGCCAAGCATGTATCGTGTGCATGAAAACCCAGATCCTAAAAAAATCAGAGAGTTTGCATTATTGAGTAGTGCACTAGGGTATCCTTTAAAAGCAGACCCGCAAAATATTTTCCCAAAGCAATTGCAAGATTTACTGTTGCAAGCCAAAGGAAATGAAAACTATGATGTGTTGAGTACCTACATGTTACGTAGTATGCAAAAAGCACGTTATGATATGGTCAATCTTGGTCACTTTGGTTTAGGTTTAAAAGAGTATACACACTTTACCTCACCAATTCGTCGATACCCGGATTTACTGGTTCATCGAATGTTGAAGAAGTATTACTTTCAAGTAACAACGGATATCAAAGAGATTGAAAAAGATGAAAACTTCTTAGATGAAGCAAGTGAACATACTTCAAAGATGGAGCGTAATGCAATTGAAGCAGAACGTGATGTTGATGACATGAAAAAATGTGAATACATGGAACGCTTCATTGGTAAGAAATTCCATGGTGTGATTTCATCTGTCACACGTTTCGGGTTCTTTGTTGAACTTGAAAATACAGTTGAAGGACTTGTGCATATCACAAGTTTGGAAGATGATTACTACCACTATGATCAAAATGCAAAATCATTGGTTGGTGAAGAAAGTGGCACCATTTATAAGATGGGTCAAAAAGTGTTTATTGAAGTTGCTGATGCAAGTAAGATGCGTAAGCAAATTGATTTTAAAATTGTAAAGAAATAAGGGGGATATAGGATGAAACGGTTAATGCTCATTATGTTGGCAATTGTGCTTGTGGGTTGTAATTCCACAACTCAAAAAGCAACTGAAAGTACATCAAAACCAAAAGCAGATACAGCAGAAAAAAAGACGCCAGAAGTGGTTGAGCTTTCGGTATCTGCAGTTGGTGATAATTTAATCCATGGAGCGATTTTCACCTATGCAAAGCACGCTGATGGAACCTATGCATTTCATGAGATTTATGAACCGATTTTACCTTATATCCAAAAGAATATTTCTTATATTAACCAAGAGACAATCGCTGGTGGTGAAGCACTAGGGCTAAGCCACTATCCAACCTTCAATGGTCCTTATGAAATTCTAGATGCTGTAAAACAAGCAGGCTTTAACTGGGTGAACACAGCAAGCAATCATAGTTTTGATAAGGGAGAACAAGGGGTTATTAACGAATATAACTACCTTCAGACCATTGGTTTGATGCAAACCGGTATGCAGATGGATGAAAATGAATCTCGTATACGTTATATGGAGTATGATGGAGTAACTGTTGCATTTCTTAGTTACACTTACGGTTTAAATGGCTTTGCGTTGCCTGCAGGAAAAGAATATCTTGTGAATCTTATTGATCCAGTCATCATGGAACAAGATATGGCAGAAGCAAACAAACACAGTGATATTCAAATGGTGAGTATGCACTGGGGAGAAGAATACCAATTTGAACCAAACGATGAACAAAAACAACTCGCACAAAGTTTAAGTGATGCAGGAGCTGATGTAATCATTGGTTCGCATCCACACGTCATTCAAACCGGTGACATCCTAACTGGTAAAAATGGAAATACCACATTGACGTATTATTCACTAGGAAATTTCTTATCTGCACAAGATACCAACAATGGAATGCTTGGTGGTATGGCAAACTTTACGATGAGTTACGATAAGACTAACAAAAAACTTCAATTCAAAGATGTTCAGTTTATTCCAACCATTACCCAAATCACCAACAACTATCATGACTATAAAATGTATACATTAAAAGATTATACAGATGCGATGGCAAGTGAACATACCCTAACCAAGATGGGAATTGACATGCGTCGTCAATATTTTATTGATTTACTTCAACAGGTCATGAATGATAAAATAGAAGTAGTTTACTAACGGAGGAAATATGCAAGTTATCACTGTCAATCGTAAAGCAAAGCATGAATATTTCATTGAGGACACTTTTGAAGCTGGCCTTGTTTTGCATGGAACAGAGATCAAAAGCATTCGCAAAGGTTCGGTCCAACTCAAAGAAAGTTTCATTACGTTCATTGATGGAGAAGCCTTTATTAAGAATATGCATATACCACCATATGAGTATGGAAATCGCTTCAATCATGATGAAACTAGAGAACGCAAACTCTTGTTGCATAAACATGAAATTAAGAAACTCCAACAGAAAGTAAAGCTACAAGGATATACTGTTGTTCCATTACGCTTGTATATTCACCATGGAAAAGCAAAACTCGAAATTGCTTTAGCCAAAGGGAAACATTTGTACGATAAACGACAATCGGAAAAAGATCGCGATGCCAATCGCATGATGCAAAAATTGGCAAAGAAATATAGATAGTGTTATACTATCTACGACATGGGGCTGTCATGGTTTCGACAGGGATATGTCTAGTATGAACTGCAGTCGGCTGATGGCGTAACCATCAATCCAATTTAACTGGAAAAAACAAATTATCAAGCTTCTTTGGTGCAAACCAAAGCATGGCTTTAGCTGCTTAATTTAACCTAAATACTGGTTTGCAGCCTTGGTAGTGAGCGTATCTTTCCGCTTGCTAATCTCGTATAACTAGGAAGATAGAGAATGTATTTGGTTTAGCTGCATTCTTGAAATTGAATAGACCAAATTGTTAGACTCGATTGTTTGTTTTCAATCTAACTCTTACATTAACAAACTAAACTGTAGATGTTTGTACACGAGGCTATTTTTGGACAGGAGTTCGACTCTCCTCAGCTCCACCAATATTCAAAGTATCGGTTCGTTCCTTAAATAAAGGAAGAACCGATTTTCTTATGCAAACAACAAGTTAAAATCTGGTCATCAAAAGTGACATACGGTGCTGTAGCAGTATAACCATTGTGGATAATTTTTCTGTTTTGTTAGAAATGTAAAATAAGGGATACAGATAACGTATTCGTATGTATGTGCGGATGTGAAATGTATGCATTGAGTACTTTTTGTAATTTTAAAAGAGATTAAATGTACATGTAGACATCGTCATTGATTCCAGTGAGATGTCTTATTGAATAATCGTATAGTGGAATGGGGTTACGTTGACTTTATATTTTCATTTCGGTATATTTAAGCCAAGAGGTGTACAAATGGATAAACAATTAATTACTGTATTGAAAGCATTAAGTGATGAAAATCGTATTAAAATATTCAAAATTCTCAAAACTGAGGGAGAACGATGCGCGTGCGATCTGTTGGAGGATTTAAATATTGTGCAATCAACACTCTCGCATCATATGAAAATCTTGGTTGAGTCAGGTTTGGTCCAATCGACAAAAAGTGGAAAATGGACCAACTATTCGATTAGCCAAGAAGTTTGTTCAACTATAAGAGATGAAGTTTTTGCTTTGTTCGACGGAACATGTTGTAGGAAGTAAAACTTCTTTTTTTTATATTACATATTGACAATTATCGATATGAAGTTATAATTGGTATATCGACATCGGTCGATGTATGGGAGGTTTTATGTGGGATTTTATTCAAAGTCAACTATTGGGAATGAAATGGCTAAACGATTTGATTGGTCTATTACTTTCTCAATTAGGTCTTGATACAAAAAGTCAATTGGGTGGAAGCATTCACTTCTTTATTTATGACACAATCAAAATTCTTGTTTTGTTATCGGTATTAATTTTCATTATTTCATATATACAAAGTTATTTTCCACCAGAACGTTCAAAAAAGATTTTGGGTCGATTCAAAGGTATTTGGGCAAATATCATCAGTGCTTTACTAGGAACGATTACACCATTTTGTAGTTGTTCTTCCATTCCTATTTTTATGGGGTTTACAAGTGCTGGCTTGCCAGTAGGAGTTACGTTTTCGTTCTTGATTTCATCCCCCATGGTTGATTTGGGATCGTTGGTATTGTTAATGTCGATTTTTGATTGGAAAATTGCCATTGTCTACGTTGTCGTCGGTTTGGTATTAGCGGTGTTTGGTGGTATGTTAATTGAAAAGCTTGGAATGGAACAATACGTCGAAAGTTTTATAAAAGATGCACCAAATGTAACTATTGACGATGAAAGTGTGAGTCGTAAAGAACGCATTGCTTTTGCAAAAGAACAAGTTGTTACGACATTTAAAAAAGTCTTTCCGTATGTCCTAGTTGGTGTAGGAATCGGGGCTGTGATTCATAATGTGTTACCCGAGTCATTTATTCAAAATGTACTTGGTGAAAATAACCCATTTTCAGTAATCCTTGCAACCATTGTAGGAATACCGATGTATGCAGATATCTTTGGAACAATTCCGATTGCCGAAGCATTGTATGCCAAAGGTGTGGGACTAGGGACTGTTCTGTCATTTATGATGGCGGTAACCGCACTATCATTACCGTCACTCATCATGTTGCGACGTGCAGTGAAACCGAAACTATTATTTACGTTTATTGCCATCGTCGGTGTCGGAATTATGATTATAGGTTATGGCTTTAACGCATTTCAATATCTATTTTAAATGAAGGAGAAAAGAAAATGAGAATATTTGGAAAACAAAAAGTTCAAGAACAAACAAGTAACATTGAAAGTGTTGTTGGTGCAGATGTAAAGATCTTAGGTTCCGGTTGTGCAAAGTGTAATGAATTATCAGCCAACGCAAAACAAGCACTTGCAGAGCTTGGTCTATCTGAAGATATCGAAAAAGTCACCGATATGGCACGCATTGCAGCATATGGTGTCATGTCAACACCAGCGATTGTCTATAAAGATAAAGTACTTGCATTTGGAAAGGTTTTGAGTGTAAGTCAAATCAAAGAATTGTTAACAAAATAATTGAGACTAAGAAGGTGTTTACACCTTCTTTTTTTACAAAATAACATCGAATCATCAATAAAACGTCACAAAGAAAAGTATGATTTATGGTAGTATAGTTTTATCGAGGATTTGAAATGAGAAATTACTTAAACAATAAAACGCATATTTTTTGTATTGCAATCGTGGTAGGGCTAGTCGTGTGGTATCCAGTGATTCAAGAACTGATGCAATTCAACAATCCAAATTATTTGCAATACGGATTGATTGCTTTTGGTATTGTGGCATTTATTTATGGTTTTCTAACGTATCTATGTGTGGGATGGAGTGAAAAAGAAAAGCGAATGGTGTGTATGGGCTATTTTATAATTGTAATGTTGCTTTTACTAGGGCGTACCCCTGTATATTCAGCATCGTTCCAATTGAGTGGATTGAACCCATTTTCGTTTATTCAAGATATGCAATCTGGACACATGTATTTGATGCAATTGGTGGTGCTGAATGTTTTGTTGTTTATACCAGCACCATTGGTATTGCATGTTTTTGTGAAAAGCAAATTTTGTTTATTTAGCTTAAGTGTTGGTTTTGGAATCTTAATGGAAGTGTTACAACTTGTACTACACCGAGGTGCTTTTGATTTAAGTGATATTAGTTTATACGTGATTGGTATACTTTGTGGACTGATGGTATTGCATGCATATCAATGGCTTGAACACCGATTATCGACATCTAGTGAATGAACAAGATGTGACAAACATCATAAAAATATATGACATTTTGCACTATGCACATGCACCAATAAAAGATATTATTAACATGTAATTTTCGTTTTTTTCTCACTTTTAGAGGTATGGGCAAGCCCATACCATTTTTTATATTAAGATATGTATGAGAGTTATTGTAAGGAGGAGTCATGAGTAAATTAAATTGGGGAATTTTAGGTACTGGAGGAATTGCAGAAGAAATGGCGCAAGCTTTGCTTCGAGTAAATGAAGAAGTGTACGGTGTAACCAGTCGTACAACAGCAAAAGTTGAAGGTTTTGCAAAGACGTATCATGTAAAAAACAGCTATGCTACTTTTGAAGATATGCTAGCTGATCACAACGTTGATGTCGTTTACATTGCTACACCACACAATTCACATGCTGCATACATCATGCAAGCGCTTGAAGCGGGAAAACATGTATTTTGTGAGAAGGCGATTACAGTAAATGCGGAACAATTGGAAATGGCAGTGCGCCTTGCCAAAGAAAAAGATTTGGTGATTTGTGATGGCACAACACTGTTGCATATGCCGTTGTTCAAAAAGCTAAAAGAAATCGTAGAACAAGGCGTGATTGGAAACGTGAAAATGATTCAAGTGAATTTTGGAAGTTGCAAAACATATGATGTAAACAACCGTTTCTTCTCAAAGGAACTTGCAGGAGGAGCACTGCTTGATATAGGCGTTTATGCGACAAGTTTTGCTCGCTATTTTATGAGTAGTCAACCTGATACAATACTAACAACAGCGAACTACTTTGAAACGGGTGTAGATGAAACATCGGGAATTATCTTGCGTAATCCAGATGGTGAAATGGCAGTTATGGCACTAACAATGCGTGCAAAACAACCAAAACGTGGAGTGATTGCTGGTGAACTTGGTTATATTGAAGTGACGAATTATCCTCGTGCAGACCGTGCAACGATTACGTTTACTGAAGATGGTCGGGTTGAAGAAATTGAAGTTGGTGAAAGTGCACGCGCTCTAGATTATGAAGTCATGGATATGCAAGCGTACATTCAAAACAAAAATGGGGATCAAAACTTAATGTATGTTCGCGATGTCATGGACTTGCTAACCAAAATTCGAAAAGAGTGGGGTATGGTGTATCCATTTGAATAAAAATGTTAAAACAGGAGCCATCCTGTTTTTTTAAAATGAAAGAAAACTCTAATAAGTTGAAATGCGCTTTCTAAATACTATATAATATGATAAATAGTGTTGTGTGTAGATGGGTGAGTAGGATTCTATAATTCGCGGAAAGAGGCAAGGATGAAACCACGAAATAAAATCGATTACATAGCCATTAGCAGAGTCATAGGTTTGATTTTGTTTATGGTTGTTTGCTATATATTTGTGCATTATAATCATGCATATTTTTTAAATGAAAGTGGAAAAAAGGTGTTCGGTTCGACATATATGACGATGAACAATCCTTTTTTTGATGTCATTAATGATGAAATAAAAAAAGAAGTAGAAGCAAATGGAGATATCTTGATTACGTTAGATCCTGCCCTTGATGTATCCAATCAAAATGAACAAATTTATAGTCTCATTGACCAAAATGTTGACGTGATTTTTGTGAATCCAATTGAATGGGATAAAATCAAACCAGCCGTAAAACAAGCAAAGGAGAAAGGGATTGGGATTATCGTCATTGATGTGCCAATCGATGATGAGAAAATTATCGATTGCACCATTACGTCAGATAACTATGAAGCAGGAGTAAAGTGTGCAACAGATATGATGAAGAAAAAGGAATCTGCGAATATTATGCTATTGGAGCATAGCGCAGCTAAATCTGCCAAAGAGCGAATTCAAGGATTTACGGATACGATCTCTGGAAATGATAACTATCGGATTGTGAATCGTGCAGAATGTGAAGGACAATTGGAGCGTGCTTGGCCAGAAACGGAACGGATGTTGGATGAAACTGGAAATGTGGACGTAATTATGGCACTCAACGATCCCAGTGCACTAGGGGCCTATGCTGCTTTACAAGTCAAAGAAATGGCTGATGATGTGATTATTTATGGTGTCGATGGTTCCCCAGAAGTTAAATATATGTTGAAAAATGGTGATGTGATTGAGGGAAGTGTTGCACAGTCACCGATTTCGTATGGAAAAATTGCCATTGAACAAGCATATGAAATGTTAGAAGGGCGAACGATACCTAAAAAGATCACCGTTCCAATTACTTTAATTACGAAGGATAACATTGATGACTTCTCCCTAGAGGGGTGGCAGTAATGTTTAGACGATTCCATGTAGATTCTGCGCTGTTCATTCGAAATTTAATGATATTTGTGAATTTTATTATCATCTTGTTTTTCTCAAGTATCATTTTACTGACTACGCGGTATGTCATCGCAAATGAGGTTGCACGCGACTTTCTTGAAAAACTAGAACACTTACCGATGCAACCGATGTATTCGTATTTTATTCCTTTGCTTTTGTATGCAGTATTAAGTGCAATAATTTATCTTAGACAAACCAATCGTGTGGAAGACCAACGTGTGGACATTACCATTAACTTACTTGAAATTCTTATCTGTTTTATCATCATTTTTATGTTGTATATGGGATACAACGGAATCTTATTGCTGGTTTTTGCAGATATTATTTCTTATATGAAAACAAAGAAAACCTATGTGTTTCTAGCTGTGCTCATTGTAGTGTTCTTGCTATCAAATTATCATGTGGTATCCATTCAAATTCCAATGACATCCATTGACAGCTACATCTCTGTATATGAAGCAACAACGCGAAATACCTTATATGCATTAATCAATTTATTGGAGTCTTTAAATCTGATCTTGTTTATTTTGTTTATGATCGTCTACATTGCCAATCAAATTCAAGAAAATGAGAATATTACAAAAGAGTTGTCGATGATCAACCGTGTGAATCGAGAACTGCAAAACTATGCAGAGATAACTGAAAAAATTGGAGAAGACAAGGAACGAAAACGAATTGCACGTGAAATTCATGATACACTGGGACATGCATTGACAGGAATTGCCGCAGGAATTGATGCTTGTATTGCAATGATTGATTTGCATCCAAAAGAAACAAAGAAACAATTGTTTGCGATTTCTAAAGTTGTTCGACAAGGTATCGGTGATGTTCGTGGTTCGCTAAATAAACTGCGACCAGGAGCACTGGAAAAACATACATTCAAAGAAGCAATTGTGGAAATGATTGAAGAGTTTACAGGAGTATCGGAGCTTAAAGTTGATTTGTTGTATGAACTTGATGATGTCGATTTTGAAAAAATAAAAGAAGATGTGTTGTTTCGTGTGATTCAAGAAAGTCTTACCAACTCCATGCGACATGGTAATGCAACGCTACTTACAATTCACGTTTATGAAAAAGAACAGGTATTGTGCTTAACCATTGAAGATAATGGGGAAGGTTGTGAAACCATTGTACCTGGTTTTGGTTTGAAACAAATGCAAGAACGTATTGGTATCATCAATGGTGATGTTACCTTTGATGGAACAAACGGATTTACCACGCATGTGAAAATCCCAATGAAAAAAGGAGAATACAATGATTAAAGTTATGATTGCAGACGATCAAGAATTGATCACCCAATCTTTGAAGATCGTTTTGGATACCTATGAGGATATTAATGTCATTTCAACGGTCGGTAATGGTTTTGAAGCGCTTGAAGCGATTAAGAAAAATAAACCTGATGTGATTTTAATGGATATTCGTATGCCGGAAATGGATGGTGTATATTGTACGAAAGTCGTGAAAGAACAATATCCAGAAATCAAAATTATCATTCTGACGACGTTTGATGATGATGAATTTGTTTTTAGTGCTCTGAAATTTGGAGCCAGTGGGTATCTACTAAAAGGGGTTGGAACAGATGAACTCTATCAAGCCATTCACACCGTACTTGGTGGTGGAGCAATGATTAACCCGGATATCGCAACAAAGGTATTCCGCTTATTTTCGCAAATTACACAAAGTAACTTAACGATTCACGTAGATGAAGATGCCGTTGCCGAAATTAGCAAAACAGAGTGGAAAGTGATTCAACAAATCGGTTTTGGTTTATCAAATAAAGAAATTGCACAAGAATTGTATTTATCGGAAGGGACAGTGCGAAACTATCTTAGTTCCATATTATCGAAACTAAACTTGCGTGATCGTACACAACTTGCGATTTGGGCTGTGCAAACCGGTCAAACGATGAAGGAATTTGAGGATGAGTAAATCACAGAAACAACGTTTTCTAATTGTGAGTCTCATTTTGGTGTTGGTCGGTGCAATTGGCTTTTCGGTTTACCAAGAATTGCAACCCAAAGTCATCCGTTTGGGTGTTTTTGCAGGAAGCAACTGGGATGTGCCAAACGGTGCAAGTTATAAAGTGATCGATGATGTGATTGAACGATATGAAAAAAAACACCCTGGGGTTAAAGTCGTTTATGAAAGTGGAATTTTGAAAGATGATTACTCCGCTTGGTTAGCTGCAAAAGTCTTGCAGGGTGATGAACCCGATGTATTCATGATTTTGGGTGATGATTTCAATACGCTGTCTGAGCTTGGTGTCTTACAAGATATGGATGTGATGATTCAAAAAGATGAGCAATTCCATAAAGATGCATATTATGAAAGTGCCTTACTTGCAGGCGCGTATCAAGGAACGCAATATGCCCTACCATATGAAAGCAATCCGATGCTTATGTTTGTCAATCGTACGTTACTAGAAAAAGAAGGGATCTCCATTCCAAAGAGCGATTGGACGTTGGAAGATTTTTATCGCATTTGTACGCAAGTCACGAAAGGCACAAACGATAATGGCGTCGTCGATCAATATGGTGTGTATAACTACAGTTGGTTTGATGCGGTCTATAGTTATGGGGCAAGTTTGTTTAACAGTGAAGGAACGGAAAGTTACTTTGGTTCTGAAGGTGTAAATCAGGCTTTGCGATTCATTCAAAAACTTGATGGATTAACGGGAGGTTATGCGGTCTCGGCAGCTGACTTTGATGATGGACATGTTGCCTTTACACCAATGCCGCTATCTGAATACCGGGCGTATAATCCATACCCATGGAGAGTAAAAAAGTATGCTGGGTTTGAATGGGATTGCATTCGAATGCCTTCAGTCTTAAATCGTGATAGTAAAACCCAAATGTCAACGATGCTCATGTCGATAAGCAACCGTTCCAAGCACAAAGCGTTAGCTTGGGAATTGCTAAAGGACTATGTCTATGATCAAGATACGCAATATGAATTGTTGGAAAATTCACATGGAATTTCACCGTTAAAGGAAGTGACACAGTCTGATGAAGCACTTGCTTTACTTCAAGATAATGCGATGGATGATTATGAAATTGATATGAAAATTTTAAACGAAGTCATGGAAAATGCCATGAACAGTTCAAAGTTTAGAAAATATCAAGGTGCTATGGAGATGGCTGATTACCAAATCAAGCAAATCATCAACCAGCATGAGAGTATCGATACAGGTTTGCTGTCGCTACAAAGAAAAATAAATAAGTATTTAAAAGAATAAAAGAGTAAATAAGGTTCGTTTCATGGAAGCGGACTTTTCTATCATTATGGTCAGTCTATAGAGAAATGGCAGAAATCAGTCTATAGAGAAATGGCTGAAATATTGTAAAAGCATGATAAATAGTATAAAATGAGTAGGATATAGGATGGTATGACTATGAAAAGTGTTTGGTTTGTATTAAAAGAGAATCTTACCAATTTTAATCGAATTCTATCGATTTCCAAATATGAAACGCTAGCTGATTATCGTGAATCGCGTTTGGGTGTACTTTGGAGTGTTTTTAATCCACTCATTCAGATATTTACGTATTGGATTGCCTTCGGTTTAATCATGCGAAAAGGAAGTCCAGCAACTTCACCGACTGGTGTTGGGATTAGCTATCTGCCTTGGATGGTTGTTGGGATTACGGTATGGTTTTTTGTGAGTCCTTGTATTACCAAAGGATGTAATGCCATTTATGCAAAACGTAACATCATTACAAAAATGAAGTTTCCGATCAGTATTTTACCTGCAACGGTGGTGTTTAAGGAGTTGTTCAATCACATAGTTATGATGTTGGTTGTGGTAGCTTTGTTGGTTGTGCGTGGACATATGCCAAATATGCTTTGGTTACAAGTGTTTTACTATATGTTCTGTGCGGTTTGTTTGACGATATCTTTAGGGATGGTCACAAGTGTGCTGAATATGTTTACGCGAGATGTAAAGAAACTAATCTCTGCATGTATGCGTATGTTGATGTATCTGTCACCGATTTTGTGGCCGATTACTGATGTACTTGCAAACTCCAACGCACTTGTTCGTTCATTGGAACCTGTTATTAAGTTAAATCCCTTGTATTACGTGATTGAGGGGTACCGTGGATCAATATTTTATCACGATCCGGTAACAATGCACCCTGCACAAACGTTATACTTTTGGTGTGTTGTCATTGGTTTGTATGTGGTTGGTAGTATCCTTATGTATAAATTTAAACATAAGTTTATCGATATGCTTTAAGAGGTGAATTATGGCAAAAGAAATTGTTGTTGCTTTTGAGCATGTAGATAAAGTCTATACGCTACAAGACAAGAAAAAAAGATGGTTTGGGGAACGAAAGAAGTTTTATGCCTTGCGTGATATTAATTTTTCGATTACCAAAGGGAGTATTGTTGGGATTCTAGGAACCAATGGAAGTGGAAAAAGTACACTTTCAAACATTCTAGCTGGAATTTCTTATCCAACAAAAGGAAATGTAACGATTGTGGGAGAACAAGCACTCATTGCGATTAAGGCTGGGATGAATGACCAACTTACCGGAATTGAAAACATCAAGATGAAAGGTGCTCTGCTTGGTTTAAGTAAAAAACACATCAATGAGATTATCGAAGATGTTATCGCATTTGCGGAACTTGGAGATTTCATATACCAACCCGTAAAAAAATACTCAAGTGGGATGAAGTCGCGTCTTGGATTTTCCATTTCGATTGCACTTGATCCTGAAATATTAATTGTTGATGAAGCGTTATCGGTTGGAGATAAAGCATTCGCAGCAAAATGTATGGAAAAAATGTTTGAACTGCGTGATTCAGGAAAAACAATTTTCTTTATTTCTCACTCAATTAGTCAAGTTCGTGAATTTTGCGAACAAGGAATTTGGATTGAAGGTGGGGAGTTACGCATGCAAGGCACGGTGAATGAGGTTGCCGATGCGTATGAGAAATATGTAGAAGAATATAAAGCCTTGAGTAAAGAGGAACAAAAGAAACAAAAAGCTAAGATTATGGCAGGAAGGACCACGAAATGAAAAAAGTAATTACCTATGGAACCTTTGATTTATTCCATGTTGGACATTTAAATATGTTACGTCGTGCAAAAGAACTCGGCGATTATTTGATTGTTGCAGTGTCAAGCGATCGTTTTAACTGGGAAGAAAAAGGGAAAAAATGCCAGGTAAAAGATACGGATCGTGCTGCCATTGTAGAAGCGATTAAATATGTAGATGAAGTGATTTTTGAAGATTCTTGGGAACAAAAAGTAGAAGATGTTCAAAAATATGATGTGGATGTGTTTGTAATTGGAGAAGACTGGCAAGGTAAATTTGACCATTTAAAACCATATTGTGAGGTTGTCTATTTACCGCGTACCGAAGGGATTTCGACAACGCAAATTAAAGCGCAGTTAAAACAAGGAGCAAACAATACTGATGAGCCTAAGAAAGATTAAAAAGAAAATGCGAAAACGTCTGCGTAAAGTGATGCGATTTGTACGTCGTGTGATTACGAAGATTTCAAAAATCATTTATAAAAACATGTACCAAAAAATAAAAGTTGATGATAAAACGGTTATTTTTATTTCCTTCCATGGAAGAGGATATTCTGATAATCCAAAAGCAATTCATCAATATTTAATGAATGGTCCAAAATACAAAGATTATACGTTTGTTTGGGCTGTAAAGAAATTTAAAATTACCCGAATTCCAGATGCTAAGATTATCCGTTATAACGGATTGAAGTATTTTTACTATATGTCAAAAGCGAAGTACTGGGTCATCAACTGTAAGATGCCAAAGCACATTATAAAAAAAGATGAACAAATCTATTTGCAAACGTGGCATGGTACGCCGTTAAAACGTTTGGCACATGATATCATTCGTCCAAAAGATAAAGAGGTTACGTACTATCGTAGTGGGATGAACTTTGATCAAATGGCATCAACCTATGACAATGATGTAAGTAAGTACAACTATATGATTAGTCCAAACGCTTTTAGTACAAAAGTGTTTCAAAGTGCCTTTCGAATCAATCGTGAACGTTTGATTGAAACCGGGTACCCACGAAATGATTTCTTAACCAATGTGAGTTCTGAAGAAGTGCAAGCGTTGAAAGAGAAATACAACATTCCTGAAGGAAAGAAAGTATTACTTTATGCGCCAACATGGCGTGATAACTCGTATACTGAGCGCGGTTATACATTTGAGTTAGAAGCGGATTTCCATAAATGGAAAGAGGTCTTGGGTGATGAGTATGTATTGTTATACAAACCTCATTACTTGATTATCAATAAGTACAAAAAAGATGAAGAGTTGCGTGAGTTTTTACGCAATGTAAGAGCAGGGCGTGATATCAATGAACTGTATGTTATTGCAGATGTATTGGTAACTGATTATTCCAGTGTGTTCTTTGATTATGCCAATTTGAAACGACCTATGTACTTCTACATGTTTGATTTAAAAGAATATGCAGAAGAACTTCGTGGTTTTTATTTTGATATTCATACAACACTTCCTGGAGATATTATCCAAGATGAAGATGAACTACTTGCAAAAATTAAAGCAGGAAATTACGACTACAGTCGATTGGAATCCTTCAATAAGGAATTCAACAATCTACAAGACGGACATGCAAGTGAACGTGTTGTCGATATTGTCTTTGAAGGTAAAGATATCCAACATTAGAAAGTGAAGGTGAAAAAATGAAACTTAAGAAAATCATACTTGATGTCATTTTGAGTTTTTTTCGCCTTTTTTTAGTTTTTGTGAAGGTGGATCCAAAAAAGATTACGTTCGTTTCTTTAGAACATGAGCATTTAGCAGGAGATTTTCGTTTGCTGTCTAGAGCTCTAGAAAAAGAAAATGAAAAAGAGTTGGATAAATACCATCTTTATTATTTACTTACGAAATTTGAAAAGACTTTATGGGGAAATCTTCAGTATTTCTTTATTTGTATCAAACAGTTGTTTGTTATTAACTCAAGTGCTTTAGTAATTCTTGATTACAACAACTATGTGGTAAGTAAGTTCAAACGCAAGGAAGTGAAAGTTTTGCAATTGTGGCATGCGACAGGAGCAATTAAACAATTTGGTAATGTTGTTGACCGTGATTATACAATCGCAAACTATGACTATGTAATTAGCAATTGTGAATACTTCCGTAAACCGTATGCAGAAGCTTTCAATATTAATGAAGACCAGGTGTATGTAACAGGAATTCCCAAGACCGATCGTTTATTTAAAAAACGTAAGATTGAGAAAGACCGCAAGGCCATGTATAAGCAGTTTCCTGAGATAAAAGGAAAAAAGGTAGTCTTATATGCACCGACCTTTCGTGGACGCTTAATGGCTGGCTTTCGTGATGGACAAGTCAACCTGGATAAAATCATTGATGCACTTGGTGATGAGTATGTAATTTTATATAAAATGCACCCATTACTTACCAATCGCACCATCGATACACATTCACATGTTATCTGTTGCAACGGAATGAGTATCAAGAAACTGTTCTCGGTGACAGATGTACTGATTTCTGATTATTCTGCAATTATCTTTGATTTCTCTATTTTTGATAAACCGATGGTGTTCTACGTTCCTGATCTCGACGAGTATGCAAAAAATCCAGGACTCTTTGTTGATTATGAAAAAGAGATGCCAGGTCAAATCTGTAAAAGTGAGGATGCGGTCGTTGCTGCAATTCAAGCACCCGATTGCTATCAAAAAGAGCGAAAAGCATTTCGTAATAAGTTCTTTGCTTATCAAGATGGAAAGTCAATCAAACGCGTGATGGCATTGATTGATCAAATTATGGGTGGTGAACAATCATGAAAAAATATATAACAATAGTATGCATCTTTATTTTGCTTGTTAGTACAAGTGGTTGTAAGTTAATTGATGGTGAAAAAATGATTTGTTCATTTAAGACCAATAATTATGAAATCAATTATCGTGGTACGAATATCACACAAGTACGGATTTCACGACAATATATATATGAAGGTGATTTCCAAGCAAAAGTAGAAGAAAAGAAAAAACAAATTGAGGAATATGAGAAAAAGATTTTAAGAAATCCGGGAATTACCTCAGAGATTGTGTTAGACCGTGCGATGGTTGAACACATCATCACCGTGGAACTTGATGGATACGATTATGAACATGATCCATTTCATTTGTTTGATGTTCCATTAACAGAGGCAGATGTTAAGAATGTGGAAACACTTCGCGAACGCTTAGTTGATCAAGATTTCAATTGCGATCCCATTGTTCCATAAAGAAAGCGCACTTAGAGGGTGCGTCTTAGGGATTTTATTCCCTTGAAAAATTCGGCATAGTCGTAACAATCGGCTATGCCGTTTTTTCTTGCTTGCTCGGAAGTTCCACTGCTCCGATACAGTTGTAAATAATTTGAATACGCTGTGTCCTGTGACCATCAATCTTTTCAGCTTTAAATACGATTATCTTTTCAACAAACTCTCGAATAATCTCGGCATCCAATTCCTTGATGTCTGTGTACTTTCTGACCAATGACAAGAAGTGTTCAGCATTGAGGGATTTTTCTTTTGCGTGGTCAATGAAGTCCTGCAAGGCAGTCACACGGGCATTGAGTTCCCTTTGCTCCGATTCATATGTAGCAGACATTTTCATAAAACGCTCATCACTGATTTTGCCTTCCACATTATCTTCATAAAGCCTTTGGATAATGGTATCCAGCTTGTTGATACGAGCCATTGCCTGCTCATATTCTTTGTGGCTATCTTTGAGTTCCTTGTTCAATTCCTTCTCGGAATTGCTTGTAATAACCTGCAAGAATTCGTCTTCATGTTCCCTTGCAAACGCTGTCACACGCTGTAAATCCTGTAATAATAGTTGCTCTACCACAACATTCTTGATTTGGTGGGAACTGCAACCCCCTTTGATTTTACGATAAGTGGCACAAACAAAATATTCCTTATCATGCTCCCAATCTTTACCACGAACTTGATACAGCTTATTACCACAGTCGGCACAAAACATCATTCCAGAAAGAATACCCATATCTCCAAGCCTTGAAACTTTACGTCTGCCATCTCTAATACGTTGCACTATTTTAAAGGTTTCCTCATCAATTATAGCTTCATGTGTATTTTTAAATATTTTCCATTCTGACTGGTCATTCTTTAATTGTTTCTTTTGCTTATAAGATTTTCTTTTAGTTTTGAAATTTACTGTATGTCCAAGATATTCCTGTCTTGTGAGCATTCTTGCAATCGTTGAGGTTCTCCAAATAAATGGATCATCATGCTCCTGTTGAGCTGGGACATTGATTCCATTTCTTTTTCCATGAGCCACAGGGTTTTCAATTTTCCTTTTCGTCAGTTCCTTTGCAATCTGCGTTGGACCCAAGCCTTGCATACAAAGGTGGAAGATTTCTTTTACCACAGTAGCCCCTTCTTCATCAATTACCCAGTGCAGTTTG
This sequence comes from Erysipelotrichaceae bacterium MTC7, assembly GCA_001695645.1. GTDB lineage: Bacteria > Bacillota_I > Bacilli_A > Erysipelotrichales > Erysipelotrichaceae > Breznakia. The sequence goes on along the minus strand of LVZN01000001.1, from coordinate 13,321 downwards.
TCCTGTGGGTCTTTCACATATCCATAGGGTGGATTGGTGCAGAGCGGTTTACCCGATTCTCCCTTTGCTTTGAACACCGCTCTTATTTTCTTACTTGTGTCCTTGGCATACCATTCGTTGATGATATTGAGAAATGGGGTAAAATCACTATCTTGCTGATTTGCACTGTCCACACCATTGTTAATGGCAATAAATCTTACATCTGCCTCCGGGAATGCTACCTCATTGTAATAGCCGACTTTCAGATAATCTCTGCCCAGTCTAGACATATCTTTTACAATAATGGTGGTAACATTACCCTCATCCATCTCAGCTATCATTCTTTGGAAATCCGGTCTATCAAAATTAGTGCCACTGAAACCATCATCAACAAAGAAGTGAAGGTTTCTAAATCCGTTATCTTCAGCGTATTTTTGTAAAATTGCTTTTTGATTCTTGATACTGTTGCTGTCACCTTGAAGTTCATCATCACGGGATAATCTGCAATAAAGTGCTGTGATTTTCTCTCCAATGGCTGCATTCATATTAGGCTGTCTATTCATAATTTTTAGCTCCTTTCCGACAGCCTTCAAGCGGTAATTTATGCTGACCTTTGGCATTGATACCTCCGGTCAGTATGACATATTACCGTACTATTTCGCTGAAGTGTAGTCTTTTGGCGATAATAATTGTGTCGTTTCTGATAACTTTATATGGTCTTTGGAATTGCTTATAATGAGCCTTTTGACCTTGGTATAGGCAGTTTCTTTGGCTTTATCACTAACCAGAGATTCCACAATGTACACCGTTCCACCGATGGAAGTTTCGGTGATACGGCTTTTGTTAATTTCATTATTCATTTTGTATGCACCTTTCTCCATCGGTAGATTAGGTAATGATTAGTTATTCAGAAATCTGAATAACTTTGATGGCTTCTGATCTTATTAAGCGACCATCTACAAATTCAAACGCAAGATAACCAATCTGATCGTGAAGTGCAAATTTCTCTTTTAGAGTTCTTACAGAGATAAGCTTTCTATTGACTACCCAGTAATAAGAAAAATCTCCGAAGGCTACAGCTTTAGCACCTGTACTAATGGATGGCATCTCATTAGAAATAATCACAGGTTTTCCCATAAGCGTATCGGTACTTCCTCGCCATAAAAAGTTACTATCATTGTCTTTAAGGCTACGAAGGTAAAGTGCTGTTTCATCATTCATCATCCAACTACCATTTGTTCGGTATTCAGGCTTAACGGAGAAGAATAATTTTGTAATATCATCAAAGGTTAGGGCAGTAGTTGTCACACCAATATCAGCACCACCTGTTTCTGCAAGAATACCGGTTGGTTCTGCATTGCTTGTTCCATTGATAAATCCGTTTTCTTCTCCCTTAGAGAAGTTCATTGCTAAACGCTCAATCAGATATTTCTCCATGTTAAAACTAACATCGTGGATAAAGTCCTCATCGAGTTTTACAAAGGCAGCAAGTTTATAGCTTTCTAATCTATGCTCCGTGAAATCTTCAATGCCTTCATAGATTGGAATAGCACCACCTTCTGGCACCCACATAGCAATATCTTCACAGTCTTTAGCAAAGATACGATATCCATTATTTAAAGCATTCATAGTAGTACCAATGCGTCTGAATAGACTTTCCTTGTTCAGTGCTTCGGAAAACTTATTCTGAGCCACAGCAGGAAGTGGATAACCACCTGTTGCTCGATCAGTACACATAGCAAGCGATCCTTCGTATCCACCTGTTCCTCGTGCAAGGTTCCAAAAGTTTTTATCGTATTCTGGGTCTCCTGTATGGAGAGTAATTTTTGTGTTTTCATTCATAATTAAAATCCTCCTTAAATGTTTGATTTTTTTTGAATAAATATAGTTTTTTCAAACGATTTCAAACGGATTGCAAGGTTCTAAAGCCAATAAATACGCCATTTTCAAGCATTAGCAGGTGGGGTATATTACCCCTTTGAATTTGCGTTTTTGTGCGTGAGAGCCTTGCCCCGTTTTCCGCTATAATAGTGGTAGAGATTCTGACCGCCCCTACCTAGGCTTATTACTGAACATTATTTGGTTTCAGATAAAGACCACGCTTTTTGCAGAAGTCTGCAAGGTCTTCACAATCTGCAATATCAAATTCATAATGACCTCCGCTAAAATGAAAATGATATTCCTTTGAGAATGTAATAGGAATATTATCCTTGGTATAAAGCACGATCTTGTTGTGAAGCTTGAAATACTTTTCAAATTCTTCTTTGTTCATCATGGCAAACGCCTCCTTTCGTTGTTGTTGCTTTCCATAATTGGAAAGCGAGTTATGCTCATTTTTGAGCCAAAGTTATGCAATCATAAGCATCACCCCTTTCAAGTAAATGCTAAGGTCGTAAAACGCTACCTTTTACACAGTTGCCCAATGGTCACAGTGGTGGGGCATATTGTGGCAAGAAAAAATGGTTATATGAAAATATTGATTTCCTATAGAGAAATACCTATATTACTTGCCCCATACTGCCCCCTGTGTTTATCCTCGGAGAAAATCAGATATCAACCGATAACCAACGACCATTGTGGTTTTCTCTCCACCGGACTTTGGACGCTTACGCTTGACTTCCATCACAGCAGACAAGCTCTGCTTGAAGTTCTTCATGCTTTCAGCGTATTGTCCGTTTTCCATGCACCACGATTTGTAACGGTTATAGACCTGAGAGGTACGTTCTTCATAATCCGCACCTTCCCCCAAGCAATCCTCAATAAACAGTAAAGTTTTATTGCTGTCATGCTCATACTGACCTGTGGCATTGATGACCGACTGAGGCATATGCAGTCCATGAAGTTGTAGCTGCTCATAGCCTTTCAGCAGCCAATTTAGGATTGCTGATTGCACCTGTGGTTTTATGAACTCACGCTTTAAGCCTTTGTCCTGCTCCGATTCATCAAAATGACGCTCAAAAGGAATGATGATAACTCGTCCACTGGCAAATACCGTCATATCGTTTACCACAGGCAGATAATTGGTGTTGATGTACAGCTTGAACTGTGGTGAAAAATCAAAACTGTTCTCATGGAGAAAACGAGCATTGATAGTGTCATTGCCTGTCATGTTTTTTACTAAAGCTGCATTCAATACCAGACTTTTTCCCGGTTCTGCGATATTTACAAAGCGTACTCCTGCAAGGCGGGCAACATCTTCACTTGGCTGAGAACTGTTGGTGCTGTTCTTCTGAGCAATGGTTTCAGGTCTTGCTGTGCAGCCATAACTGCCGAATACCTTCAGTACACTTTCACAGAGCGTACCTTTGCCATTTCTGGTGGTAGCACCATAGAGGATACTCATGTATTCATGACGGGTATCACCACTAAGGGCATAACCCAGAACCTTTTGCAGGAACAAGGCTCTGTCTTGATCATTACTCATAATTTCTGTTATGAAATTGTCCCAACGCTCACTGTGAGCCAAAGGGTCGTAAGCAACAGCGGATATTTTCGTCAACAGGTCAGAACTGCAATGCTCCGTAAACTTCCCACTATCAAGGTGTAGAGTGCCATTACTACAATTGAAGATGTATGGGTCTTTATCAAATTCCAAAAAGGAAATAGGATGATGCACCTGTGCGTCCTTTAGAACATTTACACGATAGCCATGCGTCTGCCATCGCTTGGAATAATCCATGTAACTTTTTCTCTGATGCTCGTCCTTAATTTCCAGTGCATACAGATGGAGAAAATTTGCAAGTTCCATGCAATATCGCATTGCTTTTAGTCCACCTGTATCCATAGACCAAGCACCATCTTCGTAGCAAAACCAATTCCTGCGTTCCGGCACATAACGGAGAACCTCTTTGTAGAAGTCAGCAAACAGTTTTCCTGCACCAATATCCGTCCACGGATATTTCAGCGTGTCCGATGGATTGTGCGTGACGAGTCTTTGCAGTTCATCGTTAAAATCCGTATTAGGATTGATTTTGATTGGCTGATAAAAATTCTTCATATTGCCGACTGCTTTCATAATCGTGAGATTGCCATAAGTGTCTGCACCACGCTGTTCGTCCCATTTGTCACGATAAAGTGCCGATTGTCGAAAGAGCCTGTCCACTTGCTTCATATTTCCGTTACAGTAGAATGCAAGCATAGAACAGAGTGCTGCATCTGCCTCGCTATGAGAGGAATAGCCTGTGGTGTCTGCATTCCATAATTTTTTGAACTTCTCGCCATTCGCTGCTTTCATAGCTTTTTCCAACACACTCTCGTCAGAAAGATAGCTGTCACGCTCTAAATTCGGATTAATCATCTTGAGTGGCTGCTTTCTTTTCATATGCGTATCAAGTAGCCACTGCATAGCATCAGCCTGCTCCGTTACATCAGAATGTTGATATGCATTTCCTGTGAGTGTTACAAAGCGATTAGTAGCACCTGCAACATAAACTTCCACATTGCCTTTCTTGATATAGAAGGTACTGCTATCATAGGTGTAGCCCTCCGGCATAAGTGCAAGGATACGAATGCCTGTAACACTAGGACTGATTTCGATGTAGGTGTTGTTAAATTGCTCTACGATTTCTTTTGACCACGAGAGCAGTTGACCATTTTCGATACAGTGGTCAAGGTCAATGGCAATAATGCGACCATTCACGCGAATACCGATACCACTGTAATTACTGACTGCATTTACAGCAGTTTCAAAATCTACAAAGGTTTCTGGGTTATCAACGTAAGCGTGCCTTCCTGTGATAGGGTTATATGGCACTTTAGTATTGCGACCTTTTCTTTTTTCTAAATTCCAAACACAGCACTGACCTGTATCTTTGATTAGCTGTGGTAGGTTGTCATAAATCATTTTCTTCTTCCTCCTTCTGTTTTATGCGTAGCCAGTTCCTGTAGTTTTGTTTCTTCTGAGGGTTATGTATTGGAAAGATATGAAACTTCCAATTTCAGAAAAAATAATCCTTACACTTTTCCACTGGAGATAAACTGGCAATTTGAGCGGAAGTATTTTTACTTCCTAATTTACTAAGGGAGATTGATATTGTATTCTCCGGGCTTTGAAGAAACTATTTATCCCTCTCTATCTTCCAAAGGACAGTTCGAGAACAAAATCACGGAATCATTTTCCCTTTGATAGTAAAAGGACACCTGCACTGTGTTTAAGAACCAACTTTCAGAAATATTTTCCCTTATGCCTAATAGCCTTGAGAACGCATAAAAAAGGACGTTTTAGAAAAAATATCTTCTATTCATAAACGAGAAATGCTAATCAATCGAACCCCTTAAGTCACAGGCAAAAGAAAATGATGATATTTAAACCTCATATGGAAAAAAGAATAAAAAAGAAGCAGCCATAGTCGGCTGCTCAAAAAATATCAATTATTTTGTAAACAATGCTTTAAATAGATTGTATTTATCAACGAAATCGTTTATAATAAAACACAGAAGTTTGATGGAGGTGTGATATGACAACAGCAGAACAAATTAAAGTGCTTTGTGTACGAATGGATATAAGCCTATCTGAATTGGCAAGGCGTATTGGTCAGTCTCCTCAGAACTTTAGTGCGAAGCTAAAGAGAGGAACTATCACAGATACAGAACTTGTTAAAATAGCTGATGAATTAAATATATCCTATGAGCAATCATTTACATTGCCTAATGGAGAAAAAATCACAATAAAAAATGGAGGTTCGGATTATGAGCTTAAGTAGTAATGTAAGTGAAAAGGCTGCCCTTATATGGGCAATCGCAGATAAATTGACAGGAGTATACAAGCCACATGAATATGGAGAAGTCATTCTTCCTATGACAGTTATTAAACGTTTTGATAGTATTCTTGCTGATACAAAGGGGGCTGTGCTTGATAAATATGAAAGCGTGAAAGCATTACCTATGCGTGATGTCCTTTTGCGTAAAGCATCCGGTCACGCATTTTACAATACAAGCAAATATGATTTTGACAAATTGCTTGATGACCCGGACAATATAGAAGCAAATTTCCGTGACTACTTAAACGGGTTCTCTGAGAATGTTCAGGATATTATTGAGAAGTTCAAGTTTGATGGTCACATCACTACTATGGCTAATAAGGGCATCCTTTATATTGTCATAAAAGAATTTACATCTCCAAAAGCAAATCTGCACCCAAGTGTTATTTCTAATCTTGAGATGGGATATGTTTTTGAAGAAATCATCAGAAGATTTTCTGAGGCACATAATGAGGATGCAGGACAGCATTACACTCCTCGTGAAGTTATTGAACTTATGGTTAATATTCTGTTCTATGACGATAATGATGTTCTATCAGGCAACAACGTAGCAAAGACAATTTATGACCCTGCCTGTGGAACCGGCGGTATGCTATCTGTGGCTGAGGAATATATGCACAAGATGAATGCCTCTACTGAAATTATGGCATTCGGACAAGAGTTAAATGACCAGACTTTTGCTATCTGTAAAGCAGATATGCTTATCAAGGGAAATAATGCTGAATTCATCAAAGATGGTAATACACTTTCAGATGATCAATTCGAAGGACAAACCTTTGACTATATTCTTTCCAATCCGCCTTTTGGACGTGAATGGAAAAACGAAAAACCAAAAGTTGAAAAAGAAGCAAAGCTTGGATTTGCAGGTAGATTTGGGGCTGGACTACCGGCAGCAAGTGACGGACAGATGCTGTTCCTCATGACTGCTATTTCCAAAATGAAAGATATAACACAGGGTGGTAGTCGTATTGCAATTATTCATAACGGCTCTCCACTGTTCACAGGCGATGCCGGAAGTGGACCTTCTGATATTAGAAAGTATATTTTAGAGAACGATTTGCTTGAGGCTATTATAGCTTTGCCAAACGACATCTTCTATAACACAGGTATTGCAACATATATCTGGGTGCTTTCCAACAAGAAAACAGGCACAATGCGTGAGGGAAAAGTTCAACTTATCAATGCTAATGATTTGTATGAAAGAAGAAGAAAAACATTAGGCAACAAACGTAATGATATTCCTATTTCTGCAATCAATGAAATCACGCAGATTTATGGAGATTTCAAGACAAGTGAAATCAGCCAGATTTATGACACGGAGGATTTTGGCTACACAAAAATCACTGTTGAGCGTCCACTCAAAGACGAGAACGGAGAACTTGTGTTAAAGAAAGGTAAAAAGCAACCTGACACTTCTCTTCGTGATACAGAAAATGTGCCATTGAAAGAGGATATTTCGGAATACTTCAAGCGTGAAGTTCTTCCTTTCGCACCGGATGCTTGGATTGATAAAAACAAATCTAAGGTTGGATATGAAATACCATTCACACGCTATTTTTATAAATATGAAGCACCTCGCAGTTCTGCTGAAATCATGGCAGAAATTATGGATATCGAAACTGAGTTAGATGGAGCCTTGGCGGAGGTGTTTAGCTTATGATTGATATGAAAGAAAGTGGAATAGATTGGATTGGTGTAATTCCATCTGGTTGGACTGTCAAAAGACTTAAAGCGGTTCTCTGTGAAAGAAACGAATCAAATAATCCAGTGAAAACAGATTTTATTTTATCGCTGACAAATGATAGAGGTGTTATTCCCTACAGCGATAAAGGAGAGATTGGAAATAAATCAAAAGATGATTTAACCGGATACAAACTCGCACATCAAGGTGATATAGTTTTAAACAGCATGAATGTAATTATTGGGTCTGTTGCCTTATCTGATTATTATGGGTGTGTTAGTCCGGTGTATTATATGCTCTTTCCACGAAACGAAAATGATGATATTAGATATTATAATTATCTGTTTCAAACCAAGGAATTACAAAGCAAGTTAAAAGGTTATGGAAATGGCATTATGGAAATACGAATGCGTATTCAAATGTCAAAATTAAATACAGTGGCATTACCAGTAGCACCTTCTATTTTGCAACACCGTATTGCCGACTACCTCGACAGCAAGTGCTCTAAAATCGACGCCATCATCGAGCGTGAGCAGGCTATGATTGAAAAGCTGAAGGAATACAAGCTATCTGCAATAAATGAAGCTATTGTAGATGTTGATGGAGATAGATGTCATTTGGGATACATCGCTACAATGAAAAACGGCTTAAATTTCAATAGTAATACGAGCAGTAAACGAATAAAATTTCTTGGAGTTGGTGATTTTAAAGACCACTTCATTTTAAATAGTGAAGAAATGTTCTCGGATATAATTATTGATAATGATATTGCAGAAGATTATTTGTTAAGAAGTGGTGATATAGTTTTCGTACGATCTAATGGGAGCAAAGAACTTGTTGGACGTAGTATTATGGTCGAAAATATAAATTTTCCACTTACTTACAGTGGCTTCTGCATCAGATTTCGCAATAATAGAACAGACATCATAAATGATATGTATTTGTTATACTTTTTTAGAAGCCCTTATTTCAGAAAACAACTTGAGAAGTATAGTCAGGGTTCTAATATTAGCAATATAAATCAAGATTTGCTGTCACAAATATCAATCAATATTCCATCAATGGAACTGCAAATACAAGCGGTTGATAGAATCACGGAACTGTGTCAAGAATTAGATATTATTATAAGTCGTAAACAATCAGCAATAGACAAATTGACCGAATACAAAAAATCTCTGATTTACGAGGTTGTTACCGGAAAGATGGAGGTGTGAGCCATGTTCTTTCATAAGTCACAATCGCCAGAGGTTAGAATCGATAAATCTGATATGCTGCTGATGGTAAAATGCTTTGTTAAGAGCAAGATGACATCTAAAATGCAGTGTGTTATTGAATCAGATGAATCCATTTTGATTGGTGATATCGTTCATATGAAAAATCGTGATTACAATAAAGGTTACGGTTCTATTATGATGGACAAGCTATTATCATATGCTACAGAGTATGGATATACGACAATCCATGGAAATTTATCCATCATTGACACAGACCACAAGGAAAGACTTCATCATTTTTACGAAAAGTTTGGATTCACTATTACAGAGTATCCTAAAAATAGGGACTGCTATTATGGTGAGATTCAAAAAATACTAACGGAGGTGAATATCTAATATCAGATTTTGACGTAAAAGAAAAGCGATTTGAAGAAGATATTGAAAGCTTCCTTTGTACTGAAGGAGGCTATACAAAAGGCAATCCTAAAAACTTTGACCGTAAGCTTGCTCTTGATAAGGAGACATTTGTTTCATTTATCAAGGAGAGCCAGCCTAAGCAATGGGAACGATATGTGAAAATATATGGTTCAGATTCCGAAAAACAAATCATAGACCGTTTCTGCCGTGAAGTAAAAATGGTGGGTCTTTTAAAGGTTCTGCGTCAAGGTTTTACAGACCGTGGCATTAAATTCCGTGCGGTATTTTGGAAACCGGAAACGAGCATCAATGAAACGATTGTAAAGCAATATGATTCCAACATTATGCACTGCACAAGGCAGTTGCACTATTCTTTGCAGAATGAAAACAGTATTGATATTGTGCTTTTTATCAATGGTATTCCTGTTGTGTCTATGGAACTGAAGTGCCAATTTACAGGGCAGGATACGGCAAATGCTATTGCCCAGTATAAATTTGACCGTGCAGGCAATGATGCAATCTTTGAGTTTAAGAACCGAGTGCTTGTGCATTTTGCAGTTGACCTTACTAATGTATATATGACCACACGCTTACAAGGTGGTAAAACATATTTCTTACCATTCAATCAAGGCAGTAATGGTGCGGGAAAAGTCGGTGGAAAAGGCAACCCGATTAACGATGATGGTTATGACACAGAGTATCTATGGAAGAGTGTTTTGCGCAAAGACCGTCTACTTGAAATTGTACATAAATATCTGCATTTACAGGTAATCAAGGATGATAAAACGGGAGAAGTAAAGGAAGAACGCATGATATTCCCTCGTTACCATCAGCTTGATGTAGTCACAAAATTATTAGCAGATGTGAAAGAAAATGGTGCAGGAAATAATTACTTAATTCAACATAGTGCAGGCTCCGGAAAGTCTAATTCTATTGCATGGTTAGCACACCGTTTAAGTGGTTTGCACGATGATTCTGATGAGAAGATATTCCAGTCAGTAATTATTGTTACAGACAGACGAGTGCTTGATAGCCAGTTACAAAATACCGTGTATCAGTTTGACCATGTGGAAGGTGTTGTTCAGAAGATTGATAAAAACGCACAGCAATTGAAAGATGCCATTGAAGCTGGAACAGGTATTATCATTACTACATTGCAAAAATTCCCTGTTATCTATAAAGAAGTGAAATCCGGCAATAAGCGTTTCGCCATTATCGTTGATGAAGCACACTCTTCTCAAACAGGAGATGCAGCTAAAAAATTAAAACGTGCATTGGCTGACACTGAAAAGATACTTGAAGAATATGCCGAAATGGAATATGAAGAAGAAAGCAGGCGTAAGGATGATGAGGACAAACTTCTTGACGAACTGGCAGCACAAGGGATACATGACAACTTATCCTTCTTTGCTTTTACGGCTACACCAAAGGATAAAACCCTGCAGATGTTTGGTTGCCGTGATAAAGAAGGTAAGTATCATCCGTTCCACATTTATTCTATGAGACAGGCAATTGAGGAACGTTTTATTCTTGATGTATTGCAAAATTATATGACCTATAAAATGTATTATAAGATTACCAAGAGCATTGCTGATAATCCAGAACTCGACACAGCAGCAGGGGTAAAAGCCATTCTTAATTATGAATCCTTGCATCCACATAATATTTCACAAAAGACTTCTGTTATGCTTGAACAGTTCAGAAATGTGACGATGCATAAAATCGGTGGTAAAGCAAAAGCAATGATTGTTACACCGTCTCGTTTACACGCAGTACGATATTTACACGAATTCAAGCGTCAGATACAGGAAAAAGGTTATACCGACCTTGATGTTCTGGTTGCATTTTCAGGCGAAGTCGATGACGATGGAGAAAAGTACACCGAGGAAAAATTAAATAAAAACAATGTCGGAGAAACTATAAAAGAAAAGGCTCTGCCAGAAGCATTCCACACCGATGAATTTGGTATGCTGATTGTTGCGGAAAAATATCAAACCGGATTTGATGAACCTTTATTGCATACGATGTTTGTTGATAAGAAATTGTCTGGTGTTAAAGCTGTACAGACTCTTTCCAGACTTAACCGAACAATGCGTGGAAAGCAGGATACCTTCGTCCTTGATTTCGTAAACTCTGCAGAGGATATCAAGAAGTCATTTGAACCATATTATGAAGAAACTGTTCTTGAAGAAGAAACAAATCCGAATGTGATTTATGACTTGAAAAACACACTGGATGGTTTCCGTGTATATCAGCAAATGGAGATAGATAAATTTGCAGAAATATTCTATGCGTCTAAAACACAGGTGGCTGGAGACCTTGGTAAATTACAAGGTACTATTAGACCTGCGTTAGACAGATATAATGCTTTAGCCGATGACAAGAAGGATATTTTCAAAGGAACGATACAACGCTTTAATCGAATCTATGCATTCGTTACGCAGGTATGCAGATTGTTTGATAAGGATATACATAAATTCAGCGTGTATGCTAAATTTCTTGCTACCATGTTGCCAAAAGGTGGTGGAGAAAAAGTCGATGTTGATGACAAGGTGTTGCTCGAATACTATCGTCTTGAAAAAGATTTCGAAGGTAATATAGGTCTTGAAGGAACAGAGGAAGGATTTCACTCTATTACAGGAGAATCCGGAAGACGTGAAAAGAAGAAAGACCCTCTTACTGTTCTGATTGATAAAATTAATGAGAAGTACGGAACAAACTTTACAGAAATGGACAAGGTGCTATTACAACTTGAAAATGATTATGCATCTGAAGAAAAGTGGCAAAGCTATGCTAAGAATAACGACCGCAAAACATTCATGTTGCTATTTGAGAAGGACTTCCCTGAAATGGCTGCCAGCAGATATGAGCAAAATGATGATTTTTTTGTTCGTATGTTCTCTGACCCAGGCATGATGAAACAGGTTATGGAGTCAATCGGCACAGTCCTGTATGAACGATTAAAAAAGAAGTTCATTTATAAGATTTCAGAACCGGAGTTAAGTATGGTTGCAGAAGACTCTGCTACCTATGGAGAAAAGAATAAAAAAGACTGACCAACAAAAAATTAGTTAATAAAAATCAAGTATAATATTAAAAAATCATTCTATGATATTTCATCACACTAAAAATCCTGAACTATGTCAGTTTTTTTAGAAAAGTGTTATAATGGACCTGGTTATTGATAAATCGAATTCGATTTATACATGCCATAAATTATTCGTAGTAATTTATTGGCGCAGGCGAAATAGACAGCGAGATAATACATTGGGTTATCTTGTTGTCTTTTCTTTTGGTAATATTCTTTGATTTTGTTATCTTGTGTTTTGCTTCTAAGACTACAAGTAATGGCTAAATATAATAACTTGCGCAGTATTTTATTTCCTTTTTTACTCATCCGATAATGCATTCCATCCTTCTTTCCAGATTGATAGATAATAGGTTCTATGCCAGCATATGCAATTAGCTGTTTATGGGAATCAAATCGATCCATATCACCAATCTCTGCAATCAGTCTTGTTGCTAAGATTTCACCAATTCCTGGGATACTTATTAATTGCTCGTATTGCTTAAGGCTTCTAGCAAGTTCTCTCATTCGTTTGAATGTGTAATCAACTTTCTGTTGAAAATGTTCAACACTGTCTAGATGACCTAAAAGAATGTCGATTGCTATATCATTCATGCTACATCCACTCATACAATCCTTGCAGTAATCAATAAAAGTGATTGCAAATGACTGCAAATATGCTTTTCTATGTGAATTCTTTTTAGTTAAATAGTCAATCACAGTTTTCACTTCTTTGCGCTGTATGTTCTCAGGATGCTTATACTTTTGGATCATCAATACAACACAAGGATCATATACATCGAAATGTTCATCAAGTCTAGGGAATACTAAATCGAGACTCTCTCGATAATGTACTTTAGCCTTTGTTAGTGAGGTTAACTGCGCTTCATAATAACGATCCAACTGCATCAACTCATCATACACCTCTTGCTTCTTGACACTTATATCGATATCCAACATATAGTACGCTTTAGCGATATACATTGGATCCAATTTATCAGTTTTTGCAGCTCTTAGATCCAACTTGCGCACCTTTGCAGACTGTAATGGACTAATCATAATAAATTTCTTGCGATTTTTTCTTCCAAGAAGTGTTGAATCACTTTGTGATACACCCCGGTAGATTCAAAGATAAACATCACTTCGTGACCACTGTTTTCTTTGAGCTCATTGTAGCGATCCATAAGGACCTCAAATCCTTCTT